>CAYYWZ010000143.1:0-1847 GCA_964475415.1 uncultured Saprospiraceae bacterium | reverse complement strand
AAATAAAAGGAGATATGGGACTAGCCATGAAGCTGCAATCTCTATTATAGGATTAAATAATATACTTTATATAGAATAAGTTAGGCGTATGTTTGAATGAACATATCTCTAGCTTTTTTATTTCCATGAGACACTTATTCATGAGTATTAGCGAAGGTAAAATATCTAGAATGTAAAGTTTTGTGTTATGCTCTACAAAAACAAAGCTTGAATCCTGTTTTTTCTAAACCTACTTGATTTTCTTATTATGCATTTATTAGGACAATAAATTCTATATTTATTGCTTAATTATGTAGCTAAATAGGGATTTCTTAAAAGTCCTGTATATCTTAGCGATTTAGATTTGAAAGTTGTACAATAGCTTACATCTCTACATTTTATGTAAAAAAGAAAATCATAAAGCATTCATATGAAGTATTTCTTAGCTCTTATTTGTTTTGTTCTACTCTATACAGTAAATCTAGATGCACAGAACAATTATTTCCATAGATTATATCCTACAAATACTAGAGATCAATTATGCTTAAGTATGCATCCTAATAGTAATGGTACTTACGTAATGAATGCTATACAACGAAATGATGAGATGATAGGTATTAATATTGTAAACCTAGATCTTAAAGGTGATGAGACCTGGAACAGAGATCTTACCTATGGAGATAATGTGCTAGTTGAGATAGGAAAGCTTATAGTTCTAGAAGGAGATACTATAGTACTAACAACTATTATTTCAGGAGAAGGAGAAGAAAACAGTACCAAAATAATTACTAAACTAGATCCTACCGGAGAAGAAGTATGGTCTAAGATTACAGGTGGATTTGGTTCTGTTTCTAATCAAGATACTACATTAACAACCATTTCTCCTCGCTTCGATAATAGTATAGCCCATTTTTCAGCACTTATATATGATAATATATCTGATGTCAGATTCCATTCAATGAACTTAGACGCAAACGGAGAAGTTGGATGGTCTAAAATTATCTCGATGACAGATCAGAACCAGGTTCCTATATTCCCAGTACCTAGGGATTCGGATGTTCATCCTGATTCTAGTTTTATGGTTACTGGAAATATAAATACGCAGACAAGTATCGGGCAGATGCTGGTTAAGATAGATACACTCGGTGATCCAGTGTGGGCAAGAAGTTATTCTAATGCAACAGATTTGTATATCCCTAGTGCAGTTGGTGCAGGGGCTGATAGTACGACTGTCATTGCAGGTTTATCGCAGAGTTTTGCTAATCCAGTTAGTGTGAAAGGGTTTGTCTCTTATGTAGACTCATCAGGAGTCTTGTTATGGAGTAAGGATATTATTTTTGGAGATGTATTGTTTTTTACTACTGTGACGGGTGCCGAAATTATGCCTAGTGGTGATATCATGGTTTCTGGAGAACAGATAGATTTTAACACAGGAGATAATTCTACATTTATTATTAGATTTGACAAACTTGGTAATATCAAGTGGCAGAGACAGTATACAAAATTAGATGCTGTTTTTGGGAATACAGCTGATCTCCATGCGTTACCAGAAGATGACGGAGCGATAGCCGCTTTTTCATCTCGAAGTCCGGCAGGAAGATTTTCTTTCCAGTTACTATCGGTAGATTCCTTAGGGGCTTCCATGTGTGAAGATACACTTGAGCAAACTGTTGTTTTTGATATAGTTTTAGAAACGGATACGATATTATTTACGACGGTTTCTGATACCTTACTGATAGATATCGAAGCAGAGACGGATGCAGCTGACCCGCTAGATATTCCGGTACTTGCCTTATTAGATACCATGTTTTGCCCTAATGATCCGATCTTTGTAATAGAAGATGCAGAAACGGAAGGCGCAGTAGGAT
>CAYYWZ010000142.1:0-2113 GCA_964475415.1 uncultured Saprospiraceae bacterium | reverse complement strand
TTCAGTATAGAGCTCATAGGATTTCGGTTTTCGGTAATAATCGGTTTTCTCGTCATATTAGATATGACAAGAATAGTGTAAATATAAAATAATTACAGACAGGAAAAAATATTATTACATATATTTATAATGTATTATTAGCTTATAATCAACTAATTAAGCACAACATATTGTAAAATTCGGATATATAACTTATTAATCAAGAGTACATTGTAAGCTAAAAGCATGGGGAATAGCCTTTCCATGTGTACCCCAAATCCACTGACCTTCTTTTCTTTTTGTCAAATTTTCGAAGCATTCATATGGGGAATAGTCATATTCTTTGAAATGCGTCAATCTTAAGCCTGAATTAATGAGAGGTGTTATAACTTCAGATACTGCATGAATCCAGAAGTGTTCCTTAAGTTTAATATCCGCCTTCTGTTCAGGATTAGAATCTGTGTAAGTTCCTTCATTCTGTTCCGTATATACGCCCTTATTAAAATAGTTGTATTCTATCTTTTCTGACTCCCACTCGAACATGTATAAAGCTGGATGAAATTCTACTAAGGTAAGTTTTCCTCCAGGCTTTAGATGGCGCCTTATTACCTGAGCCCATCTATCCAAATCAGGCAACCAGCAGATTGCTCCATAAGAAGTAAAAATATGATCAAACTTTTCATCTCCCAGATGATCAGTAGTATCATAAACATTAGCCCTAATAAACCTTGTATCTAATGCTAATTCTTTTGCCAATTTCCGAGCTGTCTCTATACTATCATCAGAAAGATCTATACCCGTTGCCTTAGCTCCCATTCTCGAGAAAGATATGGTATCCATACCAAAATGACATTGCAAGTGCAAGAGACTTTTGTTAGCCACATCAGGGAGTAAATCCTGTTCTATTTTGTTTAAAGATGTCTTTCCAGCTTTGAATGCAGGAACATCATAGAAATCAGAATCTTTATGAATATTAGTTTTTGCATTCCACAAGATTCTGTTTGATTCGAAATAAGAGGATAAGTCCGTCATAATTTATATTTTTGTGCTGGAGTACAAACTTCTTAAAAAAATTAAATAATAATGGCAGAAGAGCAAAAAAAAGGAAAACAAATAAATATAGAACTACCAGAGGATATTGCAGAAGGTGTATATTCTAACTTAGCAATCATCTCTCACTCACAATCTGAGTTTGTAGTAGATTTCGTAAGACTTGTCCCTAATGTACCTAAAGCAAAAGTAAAGTCTAGAGTCATTCTGACACCAGAACACGCTAAGCGTTTTATGAAAGCGCTTGCTGGAAATGTTAAAAAATTCGAAGCGCAACATGGATCTATTGCAGAAAAGGAGCAAAATCCATTTCCTAAGATGAATTTTACGCCTACGGCGCAGGCGTAGTTTGAGTGAACTAATATGATTTGATCTGTAGATTACTCTAGATCTTAAATAATGATTCTCTGTTAAAGGAAGTATCCTTATAGCAATGAACACATGCTTTCCGGAGTCCCCTCACTACGGATTTATATTATTACAATAACAAAATGATTACTACTCATAACTATAGCCTACTGGACTATTATCAGAGTTACTAAAAGAAAACATTCCGGGTAATTCCTGACTAGCCACCATCACCACTCCATCATTCGGTAGTGGAGGATTAGGGAGGGAGATTCAGAAGTAAGGACAAAATTACGCAGAAAGGTATGAAATGAAGTATAAGCAAATAGAATTAAGAAATAAAAGATAAAAAATGGCCTTTAGATTTTTAGTTAATATTGGTTTAATATCCGTTAAGAACACATAACTGTTTGAGCGATAGCGAGTTTTATGTGTTTAGGATATTAAGACAATATTAGCGTTAAGAAAATATAAAAGCCTTGAATTTTTTGGTTCGTTTTTGGTTCAAGCCAAAAATGAACGCCAGTCGCGGCGAGCGACAAGACTAGCGTGGAAGCATTACTCCGTTTTCACGCAATAAATCCAGAAAATGGGGTAATTAACTCTTAAGTAGAGTTCTAAGACAATTATATATAAAGGGATATCGGTAATTCCGAATATCCCTAGGGATAAAAAATTCTATAATCTGCTCTAGTTCCCATGGTGGGGATATCTCATTATCCTACATTTTTTCTGG
>CAYYWZ010000141.1:0-2386 GCA_964475415.1 uncultured Saprospiraceae bacterium | reverse complement strand
TAGCTTACTTGTAATTTTTGTTTTCATAATTGATAATTGATTTTTATTATTCCAATACGGAGGTGATCCTACATCTATAGCATCACGGAAACCTGTACTCTGAGGTGAGAGACAGGTAAGAATGGGGTTAAATTTTTTCATTAAATTAAGAGATTGATTAAATAATAATACTATTCCTCGTAAAGCCTACATCTAGGCCATACATCCTTAGCCCTTCTCGTATGCAACTGAATGCCAAAGCGACTTAGCTTAGGCTATTCTTTTGCGAGAAAGAACATTTTAGATTTAATATAATTTTTAAAGCAATGAATAAATAACCTACAATAAGGCTATTAGAAAAGGGGGGTGTTTAATCTCCTCTTTTTTGGGGTTATTGCTTAGAGACTTTTGATATCTCATTGGTAAACTTAATATAAAATAAAATCATATGAAAAAGTATAACACACTATTTCATAAGTGGTGTGTAAAAGCATATTTGTGGTTTAATAAAAATATAAGTGAACCAGAAAAGCCATAAAACAGACTTTAGAATAATTCTATTTATTCTATTTAGATTTACATCTCTAAAAATTTCTTTTTATTCAATCTGAAAAGCAAATGAATAATATCTTTAATAATAAAGAGAGAGGCTATCTTCTTCAAGATAACCTCTCAAGGTTTAAGATTTAGTAAACTAACTCTCTAACCCGAATATTGGGCAAAGAAAGTATCATACCTGTATCAGAGCTTGACATTTCTTCAATAGATTTTTCTTCCTTCGTTACCCCAATATTGTCATAAACTAACTGATAATCTTTATTTATTTTCTATACTCATTTTCTTCTCTTTCTATTTCTATTTCTCTCTCTGTTTCTTTTAGCATGATCCCTTCCTAGTTTGAAAAGTAACTGATACTTTCTGCATCGATATTGTTCTGATCATTTACCTCTGCTCCACTTCCGCCTATTATCGTTACCGTGTATGGTACCTGTCCATTTGTATTTAGCGGATCATATATCGCCTCGAATCCTATCGTAGAACTTTCCATCCCTGCTATTCGAGTATCACTAGTCCATATATGGAAACTTCCGTTGCTGCCATCATATACCCAGTCAGGATTATCTACTGCTATTATCCCGGCTATATTCGTCTCCGTTGGGTCCCACGCAAATCCTAATCTTGGATCCTTAGGCAACACCACTGTTATATTTCCTTCTGTCAATTCATCTGCTAGCTCTTGTACGCGTATCGTCCATAACATATCGGTAGGCCCTTCCGCTATACTAGGTAACACCTGTAATATCGGGGTAAGATCTGCTGGTGCAAACGGCTCTACTCCCAGTCCTGCACTATTACTATCATTGCCCGGCTGATTTGCAAATGCATCTAGACAGCCCCCTAGGTCATTAGGGATAATCTGTATATTTGCATTGCTCAAGGTAAGCGCACAATCGGTACTTGTCACACCTGATAAAGTAACTTCTATCGTTCCAGAATTTAACCATTGTAACTGCCTGTTAACTAATCCGTTCAACGTCTTGTTTGCCGCATCATAAGTCCAATCAAATTCTACTCCCTCCGTTGTACTGGCATCTACCACATGGTAAACTTCATCGGAAGGTAGTGATATCTGTATAGCCCAGCTTCCAGGTGGTGTCGTACAGCCTGGATCTCCTCCTCCTAGGTTCCAGCCTAACAACATCACAGCTGTCTTATCTTCTTGTACACACTCTAAGTCAAATTCCATCCCTGTCAACTGGGGATCACAATTCCTATCTACACATAAATCTGTCAACTCTTCAACTCCCATCCCCGCATCATTGCTGTCATTGCCTGGCATATTATTCATCTCAGCGCATCCTCCATCGGCAGCATCTACTATTATAATATTTGCTACTGTACTTACTAACATACAAGAGGTCATAGACATGCCTGTTATTTCTATTTCCACTGTTCCTGAGGATAACCATGCTATATCTGTATTCGTTATCCCTGTCAATTTTTTCGCCCCATTATCATAAGTCCAGTCAAATTGGGGACCGTCTGCTGAACTCGCACCCAATACTCCATACTCTCCACTTAATGGAAGGTTTACCTCTATACCCCAACTTCCTGGAGGTGTCACACAGGCGCCGCTAGAACCACCTAAGCTCCAAGCTACATTTAACGTCGTTGTCTCTACCTCCTGTATACAGCCCTCCGATTCTAAAGCAAATCCCACTCCTGCTATCTGGGGATCACAGGTCTCACAGCTTTGACTTTTTAATATACTTTGGTTTATTATTAGTAGAAGGGCTGCCAAGCTTATTGTTTGTATAATTTTCATCAGTTTAGTTTTTTATGATTATTTTTTTATAAAATTAACCCTAAGAAAACCACCTAGCTAAGATAGTTTTCAGGGGTTAAT
>CAYYWZ010000140.1:0-2513 GCA_964475415.1 uncultured Saprospiraceae bacterium | reverse complement strand
TTTTTGATATGCTCCTCAGCTTCAGGTTCTATCCAGTAGGTGTATTCAATTTCAGTATTTCCAAATTCAATATTTCTGAAATTTCTATTATCAAAACCTAACCCTGGTAGCAAGTAAACTTTCAATTTGTCAATCCATTTTTCTTCATAACACTACAGAATTTGTCGATATCATCTACACCTATAATGTCTACATCTAGATCTATAAGCTTGAGCCAGACAGATTCTTTATCATTGGTATTCCAGAATCGTATTAGCTTATTATGTTCGTGAACCTGATCTATAACTTCGATTAGTTTCTCGTCATGCGTAGCATTAGAATCTGAGATGTCGGAAATGTTTAAACTTATTATTGGGACTATATCTGATGAGAAATTAAGGTCAGTATTATTGAGACGTCCATCTATAAATAGAAATCTATTTTCATCATTGTTGATTAGTTGTTCTCTAGGAATTTCTCCACTTAAGATAATTTTCAGTTTGCTAGAATCACTTTCTAGGTTTGCTCTCGATACGAGCTTTTCTTCATGTGTCACAAGAATTGCATTTAACTTTTTAATAAGATTTGCCGAGTAGTTTTTTATATCTACCAATAAGATTAATCCCTCTTCTCCTATACCCTTATCCAAAATAGGGAACAAATACATTTCCTCGAATTCGGGTTTTTCTGATAAGTCCTTGTCATCATGACTTACTCTGATCTCAGATCCATCATAAGCAATATCCACTTCTATAGATCTGAATCCATGACTAAGGGCATTTGCTATAGGCTCGTCTTGGTCGTAGTCATTATGGGAATGCGCTATTACAGGATAGCTTATTGCACCGAAGTTTTCTTGACAATCTGGTAGTATTTCTTCATTACAGTTTAGATACATCAAAGCTAATATCGAGATTGTAATAAATTCTTTCATATTCATCTTTTACTGAGAACGCTTATCTATTATTCTACTCAACTTTCCTCCCTGACTTCTAGGTATTTCATACGGAGACTTGAGATCTACGGTCATAGACAGACCTATGTTATCTTTTATTTTTCTAATTAGTTGATTCTTTAGTTCTTGATTATTAGTATCGACACCTTTTTTTAGCTCTACTTCTACACAAACTGTATCCATGGTTCCTTCCCGTTCTACAATTAGCTGATAGTTGGGACTCAGAAAATCCAGTTGATGAATCACTTCTTCTACTTGTGTATGAAAAAGATTGACACCTCTAATAATTAACATGTCATCTGATCTTCCTTTTATAGGTGACATTTTTATATGTGTACGCTTTGCATTTCTGTCATAATTTATAGAACAAATATCATTGGTCCAATATCGAATTAGTGGAAACGCCTCTTTAGTTAAGGTTGTAAATACTAGCACTCCATCTTCACCATAAGGGAGAGGAGTACCTGTATCTTTGTGCACGACTTCAGGGAAAAAATGATCTTCCCATATATAGCTTCCTGTTCCTTTTTCTTCATAATCTTCTTGTGAAACACCTGGGCCTATAATTTCACTTAAACCATATATGTTAGTTGCAGTAACATTAAGGCCTTGCTCTATCTGGGTTCTTATAGCCTCAGTCCAAGGTTCTGCTCCGAGTATGGCATATCTAACTGCAAGTTCCTGAGTATCAATTCCTCTTTTGGCAAACGCTTCAGAAAGTGTCTGTGCATAGGAAGGCGTACAGCAAATAACCTCTGGCTTAAAATCTCGAAGGATCATCAATTGCCTTTCGGTCATTCCTCCAGATACAGGAATTACTGCCATACCTAGTTTAGTCGCTCCGCCATGCATACCTAGACCTCCAGTAAAGAGACCGTAGCCATAGGCATTATGTAGTTTCATTCCGGGCTTAGCACCAGCACATTTTAACGATCTTGCCACAACCTCATCAAAAATATCTAGATCATTTTTAGTGTATCCGACTACTGTAGGTTTACCTGTTGTTCCACTTGAAGCATGAATTCTAGAAATATCTTTCATGGGTGTAGCAAACATGTCAAAAGGGTAGTTATCTCTAAGATCTGATTTTGTTGTGAATGGTATCTTATGCAAATCTTCTACACCTCTTATTTCTTCAGGAGTTATACCTGTTTTATCAAATAAATTTTTGTAAAAAGGTACGCTTGCATATACTCTTTTTACTAAATCGACTAAGCGCTTATTTTGTAAATTTCTCAGTTTTTCGAGGGCAAGAGTTTCTATTTCTTTGTTGTACATAGTTTATTCAATGTTATAGATTAGATTTATCTAAATTCTATGAGCATCTACTCTAAGTTAAAAATAAAAGCACATCAGTTGTATTACTAATAGTAAATTCTCAATTAGAACAGTTTGAGCATGTAGATCCTTGCCGCAGCGTATAGGCAAAAAGAAATATTATAAAACAGCTAAGAAATATTATAATATTCATAGGGGATAAGAATTGTTACTTTTGTACTTTTTCAGTTTAATTGACAAATACATAAAATTTAAATCAACTATAAATGGCAAATTTTTCGAAAATAGAAGTATTACAATT
>CAYYWZ010000139.1:0-2669 GCA_964475415.1 uncultured Saprospiraceae bacterium | reverse complement strand
GACCAAATAGGAAGTAGCGCTGAAGCCGCAGCTAACTGTTTTTCTGAATTAGGAGTAGATATTCTCATACAGGATTCAGGTAATATAAGCACTTCACCTTTTAGTTATTTTTACTTTGATGACAGCGACGAGATTGCGCAATGTCAGGAGCCTATAGATTTAGATGTCGATTTTAAAGCAGAGACTTTAAATTCGGGAAATTATTGCGATGGAAATATTGGTGTATTTGGTCTGATAGATCCTGATGGGGATGGGGATAATGGTATTATTCCAGGGACTGACAACCCTAACCAAGCCTGTAAGCCTTGTATTAAGGATAGCATATATCAATGGATCAATAATACAGTGCTTACTGATGGTGACGACCCTACTACATTCGTAGATGAGAGCGATGGTAAAACCACAACATCTGCGCAACTACAGTCAGAAGCAATACTCGATCAATGGATACACTATGCTCTATACGTTGCTCTTAGCACTAATGATTATGCTTTTGCAGAATCCGTATTAATACCTCTAAATAAATATAGATGGCAAAAAAGATTGTATGGGATCTATATAAGTCAAGATAGATATAACCAAGCAAAAAGTCTACTGTTGAGTTTACCTAGTAGATCTTCAAATGAGCAGTACTTTAAGGAAGTACAATTAATCAATCTAAAAAAATTAGAAAACAGAATCGATGAAATATCGCAATCAGAAATTGATCTCTTAGAAACAATTGCTCTTTCTATTGAGCCATCTAGTGGCTATGCGAGAAGTCTTTATTATTTCTTAACTGATATAAGACTAACCCTAGAAATTCCTGACCTGAGAAATTATTCTAGCAACAGAGAAAGTAGTCCCAAAACTAAAAAGGTAGAACCTATATCTATCTATCCCAATCCTGTTCGGGATCTGCTTATAATAGATCTAACACAAATTAAAATTAAGTCTACATTTACTAATATTGCCCTCATTGATATGCATGGAAAAACATTCCTAGTAAAAGAAACAAAAGATCAAACCATTAATCTAAATGTAAGTATGTATAACAGTGGAATCTATTTTCTGAAAATATTTACCAATAAAGAGGAAAGGGTTTTTAAAATCATAATCACAGATTGATATGAGATCAATGTTTACACTATTTTTTATTATATTTTCATTTACTTTAATGTATTGCCAAGCGTACTACAACAAAGTATTTTCTTATGATGGGAACATATTAAATCCTATAGAGCTTACAGTAACCGGAGACAGAATAATTGTAACAAGTCTAAACTTAGTTAACGATATCTCTGCTTCTTCATTTTATGTTATAGATAGAACTACATTTGATACTTCTGTTCTACTTGTAGATTATTCGCAGACAAGAAAGAGTCCCCATTTTGTAAATGGTAAACTATATGCTTTTGGAGATGATCGTTCTGGGAATAATGAAGTTAGTTTCCTTAAATTCGATGAAGAACTTGATATGATTATAGCAAACAACTTTACTACTCCCCTTGGTTATAGCGGTAGTGCTTGTAGTACATTTCTAAAAGATCATTTATTTGGTGCAAGTATAGATGAATATTCTTCAGGGACACACAGAGAAATAACGCTTAAAAAAATAGATACTCTAGGAAATGAATCTTGGTCTAGAAACTTTGGTCAGGATAGTAAACTAAATTTTGCATGGGAATTATTACCTAGTAATGATGATGAATTATTTATGTCTAGTAGAATTGTATATAATAATATATTTGGAGGGTTTCCTCAGTTATATAAACTAGATGCTGAAAGTGGTGAAACCATATGGAAAAAAGAAATAGACGAGAGAATCATCAATGGATCTACACCTGTGCATATTGCACAGCTTAGCAATAATAATATCGTGCAATCTTATATGATCAGAAATCTAGATGATCCCAACATTGTAAAATACAACTACAATGTTAATGTTACTAAGATGAATTGGTTAGACTCCGATGGAGATTCTTTATATGCAAAGAACCTATATATTCCAAGTAGACATAATCTCTTCTTATCAGAAATCATAGCTGGGAAAGGCCCTTATTTCTTTGCCTATGGCTCTTATGAAGACAAAGACGCAGATGAAGATCTAGTACGTGGTGTAATCATCAAGTTGAATAATCAAGGAGACACTATATGGCACCATCGATACCATCATCCTGATTTCCTGACGCCTGATTATTTTCACAACATAGTAGATATCACAGAACTAGACAATGGTGATATTGTCGCCATGGGCAAAATAAGTAAACCAGCAGAGAAAAATAAAATATGGTTATTTAAGATCAATGAGCATGGTTGTTTTCATGATCTTGATGATTGTTCAGAAATTGTGACTAGTAGCTCAGAAATTCAGCAAAACGATTATCCCATATTATTCTACCCCAATCCCTCAGATGGTATTTTTCACCTTAGGCGGGACATAGATATAGAGCAGATTTCTATATCTAACATACAGGGAGAAAATATTTTTACGACCAGAAACTTGTCACAAGATTTTATCGATCTCAGTCGCTTTCCTTCTGGTATTTATTTTGCAACGATTGTAGATGCATCAGGAAAATCTCATACTATGAAACTTATGAAGTTATAGTTGCTGCTAGAATATTTCTAGCAAGAAAATAAACTGCTTTCAGCTTGTCATAACAATATTCAAACTCTCCCATAGGTAA
>CAYYWZ010000138.1:0-3022 GCA_964475415.1 uncultured Saprospiraceae bacterium | reverse complement strand
ATAACTATGATATATAATCAAGCAGCTTATCTCTACCTATAATTCAACTCAGCCCATAATCTCTTTGAATCATGATCCATTAGATATTTCCATTTAGTTCCCCATCTCTCAACAGATAAAACATAGATACTCGATGCACTAGGCAGTTCTTGTTCAGATAGGAGTCTATGCCCACGTAAGGGTCTTTCATGAGAAATATCCTTTAATTAACTACTCTTCTTCCGAAGCTGAATCATTAGGATGTTGCTTCTTAAGGGTATGAAACAAGGAATCTACTTTGTAAATCTCATCTAAAGTTTCATCCAGATAAAAATCTATATAGGGAATTCTTCTTACATGCTTTCTTATTCTTCTAGCCAGCTCTTTCCTCAGATTCTTATTTTGTTCCTCTAGCATCTTTATAACAGCGAGCTTATTCTCTGTATTATAGACACTTAGGTATATTTTCGATAAGCCAAAATCTTTTGTAGAAATAACATTCGTTACTGTAACTAAGGCATTTCCATAGATATTTGGTCCTTTTTCGTATAATACGATACCAAAATTTCTCTTTACTACTTCCGAAAACTGCTTTTGCCTTTTAGATTGCATTACTTTAGTATTTTTTATATCCTATAAAAGTCGAGACTGAATATAGGATTTGTATTTTAGAGTTCAAACTATTATTGCGAATTGATGTCTATAACATTAGATACTCCTATAGAGTTCATAAAAGGCGTGGGACCTAAACGTGCAGAACTGCTACAACAAGAGATTTCTGTCTATAAGGTTGTAGATCTGCTTACGCATTATCCTTTCCGATACATCGATAGAACAGAGATTAACCTTATCAAAGACTTATCGTCAGAGGGACAGGCGGCTCAATGTATCATAGAAGTAGTAGACAAACAGATTGTCAAAGGAAAAAGGATGAGTCGATTAGTTGTAAAAGCTAAAGACAGTAGTTCCTTCATAGAGTTGGTATGGTTTAAGTCTGTCAAATGGATAGCTAGCAGTATCAAAATAGGAGAAAAGTATCTTATCTATGGTAAGGTAAGTATCTACGGAGGAAAAAAAACCATAGCCCATCCAGAAATGGAAGCTGCTCCTACTGGAAAGCCTAAGGTCAATAAACTCTTAGAACCAGTATATCACTCTACTGAAAAGTTAAATGCTCGAGGTCTAGATAGTAAATTACGTAGAAAAATAATCGCTACGATATTCCAGCAGATGGAACCAAGAGAAGTAGAAGAAACACTACCTACGTATCTGACAGATAAGCTTAAACTAATTACAAGGTACGAGGCCATAAAAAATTTACATTTTCCTAGTTCTGAGGCTATCAGAAAGGAAGCAGAAAAGCGACTGAAGTTTAGTGAGATCTTTTTCATGCAACTACGATTATTATTCAATAAAGAATTACGTAAGCAAAAACTACTGAGTTTTAAGTTTGAGAAAGTAGGAGATTACTTTAACGGTTTCTACAAGAACAACCTACAGTTCGAACTTACTAATGCGCAGAAAAGGGTCTTAAAAGAAATAAGAGCAGATCTAGGCGATGGCACTCAGATGAATCGGCTTGTCCAGGGAGATGTAGGTAGTGGTAAAACCATAGTTGCTGTAATGGCTATGCTGCTTTCTCTAGATAATAATTATCAGGCATGTCTTATGGCGCCTACTGAGATCCTAGCACAGCAACATTATGCTTCTATAGTAGAAACACTCGAGGGGCTAGATATAAAGGTTGCCCTCTTGACAGGTTCGATAAAAGGTAAAAAGAGAAAACAGATCCTAGAAGATCTCAAGTCCGGTTCCTTACACATTATTATAGGTACACATGCGCTGATAGAACCTAATGTAGAATTCCAGCAACTGGGGATTGCCATCATAGATGAGCAACACAGATTCGGTGTTATGCAGCGATCAAGGTTATGGAATAAAAACGAAAAATATCCTCCTCATGTTCTTGTAATGACTGCAACGCCTATTCCTAGAACGCTAGCTCTTACGCTTTATGGCGACTTAGATGTATCTATGATAGATGAGATGCCACCTGGAAGAAAGGAAATAAAGACCGTACACTTCTGGGAGAAGGATCGACCTAAGGTTCTTCAATTTATGCATGCCGAAATCAAAAAAGGTAGACAGATTTATATAGTATTTCCGCTCATAGAAGAATCCGCCAAGCTAGATCTAAATAATCTGATGTCGGGATATGAGACCTTGCTACAATACTTTCCGCCACCTGACTTTCAGATCAGTGTTGTTCACGGAAGGATGAAGGCTACGGAAAAGGATTTCGAGATGGATAGATTTGTAAAAAAAATAACTCAGATCATGGTAGCAACTACTGTTATAGAAGTAGGTGTAAATGTTCCTAATGCGTCTGTCATGATTATAGAAAACACAGAAAGATTCGGGCTGTCACAGTTACACCAACTCAGAGGAAGAGTCGGCAGAGGTAGTGATCAGTCCTATTGTATATTAATGACCGGTCAGAAGCTAAGTAAGGTAGGCAGAGAAAGAATTAATACCATGGTAGAGACAAATGATGGTTTCAGGATAGCTGAAGTAGATCTGAGATTACGAGGACCTGGGAACATAGAAGGTACACAGCAGAGCGGGATACTAGAATTTAATTTGTTCAATATAATTACTGATAATGCGATGGTAGAATTCAGCAGAAGATTAGCAATAGAAATTCTAGACAATGACCCATTACTCCAAGAGGAAAAAAATCATATCCTAAGAAACACCCTTAAGAAGATGCTTAAGAAAAATAAAGACTTGAGTAGAATTTCGTAGGAAACTATAGTAATAAGCTATATTTTAACTGCTGACATTAAGAATTAATAAGCAGATGCTTATACTTGGAGTTCTCTGAAAAGTCGCTAATCTTCCATAGCATGACTTTAACATGTTAGTTGTAGCAAATTCATTATATTGCCTACAAATTTGCAGTAGTCATATTATTTGTCCTTATCAAGGTCAGTATCAAGTACAAAAATAAGTATAAGTATTACTGAGGAACTCAATAATAATA
>CAYYWZ010000137.1:0-3093 GCA_964475415.1 uncultured Saprospiraceae bacterium | reverse complement strand
TGAAGCAGTAAATGAATTCAAGCAAAATGCACTCAATGTTCTAGCCTTAGTCTGCTGATAGGAGTAAGTAAAAACGCAGCCGCTCACCCTTTAACGCGGTTCCTTCCCTTGTCGACTCTCCGTCGCTACTCTGCCGAGATCGGTCAGTCATCCTGAAAATCCTGATTCTGACAATATGAATAGTTGTCTGAACCCTAACCTGCCAAGCGGTACGATTAGATTCCCTTGATTTAAGGATAACATAATTAATTCAATTTGTGAATAAAAAGTCCAGCCCGTTGCTTTAGTGGGAGGCGGGATGCCAGCCTTAGTAGTTAAGCATTTAAAGCGACAAGAATTTTGCTTCGTTTTTTTCGCTTGAAAAATGAAGAAATACTAAGATTAGAAATAAGAATAAAATCAATAGATAATGGGAATAAAGCGTAGTCTACATAAAAGAAAAAAAAGTTTATATCAAATTAAACCGATTCTTGATCGTAGAAGTAGCCAACAAGTAGATCTTCTTTCTATTCCGAACTCGGATTCTTTCTTCTTTGACTTTTAGCGGAGAAGAGCTTTTGATCTTGTTAAACAAATTGATATAATATACATAAGCTAAGTAGACCCCTAGGCGAGCGCCTTTGGGAAGATTCTGTATGCCTTCGAGACCGGCATCAAAATCCGCCTTAATATCCGCTTCTATAGCCTGCTTTTTTTCTTCTGTAAAGTTTTCAAAATCTACATCAGGGAAATAGGTTCTGCCTCTCTCTTGGTAATCACTTTTTATATCTCTAAGGAAATTAATTTTTTGGAAAGCACTGCCGAGCGAACGAGCAGAATCCTTCAGCTCATCATATTGCTTGTGATTATTTTCGGTGAACACTTTTAGACACATCAGTCCTACCACCTCAGCTGATCCGTAGATATACTTATTATATAGATCATCCTCGTATTCAGAGTAATGTAGGTCCATCTCCATACTGTCTAAGAATGCATCGATCAGTTCTGTGTCGATTGCATATGCATTCACTACTTCCTGAAATGCATGCAGAATAGGATTAAGACTTATCTTCTGAACTATCGCCTTATAAGTATCTGCTCTAAACTCTTGGAGTAAGCTAGCCTTGTCTTTATCATGAAAAGTATCCACTATCTCGTCGGCAAAGCGCACAAACCCATAAATAGAATAGATCGGGTTACGTAGCTTTTTTTCAAACAGCTTGATACCCATAGAAAAAGAGGTGCTGTATCGGACGGTGACCAATTTGCTGCATTCTCTACATACCTCGTTGTATAATGATAGCATAGGGAAGAACTGTTTTACTTTAGCTTCTTTAATATTTCTTTTGCAACGACCTGTCCAGAAATCAATGATGGTGGAACTCCAGGACCCGGCGTGGTAAGCTGACCCGTGTAATAGAAATTATTTAGCTTTTTGTTTTTTAGTTTGGGTTTCAAAATTGCTGTCTGTCTTAGCGTGTTTGCCAGACCATATGCATTGCCTTTGAATGCATTATAATCAGAAACAAACTCTTTATGCGCATAGGATCTCTTGTAAATTATATAATTTTTTATATCTGTTCGTAAATATTGCTCTAACTTTTTCAATATAAAGTCAAAATAATAGGATCTCTGTTCTTCTGTATCCTCTAATCCAGGTGCTAGAGGTATCAGAACAAATAGATTCTCACAACCCTGAGGCGCTGACTTAGGATCCGTCTTAGACACCACACTCACATACATCAGGGGTTTTTCAGGGAAGCGAGGTTGCTCATAGATATCATCCGCATGCTGCTCAAAATCCTCGTCAAAAAACAAATTATGATGCTCTAAGTCCGGCAGCTTCTTTTTTACACCTAGATAAAATAATAATGAAGAAGGAGCCATATCTCTCTTGTTCCAGTAATCCTGCTTATAATTAGCAGATTCTTTTAGGATAACCCTATCTGTAAACTCATAATCAGCGCTACTTACTACAAAATCTGCATCGAAATGCTGATCACCGACCTGTACCGACCTTACCGTTTTTCCTTCTTTATTTATTCCTGTAACTGGACTTTTATATACAAACTTTACACCCTGAGCCTCCGCTGTAGCAACCATAGCTTCCACAATCTGAAACATGCCTCCCTCAGGATACCATGTGCCCAGTTCTAGGTCAGCATAATTCATCAGACTATATAATGCTGGCGTCTTCTGAGGTTTGGCCCCTAGAAACAAAACTGGAAACTCTAATATTTTTATAAGCTTCTCATTGGTAAACATACTTCTGATCTGCTTAGAAATAGATGAAAACATCTGCAGCTTTATCCCGCTGAGTAAAATTCTCAGATCTATATATTCGACGATAGAGTGACTTGGCTTCCAGACAAACTCATCCATACCTACCTTGTATTTGTAGGCAGCCTCTTCGAGAAATTTCTCTAACTTCTTGGCACTCCCTTTTTCCATAGATTCAAACAAATCTAACAGAGCAGGTTTCTGCGCCGGAATATCCACATAATCATCTAGCCCGAAATATACCCTGTAAGAAGGATCCAGTCGATGTAATTTGTAAAAATCTTTGACCTGCTTACCGAACCTTGCGAAGTAATCCTCGAACACCTGAGGCATCCAGTACCATGATGGTCCCATGTCAAAGGTGAACCCCTCATCAGCGAACCTTCGCGCTCTACCGCCTGGGCTAGCATTTTTTTCTAATATGGTGACCTGATGGCCTTCCGCTGCTAGGGCAGTTGCTGCAGCCATTCCTGAGAATCCGGCACCTATAACTATGATTTTTTTCGTCTCGATTGTGTAAGCTTTTTATTAGACTCGTAATGTATTAAAAAATTAAAAGCCTCTAAGCACAAGAAAGCCCCTCTTTTTTATAATGACCAATTATTTTTCACTCATTTATAATTTCAGTCTGTGATTATATTTTACAGCATAATAATTTGGGCGTATCTCTACTCTACTTTCTTGCCCGCATATGCTCAACATAAGTAGAGCAGAGTCGTTCCCTTCTAGACTCGCCCTTCGGCTCGGTCCCCAGCAATTCACTAATGCTCATCACGGACTTCGTACTACGTCCTCATCTGCCAGGCAACTTACGCGGAAGTTTAATCTAGATTT
>CAYYWZ010000136.1:0-3548 GCA_964475415.1 uncultured Saprospiraceae bacterium | reverse complement strand
ACATCTCAAAACTATTGTTTCATTTTATTATCATGCTTTAGAATTGACCATAAATTAATCTATATAGATAAAAATATAGTATTTATCTACTTTAGTCTTTTGCGACTAAAATATTTTACTATATTAGTTTTGTAAAATTAATAGCCTTATTCCTTAGTTTTTCTAGTTCTTATAATGGATACTAAACAAAGAATAATAGAATCTGCAATAACTGCCTTTAATGATAAGGGTTATCACTCTATTACCTTAGCTGATATAGCTCAGTTATGTGGCATGAGTAGAGGTAATCTTGCTTATCATTACAAGTACAAAGAACATATTCTTAATGATATAGTACGAGCTATGGTAGAAGAGGTCAAGTCTATGCAGCATGCAAGAAAAGATTATCCAGCATTCTCAAACCTTAGCCTTGATGTCAATACATGCATCGCCCTACAAGATAAGTATCCATTCATTTTTAGAGACATGTCTGTTCTAGGTCATGGTGCCGTAAAACGTGTTATGAATATATGGTCTGAAACTTCTATCAAAAGAAATATGGAAGCCTTTGCCTTTGCGATAGAAATAGGCAATATGAGAAAAGAACCTTACCCTGGACTATATTATCAACTAGCGGTCAATGCTTGGATGGTTACTTTTTACTGGGTATCACAAAAAGCCGTAAGATCTGTGAAGAGTAATGAGCAAGCAGAAAAAATGGTATGGAGTACCATCGTACCACATTTTACAGAAAAAGGGATCTATGCGTTTAACAAACATTATGGCTCATCCTACCTTAAAAAACTAGGTAAGCCCATTGACATAAAAATTAAATTACCTCAACTATTCTAATATAAAAATATAAAGAAGATATGTATCAGAAATATTTTACAGAAGAGCATAACTTATTCAGAGAGGGTCTGAGATCATTCTTAAAAAAAGAGGTCGTCCCTCACCTTGATAAGTGGGAGGCTGAAGGAACTATACCCAGAGAAATCTGGCCTAAGTTAGGTGAGATGGGATACTTTGGGATTAAGTACCCAGAGGCCTACGGAGGCATGGATTTAGATATATTCTATACCATAATATTTCTAGAGGAATTACAAAGAATAAATTCAGGTGGATTTGCTGCTGCCTTATGGGCACACGCTTATCTTGCTATGACCCACCTTAATGCAGAAGGATCAGAAGAAATAAAACAAAAATATCTGTCAGCAAGTATCGCTGGTGAGATGATAGGCTGTTTATGTATAAGCGAACCATTCGGTGGTTCTGATGTAGGTGCTATGCGAACACTCGCTGTCAAAGATGGTGATCAGTATATTATAAACGGTTCCAAAACATTTATAACTAATGGTGTCTATTCTGACTATCTAATTGTAATCGCAAAGATGGAAATAGAAGACAATCCTAAGGCCATGGGCGTCTTCCTCATAGATAGAGATACACCTGGTGTGAGTGCAAGTAAACTAGACAAACTCGGATGGAGAGCTTCTGATACCGGAGAGATAGCTTTTGATAATGTCAAAATACCAGCTAGTAATCTAATGGGAGAACCAGGTAAAGGATTCTATTATGTTATGCAACATTTTGCTTTAGAAAGATTGATCATGGGTGTCAATGCACATGCAAGAGCAGAATACGCACTAGAATATACTTTACAATATATGTCTGAAAGAGTAGCTTTTGGAAAAACTATAGATAGATTTCAAGCGCTTAGACATCGAGTTTCAGAAATGGCTACAGAGATAGAAATGATAAAATCCTTCAACTATCAAATAGCAGCAAATCTTGATAAAAATGCATATGTTGTAAAAGAAGCTTGTATGTCTAAACTACAATCGACTAAAATAGCTGATCAGGTTATATACGATTGTCTACAATATTTAGGCGGCTATGGTTACATGGAAGAGTATCCACTAGCTAGAATGTTTAGGGATAGTAGACTAGGGCCTATAGGTGGAGGAACTTCAGAAATTCTGAAAGAAGTAATCGCCAAGATGGTAATAGATAAGAAGCAATATAAATCTCAAGTATAAAATTGGATAAATTAAAACTCATAGAATGTCCAAGAGATGCCATGCAAGGTATCAAAGAATTTATACCTACAGAGGTAAAGGCTAGGTATATAAATGAACTACTAAAAGTAGGTTTTTACAATATAGATGTAGGAAGCTTTGTATCTCCCAAGGCTATACCACAAATGAAAGACACATCAGATCTTATCAATCTACTAGATCTTTCTGATACCAGATCTAAGCTTTCCACCATCGTTGCTAACAGAAGAGGTGCGCATGACGCTGTAGTCTTTGATGAAATAGATTTCCTAGGTTACCCATTCTCTATTTCAGAAACCTTCCAACTTAGAAATACGAATGCAACAATAGAAGAATCATTTCAGCGTGTAGCAGATATACAGGCAATCACCATAAAGAATAATAAAGAACTTCTGATTTACATTTCCATGGGATTTGGAAATCCATATGGTGACGAGTGGAATGTAGATATTGTCGAAGCGTATATCAGAAAACTTGTGAGTATGGGTATTAAGAAGTTTTCATTATCTGATACCATAGGTGTTTCTTCTCCAGAAAATATAAGTTATCTTTTTTCTAATCTTATTCCGCTGTTCCCTGATGTAGAGTTTAATGCACATCTACATACTACCCCTGACAAATGGGAAGAAAAAGTACATGCCGCTTATACTAACGGTTGTAGAAGTTTCGATGGAGCTTTAAAAGGATACGGAGGTTGCCCTATGGCTAAAGATGAACTAACAGGTAATATGGCTATGGAAAAAATGGTTAGCTATTTCGATAAACATAATATCGAAACAGGGCTAGATATGGAATCTTTCAAGTCTGCTATGCAACTTACATCTACAGTCTTTCATTAATGGGATTCAGTTACTTTTTCTATTTTAGTCTCAATCAGAGGATAAATAATATCTGTTAGATTCTATAGGTCTTAAAATTTTCTTAAAAAAATATCTCTTAGGCAACCCTTTTGATGTTTTTATACCTATAGAAGTAATACCATATTATTCCACTAAAAAGAAATATCATGAAAAATTTAATGAAAACTAAGTTCATAGTTCTTGCACTTACACTTACTAGTATCTCTCTGTTTTCTCAAGCACCATCTTACACAAACTGGGAATGAGATGTAATCAGAATAGGTTATTCAAATGTCAATGGTCTACCTAGTACGGATAATGGATTTACATTAGCAATGGATGTAAGATATAACATTACTGACCACCTATCTATAGGTTACACACAAGGGGTGTAACGGGTTTATAGATACTAGAACAGAGGATGATTTTGATTTTGATTTCATAACCAATAATGCAATTTATGTTGACAGATATTTTAGCAATAGTTCTGCCTATAGAGCCTTCGTAGGTATCGGATTAGCTTACAATTCACAAGCTAGGATTATTGTCCGAGACGAAGAAGGAGAACAACTAGGCGAAACAGAAAGAAGCCTTGGAATCAACCCAAGAATAGGATATGAATTAGGACACTTAAGAATCACGGCCGATTACAACTACACCCTTAACAAAGATC
>CAYYWZ010000135.1:0-3602 GCA_964475415.1 uncultured Saprospiraceae bacterium | reverse complement strand
CCGTTTTGTTCTGATAAAAAATGATTCAATCTTGAAGATATATATAAAAGTAGCTTTGGCAGCTCACCCGCAAGCCGTTGTTTGCGGTTCCTTCCTTATAGAGTGACTTTGGTCACTCTATTGCCTTCGGCACCAGTCAGTCATCTTCTATATTTATCTTGTACAATCTGATTTAAAAAAACCTTACGCTCTACAAGATCAAAAGCCAAAGGCTTATCTAATTCTCCAAACAAAGAAAACCCACCTCCTAATAAAATAGGAATCGTCGTAATGATCATCTCATCTATAAGATCTTCTTTGAGAAAACTTTGTATCGTTGTTCCTCCATCGATGTAAAGTTTATTATATCCTCGACTGTGCAGGTCTACTAAAATATCCTTGGGATTGCCTTGGATTACACTTACCTTATTTACCAGTTCGTCAGGTAATTCTGCAAGCGTATTACTTAGAACAAATACAGGCTTACTATAAGGCCACGGTCCTCCAAAATTTATAACCACCTCATAAGTTTTTCTGCCCATCACTAAAGCATCTATGGTTTCCATTAGTGGCGTCCATCCCATTTCTACTGTATTCGTTCCTGGGACACTCTCTAACCAATCTAACTCGCCGTTTTTACCGGCAATATATCCGTCTATACTTCTAGCTATAAATACTATATTCTTTTTATCCATAGCTCTTTTTATAAGGCTTCTAGATTAGAACCTATCATTAATCTCCTATGATAGTTGATCTGGCCCATGTGATAATTTAGGTGACCGTATAAGTGGACTAGAAAATAAGCTGTACTCATCTTATAACCCAAGACATCTATAGGGTAATCTGCTGCACAGGATTCTTCTGTCCACTTTTCCGCTAATTCTTCTATTACTTTTTTAGTGTTATCTATTTTTACATATAACTGATCCCTAGATTCTGGACCTCCCTCAAACTCATATTTTCTATCTCTTAGGTAATCATTTTCCAATATAATATGTCCTAGAAAATGTTGCAAATTTCCACATATATGTAAACATAAATTTCCTCCACTATTCTTGATATCCTTATGTATTTTCCACAAGCTGTACTCGTCCTTATAAGACCTAAGATTATCTTTAAGTCGGTCAAGGTCTCTTAACATTAACTGAAATACATGTTGATTTTCCATAATTATCTAGTTGGGTATATACACTTATTTTAATAAAATATCTGAAGGTCCAGCAATTTCTAATCCGGAGTATTGTCCATCATCTTCTATAACAATCACATCATCTATCCAGTATTTTAGATTTACTTTTGCCTGCATAGACTCGTTGACCTTTCCAGTCATACTGCCTGAGATAGGAGAAAACAAATCTGATCCTTTTTCCCTAGAGGCAATAATCTCTAATTTTTTATTCTTCTTTGTAAAGCTAAATATAACCTTGTTATTGTCTATCCTAGTTGTTCGTTTCGAATTATTATAAGTTGCAAAAATTTCTGTCTTACCCTCATAATATAATACACTCAGAAAACCGATGAAGTGACCCTTCCCCCATGGAATATGTGCCACAGAAGCAAAACTAGAAAGCTGATCATTATTAGAAAAATTATTGCATTGGTTCCATATCCAAGCCTTGGGAAAAGAACTACCCCAGTCTTTTTCTATATATCCCTTAGCATCTAAGTTATAGGATTCGTTTTTGTAGTTAAGTTCACCAGTGACATGATGATCCATACTAACTAGACCATGATAACATTGCATAAAAGGTACAAAAGAATACCAGCCCATAATACCCGGACTGAATACAGATCTAGGAATAGCTGTTGTCTTATCTATATCCAGATTCCCCTGAATTTCCGGCAGGTTTAATCTAAGTTCTTTTGTCGAAAAATAATTCTCCCCAATTCTAATCTCTAATTTATTCTTAGAAGGAACAAACGCATCTATGTCAAAGGTGTGATACGCACTTTTACAAGCTAGTCCATCTAAGACTTGTATAAAGCAATGTTTTTCTCCTTCCACTGTCATAGAAATGCCCGGGATAAAGGCAAGTGCCAAGTTCCTTTCAGGATCTGTAATCTTGAAATACCAACCTTCAAAATAATTTTTAGTTTTTCTCCACCCTTGGAAATGCGTTGGATGTTGGGTAGAATACCATCTGCTAGGAGTTTTGTTTTTATCCATCAACTCAAATTAGTTAATTTACACTTAGCCATATGAAAACTAATCACTAAACAAAAGACAAAAACAATAAATCGTATACTTTCTATGACATAAGATTAATAAAATAATTAGTTTTATAGATGGCTAAAAACAAGATGGAAAAGCAAGTAGGATATTTCCTAGAAAGAACAACTAGGAACGTTAAGCTCGCCTTTACCAAAAAATTTAAAGCACTGAATATAGATCTCACGCCAGAGCAATGGGTAATGCTAGACAAACTCTCCCAAGAGAATAGTCTTTCTCAGGTAGAACTTGCCAATGCGTCGTTTAAGAACGCCCCTACTATTTCTAGGATCATCGATGTCATGGAAAAAAAACAATTGGTAAAGAGAGAGAAAGCCACCGATGATCGCAGAAGCTATAAAATAACACTCACAACCGAAGGAAAAAAACTTGTCAAAAAAATTAGACCTCATGTCTCTGGATTAAGAGAAAAAAGCTGGAATCAACTTTCTGACAAAGACTACACCGAGTTTATACGTATCATCAATCAAGTCTTTGATAATTTTTCAGAATAAGATACTTCGTTAGATTTATCTGTTTACTACACTTAGATTAGCCCGATACTTTTATGATGCCTATAAGGTTTTCTAAATTTGGCGACTCTTTACCACCTCTATCTTCTATGGTAATAGCATATGTATCCGTATTAAATACATACGCTACTTCAAAAATTTGATTGTCTTCTACTTGGAACACATCCATAGGTGTTGGAGGATTATCTCCTCTTAGTGACCACAACTGATAACTCTGGTTCGCACTTATAGGAGGAAGATTCTGTACTTGGATATAGTTCTTTCCAGCAACAGCATTTGTATACAAGTACAACTGTGTTTGAGGATACTTTTCTGTAGCTTCTATTTCTATTATTCTATTATTTGGATCATTAAGCTGATCATATATAGCATACTTAGTTTGTGTAGCTTTTTGCTCTTCTTCGCAATCGCGTACTTTTTTCTCTAAGCTTGTTTTTTCCTTATTGTAGTTACTTATCTTCCATAAGTTCCATAGACAACAACCTAGAGCAGCTAGAAATAATGGAATCCAGAAATTAAAACTCTTTTTCTTCGTAGTCTCTATCGGTTGACTTTTCGCCTTATTAGAATTAGAAATCTTATTGATAACTTTATCTATAAGGTCTTTGTTAGGCTGAACAGCATGTGAATCTGCATAATACTTATAAGCGATTTCTATTTCTCTACATTCCTCTCTTAAGTCTGGATATTGCTCTATTGCAGCAGCTATCATTCTCATCTCATCCGGAGCAAGTTCAGCCAGAACATATAGTTCTAATAGGCCAGATTCTTGTATTTGATTTTTTGTCATTGACATAATACAAACCAAACGAGTAGTGAAATAATAAATACACCTAGATATACTTTTTTATCTTTTTTAAGATTCTCTCTTAATAAACTGA
>CAYYWZ010000134.1:0-3603 GCA_964475415.1 uncultured Saprospiraceae bacterium | reverse complement strand
TATCACGCGTCAGCGGGATAATTCTTGCAAGGTAACCACATTCAGTTTTGTCTATTTCAAGGGGTCTTGACCCCTTGGGCTAAAAGCAGGGCATGAGATAACTACTAGTTGAGAACTCATAAAATATTTTCAACTTTTGGATAAATTGACGGAATATGTTTTTAGTGATATATAACTATTGTAAAACAAACTGTTAGTTATAGAATTAGTATGTTAATCCTAGCCAGGCTTCATCTAGTTTTGTCCATCTCAAGGGGTTATTACCCCTTGGATTAAAAAAGGAAATAATATTAATGAACCTTACCTAAATATAAAATAAGTACTTAACACTAACAGTACAATAAGAATACCTACCGTCTTAGCATGTTTCCAAGGCGTAACATCTATCTCATCTGTAACTACAGGAACATACTGGTATTCTGCGCTTACGGGCTTGATAGCTCTAAATATGAACATGATAATCATATTTACAACAAATAGAATTCCCATCACATGCAAAAAATGTGGATAGGCTGTAGCTTTTATTACATCTAACTCTGCTGGATCCGTTATGCCGCTAGCTTGTGCAGCTTCTAATGCACTGCTGGTAAAGTGCGGACTTAAAAATAGTAGACTTATAAGATACATAAGTACACCACCGATGAGAACAACCTTTGCTCCTATTGCTGGTACCTTCTTAGAAAACATTCCTACGGTAACCACTGCTAAGATTGGGACACTTAAGCTACCTAGTGCCTGCTGTATATAAGAGAATAAACCGTCAGGAGCCTTAGCTATAAATGGTGCAATAATCATAGCTAGTATAGCTATACACAGACCAAATAACTTTCCTGCTTTTACAGTCTGTTTTTCTGTTGCATCTTTTTTGAAAAACTGTTTATAAAGATCAAAGCCGAATAGGGTAGCACTGGAATTTAATAGACTATTATAAGAACTTAGAACTGCGCCAAAAAGTACCGCAGCAAAAAATCCGAGAAATGCTCCAGGTAGTACCTTTCTCACTAGGGCAGGATAAGCTTGATCAGCATTTTCTAGATTACCTTCAAATACATGCCATGCTATAATTCCAGGAAGTACAACTATAATAGGAATTAGAAATTTTACAAAAGCCGCCAGAATTACTCCTTTCTGACCTTCTGCCAAGCTTTTTGCACCGAACACCCTTTGTAATATAGCTTGATTAGTGCCCCAGTAATACATCTGAGCAATCATCATTCCAGTAAAAATCGTACCGAAAGGAATAGAGGAGGTAGCGCCTCCTACAACATTGAATTTTTCTGGATTGGCACTCCACAAAGTACTCAATCCTTCGCTTACACTGCCATCTCCCACTAGACTTAAACCATAAAATGGTATCATAAGACCTCCTATTAGCAAGCCTATGGCGTTTACTAAATCCGAAACAGCAACTGCCTTCAATCCACCGAAAATAGCATAGATTATTCCTATGACTCCAATAGACCATACGCAAATAGCTATTACAGAATCTTGAGATTTGCCTAGTATCGTAGGTAGGTCAAACATTGTACTAAAGGCTATCGATCCAGAATAGAGTATGGTCGGTAATAATACTACACCAAATGCAATCAAAAATAAAACCGAGAGTATGGCTTTCGTATTTTGATCAAATCTTCCCTTAATAAATTCTGGTATGGTAGTTATACCTGATCGCATATATTTAGGTAATAGAAATATTGCTGTTATGACCATAGCTATAGCAGCAAGTGTTTCCCACGCCATTACTAAAACACCTTCCGTAAATGACTGTCCATTAAGTCCTACGATTTGTTCTGCTGATAGGTTAGTTAACAAAAGTGATCCTGCAATGGTAATAGCTCCTAGACTTCTGCCGCCTAAAAAATATCCATCCGCAGAACTCTCATCTGTTCCTCTAGTCGAATACCAGGCAATACCGGCAACAAGTAAAGTAAATCCTAAAAACGAAATAATCGCCAGCATATCCATAGCAATAGAAGTTTTATATTAATCAGTATTTTACAAATAGTATCTTTTCCTTCAGTATATAAAAAGAAAGATAAGAAGGTGATCATTATTGTCAAATGAACACTTATCCAATAAAGATATGTAATGCTGCGAATTTCCATAATAATTTGACCTGTAAGAATTTTTTATTCGCAACTTATAATAGTAGGAAAAAAAAATAAAATACCTTATTGGCTACTAAGAATTTGTAGATAGTTTTTTGCTTAGATCTGCATCATATTTGACAATAAAATGTATCCATATAGAACGAGATATTCTAAGGATTTTAAAAAACAAAATACCATATAAGGTCATCAGAAAAAGCATCATACCATTGACAGACCATCCAAAATAGAAAACAAGCAAAAGAGCGAGCGGCAAGAAAGTAAGGCAGGCAAATCCATAAGAAACAAACATAGCTCCGAAATAAAAGCCAGGCTCCGGTTCAAATTTTTGCTCACAAAAAGGACAGTGATCTTCCATTTCTAGTGGCTTTTTAAAATCGAAAGGTTCTACAAACATATGACTAAGTCTACACTTAGGACACAGATAGGAATTCACACTTTTCATAAGACCCGCCATAATAAGATATTCTAATAGCAAAAATACAAATCTTATCTGATTGTCATCTTCTTTCTGAATAGTATAAAAAAATAAAAGGGTCTTCAAATGAAAACCCTTTATTTGCGATAAATCTAAAACAATGCAATTATCTTACTGTAATCAGATTTTGCGGTTTTCACATGTACAATATATAAACCTTCTATGATCTCATCTGAGATTTCTAGGTTTTGATTTATATGATAATCATTCTTACTAGTGATTAGTTGACCGTTCAGATTATAGAGAGATACATTCTCAACCCTCTCATTATTTTTGGTTTTTATAGAGATCGTTTTGCCTATAGTCGTAATCTCAAAAACCTCCTGTTCTTCTTCAGAAGTATTTGTTAGGGGCTCTATGCAGGGTGGAAGATTGAAGAAATACTCATAGCAACAATCTGGTGTGTCATTTACGCAAATTGTAATTTGCTCTTGCGCATTATTGTCATTAGGCGTAATATTTTCTATAATTATTTCTTCTCCTATTTCGTAGGTTCCTATAGATTCATTATTTACCCAAAGATCTATTAGATCTTGATTAGTATTGGTTACACTATAATTTATTTCCATACTGTAGGCAGAATTATCATCATTGCAGCCTAGAAATTCTTCTTCGATAAATATTATAGCACATTCTTCTTCCTCTGGACAATTAGGTTCTATAAATTCAAACTCTAGACAACAATCTTCATTATCGTTAATACAAATCTGTATATGCTCGTAATCGGAGTCAGGACGCGGAACTACATTTTCTATTATGATAGGTACTCCTATGTCAAAGAAATCTACATACTCATTATTCATCCATAGATCTATAAACTGGTTAGTTGGAGATTCTACCTCATAGAATATTTCTAGATTGTAAGTTCCATCTTCATTACACGATAATACTTCCTGTTCTATATAACTGATTGCGCAGATTTGTTCTTCCTCGCAATCTGGTTGTAAATATTCAAAACTTAGACAGCACTCATCATTACCTTCAACGCATATAGTGATTATGTCAAAGTCGGTATTT
>CAYYWZ010000133.1:0-4255 GCA_964475415.1 uncultured Saprospiraceae bacterium | reverse complement strand
ATGCAGGAATTTACTATGAGTTTGTGCCATTATCAGAAATCTTCGTGGAGTCACCTACTAGACTCGAGTTAGCAGATGTGGAGATAGGAAAAGATTATGCTGTGATCGTTACAAGTAATGCTGGACTATGGGCGTACAATCTAGGGGATACCGTACGATTTGTATCCCTATCTCCTTATCGACTAGTTGTTAGCGGAAGGATAAAACATTTTATCTCAGCATTCGGTGAACATGTGATTTCTAAAGAAGTTGAAACTGCAATCATAGAAACATGTAAGGAATTTAGGACAAAAATTGTAGAATTTACAGTTGCACCCAATGTTAATCCAGAGGATTCTTCGCTGCCTTATCATGAGTGGTTTATAGAATTTGATCAGGCACCTGAGTCACTAGATCATTTTGCAGAAAGTCTAGACAAGTGGATGTGCAAGCAGAATATATATTATCAAGATCTTATCGATGGTAATATTTTAGTCCCACTGAAGATAAGGCTTATGCAGCGCAATGCTTTCAGATCTTATATGGAAGGAGAGGGTAAGCTAGGAGGACAAAATAAAGTGCCGAGATTATCTAATGATAGAAAGATAGCTGATAAGCTAAAACCTTATACACTTTAGCTATTCTGCTTATTAGTTTCTAGGAGGTAGACGATCCACTCTTCATCCTCTCTATATGGATAAGATAGTAATCTCTGGAATCCAATAGCTTCATGCGCATTTACAGATCTTATATTTTTGCTTGATACTTCTGTTATGATGAATCGGTAATGATTTGACATCTTTGATTTCATTTCTTGATATAGTTTTCTGAATATTCCTTTACCTCTATAAGAACTATCTACGCAAACTTGCCCCATGATAAAATAATCCTTTTGTTTTATTTTTTCTCCTTTATAAGGTACACTAGATATTTTTGTAAAAAGATCTTTCAATTCCGGGATGTCGTTCTGGAATTGACACTCCATTACAAGAGTGTAGCCTACAACTTGACCGTTGGACTTAGCTATAAAATGGGGATGAGGATGGTTCATCTTTTCTAGTAGTTCGAGCGTATGTGAGCAGGTAACAAAACCTTGTAGTGCTATAGTTTCATCCGGAATTTTAACCCGTAAGTTTTTCTCTTGTAATTTTTTTATTTGCTCCAAGTCTATGACATCATTAGACCTGGTGTAGAAGATTTGTTTCATTCCTATGGTATTTAGCAATTGTCAAGGTAGAAATAATTTTTTTGGAAACTGGGGAAAGTGATATTTTATGGAGCAGATTCTATCTAATCTACACTATACAATCCAAACTAAGAAAATCCGTTTAGTTTTCATGATTGCTAACAAATTGTATCTATCTCTATTTACCCTTTTGTTTTTTATGTTGTTTGTAAATAAGATGCAGGCTTGTAGCATGTATAAAATTTCTGATGAAGGCAAAACCCTAGTTGGCTGTAATTATGATACTTGGTATACTACTCCTGTAATATGGTTTGAAAATGCGGAAAGTCCTAGTGAGTATGGTGCCGCATTTAATGGAGCAAGAAAAGTATCAAATAACAGAACTGCTCCTAATTCGGGAATGAATGAAGTAGGGCTTATGTTTGCGCGCTTGGCAGCTTATCATCCAAGACAAAATGATCCATCTCTTACGAGAAAAAATATTCTAAACGAAGACAAATACCTTCCTGATATTTTGCACACTTGCTCGAGTATAGAAGAGGTGAAGCAATACATAGAACAATATGATTATACTAAATTTAAAGAAGGTATAACTATTTTTATAGACAGTACAGGAAGATATCTGATCGTTGAGCCTTACAACCTAGTAGAGGGGGATGATTCCTATTATGTCTTATCTAATTTTTGTCCTTCGATTACAGATGATGAAACCGCAAGAAAACTAAAACGCTACAGGCATGGAGAAGATTTTCTAAAGTCAAATGAGATTAATTCTTCATTAGCTTTTTGTGCCGCCGTCTCAGATACGATGTCTGTATGTAGAAGTAGAAATGGTGATGGAACATTGCTGACCTCTATCTGGGATACTAAGGATAAGTCACTCAACTTATATTTTTACCACTCCTACGATACATCAGTACAGTTTAGTCTGAAGGAAGAGCTCGCTAAAGGAGATCATGTTATGAATATTCCTAGCTTGTTTCCTAGGAACCCTGAATACGAAAGACTCATAAATTATAGGACACCTTTTAATACCCCTGGACTAAGAATGTCATTAGTTTTTCTAGCGGCCTTTTTAGGCTTGTTTGCTTTTGTCTTAGGCATTTCTCTATTTTGGAATCCTTCTGTTTCTTTTAAAAATGTAGTTTTTATCTCTGTTTTAAATTTGCTGTTGGCAGTATATCTAATTGTCTTAGCTACAAGTAAAAACATTTTCTACATGGATGCTCCTTATCAACATTACAGCTCAAAATTAATTAGTTTATCATCCTACCTTCCCTTTGTTTTATTCTTGGCTATTATCCCTTTTACTTTGTTCACAATAAGTCAATTGAAGAAAGTCAAAACAAAGACGTGGATAAAAGCTATTTTAGTCTCTAACAATATTGCCTATCTTATGTTGATTGTAGGTTTTGCTTATTGGGGTTTGTATAGCGTCTGGAATTAAGAAGATTGTGTTAATTAACAACGAATTGTATTTCCGATTTTAGTGATTTTAATTCTATGAAAATAATAATAAAAGTATCTATTCTGTTTTTCTTTTTTGCTTGTAACCAATCGACGAAGCAGATTCCTGTTCCTAAAGAGGTCTTGCCTATCATAGATACTTTGATTCAGGATGAAAGCCATGCAAGTACATATCTAAAAAACGTAAAACTAACTAATGGAATATTTACTTTAAAAGATCTTACAAATGAATTTTGTCTCATATTCGGAATAGGAAAAGATGAACCTGCAAGCACTTGGGAAAATATAAATCTTAGCGATCTAAAAGGATACATTATTAATCCTAGCCATGAAGAATTTATAAATCTAATAGAATTGAGAGCACAAAGTATGTATATATCCCCTAAGAAGGATAGTCTTCCTATTTGTAACATCAATAATGCACTTATTATTCCTTTTACATCTAACGAGGATAGAACTCATTTGACTCAGTGGAAAATAATATCCCCTGATTCTATTGTCTTTGACAAACTGCTACATCCTATTTTGGAAAAAGTATACTCAAATATAGTTTCAATAGAATTATTAGACTTGAGAGGAGAAAATTATTTATCTATATATTGGGAAGGAGGAGAAGGTGGTGAAAATTGGGATGAACTGCTTATAGTAAAACTTAATAGTGTTGACAGTTTTGAAATTATCGAGGAAGCGGGAGTAGGGTATTGTCATGACTGTGGTAACTGGGCGCGAATAGAATTGAAGCTAAACGCAGATGGTCTAGAAATAACAGAAGTAAGGGATTCGATGAAATTAGTAGACAATAATTGGGTTAGCGTATGGCAGAAGAAAAAGAAACTCAAACAAATAAAAATATAAAGGAAGAAAAAACTAAATGAGTAAATCTCAAATTATAGTATTGGTATTGATCTTAGGATTTGTATACTGTAAAAATTCTAATCAAGAAATTGATAGACTTGAGATAGCAAAACAATTCTATGAGGTTCTAAATAATTCTGACGCTTCTAAGATGAAATATTTAGTAGCTGACAGCATAATTATCAGGGAAAATGAATATGACTATCAAGAGACTTTCTCTTCAAATGGATATGTCGAATGGTTGAAATGGGATTCAGTATTTGGTCCCACTTACGAAGTACTTGAAATAGAAAAAGATAATGGAAATGTAAAGGCTAAGATTTCTAAAATAGATAAAAGAATTACTTTTCTTCATAACGAACCTATTGTTACGAATGAAGTTATTCATTTTGATAAAGGAAAAATAATAAAAGTCGAAAAAGCTCAATACTTGATTTTTAAAGAAAGGTTCTTTGTAAAAAATAGAGATACGCTTATTAGCTGGATTGACAAAAATCATCCTGAACTGAGTGACTTCATAAATGATCAAACAGAGATAGGCGGCAAAAAATACTTAAAGGCTATAGCATTATATAAAAACAGAGAATGATATTATTGAGCATGCAAAAAATATAATTCAACTATCTAGTAGAATAAATAGTTTTGGAGTATTAGCAAATACAATGTATAAGGCTACTGGAAAGAGATATTATGAACAACCGTTTTTGAAAGACGGGAATGTATTAGGATAAATTCCAGCTGATAAGGCTAGAGATGATATAAGACCTC
>CAYYWZ010000132.1:1744-4344 GCA_964475415.1 uncultured Saprospiraceae bacterium | reverse complement strand
CAATAGTAGTGGCCATATTTGATATATCTTTCTTATTGCTAGCCACTTCTTTTAGCCTATTTGCTGCTCCATCTATCAATGATTTTATAGCTTCTTTATCTATAACGGCAGAATCAGAATAATTATCTGAGATATATTCAATAACTGAAGCACTTGCTACATTGCCTTTACTCGCACCACCTACACCATCACATACAATGTATAGGCATTGATCTTCAGAAATGTAAAATGCATCTTCTTGATATTCTCTCCCTCCTTGTAGGTGGAAGTGAAAAACTTGTTTTTTTACTTTAGACATTGTCATACCATTTCAAATTTTAGAATCGTTTTTCCTAATTGAATAATATCGCCATGATGCAAGTAGACTTCTGCTTCCTTAGTGATTTCAACATTATTAATATACACACCATTAGTACTCTGATCGTCATATATTAAGTATTCCATGGTCTCTCTTTTTATTGAATAATGTCCCTTTATGATACAATGACATCTAGAAAGTGTTCGATCTGAGCCAGGTAATTGTATATCCGCCTCACTGTCTTCATAAGAACGCCCTATTTTAACCGTGCCTTCAGAGAGTATATAATTCTGTAAAATATTCTTAGTTGGACCGAGTAGGTTTAATGATCCTATTTTTCCTTTTAAATCATTTAATCCTACTATAACTGTATCATTATTAGACTTTATGGTCACCTTATGTTTAATCATTTCGCCGCATCCTTCACATTTGAAGTTTACATCTTTAGCTGCGAATCTTTGTGGTTCATTAAGCACCTTCGTTTTTTCACAATTATTACATTTTATTAAGTAACTCATAATCTTTTATTTAGAAATTCCACTCGTCACCATTCATAGGTATATCTAAGTCGCTTAGATCTGGATTTTCTACAGTATCTGAAGGATCTGCTAAATCACCCTCTTCAAAATAGTCTTCTAGGTAAGTCTCTATATTACTAGGGTCGCTGAGATCTCCGCTTTCTAAGTCTGTATCACCAGGATCGCCTAGATCACCTTCCTCTAAGGCTATACTTCCAGGGTCCTCTTCAACCAATTGTACAAAATCTTCATCTGTAGGATCTGATAGATCACTAGCTAATAGTTCTACTACATTATCGCTGTCGTCATTGAACAAAACTTCTTCTACATCTGGTACTGATGCATCCAAATCAAAATCGCCAACTGACATATCTAGGAAGTCATCTTCAAAATCTGAGAATGGATCAATTGGGTCATCAGTATTAGCTTGTCCTGTTGTCCCATCAGATATTTTATCTGTAGTGCCGGCACCTGTTATTGCGATATTTGAATCAGTTACAATTTCTATTTCATCTATGAGTCCATCACTATTATGGTCTACTAGTGTTATTTCCGGTGTACCATCGTGATCTATACTTATCTTAGTTATCTGGTCATTATGGGCTATATGCGTTACTTCGTCTTGCACATTATTGTGGAAATCAGCAAAGTAGGTATCTTTCTGGGTATTCTCCATTCCATTCCATTCTTCGGCGTAATAAGTATTATACAATTCACCTTTATACTCGAAGACTCCACCTGGGCCTAATTGCTCTCTACTATGAGCAAAAGCCTCTGAGAAACTATGAGAAGGGTCTATAGAGGTTATAGACTGATCTGTTGTTAGTTCTACAAGATCAGTTTTATCCGCACCCTCACTTGTTAGGTCTGTTAGTTCCTCAGTTTCATAAGTATCTATACTCTTAGCAGAGATAAAACCTATCGCACCTCCCGTTCCAAAAAGCGCAGCCATCATAAGCTTAGGATTCTTAAGTAAGGTGATAGCCTTGTCTTTATTTCCTTCGATTCTTATTTTATTTGTTTCTAAAGTTTTCATAATCATGTTTTTAGTTAATTATAACCCAAAGTTACTGTGTAATCGTGGTCATAACATGAATTCTGTATGAACTTACACTTTTACTGTATGAACTAAAATTCATTATTTGATATTATTGAAAGTAGCATTACACTTAGGATTCTTGCAACTTGTTTTTCCCTTCCAGTAAGATATGTTTTCACCAATAAATTTAGAATTACATTTAGGACATATGAGTTTATCTTCGTATTCCAGTTTAAGAAGGCCATTTAATTCTGATTTTTTCCCAGGTGTTTTTGTAAAAGCATAAATTATCAAGGAAATCAATCCAATACCAATAAGAAATACATTTCTAAGATCTTGTAATGAAATACTTTCAACTGAAATATATACAACCCAGAGTAAAAATGCTAAGAAAAGTATTCCGTAGCCGATTTTTATAAATTTTGCAAAAATTGGAGGATTATTTATTTTGTTATATTTTTTTTGATAATCTTTGAAGATTATCATCATCTCTCGGTACTCTTCTGTAAAATCACTTTTACCAGCTTTGTATTTTTTATCTAGAATGTTTATCACCTCTCTAGCTTCAAGTTCTAATGTTCCGAATGTAACTTTATCTGTCTCACTAAGATTATTCTTAGACATCCTTTTTCCATTAATGAAAGTTCCATTAGTAGAATCAGAATCTACTAAGAAATATCCTTCTTTATACTTATGGATGAGTTCAGCATGTTGCCTACTGACTGAATCATCATCTAGTACGTAA
>CAYYWZ010000132.1:0-1734 GCA_964475415.1 uncultured Saprospiraceae bacterium | reverse complement strand
CGTAATCGCATTTTTTACTTCTTCCTATGGTAATTTTCATGTAAGTAGTATTTTCTTTATTTTGCGTTCTAGGTTTTTAGATACTTTCAGAGTAGAACTAGAATTATAAAATACAACCTGAAGCTTTCCTACATTTTTCACATTCCTAAGGTTAATAATAAGCGACCTTCCCATTCTGTAAAAATTTGGATCCTTTTCACATAATTCCATGTATTTCCCTAGTTGTTTAGTTTCGGTAATAGACTTATCACCTTTTAGGCTTAAAGTGGTGTAATTTCCACCAGCTATTAGACAATTTATACTATCAAACGGGATTCTTACAAGACCATTTTTAGTTTTTATAAGATACTCTCTTTCTGCCCCACCTTTCTTCCTGATATGTTTCTTATAAGCGATGGCGATATCTATAGTTGCTAACTCAATTAGCTGATCAAAGTGGAAAACCTGCAGTTTCCACGCCATAATAGCTTCTTGGATATTTGAGAATATACAGATGTCAATATTAGGATACTTTATTCGTAAGTTCTTAATACGTACCTTATCGATATTTTCAAGTTTTTCTGCAAAATAAAAGAGTAGAAAATCTTCTCCTATCTTAGGCAGTAACTTACCTATCTGATCATAGATGCTTGCAAAATAGAAATTGTGTTTTCTAGTGTATGATAATTTCTGATTAGTGAAGTGGTCCTTTAAAGATTCGCCTTCCTTGTAAAATACTATGTGATCCAAAATGTTCTATTTTTTACAAATGATATAATTGTTCTGATAATTCCCCATGAGGGTAGGGCATTGCACATAGTTGCTTTTCCCCTTTGTATAAAGATATTCATTATCCCTCGTATAATAATATAATTCTTCTATCGTGATGAGTGTGTCGTTATTGCGATCAGCTGATCCGTTTATTCCTTTACATAAGTAGTAGGTAAACAGGCCGTGCCGAAGTTGCCCTCGTTTCATAACTTGTTTCGTTTAGACGGCTAGACATCATAACAATAGTATTAGCTCTTTTCTGTGTTGTAGAATTATTATCTTTTTTAAAATAAGACTCTAAGGCTTCTAGATCTTCTGTCGAATTGAGATATAGACTACCAGAATAACAAGTATCCAGAATTACTATTTTGTTTTTGCACGTAGTATTATGTAAATATGTTCTGAGTTCTTTATAAGATATGGTTTTCTTATTGTTATAATCGTAAGTATATAATCAACCAATATATCCATGTCCAGAGTAGTAAATAATTAGCTGATCTTGCTCTAGGAGCTTTACAGAAAGATAACTTAAGATAAGTTCTATGTTTTCTGCAGTGGCTTGCTCATTAACTAAATAGTAGATATTTTCATCATGTATGGAGCCCAGTTTTTGTGACTGTATGGTAAGACACATCAGAGCGGCATCTGTATTGGCAAAAGCAAGATCAGGTTGGTATTTATATTCTCCTATGCTTACTATGACGGCATAATTAGTGGCCATTAGCCTATTGTTACAGGCTGAGAAAATGATGGCAATGGCTACTAATAGTATTTTGAACTTTGACATTGTTATGTATTTTCTTGATGAGGAGAATTAGCGATCTACAGTATTAACCTCATCAGGATAAACAAACATAGTTTGTCCTATCTTATCATTTGCTTCGGATTGTGCGTAAGGCTTGTACTCATAATAATTCATAGAAGCCCAGCTAGGACTTTCTATAAGCGCATCTGTAATAACAACTTTGTAACGATCACCTAGTT
>CAYYWZ010000131.1:0-4448 GCA_964475415.1 uncultured Saprospiraceae bacterium | reverse complement strand
GTCCCCACCACTGATGTGACATTTCATGTGCTACAGTTTTGAATACTTTATCTATTGCTGTGCTATCTTTAAGATCTGATAAGAAACCCATACTCTCAGAGTAAGGCATGGTTCCAGGGAAGGCTTGAGCAAAACTAGAGGACTTAGAAAATCTAGGAAACTCTATGATCCTTGCTTGCTTATGCGGATAGGGTAGAAAAGAAGCATCAAAATATTCTAATGAGTTTCTCATCGAACGCATCATCTTGTCTAGATTATATTCATGACCTTTCAGATAATATATCTCTAAGTCTACCTCATTCCATTTTTCCCTTTTCACCTCATATGTTGCAGATAGAAAAGAGTAAAAATTTATGACCTTATTTTCTAGTTCATATCTATAGTAATTTCTGTCTTCTTTTGTCCAATTTTTTATTAAGCTTCCAGGAGCTATTGCAATCTGATCAGCAGATGTACTTATTGTACAGCTAAGGTTTATCCAATCAGAATCTGATGATAGGTAATGACTGCTACAATGTGAAGAACAGTTATGTTCTAAGGCTTGCATTCTTTCTTTTTCTGGAAGCCCCAATTTTTTTCTCGTACTGGGGTCAGCTATTTCATTTCTATAAGAATAACCTATAATCGGCATTAGATGGGCATTTTGTAAGAAAGTGCCATTCTGCAAAATTCTATTGAGGCTGATTTCATTTTCTATTCCTGTAGGCACATAATCTGAAAATACCGTGAACTGTAATGAATCGCCTGCATTAAGCGATTGTGCCAACTTGTAGATCTCGTATTTTGCTACTGTATCTTGGAGTACTAAACTGGCTCCTGTTATTTCGATACGTGTGTCAAAATGCGCAGGCAAACTAAAATGTATAGAGTCTATAGAAAAATCTGTTTTGTTTTGTACCCATACATCTGTAGAAGAAAGTAGTTTTCTTTCCTTAGGAAATAAGTCTATCGTATGATCTAAAGATATAATTTTCGGTTGTGGTAAGTTTGTAAATTTCTTGTACAGCTTTTCATAACGTCATTTTCTTCTTGCTCTTCTGAAATATTATCGTTTATGATTTCGTCATTGTAGTATAGAAAACTTCCAGTAGATATCCACATTAAGGTCATTCCGATTGCGACTAGACCTACCTTTGATTTAGTTCTATATTTTGCAATAGTTAATCTATCTTTTAACTTTAGATTTTTACCTCTTATCCAGAAGAGTATACTTGTTGCCAAGAGTATTCCTCCAAATAGTAGCCAATAGATACTGTACGCAGTTACGCCTTTAGCAAAGGGAATAAACTTACTCATATCGGAGTAAGCGAAGCTAGGGGTAGAAGTAAAATTGATTAGATTACTATTAATATCTAGAGCACCCCATCCAAAGGTATTGAGGATGATAAGTACGATAAAAAGGAAGAAGCCTAGATATAAGTTATTGACCAATACATGTACAAGGAAAGCAGCTGTAATAAGTACAGAAAATTTGGCTAGATCAATAAGTAATAATTGTTTGACATATAAACCTAATTCAAAATTTGTATAACCTTTCATCGCTTGAGCAGATATCCCTAAGAATATAGACAGGATAAGTATCAGTGCAATTATGCCTGCTAGAGAAGTGTATTTTGATAGAGCTGGCAACCATGTTGGATAAGGTGCTACATGTATAATCTCATTTATTTTTATAGAACGTTCTTTCCATATGCTTACGCCACCATAATAACTTATCAGTACGATTAAGAAAATATATAATGAATTCTGTATTGATTCTATAACGAAATAGCTAACAGGATGATTTCCAACACCAAAATATTGGTCAGCACGGAGGATACTATTTAACATATTGAAGATTGCAAAAAAGGTAATGATAATGAACGGTGTGCTTTTTACAGTTTCCCAAAATTCAGTTTTGACATGAGACCACCATATATTTATATTATCGATATTCCTGTATGAGGTATTGACAGGACTTAATTTATTTAATGTCTTATTGCTTGGTTCTAGTTTCGGAGATAGGGATAGCGTTTTATTTTTATTTTTATTTTTCGGTGTAAATGAGAAAGTAAAATAGGACAAGAAGATCAGCGTACCAGCTACTGCTAACCATAAGATCCTATTCAGTAGGATAGGCCCATTTATTGCTAGGTATATCGTGTTTTTTTCATCTAAAGTCCAATACTTAGTTATAAGTGACAAGGCGTGAACACCGAAAGGATCAAGAAGAATTGCTAAGCTTTCGTTGTCTAGATTGTTCGTGTAATTTCCAGCCATAAGATAAGCCATTAACAGTACTATAGCACCCACGAATGAAGCAGCTGTACTCCTAAATCTTGTAGCCAATGCATAAATAAATGCACCTATAATTATAGTATTAGGAATAATGAATAGTATCAAACTATTGACATAAGCGCCTAGATAAGTAGGGCCTATATTTTCTGGATTACTTACAGTTATAAAACCAGTACATAGTATAGCGACTAATACGCCTAGTAGGGCTATAATAGATACAATGACACTGCTGCTAAATCTTCCAAAATAGTAGGCTGCTTTACTGATAGGTTTAGAGAATAATATGGAGTGGAACTTATGTGTAAAATCTTTGAGTGCCGAAATGTTCATAAAGGCTGTGGTCATGATAACGGAAAGTAAACTCATAAATACAGAATAGCTCATAACAGAGAAAGGAGAATTGACATGAACATTTCCTAATCCATTTCCTATAGTTATGTTATCATTAGTAGCTGCTGTAAAGATCAGCAGAAAATTAATAATGAAAAAGATATAAACCATAGGTCGCGATAGCATCGCCTTTATTTCAAATCTGAAAAATTCTGTAAACATGAGTTAGATTTTTATTGTGTTATAGAAGAGGAAGTACTAGTTGTAGATTTCTGCTAATGTTTCTATACCCGCAACTTTTGTGAAGAAGACATCTTCTAAGTCAGCATCCACCATAGTAAACTGATTTCCTGGATCTTCCGGATGAAGAATATGAATTAGTGGTTTTCCTGCAACAAGCCTGGTAGAAATGATATTGAATTCTTGGCTGTAAGAACTTAATTCAGATTTGTCGATTAGTTTTTCCCAAATCAGACCGTGTAATTCTTCTACTGCTTCATTGGTATTTCCAGCATAGATCATCTTGCCTTGATTTATGATGGCCATATTAGTACATAGCTGACGTACATCTTGGACGATGTGTGTTGATAGAATAACGATTATGTTTTCACCTATTTCTGATAGCAGGTTGTAGAATCTATTCCTTTCTCCTGGGTCCAGACCTGCAGTCGGTTCATCTACGATAATGAGTTTAGGATTTGCGAGTAAGGCTTGAGCAATTCCGAACCTTTGTTTCATGCCTCCAGAGAAACCGCTGACAGATTTTTTTCTAAAGTCTTGAAGATTTACACGTTCTAGTAATTCCTCTACATGACTTTTTCTTTCACCTTTATTATGGATACCTTTTAGGACTGCTAAGTGATTGAGTAAATCTATAGCGTTGGCTTTAGGGTAGACACCAAACTCTTGAGGAAGATATCCTAGAATTTTTCTAAGATCATTCTTTTGTTGTAGCACATCTATGTGTCCTAGTGTTATAGAGCCAGAATCTGCTTCTTGCAGCGTGGCTATAGTTCTCATGAGTGTGGATTTTCCAGCTCCATTAGGCCCTAGCAGACCATACATACCTTTGGTTATTTCTAAGCTTACTTTATCTAAGGCTTTTACACCGTTGTTGTAAGTTTTTGATAGATCTTTGACTATTAGTTTCATAATTCTTAATTTATATTCCAAAGTTAGGTCAATGTCTATCCAGTGAGAAGTTTTAGTGATGGGACTAAGGATACTTGTTATATAGGTGTTCCTTTATGTGATGAAAGGCGTTCGTAACAAAAAGCAAATAAGAACGCTATAGTTTTTTAATATTGTAACATGATGGAATTTCTTAAAAAAAGATGGGTTTATCATAGTCTGATCTGGTTGACTGGAGTAACTACTTTGGCTTTGCTTATGCTTAGAGACACCTCAGGAAGTTATTCCTTTGTTGATGCTATTCGAGAGAGTGTTACGGAGTTGATTCCAGTTGCTTGTATTGTCTATCTTAGTTTTACGGCTAAGTCAGTTTTTTTTGACCAAAGGAAATATTTATTTTATTTTATTTCACTTGTTGTTCTTATTGTATCAGGTGCTTTTATTACGAATTTTGTAGAAGATAACTTAGGAGTAGGTGGGAACAGTTTCAGTCAGAATCTAACGAATTATATATTCTTAGTTTTTTTAGGAATTGGATTGCAATATTTTAAGCGTGGTATAATCAACCAACATCAGATCCAAGAACTTAGAGCTAAGACTGCTGAGACAGAATTGCAAGCTTTGAAGGCTCAGATAAACCCGCATTTCTTGTTCAATACACTAAATAATATATATGGGATAAATCAGTCAGATTCAGAGAAGGGTTCTGA
>CAYYWZ010000130.1:0-4546 GCA_964475415.1 uncultured Saprospiraceae bacterium | reverse complement strand
CTAAGTATACACTATATAGTATGCTGTATAAAATTCACCTTAATGCAAAGAGGAGGCTCGTCCTAATTACACCAAAAAACTAATCTATACTTTCCCCCTTCCTTACTTGAAGGCATTTAATCCTGTAACGTCCATTCCAGTAATGAGTAAGTGTATATCATGCGTTCCTTCGTAGGTCAGCACAGTCTCGAGGTTCATCATATGTCTCATGATCGGGTACTCGTTCGTTATGCCCATTCCTCCATGAATTTGTCTTGCTTCTCTAGCAATCTCAAGAGCGATATGTACATTATTACGTTTCGCCATCGATATCTGTGCTGGTGTTGCCTTACCTTTGTTAGCTAGTGTACCGAGTCTCCATGCAAGTAATTGCGCTTTGGTGATTTCTGTTATCATCTCAGCAAGTTTCTTCTGTGTCAACTGAAACTGACCAAGTGGCTTGTCAAACTGAATTCTTTCCTTGGAATATCTCAATGCTGAATCGTAGCAATCTAAGGCTGCTCCTATAGCTCCCCAAGCGATACCATATCTTGCTTTAGATAGACAAGAGAGCGGTCCTTTTAGGCCTTTGATATCTGGGAATACATTTTCTTTAGGAACTCTTACATCCTCAAATATCAGTTCACCAGTGATAGAAGCTCTGAGCGATAATTTGCCATGAATCTCTGGAGCTGTAAATCCTTTCATTCCTTTCTCTACTACCATACCTCTGATATCTCCTTGCTCATCTTTCGCCCATACCACAGCAAGATCTGCTAGGGGCGAATTTGTAATCCACATCTTAGCACCATTCAGTATGTAAGCGTCGCCATCGTCTTTGATATTGGTAACCATACCGCTAGGGTTAGATCCATGATCTGGTTCTGTCAGCCCGAAACAGCCAATAAATTCTCCTGAACCTAACTTAGGTAGATATTTCTTTTTCTGAGCTTCTGATGCATATCTATATATAGGATACATAACTAGAGATCCCTGAACGGATGCCATAGATCTAATACCAGAATCTCCTCGCTCTAGTTCCTGCATAATTACGCCATATGCAATCTCATCCATACCTCCACCTCCGTACTCTGTAGGAAGACTAGGCCCGAAAGCTCCAATATCTGCAAGACCTTTGAATAGGTGGGTAGGGCATTCTGCTTTTTCTGAATAAGCCTCTATAATAGGAGAAACTTCCTGCTTCACCCAATCCCTTACTGCATCTCTAGCTAATATGTGATCTTCTTCCAATAATTCATCAATATTATAATAATCATGAAATTGGAATTTATCGACCTTAGCTGATTTTTGAATAGTTCCATTAGACTGCATAGCAATAATTTGTATAGTATTTTATAATAGTAAGCATAAAGGTAAGTATATTCATATAGATTATAAATGTACTTTTGGTATTTTAAACTTATAATGTCCTAAATAATGAAAACGACGGTAAAACTAGAGGCGCTACAATTCTATGCATATCATGGATTCTATAAAGAAGAACAGAAAATAGGTAATCAGTTTATTATAGACGCGCAAGTAGAACTAAAATCTTTTGATTCCTTTGATGATAATATCCATGACACGGTAAACTATGAGGACATATATACCATATGTAAGGAAGAGATGGATAATACGCAGAAGCTTATAGAAACAGTGGCATTCAATATTATTACTAGAATCAAAGATCTGGAAAATGTCACCGCAGGCGAAATAGGGATTTCTAAACTGAACCCAAAGATCGGTGGAACACTCAAAGCAGCTAGAGTGGAGATGAAGTTCTAACATTATTAAATATTTCTTAAACTATATTGCTAAACTAACTTTTAGGCTTAGGTTCGCGTCATAAATGCAATAAATCAAAAAATTAAAGTATCATGAGAAAAATCTGGCTAGCATTTTTTATACCCCTATTTATGATGTCCTGTGATCCGAAGGATTTTCAGAAAGCAATGGATCTATTAGAAGATACACCACTTAGTAATGCTGATGTGGCATCAGGGTTAAAGCAAGCGCTCCAACTAGGAGTAGGGGAGAGTGTAAATTTTCTATCTGCTAAGGATGGCTTCTACAAGTCGGCTTATAAAATATTACTCCCAGCAGAAGCGAGAAAGGTTACAGATAAACTAAAGGCCATTCCTGGCTTCTCAAATGTAGAATCTGTACTCATAGAAAAAATAAATAGAGGAGCGGAGGATGCAGCAAAGCAGGCAGGGCCTATTTTTGTCAGTGCTATTAAGGGCATAAGTTTTGACGACGCAATGAATATTCTGATGGGTGATAGAAATGCAGCTACTTCGTATTTGCACACTAGAACTAATACTCAGTTATACAGTCAGTTCAAACCTGAGATTATCAATTCTTTAGACAAGTTTAATGCTCTAGGATATTGGGCCGATGCTGTCAATACGTATAATAAAATACCGTTCATCGATAAGGTAAATCCTGATCTAGCAGATTACGTTACCAGCTCTGCTCTTACAGGTCTGTTCGATCTTGTAGAGAAAAAAGAAGATGGTATACGTACAGACGTGACTCAGCGTTCTTCTGACTTGCTGAAAAAAGTATTTGCTAAACAAGATAATTAGTTTTTGCTGTAGGGCTAGCACATAATACCTAGCGCAACGCGCTAGGTATTATTGTTTTTAGAACGTAGCCTATATGGCTATTACATTTGCTCATATTGAGACATAGTATATTAGTTTCTATAATTGAGTCCCTAATATTTCTAGGCTCATTTTAATTTAAAGGCTACTGGAATATTATACATGACACTTACAGGTCTACCGTTTTGTTTTCCAGGACTCCAAGCAGGCAGTTTTTTGATCACATCTTTTACGGCTTTGCCGCATCCGCCACCTACATCGTATACAATAGAGATATCAGAAACTAGACCACTCTTGTCAACAATAAATTTTGCTACCACTCTACCTTCTATATTATTATTCTTAGCGAAACTAGGATACTTAAGATTTTTGTAAATAAACTCCATCAGTTGTTCTGTTGTACAAGCTCTTCTCTCAGCCTCTAATGCTAAATTGTTACAATCTCCCATGGTGGGCATTTTTTGAGCTATAATTACTGGTCCATTATCTTCTTCTTCCTCTTCTACAGGAGGAGTCAGAATAGGAGCTGGTTTATAACTACTGGTATCCACAGAGGGAAGATCTAAGATAGGATCATTGCTAACTATAGCGTCTTCAGATTTTTTTTCTGGAATAATTTCTTCTACGAACTCTTCTGTTTTTTCATCCATTTCGTCAATAAGATCTTCCGGTTTAGGAGCTTTAGGAGGAGGAAGTTTTTTTTCTTCTGGATGTTTTGTAGCAGGAGGAGTGACGATGGTTGCTTCTTCTACTGGAGGAAAGTATATGGGAGTATTTGCCTTGGAAGAAGAGGTGGACTGAAATATTACAATAATGATAAATAAGGAACAAATAAATCCTATCTGTAGACAGGTGAATCTGTATCGATCCCATGATTTTTTTGTAGATACTGACATAGCAAAATATTTTTTTAGTGATACCGAATTATTTATAACTCGGCTTAAAAAAAGATCAAGCTGCAACTTACTCTATAGATGTAATATCATGCACTATGTGGTGTGTGAGGAATAATATTCTCTTATTTTTGTATAAGATATCAAGCTACTAAGTTGAGAAGCAATATGATAGATGTATAAATGATCTGTACAGATAAAATAGGATTAGGTGGGTCTTGTCACTGGTGCACAGAAGCAATCTTTGTTTCACTTGTAGGTGTGGACAAAGTAGAGCAGGGATGGATCGCTATGGCAGGGAGTCCTACAGGTTTTTCCGAAGCCGTTATTGTACACTATGACCCACGACTTATCTCTCTTGAAGTTCTGATAGAAATTCATGTATATACACATAGTAGTAGATCGGAACATGCCATGCGTGAGAAGTATAGATCTGCTATATACTATTTTGAGGAAGATGATCGTATCTCAGCTTTACAGATTATGGAGTCATTACAAAAACAGTTCGAAAGTAGTCTTATAACACAGGTAGTAAGTGCTGGTGAGTTTAAGCTGAACGAAGAAAAATACCTAGACTATTATAGGAAGGATCCATCAAAACCTTTTTGTGTAAATTATATAGAGCCTAAGCTTCAGTTTTTGATGGGTAAGTACGGGAGATATATGAACCTTCGGTCTTCGTAGCTATTGATTTTTATTCGATAAGAGTTGCTGATTTCACGAATAGTTTGAATATATAATAGAGACCTTTATCTCATAAACTATTCGATGAAATTATCTGTAATAGATATGTATACTTTCTGTAGACATTATAACTGGGGGTAGAGCTGTTTTTTAGAGTCTAGTATATATAAGGGTGTTTATGTATTACAAAAAAGATTTCAGGTAATGATTTGAGATCTTTTTTTTATGTCCCTAAGTGAGTATCTGAGCTTACCATTTTTCTTACTATAAGAATTACAATTCCATTCAATTTAAATCATTTTTTTCAAAAATAAGATTAACATGCTTGAATTAAAGTATGATGTTTTATATGAAAAAAGAGACTTTTACATCACAAACCAACCA
>CAYYWZ010000129.1:0-4774 GCA_964475415.1 uncultured Saprospiraceae bacterium | reverse complement strand
TTTTGCTGATGTGTTACTCTATAGATATAACTATATAATAAGGCTGAAAAAATAGTAAATAAGGATAGATCTTGTGTCCAAGATCTCAGTTCAGGGCTAAGTGCAATTCGCCTTAAAATATCGGCCTTTTCTTTTTCTATGACAATAAGAGAACGCACAGAATCTGTATGAAAATCAGGATTACTATTATTGTAAAATTTAGGCGGAAGAGGCAATTTATTTACATAAGCCTTCCAATGTTCAGTCGCTTTAATATGAAACTTGTTATTACATAAATCTTTAGCACTTAAAAGATATTCGCTGTACAAAGGAATGGTGTTTTCTAATATCTCTCTATCAGAAGTTATATTATTATAAAACCCTAATAACTCTTTATATTGTAAACTAACGGCCCACGCATCTATGATAAGGTGATGTTGGTTAAAATACCATATGTAATGCTCTGTGTTTATTTTAATAAGAACAGTTTCAAAAAGGCAAGATTCAATATCGAAACTTCTTTTAGCTTTTTCAATCTTCCATTGATCAAAGTAGTCTAAAGCATTTGGTTTTTCTGATATATCTAAAACATCAAAGTCGTATTCAAAATTTTCAATGATCTTCTGGATTGGAACACCGTCCACTTCTTCGAATACAGTTCTCATAGCATCACATGCACCTACCAAATCTGCAAACGCCTGTTTAAAAACTTCTAGGTCTACAGATCCAAATATATTAAACGCTATAGCCATATTATACATAGGAGAATCAGGCTTCATTTTTTGTCCCATCCAGATCATCAATTGACTCTTTGTCAATTCATAATACTTCTCCATACTTTTTACATTTTTCTCCATCTATACTTAACATCTTAAAGCGACTATGCTTTACTCCTATTTATATAATTTACCATATCTCCTACCGTCATAAAATTTTCGATGAGCATATCTTCAGGAGCAACTTTAAAGTCAAATTCTTCTTCTATATACTGAATGAGTTTCATCATTCCCATAGACTCGATAAGACCTCCACCAAGAAGATCGTCAGACAAGGATATTTCCAAATCAGTTCTACCTCCATGTAATTCTTCAATAATATAATTTATGATTTTTTTATCCATGTCTATTCGCTTACGTCTTGAAAAGAATTTATTAATGCTGCCTGACTGATCTTACCTGTAGATGTTCTAGGAAAATCATTGACTAATCTTATTTTTTGAGGAATGGCATAATAAGGTAAATTAGATTTTAAATAACTATGAATTTCTGCTATGTCAATATTTTGAGACAATCTCACAGCAGCTTCTAAGCCTTTTGTAGAATCTGAATTCTGAACAGGAAATACAGATGATTCTAGTACTTGTGGATGACTAAGTAATGCTGCTTCTACAGAAGATAGCTCTACTCTATGACCTCTTATCTTAACTTGAAAATCTCTTCTTCCTAGAAAATATAAAAGACCATCAACACCAAGCTTTACTATGTCACCTGTTTTGTAGAAGTAATTATTAGTAGTTTGATTATTTTTAAGCACGTGCAATGATTCATTTGTCATTTTAGCTTGATTCCAATAACCCATCATCTGCGTAGCACTTCTTATGAGTAATTCGCCTGCTTCACCTTGTTGGACCACCTGATAAGATTCATCTACAATCAGATAATCCGTATTATTCCAAACTTCTCCTAATGGTACTGTATCCTTTAGTTTATCTACATCACTTATATGATAGTAGGTACACTGATTGACTTCAGCTGGACCATAGACATTACAAAATCTAGTATGAGACCATAATTTTATTATTTGCTTAAGATAAAGCAATGGAAATACTTCTCCTCCATAGAGAACCCACCTCAGATTATTCATTTCAAAATTCTCCAGCGCTCCAATTTCTAACATCTGAATAAGTGCCAATGGTACAGAATACCAAATGCTTATTTTTTCTTCTGATATCAGCTTGGCTAAACTCTTAGGAAAAACGGTATGGGCGTCAGATATTATTACTGTACATGCTCCCACTAAAGGTGCTGTAAAATAACCAAAAGTAGAGATATCAAAATGTATAGCTGCATGATTAGCTACTCTATCAATATTTGTTAACCCATATAAATCTGCTGATAGACGAGCATAAGCTAGACCACTCCCATGAGAATGCATAATGCCTTTTGGCAAACCTGTAGATCCAGAAGTATAGATAATATATGCAGGATCTTTAGATAACAATCTGAAGGGCAAAGTGAACTCTAGGCTAGCATTATGTACTTGCTCCCAACTTATATTTTTGACATTAGAGATTCCTTCAGTACCTATAATAGTATTTAATGATGTACTAGATTTACATATAGAATCTAGGTTTCTTTTGAGTTTATTCTCTGAAATTAAAATATTGATATTACAATCATTTAATAGAAAAACACATCTATCTAATGGTGATTTTGGATCTATAGGTACATAGACACCACCCGCATGTAATATTCCATATATAGCAATAGCCGTCTCTAGGTTTCTGTTGAGATATATACCTACTCTGTCACCTTTTTGCAATCCATTCTCATGGAGGACATTAGCCAATTGGTTGATTTTCTCAGCCATTTGCTTATAGCTAATCTCCTCACTCAGAAATCTAAATGCTGGTCTTTCGGGGTGATTTTTAGCCGAGTTTATGATACTATGTGATAATAAATAAATCATAGTCCTAAAAATTTAGCAATAATACTTCTTTGTATATCTGAAGTTCCAGCATACAGGATGCCTCCTATAGAATCCCTTAAGTCCTTTTCAATTCCATTTTCCACTAGATAAGATTTACCACCAAAGGTACGCATAGCATCAATACTCGAGGAGACAAAAGATTCACTCAACTGAAGTTTAAGGAGAGCCGCTTCCATCATTGCAGATTTTCCTTGATTTTTTAGCCATGCAGTTTTATATAAAAGTAATCTTGAAGTTTCTAATCTTAGCTTCATATCCACTATTCTATTGGAAACAGATTGGAAATTATTTATAGACTTACCAAATTGTTTTCTAGATTTAGAAAAGCTAATAGTGTTTTCTATCTGTCGTTCCATGGCTCCTAATTGACTAGCGAGTATGCAACATCGATCGTATTCTAATGAGTTGTTGAGAATACTAAAACCCAAACCTTCCTTTCCTAATAAAGCATCATCTGGTATGAAGCAATCTTTAAAATCTAACTCACCAATAGGAATGGTACTCAAGCCCATTTTTTTCTTTCTGTCACTCTGGACAAATCCCTCCTTTCCACTATCCACTAAAAAAGCAGATATACCCCACTTTCCAAGCTTTGGATTTGTTGTCGCAAATACTAGTACAAAGTCTGCTACTGGTGCTAAAGTGATCAGTGCTTTTTTTCCATTTAACTTATATCCACCATCTACTTTCTCTGCTAACAATTGCATACTGAAGATGTCTGAACCCGCTTCGGGCTCAGTAAGTGCATGTGCACCGATCAATTCCCCAGATACACATCCTTTCAGATATTTATTTTTCTGGTCTTCACTTCCAAAATGTAAAATTGGTGTTTGAACGGTCCACATCTGTGCATTCAATCCAAAGGCTAATCCGTTGTCAATACATCCATAACCAAAGGCCTCCATAGCACACATTGCTCCCAAGAAATCCACCTCTTCTGAAGATCCGCCATAGGCTTTAGAAACCGATAAGCCTTGTATCCCAAAATCAGCACATTTCTGCCATAGTTCTCTTGGAAACTCACCCGCTTCTTCCAAGGATACAAGTTCCTTGTTCAACTCATCTTGTGCAAACTGGATAAGTTTTTTGTTATAGTCGTCATAAGCATTGGGCCAAGAAAAATCCATAAGTTCTTTACTTTTTAAATTTATGTTTACTGAGGCATTTAATTTACAAACCTACAACAATACATAATACTACTATCTCTTGTACACCTAGATCACTTACCTGAAACCAAGGAACTTTTTTTCATTATAGGCCTAAGTTCTAAGGCTGGTTCTTTTATAAACTCATAAGGACTTTTGGCGTCCTCAGGTATTCTTTCTATGTATATTTTTTTTCCCAAGTTCATTTCCTGAGCATACTTAAGAAATAACTTCATGACCACAGAGTCTTCTAATGGAAGACCTGTAGAGTCAAACACAGTAAGTCTCTTTTTCAGGTCATTATATTTTTCTGGTCGTCTTATGCAAGTGAAAAAATCTTCACCTATTTCTTCTTTTTCTAATTGCTGACACTCCCCCTCAACAATAGCTTGAGCTAGAAAATCTGGAGATACAAATGCTTTCTGGAGTAGTTTCTTAGGTAGTTCAGTTTTACCTGGGAAATCCGATCCCACAGCATTAATATGCAAATGAGGCTTAGTAATAATATCATCAAAAAGTGGTCCAGCACCTACGTCTAATGAAGTTGCGGTCGTTATGATATCTGATTGTTCGACAAGATCCTCCATACTAACTCCAACTAATTCTATATCTAAATCTAACATCTGAACTCTGTCTGGGAAAGACAAGCTTGTAGGAACATCTATATCATAATATAGCACCTTTTCTATAGATAAAACTCTAGAGATAGCATGCAACTGTGTAACAGCCTGAGCTCCACACCCAATAAGACCTAAGACCTTACTATCAGGGTGCGAAAAAACATTACAAGCTACAGCTGAAGCAGCACCTGTTCTTAGTGCGGTAAGAAAAACACCATCCATGATTCCCTTCAGATGTCCCGTAAGCGTATCATAACAGGAAATTGTAGATATGATAGTAGGTAGATCATATGTTGAAGGATTATCAGGATGATATCCAAC
>CAYYWZ010000128.1:0-4790 GCA_964475415.1 uncultured Saprospiraceae bacterium | reverse complement strand
CTTTTAGATAAAGAAATAAATTGGAAGCAGGAATTTGAAAAGTGGTTCTATTTCCTCATAGCTTTAATTGCTGGTGCACTTGCTATATTCTTTTTACAAGAACAAGGCTCATTGGATACCAATTCAGAATTTGCAATTTTTCAAAGAGTATTCATAGGTAGTTTTGCGCTACAGGATTACAGTAGATGTATACAATTAGAACCATCAAATGCAGAGTATTACAACTCAAGAGGCAAATTATATTTTAACAATAAATCCAATTCTCAAGACAGCCTGATACTTGCACTTAAAGATTACACCAAAGCTATCGAATTAGATCCAAACAAAGCTGATTTTTGGACAAACAGAGGAGCTACTTATGCACGATTAAAAGATAAGCAAAAAGCACTTAAAGATCTAGACCGAGGTATAAATCTAAATCCCAAATTCTTAAATGCTTACCTCAACAGGTCTGTAATAAATAATCAGTTAGGCAATAATGTAGAAGCTATGAATGATCTTAATATTTATCTCCATGCTAGATCTTATGAACATAAAGCGTGGTATGAAAAAACACGGTTACATATGAGGCTAACGCAATTTTCAGAAGCTGTTCAGCATTATACAACTGCAATAAACCTAAACCAAAACCAAGGCTTATATTATTATGAAAGGGCCAAAGCTTACTATATGCAAAATGACTATAATACTGCAAGAAAAGATGTTATAACTACCCAAGTAAAAGGGTATGCAGGAAATTCCAACTTTATAACCTTATTGAATACTAATTAGTAATTACTCTAATACTTCGGGGGCCATACCCATACTAGAGAAACCACCATCGTGATATAGATTTTGCATTGTTACCATTCTAGTATAATCAGAAAATAAACTTACACAGTAATTAGAACAATCTTCGGCAGAGGCATTGCCAAGAGGTGACATCTTATCAGCATAGTCAAAGAAATCTCCAAATCCTTTTATACCACTACCAGCAGTTGTTTTAGTTGGCGACTGAGAGATAGTATTTACTCTTACATTTTTCGCCTTAGCATAGTGATAACCAAAATTTCTAGCAAAAGATTCTAATAAAGATTTTGATTCAGCCATCTCATTATAGTCAGGGAAGATTCTTTGAGCGGCGATATAGGTCAATGCAACAATAGATCCCCAGTCATTCATAGCATCTAGCTTCATGGCTGTCTGCATTACTCTATGAAAAGACATCGCAGAGATATCAAAGGTCTTATGCATCCAGTCATAGTTAATATCTGTATAGGCTCTCTTCTTTCTAACATTAAGAGACATACCTATAGAATGTAAAACAAAATCTATTTTACCTCCTAGAACTTCCATAGACTTAGTAAATAAATTTTCTAGATCTTCCATATTAGTTGCATCGGCAGAAATGACTTCTGAAGAAAGTTTTTCTCCTAGCTTTTGTAAGCCACCAAATCTCAACGCAACAGGTGCATTTGTCAATGTTATTGTAGCCCCTTCTTCAACACATTTTTCAGCTATGTGCCATGCAATAGAGTTCTCATCTAGTGCGCCAAAAATAATCCCTCTTTTTCCAGATAAAATTCCGTTTGCCATAATTCCATTTTTTTTCAAATGTAATCAAATGATTACAAACTGATCAATTCTTTTGCATTTTCTACCGCAGATTTGCTTGGTGGATCACCACTTAGCATCTTAGCTAGCTCTATTACTCTCTCCTTTTCAGTAAGAACTTGTATGAAGGATTCTGTTGTTTTACTATCCTCCTTTTTCGCTATTTTAAAATGCTTATCAGCTCTTGCTGCTACCTGCGGAGAATGCGTTATCGATATAATTTGATGTTCTTTACTTATACTACTTAGTAGGGTACCTGTCCTCAGTGCAACATCTCCAGATATACCAGAATCTATCTCATCAAAGATTAAAGTAGGAAGGGACATGGTATCCGCAACTATAGACTTAATAGCTAACATAAGTCTAGAAATTTCACCACCTGAAGCAACCTTTCTCAGGGATTGAAGTTCTACGCCTTTATTGGCAGAAAAAAGAAATTCTATATTATCTTTTCCATAAGATTTATACGTTTCACCTAACTTTATATCAATACTAAATCTTGCATTATTAAATGAAAGATCCTTGAGTAACTTAAGTATTTTATATTCTAGCGCTTTAGATTTCTTAGTTCTGTTTTTATGTATTTTTAATGCCAACTCATCTAATAATTTGGAAAACTCATCTTTAGAATTCTTAAGTGTTTCTAATCTCTGAGTATCCTGGTCTATACTTAGTATTTTACCCTGAAAATCTTTTTGTATATCTAATAACTGACTGACAGTTTGTACATTATATTTTTTTTGCAATCTATAGATTTCATTTAATCTTTCCTGATATTCTCCTAATTGCTCTGGATCATAATCTATAGTTTCTACTACGGAAGATATTTCCTTGGATAGATCTTGTACCTCTTCTAATATAGAAGAAAGTCTATTAGAAATTTCCTCTATATTTCCTCCAAGTTGAGTATAATTACTTACTGCATTATAAGACTGCTGTAATCTATCTACTACACTATTTTCTCCTAATTCTAGAATATTGATTGTCTCAGAAAAATCTGATTGTATATCCTTAGCATTAGACCATATATTAACTTTGGCTTCTTTTTCCTCTTGCTCATTAGTTGCTAAGCCTGTATTATTTAATTCTTCGTACTGGAAACTTATATAATCTAATTCTTTTTGTTTTTCACTTTGTTCTTTTTCTATCCCTGCTATTTCCTTTAAGCAAAGTTGGTATTCCTGGAAGGTAGTTTGGTAGTTAGTCAATATTTTTTTGTGCCCTATAAAACCATCCAGAACCTCTCTATGAAAGTCCGTATCTTGGATTTCTAAATTATCAAATTGTTTGTGAAGATCAATGATCTGACCAGCTAATAACTTTACAATATCTAACTTACAAGGCGTATCATTAATAAAAGATCGACTTTTCCCTTTACTAGAAATTTCTCTTCTTATTATCAGTTCTTTATCATAATCTAATTCATGCTTTATAAAAAAAGATTCTAAATTATATTTAGAAAGGTCAAAATACAGTTCTACTATACACTTCTTCGCTTTATCTTTCAAGGAAGAAAGATCAGCTCTTTTGCCCATAACAAGTTCTAGTGCACTTAATATTATAGACTTCCCTGCACCCGTTTCTCCAGTAATAATATTAAGACCTTTATCTAGATTAAACTCAAGTAGATCTATAATTACATAGTTCTGTATAATGAGCTTGTCTATCATTATATACCTTTGATTACTTCTTGAGCAACATTTTTCAAAAGATCGAGTCTCTTATCTTCATCCACTCCATTCAAAGCAACAAGATATACCGTCTCTCCTATTCTGAAGTAACACTTAGATTGATCTATATTATAGCATGCTTGTTCTCCAACACCTTTTAATGTAGAATACTTTATAGGTTGATCTGGGTTGCTTAGTGCTGTCTCCCCCATAGATTTCTTTGTTTCGATAAACATAAATGCCCATTCAGAATATTCATCTTCTACGGGGTTTTTAAGAATCTGCACAAGCATACCTGCGTTAGGAAAATCGGGAGTTGACCATTTAAAAAAACAAGATCTAGCAAATTCGTTCTGTGATTGTCCAGCACGAATATTTATTTCTTCTGCAGTATTCCCTATTAGCGTTGCAACAGTCTGTTCGTTAAGAAAAGAACAAGGATCCTTTTCGATAAATTTCTTTTCCGGAGCTTTCGGTTCAGCATTTTTTACATCAGTTTTACATGCTAGAAATCCTACTACTAGTAGAAAAAAAGATATTTTAAATAACCTAAGATGGACTTTCACATATAACATATAAACTTCTTTAATTTGTTTCAAATACAAATATCTTTTAATATCTAATGATAAAGAAAATTATACTGAATTAATATTTATTATTTCGGTTATGAGGAGAGCAGTAAAGAGAAATATGTAAATGATCAGCAGTACCTACATGACGTAATACTTTGAATCCCATTAATTTGTAGTAGTTTTTTATTAAAAAAATTTGAATAGAGTTTCTACCTCGAGTTCTAAGGTCTATAGCATATGCATACTTATCTTTTTGTGGAAAATGCAGAGAATTTTCGTTTGTAGCTAGTCCCATGGCTGAATAATCACTTTTTTTACGTGATGTGTCTGTTATTACTAATTTTTGGTCAATTTTAGACAACATACTTGTAGACAATCTTAAGATAGGATGGAGTTCTACATATCCCTTTTTGAGATTAGAATTTTTTAAATTATTATTGGATATAAAAAATACTAAGTGAATCGCCATTATTAAGACTACAACAACACTAAAAACTAATTTCTGTTTTATAAGGTCTCTAGAGCTCCATTTTCTAAACATATACCCATAAGCAATATTGACATACAAGAAAATACAAAAAGCTGTTATAGCTACGCTAGATCCAATTGATAAAAATGGAATAGTGTGGTATTCTGTATGTGCATAGACCGCTCCTCTTATCAAAAGAGCAAATGGGAAGACTATTATGAATATAAGTCTTAAGATATATAATAGAAAACCTGACATAAAGACAAGATACTTCAAAGAGTTAAAGGGAACAATCATTTTCTATGAAACATACCCCTTTATAAGACTAAACTCTTTCTATAATATAAAAAGCCTCTCTCCATTACTTAGAGAGAGGCTTTTTTAAAACCGATATTACTTAGTATCCTTATTCTATTACAATCATTTTCTTAGTAGCAGTGAAATCTCCACTCTCTAACTGGTAGTATAATACACCTGAAGTTCCTA
>CAYYWZ010000127.1:0-4842 GCA_964475415.1 uncultured Saprospiraceae bacterium | reverse complement strand
CTCTATTCTGATAAAGCAAGGCTTAATTTCTATTTTATCTTGTTTCAATCCTCTTATGTCAGGTATTGTTATAGAATTTTTTTTGCCTAAATTTTATCTTGGACACTTGTGATATACAATATAAATATTATGGATATAAATTGGGTTTTCATAATAGCGTAATTCTAATTCTTCTTTTAAGATAAGAAAACATTATGCAATTGCTTTTTAATTATTAGCTATGACAATTTTTCAATGCTTGTTTTACCATGGATGGCCTCAAGCCAAGTAACAAAATCTAAATACAAGAAAGTACGTTTTTCATACCTATTAGTTTCTAATTTCTTAAAATCTTGGATATGTTCTGCTGTGACTTTTTTTCTTTCTAATAAGGGAGCTTTCAAGATTTCAGAAAAGAACTCCAAAAACTGAAGTTGAATTTTATTGTTGATTTTATGTTTCTCAAAAAAACGTTTATACTTTTTAATCATGGAAGGAAGAATTATAGTATTGTCTAATTCATAATGTACCATCAGGAACATCAGTCTTGCATAAGTTTGTATATCCAATCTCAACATTTTATTTGTCATATTTATAATCTCTTGTAAATACTTTATTGAGTGAGAAGGATTTCCACTGGCAAGATATATCCAAGCAATCTTAAAATAAAAAACCATAACCTTGTGCTCGTCTACAAAGCTTTTGTAACGATGCAATCTAGCTAATGTCTTTTTAACATCTACTCTAGCTTCTGTATAGCTACCTCTTAATATATGCATATTGAGTCGCGCAGAATGAACATATAGGAAAGATATTATTTTGGTATTCTGATTGAACCTATTATAGTTTTGCTTTCTGAACTGTTCTATTTCTGCATGATATTTTACATACTGTTGTATATTTTTTTTGTTGAAATAGCTGGTCAATAGATAATGATACGCACGAAAATATAAGTTGACATCTCTAGCTTGGAGGTCTTTGTTTTTTTCGTAGATATTAAGCCATTTTAGCGCATACTTACTGCAGTTAGAAAAATCATTTAGGATATAATAATACCAGACATAAGACTGATATAAATATATACGTTCCATTTTATCTAATGCATTTTCTGGAATATCAGGAAGATGTTTAGCAAAGTATTCTATTATGCTAGTTTCTTCTTTTTTGTTTCTGACATGTCCTTTCTCTATGTAAAATTTATGCAAAGCAATTTTCAAATTACTTAGCTTGACTACAGTATATATGGTCTCAGATTTTTCTGCAGCTTCTTCTAGCAGATTGTCAATAGGTTTTGCTTTACTTCTCGTAATATGTCTAGAATGAATCATTTTCTCTATCTCAATTATATTTAGGATAGAAATATCTCGATTGTGTTGCTTTGCAAATTTTTTAGCTTTTTCTAGAATTTTGAGTGACTGCATATATAATCCTTTGCCGTATAATATATAGGCGAAGTCTATCATTTCACTTAGTTTGATATTGGATTTTTTGTTTTTATTTATAAGCCGTAGACTAGTTAGAATCTGTTCGTAAAGGTGCCTTTTTACATTCGCATAATTAGTAGAACTTATATTCCCTAATTTACTTTTTACTTCTTGTTCATTTAATTTTTTCTGTTTGTCATATAGATCGAATAATTGCATATACAATAGTTGATCACTTTCTTGTATACGCTCTGCATATAGCCTGAATGACTTTTTTTCACTCTTGCTTAGTGATTTTACTAGAGAAAATATAAATTCAGATTTAGCAATAGACATAAGTAAAATAAAAGTTTAAAATACTGTAATTCAATTGATTGTTTAGTTGTTTTTAACTTTAGGTATAACAAAGCGGCCTAAATATAGATAGAAAGAGAAAGAAGTAGGGATTAGATTTGATTTAAATATTAACATCGAATCTATGGTATACAATCTTCTCACGAGTTTATAATAACAAAAGCAGGAATGTATAAGAACTGAAGCTTGAACACTTGTACTAAAGTAGCTATCTAGATTGAATTGTTTTAGATATCAGCATTTCTTCTTTTACTGTTGATTAGGATTAGATTTTAGTTTGATGAACATATTTCCAAGGATGTTCTAAAGTTTGAATATTAGTATTTTTAAAATAGTGAAACGCTTCTAGGATAAAGATCTTAGAAGCGTTTTTAGTTTATAACGGAATAGTTCAATTCTACTTATTCAGAAGGGTGGAATAGGGAAATTGTATAAGGATATGATAATTAGACCATTTATCTATATATTTAGGATAATGCTAAAAAACTTCTTTTTATACCCTTACAAAAACTATTTTGCATGAGAACTATAATATTATCTATTTTCCTTATGATTCCATTTTATAATGATGCTCAGTTAGATCTACAATATCAGACTCCAGACAAGGATATAATGATACTTGCAGATGCTTCTCCAGCCCCTGCAATTAGACTCAATACGGAGGGTACTACGGCTGTGCTTATGTATAGAAGCTCTTTTAAGAGTATACAAGAGCTGTCAGAAACAGAATTGCGATTGGCTGGACTAAGGATAAATCCTGTTACAAATATCTCTAGTCGGGCTAGATATATGTTTGACATGAAGATACTTGATACAAAGAGTTCGGAGCTTAGAGATATATCAGGTTTGCCGCAAAATGCTAGATTGACCAATTTTTCTTGGTCGCCTAAGCAAGATTATATGGCGTTTACAAATACTACAGAATCTGGTGTGGAGTTATGGTTATTAAATATAGCATATGGAGTAGCAAGAAAATTGACAGAACCTATTCTCAACGCTAATATGGGAGAAGCTATTAATTGGTTAAAAAATGAAGATGCAATACTTTTTACTAAACTACCAACTAACAGGAAGTCACTTGTAGATTCTAAAACATCTATTCCTGGAGGACCCACTATCTCGGTAAATGATGATGGTAAGAAGGCTCAAAATAGAACCTATCAAGATCTATTAAAAAATCCAATAGATGAGGAGAATTTCAAGACACTTGCGCATTCAGAAATATGGAAAGTCAGTCTTGATGGACAGCAGTCTAAGTGGATGGATGCTAAAATGTATAGCGATATAAGTCTCTCGCCTGATGGGAAATACTTAATGATAGAAACGGTAAAAGAACCCTTCTCTTACTTGGTTCCCTATTATAGATTTCCAAGTAATATAGATATTTACACTATAGATGGTGATTTGGTAAAAAACTTTCTAGAGATTCCTCTGATTGAGGATCTTCCTAAAGGATTCATGTCAGTAAGAAAAGGTCCTAGATCTATAAGATGGCGGGATGATAAACCTGCAAGCTTGGTATGGGCAGAAGCATTAGATGGTGGTGATCCTGCAGTAGAAGTAGACTACAGAGATGTTGTATATTATCAAGACGCTCCGTTTTCAGCGGCTAAGGTTAAACTCTTAAAAACGAAGGAAAGATATAGTGGGATAGATTGGGGTAATGATAATCTCGCTATTTGTTATGATTACTGGTGGAATACTAGAAATTTAAGAACGGTTATATTTGACCCTTCAGATAATACTAAGGAAACAGTGCTTTATAATGAGAGAAATTATCAAGATAATTATAGTGACCCTGGTAGTTTTGTTTCACATAAAAATGAATGGGGAAGGTTTGTACTTACTTCGATAGATGATAATTTGTTTCTTTTAGGAGATGGATATTCTGATGAAGGGAAGCATCCTTTTGTAGATGAATACAATATCAAAACTAAGAAAACAATTAGAATATACCAGAATAAGGATGACGACAAATTAGAATCACTTGTCACCGCTATGGATATGTCAAAAGGGGAGGTCCTTACTAGAATAGAATCTAAGAATGAGTATCCGAACTATTTTTTCAGAAATGTAAAAACGGGTAAGTTAACTAGAGTTACAGATTTTGAAAATCCTTTTAAGGCTATTCAGGATGTACATAAGGAAGTAATAGAATATACTAGACCTGACGGGGTAGAGTTAAGCGCTACGCTATACTTACCTGTAGGTTATGACAAAGAGAAAAAGGAAAAAATGCCTATGCTGATGTGGGCCTATCCGAGAGAGTTTAAGGATAAGTCTAGTGCAGGTCAGGTGACTTCTTCGCCGAATGAATTTACGTATCCTTGGTATGGTTCTCCCTTGTTTTGGGTGAATAGAGGATATGTTGTTCTAGATGATGCTGCCTTTCCTATTATAGGAGAAGGGGAGGAACAACCTAACGATACCTTCAGAGAGCAGTTAGTAGCTAATGCTAAGGCGGCTATTGATGCTGTCGATGATATGGGTTATATAGATAGAGAAAGAGTTGCTGTAGGGGGGCATTCTTATGGAGCTTTCATGACAGCAAACTTATTAAGTCACTCTAATCTTTTTGCTGCGGGTATAGCTAGATCAGGTGCTTACAATAGAACGCTTACACCTTTTGGTTTTCAGTCAGAGGAACGTAATTATTGGGAAGCGCCAGATGTTTACAATACCATGTCACCGTTCATGCATGCAGAAAAAATGAAGACACCATTACTGTTGGTTCACGGAGAGGCAGATAATAATTCTGGAACCTATCCTATGCAGAGCGAACGATACTTCAATGCACTTAAAGGCTTAGGCGCAACGGTGCGATTAGTTATGCTACCTAAGGAAAGTCATGGTTATGTTGCTAGAGAATCTATATTACATATGTTATGGGAGCAAGATCAGTGGTTAGAGAAGTATGTCAAAAATAAGGGAAAGGATGTGGAGAAGCCGTAGTCAAATATAAAATAGATTAACAATGAGTATGTTTAGTCCAGAGTACTTTTTAAGATTTTATAATATGTTTAGTAGACTCTATATCTGCATTATCTCATTAGTCTGTTTTCTAGGGCCAAATCTCATTGTATCA
>CAYYWZ010000126.1:0-4872 GCA_964475415.1 uncultured Saprospiraceae bacterium | reverse complement strand
ATATTTTTGTGGTATATAAAAACCATTAAAATGAAAAAGCTTCAAAAAACGAATCGCTCCAACTATTTACTACTTGTTTTATTTTTAGCAATAGCTTCTTGCTCCAAGGAGCCTTTATCTATAAAAGATGTGCCACTAGCGGAAGTTGAGAGCTCTTGGTATGAATTATCTGATAATACTTTAGAGATTCAAGCAAATGAATATGATGATATTGTACTATCGAGGAGTGAATCTTCTATTTCCCTAAGAAATAATGAAATGACCAGTGCGCTTAAGGTTGGAGATAATTTAGTAGCCTCATGGGATGTTCCTAGGGAAAAAATCTTATTAGATGAGATTGTTGAAATTAATACAGATGGTTCCACTATTAATATTACTACAGTTCCCACTACGATGATAAAAGCTTATAAAAATTTTTATATAGATTCTGAAAAATCAAATGTAATAGGCTTAAGAACCGAAATCTTTAATCTAAATGACAATAGTGAAAAGATTTCACTCCTTGCATCCTCATTAATAAGCTCTTATGCAAGAATTAGGGTACCTCAATTAGAGCCAGAAATAAAAATGAATCTTTCTATTACAGGTATTTTGAATTTTAAAAATGCTCATCCTAATACAATGTATGAAGATAAGTGTCAGTGCAATGCGATACCTAATGATTCTAATAATAATGGTGTATATGATGTAGTAGAAACTGCATTTAATATTAGTGAGGATGATATCGATGATGAAGGATATTATAAAACTGGTTTTTATACAATTGGCATTGAGGACTTTGGATTTGCAGAATTTGGTCTTGGGGCTAGCATAACCAAACCTAAAGTTAAAATAGGAGAGTTTTATCAAAATGGTGACCCAGGAGACAAGTTACTATCCGCAAAAGATTTATATAAGAAAATACGAGAAACTAAAGAAGAACCAAAGTCAATACAAGAGGCCTTGCTTGACTTTACTCATATACCTACACCATTGACAGTTGGTCCGGCAGGAGTTTATGTTACAATAGGACCTTTATTTGATCCAGTTCTAAAAGGTGCTGCTTTTGCTAGTTTTGTAGCAATAAATGATAAAAAGTTTGATATAGTTCTTGGTCATGTTAATTTGATGGAAGACAAACAGGTTATTTCGGTTTCAGATTTAGCTAATGTAATTGATTTGAATTTTATATTTAAAAATAAAGATGGATCAAGAGCAAGTGTATCAGATTTATTTTCTGGAATAGAAACTAAGTTTACAGTAGGAGTTAAAGGTGAATTATCGTGTAAGGTAGGTATTAATTTTGGTGTTTCTTTAGGCGTAGGGGCTCCCAAAACAGCAGGGGCTGCTTCAGGTATGATAATGCCTTTTGGAATCAAGCCGTTCATAAAAGGATCTATGGTGGCCTCTACAAACGATTTGTCAAGTTTTGTAACTTTCGATTTCGAAAATATAGATATTAGCGGTTCAGATATTTGTACCGGAATAGAAATGGGAATATTTGATTATATAGCCTTTACGGACACAAATTTCCCTATACCCTTTACAACGGGAAAGGAGTTCGACTATGCAATCAAATTACCTAAAACTGGACTTTTACCAGATTTAGTTTGGAACGTTTTAGAACCATTTACAGGAAATCCAGATGGATTATGCTTATGTGAAGCAGGTGCTTTAACTGCATTACTTGATGTAGAAAAATTTGAATATAGTATTTCTGGTAACGTTGCAGGTTTTGATTATAAGGTAGATAATGTAGGTCTTGAGCATGATCTTTATATTTATAATGGTACGGATACTTTGTTAATAGAGAACAATATACCGTTAGCAAAAGATACTAGTAATTTGATAACCGTAAGTCCAGAATGGGTAGAATATTTAAACAATAAAGATTTTCAAATACTTGTCAATGTGGGAGGTGAATGTGAAAAAGTATACGATGCAACACAGGCTTCATTTGCGCAGTTTGGTTGTTTAGAATATGAAACAGAAGTATCAAATCCTTCAGAAACTTTAGCTAAAAACTCACCAAACTATTCTAATGCGCTATTGATGACTAATTCTACTGCAAAAGATCAATTTTCACTCTTGTCGCCTGTAGATACAGAAATTTATATTCGAGATAAAATCGAAAATGAGGGTTCCTGTCTTAATTCAACGGGTCTATATTTTTATGATTTAGGAAATGGGGGATGGAAATTTGGGAATGCAGGGAGTACATATATCTGGACAACAGATCTAGAGGGAATTGATGAAGAAGGGAAAACAAGAATATTTAATGCTCTCGAAATTATTCATGAAACAGGAGGTAGCTATACGTATAGGAAAAGGGCTCTAGTAGACAGTAAGTATGCTGCAGTTTTAAAATTTTAGACTTTCTTAAACTTTAACAATCTAACTGATATGAAAAACAATATCCTTCTGCTTTTCTTTTGTCTATTCTCGTCGACTTTGGTCCTAGGGCAGGACGTAGAAAAGCTATTAGAAATTCCAAAAAAAGATCCTTTCAAAGTGAATGGAACTGTAAGTACTAGAGCCAGTTATGCGCATGCTAGCGGAATAGATGATCGTACAGCACCATATTTCTATAGTGTAGGACTAAGACTAAATTTTTCCATCTATGGGATTAATATTCCAGTATATACATCTATACGAGATAATAGTTTTCATTATGGTACGACGCTTCCCAGATTAAAAATAAGCCCTTCCTATAAATGGGCTTCCCTACAAATAGGAGATATCTATACTCGTTTTAATCCCTATGTGTTGAGCCAAAGAAATATGAGGGGGGTTGCACTTAAACTCACACCTGGGAAATTTAGATTCCAGGCACTCTATGGTAGTATGCAAGATTTTAATTCTTTTCAGGATACGCTTTTTCTAGGCACTGTAGAAAACAATGTGTACAGCCAGAAAGTTGTAGGAGGCAGTATCGGATTTGGTAGGCTTACTAATCACGTTGATCTATATGTTTTGAAGTCTTGGGACAATAGAGATTCAACTTACTACGCAGATAGAAACATAAGACCTAGATCTAATTTTCTCGCAGGATCAAAGATCAAATTGAAATTATTTAAAAAATTGGGTTTTACATCTAACACTGGAGTTTCTGTACGGACGGAAGATACTTATGGACTAGGGGAAGAGACTAGAGTAGGAGAGAATGGATTGACAGGTGATCTCATAACGACCAATGCTACAACAGGCTTAAGTTATGCTGGCGATGTTGCTCTTAATTATCGAATAGGCGTTGTAGGACTTAATGCCAAGGTGCAATATGTACAGCCTCATTACAAACCATTGACGGTTGCTTTTATAGCGACGGATGTGCTGAATTATACCCTAGGCACAAGTTTTAATACTTTCAGAAAGCGTCTTTTTTTTAATGGAAGTGTAGGTATTCAGAGAAATAATATCAGCAACTTGAATCCGAATTCTACAAAGCGTATTATACTTAATGCCGTAACTAGATTCCAATTCAATAAAGCGCTATCTGCAAATTTCAACTATTCAAATTTTGCTCTAGATTATCAAGCGAGACTGATTAACATAAATCAGCTATATACCTATGCGATTAATAATATTAATCAGTCAGCAAGGTTAAACTACAGAACAACAGGTTCATTTTTAGAAATTAGAACAGGTGTTTCAGGAGGCATAAACAAATTCCAAACGGTTGTAGAAGAAGATGAAAATGGATCACGAGATTATTCAAGTAAATATGTACAGTATAATATCAATTTTAGATTTCCTCAGAGACTTTTAGAAGTTGGTTTCACAACTGATTTTAAGACCTACGATAATATTAATAATGCTTCGAAAAATTATGGACTAGGGCTAACATTACAGAAGGGATTTCTAGAAGACAAACTGAAATTTAACTTGCGGAACTCATACACCCTAATTGACAGATTAGAAAAAAGAGAAGGAACTAATCTTCTTACAACGCTAAACTGTAATTACAAGAACGATAAAGGAACGAGTTACTTTTTTATTCTGAATAGGATACAAAGAGCCTCAGAGGTTAGCTCAGATTTTACAGAATATAGAACACAGCTGGCCATTGCTCAAAAATTTTAGACCCTACCATCATGAAAAATAATAATAGAATAATCATTGCTTTTTTCTTTCTACTATTTCTATCGATTTGTGCAAATAAATCATTTGCACAAATTCCATTAGGAGTGGACTTGTATGTAGTAGAACCTTATCCTACTAAGTATGCATTATGGGCGGCTGAAGCTGAAGGGTACTTTGCTATAGTGACGAACAATACAGATATTCCATTTGAGTATTATCTCAATATTTCTCTAAAAGGATTTGACAATAATTTTAATCCAGTTTCCATTACCATCTCTGATGAATTTGTGCCTACTCATCCACTTATCATTGGACCTAATGAGACGATGCATGTATCAGCTCAAGATATTACAGACAGATATCAAGGGTTAGAAAATTTCTTAATCACGGAAAATGTACCATTAAATCTTGATGGAGAATTACCTTCTGGAACTTATCAGTTGTGTACTTCTGCTAGATTGTATCCAACAGTTCCAGGAGCTGGAATTCAGATATTGAATGATTCTTTTGACTGTTCTGAGGAGTTTGTGGTAAGTCAGAATAATATAACACTAGAGTTTCCTCAGGATGGGTATGTTGTAGAAAACAACGGAAATGATTTAAATGTGCAATGGTCATCCATATCATCATTGGGAGAGTCTCCTGGTGATCAACAATATGTTGTAAGACTATATGAGTTAGATTCTTTAGAAGCTGAGCAGTTTTCTATCTATGATATGATTAGAGATGGTTCTTTACCAGCAATTTATACGGGTGAACCAACAAGTGATTGGAATTTATTTTACAACCAATCTATAGGTAATGTTCCACTGG
>CAYYWZ010000125.1:0-4960 GCA_964475415.1 uncultured Saprospiraceae bacterium | reverse complement strand
ACCTCTTTGATCACCTCTACTGGCTTTTCTACTTCTACTATCTTTTCTACCTCTACCTCCTTGATAACTTCTACTGGACGATCCACGATTTTCTCTACGATCTTTTCGATTTCTACCTCTTTAGGCTTTTTGGCTAGTAGGGCTTTTGTATTGTCAAGATCCGCGGCAAGACCATCGCACTTAGACTCCCATGAGCCCAACTTAGATTCCATACCAGCTAAATTACCTCTAAGCGTCTTTAGCTCATTAGCTAAATTATCTCTATCTTTAGTTAGAGACATTTTTTCTCCTTCTAGCTTACTTATTTTTTCAGACTCCGTGTTATATTGTTCTTCCAGACCGGAATAACTTCCTTTCAGAGAAGTATACTCCTCATGTAGCTTAGTATATTTTTTATCTATATCGCCATACTCCTTATCTCTCTTGTTGAAATTGTTTTTCCAACTATTTATAGAAGATGCCAGTTCATTTTTCTCTCCTACAAGAACTTTGTTTTTACCTTCTAGACTATTATAATTCGTGATATAAGTATCGTAATCTCCTTTAAGTTTAGAGTACTTTACTTTGCCTGATTCTACTTCACCTTCTAGTACAGATATCATAGGCTTTCTCCAGAGATATCCTATTATCCAGCTCAAGATAGATGCTCCTAGCATCCATAATAATGGTAACCAAATACACATAATATATTTTGTTTTTAGATTATTTTAAAAATTAGTTTCTTACTGAAGTGTCACTTCCACTCGTCTATTCTTAGCTTTCCCTTCCTCTGTATTATTATCAGCGATAGATCTATCTGGACCTTCGCCTGACACAGCCATTTTGTTACTTGATATACCACCATTTCTAGCTAGGTAATCTGAAACAAATTTTGCTCGCTCTAAAGAAAGATTGACATTATAGTCTCTATTGCCAACGTTGTCCGTGTGCCCGCTAACTACAAGCTTAGAGTCTGAGACATTATCTAAATAGAAGAGTAAGTCAGCAAAATCCGTTCTTTGTTGCGCAGAAAGCGCAATGTCATTCTGACCTGTAGCAAAATATAGGGTAATTGGCTTACCTAATAATCTGTTCTTGATAGCCGCAATTTTATCATCGGCAGCTTCGAACTTTCTAAAGGTGAAATCTACACCTTTGTTTAGGGTATCGTTACTAAACCAATTAAAAGCAAGCAGCTTAGCATCAGTAGTAATTTGACTTCCACCTACACCATAGCCTGTCAGAATATCTTTTACATCTTGAGCTCTTGCTAATCCTAGGTTAGGTAATAATCTACTATCGTTTGTCTCATCAGATTTGTAATAACCTGTAATGTTTAAGGACCTATCATTGTTCCTTTGGAGATAATCGGCAGTTTTCTGTAATTGGTCTTCTGCTTCAGCACCTATGGGTACAAGGTGCTTAGAGCTAGATCTCATAAATTCTAAATGATTCTTAGCATTGGAAGTAAAGTTACTTCCATCAGCTACAGACCATGCGCCTAGTGCGCTTAGATTTTTAGTGTCCTTCTGTACTGGTGCAATATAAGAGGTAGTAGTTTCTTCTGCTGTGGAACCTAAGCCACATAGGTATTTCTTAAAAAGAAAAAAACCTATAATAAACCATACCAATAGAACTAAGAGTAATAATAAAATAGAACGTCTCATCTACTTAGTGGGTGTTTTAAAGAGTTAAGAAATAAAAGTATTTTAGTCGGTATAATTTTTAGACTACAATACTTTCAGTAAGTAACTCTTTAAATCACAAGTTTTTGTAAATAAGTAGGAATAAGATTCTAAAACCTAATCTGCAGCGTATATTTCTAATACTCTTGCGGATGGATCTTTTACATCTCCACACCATCTGGGCAACCACTGGTAAGGTGTCAACTCATCACTAGCAGATCCATAAAAGTCATAAAATAATTTCCTGTAATAATAAGCCTCCTTAGTCTCTGGTGTCTGGAATGAAAACTTACTACGCTCTGTTTCATACTCTACATCTGAAACTATAGTACCTACATGAGCTTGTATAATCTGAGACCACGACTTGTTTTTCTTACTTACCGAATCGGAAAAACCATTTTTCCTTCTCCATAATACGGATGCAGGAAGCAGATCATCTTTTTCGAATGCCTTCCTAATCAGGTATTTTTCCATCTTACCTTCTCGAAACATTCTTTGCTCCGGCTCTATGCCCATATAGTATTCCATAAACTTCTTATCAGCAAATGGCACCCTTGCCTCCAATCCGGCGGAGGATACCGATCTATCTCCTCTCAGCATGTCAAAATAATGTATATCCTTAAGTAATCTTATTGCCTCTTCTTGGAATTCGTCAGCAGAAGGAGCATTCTGGAAATACAAATAACTTCCGAACTCATCAGCTGTCTCTCCAGTGAATACTACTTTGACATCAGAATGTTCCTTTATCCAATTAGATACTAACTGATGACCTACAGATGCACGTATTGTTGTTACGTCATACGAACCACATATATAGACCGTCTCTTTGAGTGCTTTGACAAATGTATCTTCCGTTGCTACTATAGAATGATGCTTAGTGCCTATATGATCTGCAACCTCCTGTGCCGCAATAAGATCAGGTGAACCCTCCATTCCGATAGAAAATGTTTCTATATCCTGGGGATCATCCGCCGCCTCAGCAACAATAGCTGAAATAAGACTAGAATCTAAGCCTCCGCTAAGTAGGCATCCCACATTCCTATCTGACATCATCCTTTTCTGGACAGCTTCTCGAAGCAGTTTATTGATCATTTCCAAATGTTTAGACTCCTGCTGATCACTATGTATCGCAAAATCTAATTCATGGTAAGTGTTAAATTTTTCTTTATCAGAATCTGACCACCAGGTACGTGGAGGAAATTGTATTAACTCATCTGTAAAAGTTAGTGCCTTAGCTTCACTAGCAAAATATATGGCATCTCCCTGTCTACCCATATACATTCCTCTTATGCCTAGATGATCTCTAGCAGCAAATACTTCCTGCTTCTTCGTATCATATATAACAAAGGCAAACTCAGCATCAAGCTCTTTTACCGATCTCTCTATTCCAAATTTTTTGTACATATGTAAAATAACTTCACAATCACTCTCGGACTTTATATCGAATCCATATTTCCGTTCCAGCGCCTTATGATTAAACACTTCTGCATTAGCTATCAAGTATATACCATCTAATAGCATAGGCTGATCGCTCATACTATTCACTCCATTTATTCTTAGTCTGTGAAAACCTAAGGTTACCTTACTATCTATCTCTTCTAACTGAGAATTATCAGGTCCTCTATGAGCTACTTTCTCTGACCATAATTTCAGGCTATCTTTGCTCTTATCTGATTCTATAGCTGCAAATATTCCACACATATTTCTTATTTTAAATTATAAAGTATTTCAAAATTAAAATATTTAATTATAAATTGCAAATAAATTAAAAATTTAAATGATAGACGATACAGATGTTAAAATTATAAACAGTCTTCTAGCTAACTCTAGACTAGCGCTGACTGAATTATCTAAGAAAATAGGCATTTCCAGTGTGGCTATACAGCAGAGAATCAATAAGTTAGAGAAGAAAGGTATCATCAAGGGTTTTACATCACAGATAGATTATAAAATCTTAGGATTCTCTACAACAGCCTTTATAGGTATATTTCTGGAAAAAGCTAAGTTCTATAAATCAGTAATCGATGAATTAAATAAAGTAAAAGAAATATCTGAGGCGCATTTTACGACAGGTAATTACTCCATTTTTGCTAAAGTTTATGCTAGGAATAACGATCATCTTATGGAAATTCTAAATACAAGGGTGCAGAATATTACGGGTATTGCTAGAACGGAAACTTTTATTTCTCTAGAAGAAGGAATACTAAAACCATTAAATTTGTAAAATTTTAATATATAATTTACTAATTTGTAGCTATTAAATTTATTATATAAATAAAAAAGTGAACAAAACTGGACTCGGAAAACCAGCATAATTCCTTTTATATTTTTTTGAAATTCAATGACATATGTAAAAAATTTATAATTTTTACCTAGTGATATGTCACTATATCATTAAGTCTGCGTCTCATTAGTACAATTTATTTATACACTTAATTATTAACTAAACGAAAAATCATGTTAAAAGAATTTAAGGAATTTATAATGACAGGAAATGTCATTGATTTTGCAGTAGCTGTAATCCTAGCGGGAGCAATAGGAGCAGTTATTAACTCATTTGTAGGAGATGTAGTAATGCCAGTAGTTGGACATTTTTCTGGAGGAATGGATTTTGCTGATATGCAGCACGTACTAGGTTCTAAAGTATTAGAAGATGGTACAACTCAGGTTACCGCTATCAAATATGGTAAGTGGTTCAACTCTATCATTAGCTTAATTACTATCGGTTTTGTATTATTTATGATGGTAAAAGCTTACAACAAAGCAACTAAGAAAGCTGAAGAAGCAGATGCAGGACCAACTCAAGAAGAGTTACTAGCAGATATAAAGGAGCTACTTAAGAAGTAATTTCTTAAGCAAAAGTCAATCTAATATATCCGATGTCTATATCTAGGCATCGGATTTTTTTTACCCTAGTTCAAGAAATAGAAATCCTTATATATATATAATTCTGAATCTAACCTGGCTAGACGCCTCTCCCATATTGTAAAATGCCATTACAAAGTTGCAGCATTAGTATTTACACTCTTATTAACTTCCATAAGTTTAATTATTGCTCATAACAAACGGCATAAGATAAGATGAACTTCCATTTGAAATGAATTCGAAAAGATAGTTCAAATTATGTTGTAATTGAAAATATGATAAACAGTGTCGCAGACGAGGCTTTAGCCTCGTGTACTAATAAAACAAAAACAGCCGAGGCATTCACCTCGGCTATCCATTTATTATATAAATCCCATCACATCTGTCCAAAATAAATAAAAAAGACATGGAGGTTTTCCCTATACTTAGGG
>CAYYWZ010000124.1:0-4964 GCA_964475415.1 uncultured Saprospiraceae bacterium | reverse complement strand
TCTAAAATAAGACAAATAATTACAAACCTTAGTACATAATTATGATTTACTCAAAATGTAGTTTAAAAATAAACTTAGTTTAACCCTGTCTAGTTCTCTATATAAATCAATACCTTAGAAAATAATAAGATTTTCCTCAAGTACACATAATTATGAGTAAAGATCCTAAAAAAATAGTTTGCTTCGGAGAGGTGCTCTGGGACGTTTATCCTAATGTAAAAAAACTTGGTGGAGCACCATTCAATGTGGCAGCTCATTTACAACAATTAGGTACGACATCATATATAGTAAGTCGAATAGGCAAAGATAACAATGGCGCTGAAATAAAACAAGCTGCAATAGCTCAACATATAGATCTTACACATCTTCAAGAAGATGTTGAATTTCCTACTGGCGTCGTAAATGTCAGTCTAGACTCTAATGGAAAACCTACCTATAAAATAGAACCTTCCGCTGCATGGGATTTTATAGCACACCAAACTGATAATACTAGATTGGTGCATAATGCAGATGCTCTAGTTTATGGGTCTCTTGCATGCCGTTCTGAAGTAAGTAAAAAAAGTCTTTTTACATTAGCCGCACAATCAAGTTATAATATCTGTGACCTAAATATAAGATTAGATTATTATAGCCCATCTCTCATAGAGGAGCTATTATCCATTACAGATTTACTCAAGATAAATGATGAGGAAGCTGCTTTACTTTGTAAAATATATGATCAATCAGAAAAACATCTGTATGAGCTCCTGCATGACAAATTTAAAATTAAAACCATAGTTCAAACTAAAGGTCCAGAAGGTGCAGAAGCTTCGGAGAACCATATCCTTACGAAAGTAGACGCTAAACCCATTACTGTTGTAGATACAGTAGGAGCTGGAGATGCCTTCTTTGCCGCATTTTTACATAAATATTTGAACGATTCCGATTTATCTACGTCTCTTAATGCTGGCTGCACACTAGGAGCTTATGTAGCCACTCAGTCTGGGGCTACACCACAACACCCTAATGTAATTTAAATTATTATTCTGCATTAATTGTAATTCACTAGTGGATTACCCTGATTATATAATAAAAACAGATATTTATTATTGTTATTCTTGTTATTTGCCAAATTTATTTATATCTTAGAAGGGAACCAAAAAATATTAAACTATGGAAGTATTAATAATTACATTAGGATTATTAGCAGTTGCAGGAGTTTTCACATGGGCCTTATCCGCCACAAATAGCATACCTGACTAATAATATGAAAAAGCCATCTACTTAAAAAGAGATTGCCTCACCAAGTCAATCTCTTTTTTTATGTCCAGTAATTTTTAATGCAAGCCCTGATTTTTCATCTAACGATTCGTACATTTACCAGTAGATGAAATTACAAAGTATTCCACTAATCAATAGTTGGAAAAAAGTACTTAAACCTGAGATAGATAAGCCCTATTTCAAGTCTATCCTGAAACAGTTAGATTATCTGGATAATCATCTCCCTCCATATTATCCAGAAAGAAAATTAATCTTCAATGCCTTCAATCTTTGTCCTTTTGAAAAAATCAAGGTCGTAATTTTAGGTCAAGACCCTTATCATAATCCAGGAGAAGCGATGGGTCTTAGTTTTTCAGTTCCTAGGAGTTCTAAGGTTCCTCCTTCTCTAAAAAACATTTATAAAGAGTTACACGCTGATATTTCCATGCCTATTCCAGAACACGGAGATCTGACTAGTTGGACGGAACAAGGGGTGCTGTTGCTAAATAGCTGTCTGACTGTCCTAGAAAACAAACCTGGATCACATAAGAAATTAGGCTGGGTAAGATTTACAGATGCCGTAATATCGCTACTTTCTTTAAAAAAGAAAAATCTTGTTTTTCTACTCTGGGGAAACTATGCTAAGTCTAAAGAAAAATTAATAGATCAAAACAAACATTTAGTATTGACATCTGCGCATCCATCCCCTCTTGCTGGTAAAGCATTTTTTAATCAAAATCATTTTTCAAAAACGAATGAATATCTTATGGAAAATGACTTAATGAAGATAGAGTGGACGCTATAAGGCAGACTAAATTTTTCCGATAATAAATAAATTCTATATTTAGATAATCTTAAGAAAATGGAAAGAATAGAAAAAAGAATAATAGCAACAGGAGCATTTTTTTGCGTTCTAGCGGTATCTTTCGGAGCACTAGGTGCACATGCACTTAAATCAATTGTAGGTCCTACCTCTGTGAATACTTGGGAACTTGCAGCACAATACCAAATGTATCACGGATTAGCGATTCTAGCTGTTGGACTTATTCATATTCACATTAGCAATAGATGGATAAAATCCAGTTTCTTATTTATGTGCCTGGGTATAATACTATTCTCTGGATCCTTATATCTATTAGCTTTAAAATCAATACTTTCTCAAGGGTTTATATCCATCATTGGCCCTATAACTCCGATAGGTGGGATACTATTTATCATAGGGTGGATTTTGTTAATTATTGGAATACTAAAAAAATAAAATGAACGAAAATTATAAAAACTATACATCGGAAATGTCAAAGATTGCGGATGTGGGACATTCCATAGCCGTCTTACAATGGGACAAAGAAGTAAATCTTCCTAAAGGTAGTGCAGCATTCCGATCCCAACAAATCGCTACCCTATCTTCTATTGCTCATGAATTATTTACAGGGAAAAAATTCTCAGACTTATTAGATAAGTTAACTAATGATGAGTCACTCACAGAGCTAGAGAAAAGGAACGTATATCTTACTAAAAAAGAACACGAGAAATCAACAAAGTTTACCACCGAATTTATCGTCAATAAATCTAAAACCATCTCAAAATGTTTTCAACACTGGATGGAAGCAAGAGATAAAAATAATTCAGAAAATTATTTAGCTTCACTTACAAAACTTGTTGACATTGTAAGAGAAGAAGCTGAAATCCTGGGGTATGAAAAGCATCCCTATGATGCCCTATTAGATTATTATGAGCCAAATCTCACAGTTGAAAAATTAGATGCACTCTTTACACCGCTTAAAAAGGAGTTACAAATTATTCTTAAAAAAATAGGAAGTCAAGCCCAAGTAGATAATTCTATTTTACATAAAAATTATCCTAAAGATACACAGTGGAAATTCGGTCTCAAGGTACTAGAAAACATGGGATATGATTTCAATAAGGGTAGACAAGATATATCTACACATCCATTCACCACAAGTTTTTCCTCAGAAGATGTACGCGTAACTACGAGGATAGATGAACAGGATCTTGGCAATATGACCTGGAGTTGTATTCATGAGGGCGGCCACGCTTTATACGAGCAGGGACTAAGTCCTGAGAACTATGGTCTACCCTTAGGTAAATATATAAGTTTAGGTATACATGAATCTCAATCCCGACTTTGGGAAAATAATGTCGGTAGATCAAGAAACTATTGGTCGCAAATGCTTCCGGTACTTAAATCTCATTTTCCAGATCAACTTAAAAATACAAACTTAGAAGATTTTTACAAGGCCATCAACAAGGTAGCTCCTAATCTTATCCGAACAGAAGCTGATGAATTACATTACCACCTACACGTCATCATTCGATACGAAATCGAAAAAGAACTGATGGAGAAAACACTAGAGGTCAAGGATATAAAAGAGGCTTGGAATAAAAAATACAAGGACTATCTTAATATAGACGTTCCCGATGATAAAAATGGTTTTTTACAGGATGTGCATTGGTCTCATGGAAGTATTGGATATTTTCCTACCTACTCTATAGGAAGTCTATATGCCGCTCAATTCTTTGATAAGGCTTCTAAGGATATTATAGGTCTTCATGCTCTTATTAAGCAGGGAGATAATACTCAGCTCTTAGATTGGTTAAGAAAAAATATACATCAGCATGGTCAGCAATTCGATGCGGAAGAACTATGTGCAAGGATTACTGGCGAAGGGTTGAATGCTAAGTATTTCATCGACTATGTCAATAAAAAGTATAAGGATATATACGACTATTAACTTCTTATGAAGACTTCCATTAGAATTAGTAGCATTAAATCATTTGTCAAAATAAATCCATAATAACAAAACACTAACAATGCGATAAGCTTTTTTAACATTTCATATACGCTCTATATTTATTCTTAACCATATAAATCTAGCGTTATGAAAAAGGTAAAAATTAAACTCACAGCGATTCTTATTCTAGGAGTAAGTTTCCAATTATGCAGTCAGATTTTTGTAGGAGGTAAAATTGGGTTTGCACAATCCAACGCCACAGTTTCGGGAATTAATCCAAGCTTAACACCTGATATTCATAGCCTTAATGCATTTACTGCAGGACTTACAACAGAAATATCTCTAGATAAATATCTAAGCCTACTTACAGGCGTTTCTTACGGTAAGAAAGGTTTCAACATACATGAATCTACTGATGTAAATATCCTAGGATTAAATGTACCTATCGGAGCTAAGATAGAAACAAGAGCAAGTTTCGTAGAACTGCCAATACATTTAAAATACTCGATCGGTAATAGCAAGGTAAAGGGTTTTATATCTACAGGTCCAAGTTTTTCTTACGGCACTTCAGGCAGAATAGCAACCTATGCCAGCACCTTTATTGACTTTGGCATTACAGATCAAGAGATAGATTTTAGCAATGATCGCTACAATAGATTACTCCTTAGTGGGGATATAAAACTAGGTGCGGATATCACTTATGGAATGGGCAAGATTACGACTGCAGTTACTTATAGCAAAGGGTTCAATAAGTTTCTAACGGACAATACCATTAATGTCAATCTTACACCTCAGGCCTTAGCCTTTGATATAGGATATGCAGTAGCTTTCTAAAGAAGAGAATACGTTTTTTTGGTTCATTATAATTAGAGGGGAGGAGCATTACTCCCCTCTTTTTTTTTTAAAGGCCGATTAAAACTATTATACTATTCAGGTGTGATGTAGGGGGATAGTTTCCATATCTTATTTTTT
>CAYYWZ010000123.1:0-5144 GCA_964475415.1 uncultured Saprospiraceae bacterium | reverse complement strand
AGTTGTTTTTGTCTTGCTTACTTTTCTTTTAGGTGCGATTGACTTAGATGATTCAGATTTTTTTGGTCTACCTACTTTTTTCTTTGGGGAGGAGTTCCCGATCTTATTAAGTGTAGACAATCCTCCTCCTTCTTTTAGAAAGGCAGTTTTCGATTTTTTGGCTTTCTTTTTCGCCTTCTTAGCTTTGGCTTTCTTTGACTTGGTTTTCTTATTCGTAATATCTTCATCAGATATACTTCCTATAAAAACCGCGTTTTTTTCTAAGGTAACTTTTTGACCCGTTTTCGTATCGTATACGTAGTCTTTCTTGTCTTCTGAGTTCATCTTTTATCGTATTGCGTTGATATCTTGTCTATGTAATATTTTAGTTTTTTAGTACACTTATATGGACAGATAAAAAAAATCTTTCTGTTAAGAAGCTTCAAAATAATAAAGCTAATGCTAATATCTTACCAGTTTGTAAAAGAATCGTTGAATATTCTCTCAGTCATTTCTTCAAAAATCGTTGCTATAAGTTCATCTTGAACTGAAAATAAGTCCTGAGTGCTATCAAAATCTTGAAAATCCGTATAGTTTTTATTCCAGCTTTCTTCTTCATGTTTTGCGTTCTCCATTGCAATTTTTACACTTATTTCTAACCTGTTTAGCGCTGTCGTATTTCCTTCTTGCGGAGCTGCTTGGTTCAATGAAAAATTACTGATCGTTACGATAAAGTTAAGATCAGGATCTGTTTCGACAAATTTTAATTTAGATTCATTTGTAATTCTAGCTTGTAGCGCTTCGAAAAAATCTAAACCAATATTAGCGGGAGCATTAACTCTACTATCTACTTTTACATTTTCTATATAGAATGTTTTTACATCAGTAGGAATAGATATTCCTTTAAACGAATATTTAAACGAAAAACAGGATTCTAAAACAAGAAAACAGAGTATGATTATATAGTATCGGATCTTTTTCACTATTATCTAACGTATTTCTGCGATCTCATATTCTTTAATTTTCCTATAAAGTGTACGCTCCGAAATTCCGAGATCTTCTGCAGCATCTTTTCTTTTTCCTTTATGTTTTTCCAGTGCTTTTATGATAAGCTCCTTAGTTTTTTCGTCTAGGGATAGACTTTCTTCTAGTACTTCAGTCTGCGCATAGCGATCATCATCTGGAGCTAGTATAACAGGCTTAGAATCGTGACTGTCCTCATCTGTATGATAATCTTTGTTATAAGATTTACGATTATCATATCTAGATAATTCAGAAGGAAAGATGATGTCTTCAGAACTAGATTTTGCAAGGGAAGGGAAATCAAGATTATTGGTTCTCATCATCTCGTATACTAGCGACTTGAGATCGTTGAGATCATTTTTCATTTCAAAAAGAAACTTGTATAATATTTCTCTCTCTTCTATTGATGATTTTTCTCCTGCACTACTGACCTGAGAGGGTAGATTTCTTTGTAATAACTTAGGTGCATAGTCTAGCAATAGTTCTGCCGTCATTATTTTCTTATCTGACAATACAGAAATTTGCTCTACAAGATTTTTTAGCTCTCGTATGTTTCCTCGCCATCTATAATTTACAATTAGCGCTCTAGCTTCTTCTGTCAGTTGCACCGGGTCCATCTTATACTGCTCCGCTATATCTACAGCAAATTTTCTGAATAGAATAGGAATGTCTTCTCTTCTCTCTTGTAGGGATGGAATATGTATAGGAACAGTGTTCAGCCTGTAATATAGATCTTCTCTGAATTTACCTTTCTGTATTTTATCTTCTAGATTCACATTGGTAGCAGCTATAATACGTACATCTGACCTAAGGACCTTAGAGGAGCCTACGCGCAGGAATTCTCCACTCTCTAAAACTCTTAGCAGGTATGCCTGAGTATCTAGCGGCATTTCTCCTATCTCATCTAGGAATATAGTTCCACCAGAGACGGTTTCGAAATAACCTTTTCTTTCTGTAGAAGCTCCTGTAAAAGCTCCTTTTTCATGACCGAATAATTCAGAGTTGATGGTTCCTTCTGGGATCGCTCCACAATTGATACCTATGAACTTGTTGTGCTTTCTTTTACTCAGCTCATGTATAATCCTAAAAAAGATGTCCTTTCCTACACCACTTTCTCCTGTGATGAGTACAGTTAGATCTGTATTGGCTACACGTGCTGCAGTGCTGAGGCCACGATCTAGCTTTTCAGATCTGCCTACTATTCCGAATCTTTGTTTTAGGCTTTGTATATTCATTAAACGGTTTCTACTATATTTCCTTTAAGCGTTACTCTTGTTACTTCAGTTATATTTACATTGACATAGTCGCCCGCCTTGAGATTTTCTTTTTTAGGAAAGATGATCATTTTGTTCTGACTGTTTCTACCCTTGAAATCTTTATCAGATTTTTTAGAATCTCCTTCTATAAGTACTTTGAATGTTTTTCCTACATCCTTAAGGTTATGCTGTAAAGAAACATCCATTTGCACATCTACAACCTCACTCAGTCTTCTTTTCTTTTCCTCTAGCGGGATATCATCTTCGTATTTTCTTGCTGCTAATGTTCCTGGTCTTTCCGAATAGAAAAACATGTAGGACATGCAGTATTTTGATCTTTTGATGACTTCTAGAGATTCTAGGTGTTCTTCTACAGTTTCAGTACAGAACCCAGTTATGATATCAGAAGAGATAGCGCAATCTGGAATGATCTCATAGATTCTATCGACCTTAGCATCATACCATGGTCTGTCGTAGGTTCTATTCATAAGCTTAAGCACTCTACTATTTCCTGATTGTACAGGCAGATGGATATAGTTACATATATTTTCGTAATCTCTTATCGCGTATAGTACATCATCATTGATATCCTTAGGATGAGAAGTCATAAACCTAACTCTTAAGTCAGGGTGCACATTGGCTACCATTATAAGGAGGGTAGCAAAATTGACAAGTTCTCCTGACTCTGGATTTTTCCATTTATAAGAATCTACATTTTGTCCTAGTAGAGTTACCTCTCTGTAACCTCTATCATACAGATCTTGAGCCTCCGAGATAATGGTGAATGGATCTCTACTTCGCTCTCTACCTCTAGTAAAAGGTACTACACAGAAAGAGCACATGTTATCACAACCTCTCATAATAGAAATAAAAGCAGATACGCCATTGCTACCTAATCTAAGTGGAGCAACATCCGCATAAGTTTCTTCCCTTGATAGAAGGACATTCAAGCCCTTCTCTCCATCGGATGCACTGGCAACCAGTGTGGGTAGATCTCTGTAAGCATCAGGACCTACCACTATATCTACTAGTTTTTCTTCATCTAGAAATTTACCTTTGAGTCGTTCGGCCATGCAACCTAGGACACCTATCAGCGTACCAGGTTTTTTTCTTTTCACTTTATTGAATTCTGTTAACCTCCTTCTGACGGTAGCTTCCGCTTTCTCCCTTATAGAACAAGTGTTAATAAGAATCAGATCCGAATCTTCCATATTTCTAGTAGGGTAGTAACCACTCTTAGCTAGTATAGAAGCCACAATCTCTGAATCACTAAAATTCATTTGACATCCATACGATTCTATATAGAACTTAGAGGCACCCTCAGGGATCTGTTCCCCATAAGTAATAGCTTCGCCCTGTTTAGACTCATCTATTTTTTTCTCCTCAGCAGGAATTGTAGGATTCTCATTATACATGTATTCACTTATTTTTTATGCAAGCGCAAAGATACAATATTCTTAGGTCAATGACAATATGGCAGTACTAATCTTTATATATATCGATCTATTAGGGAGAAACGTATAAACATATTCTATCTTTGAACTGTTTGGCCATATATAATTAGAAAAGGCCAATATCGACGTATTTAGATATTTTCATCCTAGAAGATTCTAATAGATTGGTAACTAAAGATTATTTTTGCGGTGATTTTACTAACAAATAGATTATGTCAGCTAAGAAATTAGATTTTTACTATTCCAATACGGAAGAGCCTCATATACAGAGGACTAAGGAGATTATCAAGAAATATCCTGAGATCAAAAAACTGATGGGTAGAAATGTCAATACGATCTATTACATCGTAGCTATAGTGGCTATGCAGATTGCAATAGCTATTTTACTTCAATCTCAGGCTTGGTATATCGCTCTTATCGCTGGATTTTGTATCGGTGCTTTTGCTAACCATGCGCTTTTTGTATTGATACATGAGTGTACTCATAATATGGTTTTCAAGAAAAAGCTGTATAATCTTTGGGCAGGTATATTATGCGATTTGCCTAATGCATTTCCTAGTTCTATAGAATTCAGAAAATACCATCTTAAGCATCATGCATATCAGGGAAATCATGATCTAGATGCGGATCTACCTGGTAGACTAGAAGCGAAGCTTATTGGTAATAGTATATTTGGTAAGGCGCTTTGGTTGTTGTTATTTCCTCTTTTTCAGCTCTCGAGAACAGCAAGATTTAAGGAGATAGAATTTAGTTCTAAGTGGACATGGATTAATCTCATAACGGTACTTCTTTTCGATGTGTTATTAGTAATGACTTTTGGCTGGACTTCATTTTTGTACCTTGTATTTTCTTTTTTCTTTTCGGTAGGCTTACATCCCCTAGGTGCCCGTTGGATACAAGAACATTATCTAGTTGCTGCACCTCAGGAAACCTATTCTTATTATGGTCCGCTGAATAAGCTGGCGTTCAATGTGGGTTATCACAATGAGCATCACGATTTCTCTTTTGTACCGTGGAATAATCTACCTAAGATCAGAGAAATTGCTCCGGAATATTACAACACGCTAGTCTACCATACGAGCTGGACTAAGTTATTATTTCATTGGTTGTGGGATAGTAATCTTTCCTTGTACTCTAGAACACTCAGGAACAATCGAGGTGGAATCAAAGTTACTAAAGGAGAGCAAGATTTCTACAATCAGCGAGATATGAAGGAAAGCAAAGTCGCTGTTTCGTAGCGCCTAGATTAGTCTAATTATTTTTGTTATTATTTGGGCGTTTCCCCTCATACTTCGGGGTCAGGCTATCCGATACTCCACGTTCGTTGTGGTGCTGCGCACTAGCTCTACATTGCATTCCGAGCTCTATCTACTATCCTTAACGCGAGGCATCTTTCGGTACCAACTTTATAGATACTGATCATATTAGGATT
>CAYYWZ010000122.1:0-5194 GCA_964475415.1 uncultured Saprospiraceae bacterium | reverse complement strand
GTTCTAAGACAATTATATATAAAGGGATATCGGTAATTCCGAATATCCCTATTTACATTATACATAAACCGATCTTAAGAATAATCTAATATATTTACAGCCTAATCATATTTTAAAATGGATATCGAGTTTTTTAGAACATATTGTTTGTCCAAAGCAGGTGTAGATGAAGGCTTTCCTTTTGATGAGCAGACACTAGTGTTTAAGCTGATGGGGAAAATGTTTGCGCTGACATCCTTATCTCGACTGCCTGCCCAAATCAATCTTAAGTGTGACCCTGAAAGAGCAATAGAGCTTAGGGACCGATACCCTGAAGAAATTTTGCCAGGTTATCATATGAGTAAAAAACACTGGAATACCATTATTCTAGAGGGAGACCTTAATCGATCATTGATTCTAGAAATGATTGATCATTCTTATATGCTTGTAAAACAAAAATTGTCCAAATCTCTAATAAAAGAGTTGTCTAAATTAGAGGATGGATAAACTGGATTATATCATAGTAGGTCAAGGACTCGTAGGTACCCTTATAGCATTTAGATTGCTAAAGTTAGGAAAGAATATCCGAGTTGTAGATAATCATCATAAGCATGCTGCTAGTAAGGTGGCTGCAGGTATTATAAATCCAGTTACAGGAAAAAAATATATTAAGTCTTGGCAGATAGATAAGCTTATTCCAGAAGCAAGAGTAGTATACAGAGCATTGGGAAATTTACTGAATAAATCCTATGTCACAAAAAGAAATGTGCTAAGAGTTATTCCAGATATTAAGTCAGAGAATCACTGGGAAGGTAGAAAAACAGATCCGTTTTATGATCCTTATATTGTAAAGGAAACTTCACAAGATCCATATCCTGAACATTTACATAAGAAAAAAGGATGGGGCGAGATCACTAATTCATTACATGTACACCTTCCTAAACTCATAGCTGATTTTTCTAATTTCCTAAGGAGTAAAGGTTTGCTTGTAGAGGAAGATTTTGATTATGCAGCTTTATATCAAAAAGATAATCGATGGAGTTACAAAGAATTAGATACAAGTAAGGTGATCTTTTGTGAAGGCTATAAAGCCCATAGGCAGAATCCATACTTTTCATACCTCCCTTTTCAGCCTGTGAAAGGTGAAGCTGTTATGATAGAACTGACTGATTGCAAAATAGATAAAATGCTAAAAGACAAAGAATTTTTAGTACCTGTAGAAGATAACTTGTACTGGTCAGGAGGTGGTTATAATTGGACAGATCTAGATGAAGAACCAACTGAAGGGTTTTATGTCAAATGGCAAAAACATATAGCAGAATTACTAAAAGTAGATTATGTAAAAAAAGAACGTAAAGCTGGAGTAAGACCATCAGTTATAGATAGGAGACCGATGATCGGTTGTCACCCAGAATACGAGGGTCTTGTTATATGCAATGGTATGGGAACTAAAGGCACCTCACTGGCGCCTTATTGCACTGCTATGTTATTGAGGCATATAGAAGAAGAAAAGGATATAGATTCGGAAATTCATGTCAAAAGGTTTGAACATCTTTACAAACAAGCTGAAGTTTAACTATAAAAAGCATTTATTGATCGAAAAAACTAGTGAACTTGAACTTTAGATGATTTTATTTAGTTTTCTAATTAAATACAAAAGAAAAAATGGCTAAAAAGGAGAAGGATACAAAAGACAGTGCAAATACAGTTATAAAGAATCATATGATCTGGTCTATGGGAGCCGGTTTTATTCCAGTGCCTATTGCTGACTTTTTTGCTGTAAGTGCTATACAACTAGATATGATTAGACAGTTGTGCAAGCTATATGAGATAGATTTCAAAGAAACGGAAGGCAAAGCAATTATTACTTCACTAACTGGCTCTGGGCTAGCAAGATTAGGAGCTAGAGCTGTTAAGTTTATACCTGGTGTGGGTTCCGTACTTGGGGGCATTACCCTTGCTGTATTATCTGGTGGATCTACTTATGCCCTAGGAGAAGTTTTCAAGAAACATTTTGAAACAGGTGGCACCTTCTTGGACTTTGACCCGACTAGACTGAAGAAGTATTATGACGATAAATTTGAGAAAGGAAAAGATCTAGCGAGGAAAATGAAAAAAGAGCAGGAACAAAAGACTAGCAAATCAGAAGTAGTTAATGAGCCTGAAGAGAAAAGTCCAAAAAAAGATGTTATCCAAAAACTCAAAGATCTTGCAGAGTTAAAAAAAGACGGAATTCTTACCGAAGAAGAATTCACAAAAATGAAAGTGAGAATACTAGGTAAGGAAGGAGGGATTTAGTCTAGCATAGTATTTAAGAAAATGTACTAATAATAATCATGTCCAATAGAGTCGTAAATTTCAATAAACTTTAACTTTTTAATATAAAGTTGTTTTTTTAGTCCCAGTATAATGAGAGAAATTTTAATTCTATTATTGAGTACCATTTTATTCTTGTCAATCTCAAAATACCAAGCTTAATGAGGATCGTCCTCTAAAGTCAGAATATTATTTTATTGATGTAGATTTTTAGTTTAGATCATTGTTTTGATAAAAATAGAGAATTCTACTGTTTAGATTCCTCGGAGGTGGAAAATATGGCTATGACCTTTTAGAAAGTCGTAGACATCTAAGCAAGAAAAATTACCATGAAGTACACGCTATCAAAGTTGAAAATCCAAATGAATTGTAAAATTATAATTGTACAAAAGCTAGAATACCTATGGATTTCCTTTGGATCTGTGATTCCTCCGAATATAAAAGATCTTAAAAAGTTAAAATTCTTCATATAGAATCGCAATATATTCAATTAGATGCTGGCGATCTGGAGGTGAGAAAAGTATAAATATACCAGCAGAAATTTTGCAATACAAAAATTTACAATATGCAAGATTTGTAGGCAATAGGCTTGGAGACTTTGATTTTGACGATACTGATTACAATGTTAAAATTACAAGATAAAACTCTGGGAATATTTTATTTTTTTAGACGTCTCTTTATTACTTAGGTTCAAATCACCATCATCACATTATTTCTACTTATATGATGTCTTATGGAGTTACTCTAAGATTCTTAACAGAAATTCATTATGAATATAAGTCTGTAAATATTATATTGTAGTACAAAGAATTTAAAACAATTACAAAAACACTTGCTATGATTAAAAATTTACTTTCTGTTCTATTTCTATATTGTATGGCCATAAGTTCTTATGGTCAAGAATTTTCTGATGATTTTGAATCCTATGATACAGGTGCATACCTAGCTGCTTCTTCAGATGTATGGACTACCTGGTCAGGAAATGGTGCTGGTACTGCTGAAGATGTAAGGGTTGTAGAAGAAAGAGCCTATAGTGGAACAAAATCCATTAAATTTACGGGTGCAGCTGGTGGTGGACCGGCAGATGTTATTCTTCCCTTCGGAGATAAATATGTCTCAGGATTTTTCAAGTTTTCATCCGCATTTCTAATAGAAGAAAACTCTAATGGATATTTCAATATACAAGGAGAAGTTAATCCGGGCATAACGTGGACAATGAATACTACTTTTACAGCTGATGGATTAGTAGAATTTACAAATAGCGGGAACGCATTAATCACCTCATCGGAATATCCCATAGGTGAGTGGTTTACACTAGATATAGAGGCAAATCTAACAGCTAATATCTGGAATGTAGAAATAGATGGTAACTGTATAGCTTCTTTCCAAAGTGAAATCAATTCAGTTGCATCATTAGATTTATTTCCACTAGATGCTTCTAGTGTATTTTTTGTTGATGATATTTCTTTTGCTTATGAAACAGAAGCTTCAGTAATTACTAATGATATAGGAATAGGATCAGTGGAACTAGTAGGCCCTATAGTAGGAGCTTCAGGTCCTATAAGAGCCTCTGTTACTAATAATGGAACAGATGGTGTTTTAGAATCTTTTGATGCTTCTTATACCGACGGTGTTTCATCTGGTAACGCATCTTTTACAGGACTAAGTGTAGCCCCTGGAGAAAGCTACGACTTTGTATTTGATACAGATTATACCATACAAGAGAATATCAACAATATTACTCTACGTATCGCTAATGTAAATGGAACTACCACAGTAGATGATAATGGATGTAATGATTTACAACGTGTATTTTTTACACCTATGACTGCTAGAGAAGGTAAGAAGGTTGTTATAGAAGAGGGGACAGGTACCTGGTGTGGATTCTGTCCTAGAGGAGCAGTTTTTATGGACGCTATGGATCTTAAGTATCCAGATCATTTTATTGGTATAGCAGTACATAACGGTACAACTGATCCTATGGTAATTCCAGCATATGATAATGCATTAAATTTTGGTACTTTCCCTAATTCGACGACTATGAGAATTACGGAACAAGATCCATCACAGATAGAACCGACGATACTGAATTTTCTTTCGTTACCTGCAGTAGCTACTTTCGAAATAGGAGCTTTATTTGATGAAGATACTAGAGATCTAGATATATCTGTTTTGACAACTTTCCAAAATAATATAAATGGTGATTATCGACTGTCAGTTGTAATCAGAGAAGATCATGTAATGGGTGATAATGCTAATTATAATCAAGTAAACTATTTTGCTGGAGGAGCAACCGTAATGGGTGGATATGAAGATCTACCAGATCCTGTACCATTTACAACGATGGTACATAACCTTGTCGCAAGAGCATTACTTGGAGGTTTTGGAGGTCAGACTATTAGTTCTAATGGTGCTGTAGCTGGTGATACAAGATTAGTCAACTTCAACTATAATGTGCCAGCTGACTACGATATGGAGAATATGAAGATAATAGCAATACTGACACAACCAGGAGGGGCGATCAATAATGGAGAACTTTCTTCGGTAGATGATGCATTACAAAATGGATTTTTATTAAGTAGTACTCAAGATCCTATCGTATCTGAAGCCACTCATATATATCCTAATCCAGTTACGGATCAAATGAATGTAAAACTAGATCTTCAAGAGGCGCAAGAGGTATCTATCTCTATATTTGATGCTATGGGTAAGTTAGTTGCTAAGAGAAATTATGGAAAGCAATCAGGACAATTATTGTTTCCCTACAATACTGCTGATTATGATACAGGAGTCTATTACCTACATATAACTGTTGGTGCTAAGTTCACTACTAAGAAGATCATAGTGACAAAATAATCTTATTAGAAAAATATATTTGTAAAAAGGGTAGGCAATTTTG
>CAYYWZ010000121.1:0-5212 GCA_964475415.1 uncultured Saprospiraceae bacterium | reverse complement strand
TAAATGAAACCACAATGGTAAAAGATTATTATTATCTTTTTTACACTTAAGATATTTGGCATAGTACCTAAGTACTGAGTAGGTATGACTATCAAATACTGTATTAGCAATAGTATTTCATTATTTTAGTTTTCGACTGTTTACATTTGACACAAATGAGTCCCCTTCTATGCTTAGTTTACTACTTACATTTTCCGATGATTCCTCTTTGAATCCTGTTAATTCTTCAAACCACATAATCTCTAATTTTATATTATCTCTAGCTCCAATCTAATTATACTAAAAAATCCTATCATCCGATAATCCTAATTCTGACAATGGCAGGCAACTTAGATCACACTCAAAGTATAATTGTCAGTTTCCAAATAAAAAAATTAATACTAAACACATCCCACCTTATACTAACTAATAGATTACTACAAAGGTTGCCTTCTTATGTTTGCAACATAAAATATGGCAATCGGAATTAAACATAAAAATATACACTGAATAAAAGAAATTTTATTAATTTAATTCTAAGTTAATTTTCATTTCTCATTATTTTATTTGGGAAGAGCTAAGTTTTCTTTTACGGTTTCAATTAATCAACTATTTGTACATAAATAACAAAACCAATAACATGAAAAAAATATTTTTTATCGCCCTTCTTTTTACAATCTTAATTTCTTGTTCTAAGGAAACTCAAGTTATAGAAGATACTTCCACCGCTCTTATGAGTCCTCAAGAAATAGATGAAAAAATAATTGTCGGCATGCAAGGTGGTTCCTTATGGAACTGGGAAAATGCATCCGATGATATGTTGTATAGTGCATTAGTACAAAGTGATAGCCTGTTATCTATTGGCTATGAAGTAGCTGGAATGGACGTAGAGCAGACTGTGGGAACTGAATTATGGAATAATGAAAAGATGATAGAAAAAAGAGATGCATTATTACAAGAGTTATTAGAAAATGAAAGAAGTGCGAGGGGAAATAGCTCCCTTACTTTAGATGATATCTTACCTTTCGGAGTGGAAGAAGATCTTCCTACAATTACGGTACAACTTACAGATATAAGCATAATACAAGATCTACGAGCTCGTGATGATATACGATATGTAGAACCATCAGGTTATTACTTGCAGACGGTTGCTGAAGTAAGGTCTTCATCTGGATGTGACGATGACCCTGACTATGGAATCAACAGTAACGATTATACGACAGTAGCTCCTGGAACCAAGGTGCCGTGGAATTTTTACACAAACAGTATTGATAACGCTTGGGGTTGTTCTCAAGGTGATAATATAGGAATTTGTATTATTGACACAGGTGTTTCTAATAATCAAGATAATTTGGGAAGCCAGTTTACTTCTGGATATTCTAGTGGACGATATATTCAAAAATACAGCACTCATTATTCTGGTGCTTGGTGGTGGAAGTCTTTAGATTCGCCTCATGATCAGTGTGGGCATGGTACGAGTATGGCAGGACTAGCTGGAGCGCCTAGAGGTACGGATGGAAATGCAATCGGAGCAGCTTATAAGTCAAATATTATTTCTGTAAGAGCTGTAGCAGATGTGCTGATCAGCAGTTCTAATGAGAAGAATGGTGTAAAAGATGCTCTTAAGTTAGCTGGTGATAGATCAGATGTGCAAATTATAAGTATGTCAATAGGGTCTCCGTTTTCTATAGGGAAAGTAAAAGATGGTGTGTACTATGCTTACAATAAAGGCAAGCTTATAATGGCAGCGGCAGGTACCTCTACCTCTATAACAAATTGGTGGGGTGTAATATTCCCTGCTAATATGAGTCAGTGTACTGCTATCACTGGTGTCAAAGATCAAGGAGAACTGGAGCGATGTAATACCTGTCACTCAGGGAGTCAAGTAGAATTTGTTATGACGATGCAGAGAAGCTACGATAACGATAGGAATTCTCTAGCACTAGCTGGCTATAGTAATCAGCCAAAATATATCAGTGGTTCATCAGCAGCAACAGCAACAGCTGCAGGTGTAGCAGCTATGGTCTGGTCTGCTAACCCTACTATGAACAGGGCGGCCGTGCTGAATCAACTGAAAGTAACCTCTCAATTATATCCTAATAAAGATAGCCAATATGGTTATGGAAATATTGATGCGCTATCAGCTGTAAATTGTAATTAGGGATAGGAGTATATAATAAAAAGACGAAAGGAGTCAAAGTGCTTATGGCATTTTGGCTCTTTTTTTGTTGTTTTAGCTGTATATAAAGATCAAATATTTACTTTTAAAGATGAAATTATACAGAATACGTTTAGTAATGCTGTTATTATGTTGTTATTCATTGCCATTAGCATCGCAGTTTACAGCTAACTATTGGTCTCACCAATATGGATCTAAAGGATTACTTCTTAATGGTGCCGTGATTGCTTCTAGTGACGAAGAAACATCTATTTTTTATAATCCTGCTGGAATGAATACTAAGGACGATGTAGGAATATCCGTTTCACTTATAACACCTACTTTTTCTTTGCTTCAGTCTGAAAATGTTTTTGGAACGGGAACTTCACTTTCTGATTCTAATTTAGGATTTTCTCCTGGTTTAGTTGCGTTTATGTTTTCACCTAAAAAGTCAAAAAAGATAACAATAGGATTTACCGCATTTAATAGATTCAGGTCGGACCTAAGGTTAAAGGATAGAGAGCTGACGCCTCTAGAATCTAATCCAGATTTCTTGTTATTGGGAGATGTAGATTTTGGAACTGAAGTTTCAGAAAATTGGTACGGAGTAGGATTTTCCTACAAAGTCTCCAAGGCCTTGTCTTTAGGAATTACACAATACATTACATGGAGATCTGAGACCTTTACTTCTAATTTAAAAAAAGAAGTTTTCAGAGCAGATGATCCTAGCGCTTTTGTCCTAAGTTGGCGAGATGATCAGGAATATAAGATAGGCGTAAGAGGAGGCTTGTTGACAAAGTTAGGTCTTTTAGGTACACTAGGTCCATTGAAATATGGATTGACATTGACATCTAATACCTATCTAATTGCTAATGATAAAGCTAGTTACGAATTCGAAGACCAGCGAATTGGAGAAATAACTCGTCGCTCTTTATCTAATTCAAAAACTGTAGAACTCCTGGAGTATAATTCTCCGATCTCTGTAGGATTTGGCTTAGAACTCAAACTAAAAACTAGGTGTATTTCTGTCTCTGCAGAATATTTTGAAGAGATAGAGCCTTACGTGCTTCTGACAGATACGGACTTTCCTTTAGGCGGTCTTCCAGATGAAACAGAACAAGTGACCAAATCCTATGGGAAGTCAAGTGAACGAGTGCTTAATGTTGCTATAGGATTACAATCATATAAGTCAGAGAAGATTACCTACTTCTATGGTTTCAGAACGGATTATAGTCCTTCTACATTGGTGGATATAGGAGATGATCTTGTTTTTCTTTCTAGGACGCCAGATATTTTTCATTTATCTGCTGGTGTTTCTTATAACTATAGTAAGAGTAAGTTTTCTTTAGGTCTGGATTATGGTTACGGGAATAATGAAGGTGGGAAACAATTGATTGATCTAGCTGATATTGCTATCGACAATATTTTTAACATTAGCGGACCTAGTAATGTAAATACTAATTCTCACCAGTTTACTTTGTTTATTACCTACGATTTGTAAAATAGAATTTAGTGGTCATGTCCTTAGTGGTCATGTCCTTGGTGATCATGCTCGTTGTGATCTTGTTTGCTATGATTATGACTAGGTCTATTTTCACTATTTGTGTTATTATGGTCATGCATACCTCCGTTGGTGCTTTTTGGATTTTCGATATAGTCCAGTCCGCAGCCAGGGCAATTGCCAGGTTTATGAAGTCCACTTCCTTCACAATGTCTTATACAGATAAATGGAGATGTGTATTCCTTTGATTCTTGAAGTATCTTTTTTTCTGTCTTAGAATTTTTTTCTTGACCACTGCAAGCGCTCAAGCCGAGAATCCCTAAGCATGTAATTGTCATATATAAGGTCACAAAAAATATATTTCTTTTCATCTGTACTTTTGTTTATGATCCTTCTTGGAGTTTAAAAGAAGTATACTAATTTGAGAATATTTTTCAGTATACAACAATTATTAGCTCAAATTTGATCAGTTATTTATTTGAAAGATACTCTATGTGATTATGAGTTTAATACTATTTTATATTCATAGATTATTTATAACATGTTTGCAAATTTGTTAATTTACAAACAATATGAATGTATATTAATTTAATATGTATATATTATATTGAAAATATCAATAAATAACATATATAATTTTTTTATTTAACGAAATTGTATATATTTACTATTGTTGAATGAGATGATTCAAAATGGAAAGTAAAGCGAAAGCATGAATTTTCAAGTAAGTTATATAACTACAAATCATTCATTAAGTTGCATTCAACACACTTTCAACAGTTCCTTCGGGAAGAAAGTGAGTGTCGAGAGACACTGATTTACCTAGCTACATCGACCTGAGCATTAAAAATTTAAATCATTTAGATCTTTATTATTAATGATCATGAAAAGCAAAAAGTAGATCAAGGAGATTGTTAAAAACAATCTCCTTTTTTATTTAATTAATTATTTGTTTCCTCCTTTGCAGCTGTTATTGTAGTCAGCCTAGAAAGATAGAAATCCGCTGATTATCTTAGAGGCACCACACCACATTTCTCGCTTGGCTTAGGCTGTGCCTATGCCATCAAAGTCAATACAAAATCCGTATATAATAAAGATTGCTTGCAATTTAGAGATCGTAGGTACAGCCTACGCTTAGCATGATGCCATCTTATCAGTTTGTGCTTATAAAAAAAAGCTTAATACTATTATGCGGGATGACAGGATTATCTAGCGATGATCCTGATTGGGGGAGTTGACAATGTTTTCAAAAGCATATAGCCTAAAGGCTAAATTGAGCTTTTACATTTCCATACTTCCTTTGCAGCAGAGCTACAGTCAGTCTAAAAATGCAAAAGCTCACTGACTACGTCAGTAAGCTTTTTAAAGTATTGTCGGGATGACAGGATTATCTTACGATGATCCTGGGAGGGTGGTAGTGACAAATAAAAACAAAGCTTTATAGCCTAGCGGCTAATCGAGCTTTTTTGTATTTCTAGCCTTCCGTTACAGCGGAGCTGTAGTCAGTCTATAAAGACAAAAAGCTCACTGACTACGTCAGAAAGCTTTTTATCTATTGTCGGGATGACAGGATT
>CAYYWZ010000120.1:0-5215 GCA_964475415.1 uncultured Saprospiraceae bacterium | reverse complement strand
CCGTTCGATTTAGGATATGATTCTTAGCTAGAGAAAATGGCGCCAAAAAATACGATTATTACTTACTAAGATATTTGTACTTGTAGACTTTAGCTATAAGGCTTTTGCCTTCATTAGCAATATACATTTCGCCATCTGGAGAAAAACATATACCTTCTGGTTGCGTATGAAATTTTTCGTCGAGGAAATAGATATTGCTTTCTTTTTTATTTTTGCTTATAACGAGTAAAGTTTTACCAATGGATGAGAGGATATAATAGTCTCCTGTCAACGGATGTATACTAATTCCAGACGGAGAGAATTCTTTTACTCTTCTTTTCATTTTCTTAAGTTGTGCCTTAGTTAAATCAGCATCTATGATTTGTTTTTCCAGATTTACTAAAAGCTTAGTCTTACGGATTTCTAGGTAGGGATCTTCATCTAATTTTTTGGTTTCCAGATCAAAGCTGTAAATACACTTTGCTTCTTTCTTGTTGGTCCTTTTTACATATGGATTATTTTTAGTGACCAATAATAATTTATTTTTATTCGCATCATACGCTAGTCCCTCAATATTATTGGTACTGGTTAAATTGGTTTTGTAAGAATTACCTGCTTTTTTTTCAGCTAAATTATAAGACGATATATTTCCATTGCTTTTGACAACATAAACTATGTCCTTTACGATTTCTATGCCTTCGTAATCACCCCGTTTACCAAAATTTATCTTTTGCGCAATCTCAAAATTTGCTGGATCCAAGAAATAGATAATCCCTTCTTCATCATTATTAGCAAGGATCTGATGCGTCTCACTTCTAAAGGTTAATCCAGAAATTTCGACCAATTTATATGAAAGCGCAAAAACTTCTTCATAATCTGATAAATCATAAGGCAGGTTAATTTTCTGATTTAATGAGTCAGGATTATTTTCTGCCTTCAATTGCACTGTACGTATGGCATCTTTTTCAACAATATTCATTTGCTTAGCAGAGCTGTTATTGCATGCCTGAAAAGAAAGTAAAATAAGTATACTTAGTTTATAAATCATCATATGTTTAAAGAACAAAGGTATTATCTCTTCTATAAATACAGATATTATCAATTATGTTTATCACTTTTACACATAATGATAACACATAAAACAAAGCTGGAAGATTCGGGGACTACAATTTTTACAAAAATGTCTCGATTAGCGCAGCAACACAAGGCCATAAATCTAGGACAAGGATTTCCCAATTATGATTGTGATCCCGAGTTAAAAGCTCTTGTCAAAAAATATTTAGATGCGGGTAAAAACCAATATGCGCCTATGATAGGAGTAGCTGAACTTCGTGAAGCAATAGCTAATAAAATGTATAAGTCCTATCAGAAATATCTAAATCCAGATACAGAGATCACAATAACAGCTGGAGCAACTCAAGCTATTTTTACTACGATTGCAGCCTTTGTTAATGCGGGAGATGAAGTTATTATTATAGAACCAGCTTATGATTCTTACAAACCGTCCATTATGCTAGCTGGTGGCAGACCCGTTATTTATGAATTATCTGCTCCTGATTTTTGCATAAATTGGGATATCTTAGAATCTCTCTTATCTGACAAAACTAAAATGATCATCCTTAATACACCGCACAATCCTACCGGTAATATTCTTGAAAAATCAGATATGCTCGCCCTGCAAGAACTTGTATCTAATAAGAATATTATTGTTTTAAGTGATGAAGTATATGAGCATCTTGTCTATGATGAAGCCGTGCACGAAAGTGCCATACAATATGACGAATTATATCAACAATGTGTTGCTGTCTATTCTTTTGGAAAAACTTTTCATAGTACTGGATGGAAAATAGGTTATGCTGTAGGACCACCTAACTTGATGAAAGAAATTAGAAAAATACATCAGTGGAATGTTTTTTCTGTCAATTCATTTATCCAATATGCATTAGCAGAATTTCTAGAAAAAGAAGAAAATTACCTCAGCCTTTCTCTATTTTTCCAGACTAAAAGGGATCTTTTTTCCTCTTATCTCGAAAGCTCTAAATTAGAAGCACATCCCTCTAAAGGGACTTACTTTCAATTATATGACTATGCAAAAATAAGTGATGAGAAAGATACCATATTCGCCGAACAACTAGTAAAAGATCACGGCATAGCTTGTATCCCTATCTCAGTTTTCTATACTAGCAGAAAGCAAGATAACTTAATTAGATTTTGTTTTGCTAAAACAGATGATGTATTAGAAACTGCAGGAGCCATACTAGCAGAAATATAGAATCAATTCCTAATAACAATTCTACTAAGATTTGCATTAGACTGATCTTCTAAACATTCTGTCCAAGCTAGATATAAGATGTTATTGTTCATTAAAATTTTAGGAAAGCCAGTACATCGTGACGATTGAACCTGTTGAATTTCGTAGTGACTTAATATTCCTTTATCACGATCAACCTGAGATAACATAATCATAGCTTCTCCTTTATCAAGATCCTTGACCCAACTTACCCAGACATTTGTTCCACTTGTTAGCACTAGGTCCATCCTACCTAAGGTATTTCCTATATCTATGCTAACAGGACTACTAAAATGTGCACCGTCATCTGAAGAAAAAATCAATTGACTAACTGGAATTGTATCCAGTAAAGTAAACCATCCAACTACAAGGGAATGATCATAAGAATCCATGGCAGGACCATTAACTGGACAACCCGCAATAGTCCATAAGTCATCATGAATAGTTCTGGGATCTGTCCATTTGTTCTTAAATTTTCGCACAATGGATATATCTCTTACCTCTCTATCAGATCTGTCTCTATAAACCAAAACTGGACCTGCAGAAGTATTTACGACATCTGTGTTACAACAATCACAAACCTTACTATCTAGTTCTACCTCATGATATAACTTTCCATCTATATCAAACTCTGCAGCTCTAAGGGTCATCGCTCCGCCATGAGCATGATGATCCTTGTCTACGGTTTCAGTATAATCTTCCATTTTTGTATTCCTTCCATCTAACCAACAGGCAAATATCCTATTTGAATCTACTGGAACAAAACTTACGAAACCATGTTCAGCTGCTACATTATCACTATGTAAGGTAAATGGTGCTTGCCAAGAAGTACCTCCATCTTTAGATTGAACCACTTTAATATCATAATCGTAGGTACCTTGAGCAGATTTTTCTAAATAAAAGCTGGCAAGGTGTTTTGGATTATTTTTATAACTTACCAAAGATGGAAAATCAGCCCAATTTACAAACCAATTCTTACCCTTAGCTATTTCTTGAGCTTGGTAAATACTATCACTATCGACATAGACCATGTTAAGAACAGAGCTATCTTGTCTACCATGATTTATATAAGAAAATATCACTTTATCATCTTGATTAACATACAAGGAAGGCTCTGCTGCATTATTTACAGAGAACACAAGTTCAGCTTTATATAAAGATTGTATATCAGAATGATTATTACATCCTAGCAATAGAATCATTAAAGATATCGATAGAAGATATCCCTTATGTTTTAGAAAAAGGTAAATCATTTGTATATTTTGATTCTATATATGGACATATGCCCTCAAAGATAAAAGATATTCAATTAAACAAAATAGGCTTATGCCTGCCAGGAGGTGGCTTCAGAGCAGCTGCCTTCAGCTTAGGAATACTTAAATTTCTGCATGATGTCAGTTTACTCAGCCACCTTAAAGGTATCTCTACTGTATCTGGTGGAACCATAACAGGAGCAAAGTATGTGGAGTCTTATTGCAAGGGTATCCCATTCGAAGAGTTTTACGATGAGATGTATTCCTGGCTGGCTAAAAACAAATTAGCTTCCGATGCGCTCAATATGCTCAAAGATAAAAAGCAATGGAAGGATTATCCTTATAAAAGACTTAATCTTATCAATGCCTTTGCCATACAGTATCAGAAATTTATTCCTTGTACCTTAGGTGATGTAGAAAAAAAACTAAACGAAAATAATCTCAATGATAAAGGTCTTGTGAGAGCAATATTTAATGCAACAGATTTTACAAATGGCTTAGAATTTAGGTTTCAGAATCTAGACAAGGGGCAGAGGAAATTTGGAAATCTGTATCAGCATGATAACTATAAGGATACTAGGCACGAATTACAGTTAGGTGACATAGTTGCAGCTTCATCTTGTTTTCCTGGAGGGTTCGAACCTATTTCTTTCCCTCATGATTTTGGCGCAAGTCAAGATACCTTTATCAAAGATGCTCCTCCTGTAGGTCTAATGGATGGCGGCATTATAGACAACATAGGAATTTCAAGTTTTCTTACAGGAAGTATAGAGTATGATTTTTATCTATTAGGAGATGTAGGATCAGAAAAACTAGAAGATCCCTTTGTATTTACTGATCATCATAAAACAGCAAAGTTTATATCAGGCTTATATAACGTATGGCTTTTTATAGCTGTACTAGCATTCGCGGCCTTCTCCATTTACAAAGAGATAGATTATGTCAAAGAGATAATGATAGCTGTAGCAACCTTATTCCTTACGATACATGCATCACTTGCCATCGCCTTATGGTATGCAAAAAGTCAGATCAATTATAAAGGTATGTTGTGGTTACAACCTGGGAAAGTAGGCGTCTATATTCTTGATAGAATAAGATCACTTGTTCTTATGAATACTACGATCTTTCTTAAAAGTGCTAAGTCTAGAAACATCAGCAACGTTTACAAATTGACAAATAATAAAGCGGCCAAAATATCTATATATGATCTCCATGTTGCTGCATCACAAGATATCCAAACAGCATTAGGAAAAGTCCATCTAAAATATCTAGCTAAGATACCTCAGCGACTTGTAGATAAAAGTAAAGCAGTAAGTGCATTCCCTACTACTCTGTGGTTCGAAGAAGAAAGTAAAGGAGATATCCTTCCAGATCTTGTACAAGTAGGTAGAGCAAGTACTTGTTATAACTTAATAAAATACTTGTTGACTGTAGAAAATGAATCTGAGATATCGGAAGATCCATTCTTTGAAAAATTGTTAATTTACTGGGAAGAAATTGTAAAAGAGGAAAGTCTATCAGAATAGTTAAAAGCAATTAGATAGGTATAAAAAGAAAAAAAGATTCCAAATCATCACCTGAAACCTTTTTTTTAATACATAAACACCCTTATATACTAGACTCTATTTTACAGGTTTACCCTTCTTTTGCTGATCTACAAAACAACTACACATTTACTACAGAAAGTCTACAT
>CAYYWZ010000119.1:0-5526 GCA_964475415.1 uncultured Saprospiraceae bacterium | reverse complement strand
CACCACCAAAAAAGGAGATAAAAATAAATGGATATTAGAAAGACTCCTAAATAGATTATTTGACCTGAGCAAGAGAAATAAATTAATTTAATACTTTGGCTGCTTAATAGCTCAACGCGTTAATTTATTTTAAAAAATCGTCAAAATATCTAAATCTAAATATCTCATCCGTTCTCTTTGTGCTAGATTATAAAAATATAAAACTAGACAAGTTAATCATATGGAATGATCTGATCAAAGACAAATATCACATCGTTTGGCTATACAAACTAATTTCTAATATAATCACCTTACTTTACAAAAAAAAATACAGACCCCTACTATTAGGGGTCTGCTGATACAAAACAAACATCTTAAATACACTACTATTTTAAGATGAGTAATCTTTTGACAAGTGGTTCTAACCCCTTACTTTCCAGTCTTACCAAATAAGTACCTGCTCTGAGTGTAGTTACATCTATCTGAGTAAGGTCACCTACAGTTCTTATGCGTCTTAATTCTTTCCCCGCTACATTATAAATTGTAATCATCTGGTCAATTATATCTGTGTGCTGTATCTGCACTTTATCTGTTGCTGGATTAGGCATGATCTTGAATTCTACTTCTTCTTGAGGAAAGTTTCTAAACGAAATACCATCATCATCCTCTGTTATATTGTCTATAGGTTCAAACTCATGCTCCGGTTCCAATTTACAGCAGTTACCGATATTCTTAGTAGAAATATACCATTCACATTCTCCTATAGCATTATGTATAGCCTTATAAGTAGAACATATATCAAAGTAGTGATTAAATGTAATTTTACAATCGTCATTCCAGTCATAAGAAGAAAACACGATCTCTTCTGATCCATCATCATGTACTTCTACTAAATCAAAAATATGAGCATTACCATCATTACAGTTAGGATTATAAACTGTTACAGTAGAATTCTTACAACATACATAAGGTAAAGCAAGCAGTCCGTTTCCACATCCCACTTCTAGTGAGAAGGGCACAGTTGTGGGAGCTAAATCATCACAAAGTACACTTGTACATGCATAGATAGTTATATCATCTATATACACTTTGTCACTATTATTGGATGCATCACATCTTATTCTTAGTTGTGTTTCTTCACTAAATTCTCCGTAAACTATTGTACATACATAATTGTATAAGCTATCATTGACAAATTCTCCATCATAATTCCATTCTTCTACCATAGAAAAATTATCACCTCCATCTACAGATAACTCCAGAAAGAAATCATGACCTTCATTATTAAACCCTTCTGTGTAAAAAGCGAAAAATACATTCATGGTATTATGCCCTTGTACATTTAGGTTACTTGTCGTTATATTAGAAGTACCACTATTATCTCTTAACCTAATTGTATGTGATCCAGAAGCTGCATAGGTTTCATCTTCATATAATTCTGCATCACTACCACCATCCTGCCAGATACCTAAGCCATCTTCAAAATCCTCAAAATCTATCAACAATTCTTTACATCCAAGAACATCGACACAAGCATTAGAAGTTATTAGCTTTTCTCTGTGATCATCTTCTATAAAGCATGCTCTCATTCGTTCTGCTTGACCTTCAGTAAAAAGATTCATACAAGCATCATCCGAATAATCCATATAATTCTGCACCATATCTTCAGAACTGCATGATACATTTCCAATATTACATCCATAATTAGGACTATGAGCCTTAGGCGTGTCGCTTACGTTATCTCCAAATATGCATCCAGTTACATTCCCCCATATATGTTTTAGATTAATCCAATGTCCTACTTCATGTGTTGTTGTTCTTCCTAAATTATAACTAGGATGTAGAGTTCCTGTATTTCCAAAAGCTTTATGCCACACGACTACACCATCAGTTCTCTGATCTCCTCCAGGAAACTGAGCATAGCCTAAAACATCATCAGCAATTTCAGGAACAACCCATATGTTCAAATATTCATCTGTAGGCCAAGGGTTCTTCCCTCCTTGATCATCATACTTAGCATTTTCAGAACTCAGTGTGAAAATAGAAGTAGAGGTTTCTGTATAAGTTATACCGTTTGTCGGATGTCCGTAAGGATCTCTTCGCGCTAGGCAAAATTGTATTTTAGTATCGGCTCCTAGATCACCCCAGTAATTATCAGCATCAGCGTTTGATCTACTGAAGTCTTCATTAAGCACATCCAATTGCGATAATAATTGGGCGTCACTTATGCTGTCAGTTGTACCTGTGTATAGCAGATGTAAAACTACAGGGATTGTATAAGTTCCTTCTTCTTCATCATTTCCCTCTTTATCATTTTTATTTTTTTTATTGTCAAGATATGTTGAAATATCTTTTTCTAATTGAGCTCTTCTTTGTTCTATTTCTGGGTTGTTACTATTTTGTGAAAGTAAGATTTCTGTTGCACCGCATCTTTCTATCTGAGCAATTGCAGTTGTAAAACTGAATAAAATTAATGTAAGTAGTGCGAAAGTGTTTTGTATCGTTTTCATAACTTATTATTTTAGATATAGCAAGCAGGTAAGTAGCGTATGACTGCTATATCGAGTGAGAAAAAATAAATACAGACTCCTTATAAATTTTAAGAAGCCTGTATTTGATTAATAAATTAGAGAATTATAAATTTTTGAGTAGTTACGAGACCATTTGAATTTAGTCTGGCAATGTAAGTACCTGTTCCTAGTGTAGCATTATCTAATATTACAGAAGAACCTTTTCTGATGATCTTAGAAGTGATCTTCTTTCCATTGATATTATATATTTCCAATGTACCTTCCTCTACGTTCGTATCAAACATTACTTGATTGATTGCAGGATTAGGATATACAGTCAGTTGATTATCAATTACAGATTCTGAGAATCTTACTTCTACATCTAAGTCTCCCTCCATCATTTCTTCACTTGGAGTATTATCGTCTGTCATTCCTTCACCTGGATAATCTGGCTCATCTTCTTCATGTGGTGGCTCTATGATAACCTTACAACATGTAGTGAATAGAGTTTTAACTTGAGTTTCATTAGAGCACTCGCCTACTACTGTATGAGAAATCTTGTATGTTCTACATGTCCTTGTTGTAATTTCTACGCTAAACTCACATACATCCACATCATTATCCCACCATATAATCGATGTATTTCCATTGTAAGGATTAACTTCTAGTATAGTAAATGCGTGGTTTGCATCATCAGGACATCCAGGAATGCTTACTGTTATTTTTGCTCTTTTACAAGTTGTACAATCTTTAATTGGTCCACCTGGTACATCAGTATCTTTATCTGGTCCATCTTCTCCATCGATTACTGGTCCACCGTCATCATCCTTATCTGGTCCATCTCCATCACCACCATCTTTGTCTGGTCCATCATCATCACCACCAAAACTATCTGTTTCTTCTGTAGTATCAAACCATTCTACGCATTCATAAGATACATCAAAGTTAGGATCTACTGCGCCACCTTCACAACAATCATTATCTGCAGTTGCAATTCCTATTGCTCCTGGAAGAGCTGTATTAGAGTTAGGACACTGTATATTTACACCATTAGATATCCATTCTCCGTCATTACATCCTACTACTGCACCTGCTTCTGCAATCATATTCTGTGCATTTGCGCCATTTGCTATGTATGACCCTGTTACCCACTTAGCATAATCAGCTCTACAGCATTCGTCATTAGGATCATTTTTATAGATAGAAGATATCGCTATAGAATAACCACTCTTCACGTGACCGTCTGTCTCGATATCACCTTTGTTACACCAGAATTTCTTTCCCCATGCATCATTGTACGCTAGTGCAGAGTTAGAACAGATATAATAATTGGCTATCTCATTAGCCCCTATTGTTCTTTTAACCGGACTTACCTTAAGGATATCAGTTATACTATTTCCATTTGAATCATATTCGTGATTTACAGTATTCGTACTTATTACAGCTATAACTTGATCTAAGAATTCTTCAATTGCATCAGCATCTAGATCTATAATTTCTTCATATGTTCCTAAGCCAAGAGCAACTAAATCAATAAGCTGATACCAAAAGTCCCAATTGGTTGTAGTTTCTTCAGCAACTTCTAATGCATTAGCCATAGGCTCTCCCATTAAATTAATCTCACCATCTATAACTTCTGCTACAAAGGCAACATCTGCAGCCATCACACTATATCCACCTTTATTACTGTATTTTCCGAATCCGTAAAGTTCATGATCATATCTTGCGCCTACCGTATATTCAGCATCACAACAATCATCCGTATCACAGCAATATTGTACCGTTAGATTCGTATAACTTACAAATTTCGCTATTTCATAGTTTTGACTTTGGCTTTCCTTTAGTCTTCCATCTAAGTGTAGTTGCATGTCTTTAGCAGCTCCGTGACGTTCTGTATAAGAACCGTCTCTATCCCACTCTCCACAATATACATCATCATCATCTTCGTGCTCAACGAATTCTGGAGAGCCCTGATCTACATTATCAAACACAACGAAATCACAATTACATCCATCACCATCACCTCCACCTAGAAGCACTCCAGCGTTTAGACTCGGGGGAACACCTTTGTAAAAATTCATTACAAATGTCAGCCTATCCTCCATACTGATATCTATCTGAGCCATAATATATTGTTCTATATTATCATACTTATCCATATTCTTCTTCCAGTTTTTCATGGCATCAGATACAGCTTTAGTAGCTTTGATAGGACTTTGGTAAGCAGTAGTAAACTGCACCCAAGATGTTACATCAGACTCACCGTCTTCCGTAATTTTTAATCTCCAGTCGTAATTAGTATCATCCGGGAGATTATTAAGAACTAATTTGTTGTTATTAGGTATGTGAATAGAAATTTTCTGTGTACTTCGATCTCTTAATTCTAGGGTAAGATCTCCTGAGGTAATACCCTCTTCCCAACTAAGTTTAGCATAAGTCTCAGAGGTTGTCCTGTAAATGTCAGAATGTAAATAATAAGAATCGGTCGATTGAATGGCACTTGCTAGCTCGTATTCTGTCGTTTGAGCTGTTAAAATCATGAGCGAGCTAAATAAATATATCAAGCATATTGATAAATTTTTCATTTTTAGTTATATTTACGTGTTACAAAATTTTTTGATATAGGCATCGTACCAGCGGTGCCTTTATCTTTTGAAGAATTTCATAGGCCTATGTTTCTTCTATCATTAGTATATATCTCTAGTCAGGAAAACGTAACAACTTATTTTCAACTTTTAAAATATTTTTTTATCATTTGTAAAAATCGCCTTATTCTAGGACGAATATTTACCAATATTTAGTGGTGTACCGAATACCTATTTAAGCGAAAAATTCCTAATTATTATAAAAATTAATGTATGCAATTAATCTTTAAAACTATTGCAATAAGACCACAGCACTGTAACAGAAGAGCACTTAAGTTACACAACCAGCCCTAACTATAATTAAGGATAATTATTCTCTTAGAGAAGTGCTCATATACTACAGAGTAGTAATACAATCTTAGTTAGGTAATCTAAAAAGAAGTAATAATAAG
>CAYYWZ010000118.1:0-5592 GCA_964475415.1 uncultured Saprospiraceae bacterium | reverse complement strand
CTAAAGGCCATTTTTTATCTTTTATTTCTTAATTCTATTTGCTTATACTTCATTTTATACCTTTCTGCGTAATTTTGTCCTTACTTCTGAATCTCCCTAAATAAGTCTTAAGGAAAATGTGTATATATAAAAAGCCGATCCCATTGAGAATCAGCTTTTCTATATCTATAAATATTTTTTTTTAGTCTATACCGTGCATCATCTTCTTCATCCATCCTTTTATAATGAATATTAATATCGCTGCAGAAATTGGTACTGCGGCAAAGATTAAGAAAAACCCGCTCAAGCCAATAGACTCAGCAATAGGTTCTATATAACTACCTGTTAGGCCTGCTGCAAAATTCGCAATGAAATTCGATACAAAGAATACCCCAAACATCAAACCTACTAATCTAGCCGGAGCTAATTTACTTACATAACTCAAGCCTACTGGTGAGATACAAAGTTCTCCTAAGGTATGGAATAAGTATGCTATAATCAACCAAACCATGCTGACTTTTACAACCTCTGCACCAGGAGTAGTATCTATGCCCATTGCACCAAATGCAAGAATTGCAAAACCTAATCCTAATAAAATAAGTCCTAGAGCAAATTTAACTGGTCCACTATTTAAAAATTCAACTTTCTTTTCCCATAATTTACTAAAAGCTGGTGCTAAGCAAATGATAAACAAACTATTGAAAACTTGAAACCAGCCCGCTGGCACTTCAGTAGATGTAGAAGAATATTGTTCTCTGAGCATTATGATAATCAAAACCCAAATGCCTATAAAACCAACACCTAAAAAGATATTAGACAAAGAGTACTCTGAAAAGGTTACTGAAAATAATTTATAAAGTACATAGGTCAAAACTATAAGTGGTACAACCGAAATAACTGTATTGATAACTCGGAAAATATCTGCTCCGCTACCTGTTAGATCTCTCTCCGTATAATCTAATGCAAAAACAGTCATAGAACCTCCAGCTTGCTCAAATGCCCACCAAAAGAAAACAATAAAGAAACTTAGAATTACAATTACCCAAACCCTATCTTTTTCAACTTTAGTTAAAGTCGGATCAGAAACAATCCAGCCAACGAAACCAATTACTGCTCCAACAATAATAGGAGGCATTAATAATTTTGTAAAGGTCTGTAGAAAATTATTTTGAAATCCTACTGTAAAATATAGAAGCGCAAAGAAAACGACTGCAATAATAGATCCGATAATTCCCCATTTAACTACATTAGACTCTTGACCACCAGCTACTTCTGGTTTTATTTGTTGTTCTATCGTATCAATCGATTCAGTAGGGACCAATCCAATATCTCCAAAGATACTCTGTGCTAAATAGAATTGTACCATGCCTATAAACATAAAGATACCCGCTAAACCAAAGCCATAGCTGTAACTCCATTGCTCTCCATAATAACTACATAAAAGAATTCCCAGAAATGCTCCAGCATTAATACCCATATAAAAAATAGTATAGGCACCATCCTTTAATTCAGGACGCTTATCATAAATTTTTCCAACTATGGAAGAGATATTAGGTTTGAAGAAACCATTTCCTATAATCAGCATAAGAAGTCCAAGGTAAAATGACATTTCGGTTTCCAAAGCCATACTAGCATGCCCTAAGGTCATTATCAATGCTCCTATCAATACTGCTTTCCGATATCCTAAAAACTTATCTGCTAAAATACCACCTATCATCGGTGTGAAGTATACAAAGCCAGTATAGATTCCATATAATGCCAATGCATCAGATCTTTCCCATGCTCCTTCTCCAAAAGCCACCTTAACTAAGAATACTACAAATAGTACTCTCATTCCGTAATATGAAAATCGTTCCCACATCTCTGTGAAAAACAATACAAACAGCCCAGAGGGGTGCCCTAAAATAGTTTTCTGATTGACATCGGAGCCTCCAAATAATCTTTCTGACATTATAGATGAGTTTTTTGTTTCACTAAAAGACTCAAAATAATTCTTTTTAGAGACTTTAGAAACCTATTTCATTTTAATTTAGCTCTAATTGCATGTACTCCCTTCCTTGGTTTCCTTCATACGAGCATTTTCAACTAATAGTTTTATAATTTCATTTTTTGCTTTACTCTTCAGTGCATCAAAAGCAAGGTGTCTGTAGCAGTAAAATTCCTAATTGTTTCCTATACGGGAATTATTAGGTCTGTACAAGCAGCAAGACAAAAATTACTGAGAAATGAGAATATGAGACATAAAAAAGCATAGTCTTCTCATCATCGCGCTAGGGGTGTTAAATATCAATTGTAGCATGCTAAATCGAATCTATAACTAGTTAGAACAATAAACAATAAAAACTATGCAATTCTTTTTAATTGGGTTTCTTCTAAAGCCGAAAGATGGCTATTTTTTTTGTAATATTTATAAAAAAATTACAATATCCTCATACTTTAACACTCTTACTGTCAATCCTTTAAGCCTTCTTTTGCCACTTTAAGCTGCCATCCTGAAGCTGAAACAATCATATTAAGCGCATCTAGAAAAGATTCTTTCTGATTTTCAGCTTCTTCAAACAATTCACTCTCCTCCGCTTTTTCAAATACAAAGGCCTTGGCATTTTTATTTAGTTCCGTAAGCTCCTCCTCCGAAAAATTATTGAAGGTTCCCTCCTCGACATCATAGTATTCCAGATCATGATCTATGGACAATATCTGTGGTGCTGGCAAATCTTTTATACTTATTTGGTGAGTCTTTTCGTCCGTAATAATTTCTATATCTTCAAAATCATAGCCTACAGAAACCTTGGCTTTCACTCTTATAAGCGCTTTTTTCCTTAAGAAAGGAAGATCATAATAATAGTAATCTTTGTAATCGTAGATTTCCGATACATAACCTTCCACAGCCACTAGCTTACACACCTTCTCCATTCTATCCATTATAACAGAGACATCTTCTTGTTTATACTGCTTAACAAAACTAGACTTATATCCCCAGAACCAAGCTCCAACTAACAGTACCAGAAATAATATGGGTAATAATATGTATTTGATCTTTTTCAATCTACTCAGATTTTAGTTCATATTTCAGCCCTTTATGAGACTTAAGGACAGCCTTTACAGATCCTAGTGTTACAGCTGATTGTATCAATAATGGAATTCTATTAGCGTCATCACTCACCCAGATATCCATATGCGCTTCATCATTGAACACCTCTCCAGCAATAAGTTTTGGACGGATATGCATGACCTTATACTTTCCTAGGTCTTTTATTTTTTTGACAGATCTATTCTTAAACTCTAACTCTAGATTATAGAGATCTTTATCAAAGAATAGATGTATAGGGAATTTTTCTCCATTTTTTACATCTGTAATGTCTCTATTTCTAAGATGATATAACATAGAGACTAAGTCCTGAGAACAAACCCTTGTAGTAAATTCCAAAGGATTATTTACTGCTCTTTCTTGTGTCTTTCCATAATATTCCACAAGTTCTTGCCTCTCTTGGTCAAAAACTATACTGTCGTATCGGAAATAATTTCCCTGCTCTATATCTCTTCTAAACATATATGGTAATAAGGTTTCCTTATCTACTTCGGAATAATAATCATCATCTACTTTGAAAAAACTATCATAAGAAGGATATGTTTTCCCTTTGACAGATAACAAATATCGATCTTCATTCTCTTTTACAGAAAACTTAACTTCTCCAGCCGGTATCCATATGAACTTCCAATTATAATAAATCTGATAAACTAGCTCCTCTCCTGGAATAAAACTTACGTTATCTAAATCACATAGATTATCGTCTCTTTCTAAGATATGTGGAGCATGAAACCCAAGAAACAAGCATGTACCTACTGCAAGTAAAATTATTTTAAGCTTTCTACTAAACATTGTTTTTATATCCAAGTGATTCCAATATATTGACATTAAAAATTACTACTAATCCCATAATTGCGGGTATTACTAGATTAATTATCCATATAAGAAACGTCAAAGTAAGAATAGATAGTTCGTTAATTTCGAAAAGACTCCAAATTACTATTCCTATTTCACCTCTAGCTAGGACGCCTAAGAAGGGTGGAATCGGTATTCCAGACTGTATTAGGAAGACGGTAGTTATCCCCGCTAACATAATGCTTATATCTAGCTCCCATCCTAGAAAATAGATGAGCAGAACATATTGTAAAGTATATACTGTGTATCGTAATATAGAAAGAACTAAGACTTGCACAAGATGAGCCCTAGGAATAAGTCTAAACTCGTGATACTGTTTTTGAAATTTGATAAAATATTTCTTCAGTCCCAGTTTCGATAATATAGTTGCTACGAAGTCGACATTGAGAAATAAGTATATGCCTGCTATTACAAATAAAACTAAAGAGAGTGTGATAGGAATTAATGTCAAATCTGTCAACAGTTGATTATGCAAGGTTAGGAGACCTAATCCTATTATTCCTATTCCTATAGTGACAATATTTTGGCTTATACTCCCCGCCAATGTAGATAAAATAGAAAGCCAGTTCTTTTCTGATGGTATCGTAAGCAGACGACCACCATACTCACCGAGTCGTTGTGGTGTTACTATTCCCAGACTTATACCTACAAGTATAGTTCTAAATGCTAAATTTTTAGAAATAGGACCAGCCGACAACATTAACTTTCTCCACTTTATGGATTCTAAAAACCAGTTCAAAGGCATCAAGAGTACAGCGCCTAGAAAAAATATAGGTTTGGAGTCTCTTAGAGAAGATGTAAAAGAATAATATAATTCCTCAAAATTAGACCTAAGGATTACGTGACGATATATTATATATGCTACTAACCCAAAGATTATTACCTTCAACAATGGATTCCAATAATTACGGAATTTCATTTCTGAAGGTATCTGTTATCAATATATCTGTAAAAAAGAAAAAGCAGGTATTCATAATATATTATAAATAATGTATATACGTTTGTAACTTGTGAAAGTTTATAGATAATATTCTATTCACCTTAAGCTAGGCGATAAAATTAACTTATTTATTTGAAAATCAATTTTTCAATATTTCTTTTAGTATGAAGAAAAAGAAAAAGGCGTACAAAATTTTAGGTGTAGATCCAGGTACCATTGCCTTGGGTTATTCCATACTAGAAGTAGATGGCTCTGTGCTTAAGGTGCAAGATATGGGAATAATTCACTTAAAAAAATATAAAACGCATCAGGAGAAACTCAAAGAAATCTACTTACAGTTACAAGAGATTATCGAGACTTATCTTCCCAGCGTCATGGCTGTAGAAGCTCCTTTCTATGGTAAGAATGTACAATCTATGCTTAAGCTAGGGCGAGCCCAGGGTGTAGCTATGGCAGCAGCAATAACTATGGGCTTAGAGATTACAGAATACTCACCTAAAAAAATCAAACTATCTATCACTGGTAACGGAAATGCTTCTAAGGAATCTGTTGCGGCTATGCTTTCTTCGATGCTGGATTATACTTATGAATCAAAGCTGATGGATGCGACAGATGCATTAGCAGCTGCTGTAACACACTTCCATCAGAATAAGTTGGGAATTAGTAGTAAGGGAAAGGGATCTAACAGTTGGGAAAGTTTTGTAAACAATAATCCTTCTAGAGTTAAATA
>CAYYWZ010000117.1:0-5772 GCA_964475415.1 uncultured Saprospiraceae bacterium | reverse complement strand
TCTTATCCTATTATTTAGATATTGTTTAATTTTTTCTTTAGTATTCTAAAAGAAATATATCTTATGTCAAATTATACTTCTAAAAATGTACGTAAGTAATTTAGACTGGTCAATTGTAATAGCTGTTCTCGTAGTGACGCTAGGAATAGGTATCTATACTTCTAGAAAAGCTGGAAAAAGTTCAGCTGAGTTTTTCCTTTCTGGCAGGACTATGCCTTGGTGGTTGTTGGGACTTTCTATGGTAGCTACAACTTTTTCTACTGATACACCGAATTTTGTTACGAATCTTGTAAGAGAGAAGGGCGTTTCTGCTAATTGGGAATGGTGGGCTTTTCTAATCACTGGCATGCTCACTGTTTTTGTATATGCTAGGTTGTGGCGAAAATCTAATGTCAAAACGGATATGGAATTCTATGAGCTTAGATATGGGGGGAAGCCAGCAAGATTTCTCAGAATTTTTAGATCATTGTATTTAGGTATTGCTTTCAATGTACTGGCTATGTCTGGAGTAACTTTAGCGGCAATAAAAATAGGTCAAGTTATGCTTGGACTTTCTCCTCTAGAGACTATTGGTGTTGCATCTGTGGTGACAGTTGTTTTTAGTGCGCTAGGTGGATTTAGAGGAGTTGTGTACACAGATTTTCTATTGTTCTTTCTAGCTATGACAGGAGCTATAGGTGCAGCATATTATGCTGTTAATCTGCCAGAGGTAGGTGGAATTGAAAAATTGCTTTCTCATCCTAATGTAGCAGGAAAGATTTCTATATTTCCTGACTTTAGCAATAAAGAGGCGTTGGTTTCTTTATTCATCATTCCACTAGCAGTTCAGTGGTGGAGTGCCTGGTTTCCCGGCTCAGAACCTGGTGGAGGTGGATATGTAGCACAAAGGATGTTAGCTGCAAAAGATGAAGATAACGCTATGGGAGCAACTTTCTTTTTTTATGTTCTTCATTATGCCATTAGACCTTGGCCATGGATATTAGTTGCCTTGGTATCTCTTGTTATTTATCCCGACTTAGCAAGTTTAGCTGAAGCCTTTCCGGCGGTAACTGAAGATAAGTTAGGTCATGACTTAGGATATTCGGCAATACTGACTATGTTACCTAAGGGGCTTCTAGGTGTTGTACTAGCTTCTCTTATTGCAGCATATATTTCTACGATCTCAACACATCTTAATTGGGGATCCTCCTATATTGTAAATGACTTCTATGCTCAACAAATAAATAAAAATGCAACAGAAAAAGAATTGGTAATGGTAGGAAGAATTTCCACTGTTGTACTTATGATTCTTAGTGCAATTTTCGCTTTATATCTTAAGGATGCTTTAGAACTGTTTAAATTTATTATTGCATTTGGAGCAGGTACAGGCTTAATTTTTATTTTAAGATGGTTCTGGTGGAGAATTAATGCTTGGAGTGAAATTTCTGCTATGATATGCTCGGGAGTTGTTTCTATACTTTTCTTAGAAATAGATCTAGAGCCAGCTTATCTAGAGTTTCCAATTATTGTTTTGATCACTACTATTGTGTGGATTGCAGTGACCTATTTGACAAGTCCAGAAAAGAAAGAGGTTCTTCGCTCATTTTATAATAGAGTACAGCCAGGAGGTCCAGGGTGGAATAAGGTTTTGAAAGATGCTGTAAAAGATAATGTTGTGCTAGAAGAGAGTGGAAGTGACTGGGTCGTTCCCAGCGGTATCGCAGCAATGTTAGTAGCTACAAGTTTAATTTATTGCATTCTTTTTGCAACAGGATACTGGATATACGGGCAAACTACAATCGCTTTAATTATAACTATAATTGCTGTTGTACTTTCTTTCTTTTTATTAAAAATGTGGAAGGGGATTCGAAAAGCTATTTTCTAATTTCAATGGTAATGTGTTGCTGTATTTAGTTTTACTAAAAACACCTCTTACGAGGTGCTTACAAGATTAATTTTTTGTTAACCTTGATTTTGAGGGGTATATGACCTAATTAAAGTTAGGCCATAAGAGTGTTTAAGTCCTTCATATAAAATTAGCTATAAAATTTATATTTATTACTACTAATCCAAATAAGTACATAAATGGTTATAATAATGAAGTAACTAGCATTTTCTATACAGAAGTGGTTCTTTGCCTAAGCAAGTGGTCAAGAATTACTAAACAAGCCATTGCCTCTACTATAGGAACTGCTCTTGGGACTACGCAAGGATCGTGTCTTCCTTTTCCCTTTACAGTCGTCTCATCTCCGTCTTTATTTATACTTTGTTGATCTCTCATTATCGTAGCAACTGGCTTGAATGCTACTTTAAAAAAGATATCCATCCCATTGGAAATCCCGCCTTGAATACCACCTGAGAAATTAGTTTCTGTTGTGATCTTGTCATCACTTTTCACAAATACATCATTATGTTCAGAGCCCATCATTGTAACAGAAGAGAAACCAGAACCTATTTCGAACCCTTTTACAGCATTAATACTTAGCATGGCCTTTCCTAGATCTGCATGTAATTTGTCAAAGACAGGTTCACCTAATCCGACTGGACAGTTTTTTATTACACAAGCAATGACTCCTCCTACAGTATCTCCATTTTTCTTTACAGTCTTTATATAGTCTATCATTTGTTCCGCCACAGTTTGATCTGGGCACCTGATAATATTTTGTTCTATAATTTCTCTATTGATAGTTGTAGGAATATCTTCTAGCACAATAGAGCCAACCTGAGTTACATAGGCATGGATCTGAATATCAGATTGGTTAAGGTATTGTCTAGCTATAGCACCTGCGGCAACTCTAGCTGCAGTCTCCCGAGCAGAAGAACGACCTCCTCCTCGATAATCTCTATGGCCATACTTCTTCGTATAGGTATAATCTGCGTGAGAAGGCCTGAAACTATCTTTTATATGACTATAATCCTTGGATTTCTGGTCTTTGTTTCTGATAATAATAGATATAGGTGTACCCGTAGTTTTGCCTTCGAACACGCCAGAAAGTATTTCTATAATGTCACCTTCTTGGCGTTGAGTGACTATGCTCGATTGACCTGGTCTTCTTCTATCCATCTCCTCTTGGATAAGTCTCTCTGAAATCTCCAAATTTGATGGGCAACCATCTATCGTAACACCTATTGCAGGACCATGTGATTCACCATAGGTACTAATTTTATATGCTTTACCGAATATATTTCCTCTCATCTTTTCTTTTTAAGAACAATTCACAAATATATTTGTATCCTTTTATAATCATACTATAGTTGACACAAAAGCTTCTTAGCTTTGTAGATTAACTTTACTTTTAAGACCTTTGTTTCATGCACTTATATCCACAAGATGTATTTTCAAGTATAGAGTTTGACAAAATTCTAGAAATATTAGCCCAGTATTGTTTAGGTTCTGCATCTAAAAAGAGAGTGCTACAACTCAGCCTATACAGTAATCTGACTAAGATAGAAGCTCTTTTAGAAGAAACTAGAGAATATCTCTTTTCTATAGATCAGCAAGAAGAAATTCCTTTTTATGGTTACGAGTCTATAAAAGAGGATCTATTTTTACTTAAAAAAGATGGATATGTCCTAGAGGTTGAAGCTATTTTCCGAATCCAACGAATTATAGCTCTTGCAGAAGGTATAATTCATCATTTTACAAGTGAATACAAAAAGAAGTATCCAGTACTCTTTAATATAGCAGATCAGATTATAGTAGACAAATCTCTAAATAAACTTATAGATAATATATTCGATAAAGAGGGTAATATTAAACCCAACGCTTCTCCAGATTTAGCTAAGATCTTCAAAGAGATAAAATCTAAGGAACGGGAAGCATCCAGAATATTTGCTGATCGACTCAAAAAACTAAAGCAAGCAGGCTTGCTTACAGATAATGCTGAGAGTGTAAAAAATGGTAGAAGGGTTCTGAGCGTAGCTAGTGAACATAAGAGAAGAATAAATGGTATGATTCATGACGAATCTGCTTCCGGAAAAACTGTTTTTATAGAACCTGAAGAAGTTATTTTTATAAATAACTATTTATTTGAACTGGAGCTACAAAAAAAGCAAGAGATCTATAGAATTTTGAAGGATTTATGTCATGACCTTAGGCCTTATGCTGAGGTATTTGAGCTATGGGAAAAGATAATTATAAGATTAGATCTTATCAGAGCTAAAGCTAAGTTCGCTATCAGTTATGACGGAAAAAAACCTAAACTTAATGAGGAGCAAAAACTCTATTTGAAGGAAGCCTATCATCCACTATTGCTTTTGAAGAACAGTACATTAGAACTGAAGACAGTTCCTTTTACACTAGAACTAAATGCGGATGATCGAATGCTTGTTATTAGCGGGCCTAATGCTGGAGGTAAATCTATAACAATGAAGTCCGTAGCTTTGCTGCAGACTATGCTGCAAGCTGGATTACTTATTCCGGTCGATAGCGATTCCTCTATCTGTATATTTAAGAAACTGTTTGCAGATATAGGAGATCAACAATCATTAGAAGATGATCTAAGTACCTATAGTTCGCGTTTGAACATCATGAAATATATGATGGAGAAAGCTGATAAAAATACCCTAGTTCTCATAGACGAATTTGGTTCTGGAACAGATCCTAAGATAGGAGGAGCAATAGCAGAAGCCATACTCGATAGGCTTAATAAGAAAAAAGTATATGGTGTCATCACTACCCATTATTCTAATCTCAAGGTTTATTCTTATAATGCAAAAGGTATTTTGAACGGTGCCATGTTATTTGATCACGTAAACCATCAACCTACTTATCAGTTACAGATAGGTAAGCCAGGAAGTTCTTTTGCTTTTGAGATAGCAGAGAGAATAGGTCTGCATAATAAGATATTAGCTTATGCTAAAAATAAGGCAGGGAAAGATAGTAAGGCAATAGACGATCTACTTATAGACTTAGTTAGAGAAAAGGAAGAGTTAGAAGAAAAACTGACCAATCTTATCAGTAAAGAGGATAGATTGAAAAAACTAATCACCTCTTACGAGAGTATGAATAAAGACCTAGAATTCCGTAGAAGAAAAATCAAATTAGAGGCCAAAGAAAAAGAATTTTACTCTACTGCAGAATCTGATAAAGAAATTCAAAAACTTATCAAGGAACTCAGAGAAAACCAAAATTTGGAGAAAGCTAAAGCTCTATCTAAAACTGTAAGGGAGAAAAAATCTATACTTAGTTCGGAAATACATCCTTTAAAAGAAACCTTGCAAGTAAAGACTAATTTTGATGTCAAAGACCTTAGAAAAGGTGATTATGTAAAACTGAGAAGTGGTGGACAGATTGCAGAACTTATTTCTATCAAAAAAAATAAAGCAGAGTTAATGATGGGAATGATGAAAGTAATGGTTCCGCTTAAAGAGCTGTTACCTGCTAATGAACCTATCCATCTTAGAAAGGGGAAAAGTGTCAAAACAGATTTGGTGCACAAGCAAGGTGCCACAGAAACGAGTCTCGATATTAAGGGATATAAGTATGATGATGCATTGGACTTTGTTCAGGAGTTTTTAGATAATGCATTGATCAGTAACCTTAGCAGGGTCAAGATTATTCATGGTGTAGGTTCTGGCGTATTAAGAAAAATGGTAAGAAAGAAACTCAGAGAGTATAAAGATGTTAAGAAAGTATGGCATCCAGAAGATGAGATGGGAGGCCAAGGCGTTACTTTTGTAGATTTTTAATAGGATATAATACTATTGCGAATTTTATGTGCTCATAAGTGATGAATTTACTTTGGCCAATTGAGATTTTTAGAGTTCGATTGGTTTATTGCTTTGTTCTAA
>CAYYWZ010000116.1:0-6157 GCA_964475415.1 uncultured Saprospiraceae bacterium | reverse complement strand
TCTTTTATTGTAGAGCATATTGGAAAGATTAAAAAGATTTTTTAAGGGCCTATTTCTATTTGTATTATCAAATTATCACATCGTTTGTAGTAGGCTGAGCCTACGGTTCATATCTCATAAAAGTCTACTCCATATAGATTTATATGCTGTAGGCCCAGCCTATTATGAGCTCTTTTATTGTAGAGCATATAATATCGATTCATTTCTTTATCTTGTTTTTTATGAAAGGATATATCCACAAAGAGAGATTTGTAATACGGGCAAGAGAAATAGGTGCTGACAACAAACTAAGTCTACCCTCACTTATAGAGATTTTGCAGGAAGCATCTTTTAAGCACGCCATCGGCATGAAGGCTTCTTTCTGGGATATGCAGGAAGAGAAACTCTCCTGGGTACTGCTCAAAAAAGAACTGGAAGTTTTTCGATATGCTGATGCCGCAGAAGAGATAGAGGTCCATACCTACCCATCAGATTTTGATAGATTATTTGCTACGAGAGATTTCTTTGCTTTTGACAAAAAAGGGAATAAAATTGCTCAAGCCAAATCACTCTGGACACTGATCAATACCGAAACAAGAAAAATGGAAAATATTCCTGAAAGTATGCGCGAACTTATACCAAAAAATATTGAAAATTCGCTAGGAAAACCAGATGTAAAAATACGGCATAAATTTCCGTACGTTTCTACTGTATACTATAAGATCAATTATCTAGATATAGACTGGAATAATCATACCAATAACAATATCATCAATCGCCAAATAATAAAATCTACACCATTAGCAATTTTACAAAACAACAAACCTTTCGTCATTAAGGTTTTTTATAGAAGCGAAAGTCTACTAGGTCATGATATTACGATAACATCTACAGACCTACATGACAATCAAACTTATTACAAGGTAGATAATCTTACTAGCGGAAAAACCCTTGCTGTAGCAAGTTGCGAATGGAAATAGAAATAAGAAATCATCCCATCTCTCAGATGTATTCAAAGCTTTAGAGTTCCTTCGACTTTAGTTTAAATAACAAGCAAACTACAAATCCTTTAGTCCCAATTCGGGAAATAGGAACGAACGCTATCGTCTATACAATTGCAGCAATGTATACAACAGAACCTTTCTTTCTACTCTAAAAGCTTACCACTGAAATCTGAAATTTCTGAAGTATCATCGATTGCTTTTTTCAATTCTGCACTCATCGGTTTAATTTTATGCTTAGTCACCACTGCCTTGTGATTATCATCCCAATGAACTTCAAAATTGACTAAGAACTCTTTATTGTTAGTTTCTTTATAATCACTTCGTTGATGTGCTCCCCTGCTTTCTTTTCTTTCTATCGCTGATAATATTGTCGCCTCTGCAGAAGCTAAAGTACCCTCAAGATCAAAAGCTAACATTAGATCTTCGAACCCCTCAGAGTCTGGTCTAACATCTAATTTTTTTATAGACTCTTTGATCTCATTTACCTTAGATATTCCGTCTTGTAGCAATTTATCCTCTCTTACAACACCGCAAAATTCCCACATCGTATCTCTTACGGATCTTTGTAAGGGTCTCGCAACTATATCACCAGTTTTGAGAAAAGCATTGATACTATCATGTGCCTGATCGATTACATCCTTAGATCTTATTTGATTAAGTAAATTAATAGAACGTTCAGCTGCTGCACGACCTGCACGTTTTCCAAAAATCAAAATCTCAGCAAGTGAATTTCCACCTAACCTATTCGCTCCATGTAGACCTCCAGCTACCTCTCCAGCTGCATAAAGTCCTTCTATATTTGTTGCATGTTCCTCAGGAGTCACAAGAACTCCGCCCATAGAATAATGAGCAGTAGGCGCTACCTCCATTGGTTTTTTAGAAATATCTAACATAAGCGTGTCAAGAAATTTCCGGTACATACGAGGGAGTTTATCGATTATAAAATCTTTATCTCTGTGAGATATATCCAAATATACACCTTCATTTTCTGTACCTCTTCCTTCCATTATTTCTGTATAATTAGCCATAGCCACTTTGTCTCGCGTCGACAATTCCATACGTTCTGGATCGTATTTTGACATGAACCGCTCTCCTTTACTATTCTTCAAATGACCTCCCTCTCCTCTTACTGCTTCGGTAACGAGAGAACCTGCTATAGTTTCTGGAATTACCATTCCAGTTGGATGAAATTGTACTTGTTCCATATCCGTCAAAGTACATCCCGCCTTCAGAGCAAGATAAAAACCATCACCAGTATTCTCATTTCTACGTGAAGAACTTTTCCGCCAAATCCTAGTATGACCACCAGCAGCAAGAATAACTGAATCAGCTAAAAAAACCGTTCGCTCTCCTGTATTGATATCAAAGGTCATTGCACCAAAACAAGTCTTATCTCGTACAAGCAATTCAGTCACATACTGTGAATCATGTATAGGTATATTGAGATCTTGTGCTTTTTTGATCAGAGAAAATAAGATGGATCTCCCAGTATAATCTCCAGAGTAACAGGTACGTCTATAAGTATGTGCTCCAAAATACCGCTGGTCTAATCGACCATCTGGCAGCGTAGCAAAATTTGCACCCCATTCATGAATCTCACGCACCAAATCGGGAGCTTCTTTCGCCATAAGTTCGACTGTTCTAGGATCTGACAAAAGATATCCTTCAATCATTGTATCCGCAAAATGCTGCTTCCAATTATCTTCTGAATCTACGTTTCCCAAGGCTGCATTGATACCACCTGCTGCTAGAACCGTATGAACATCTTCTTTTTTTCGTTTACCGATTACAGTAACTTCTACTCCAGCCATCTTAGCCTCGATTGCAGCTCTAAGGCCAGCCCCTCCACTGCCAATAATTAGTACATTAGAGATTTGTGTATTATGTTTTTTTACAATTGACATAGCTGCTTATTTTAAGAAGATTATCAGTTAATTTTAAAGTGTTCCAGAAACCTTAACTATAAATTGTTAAACAATACTAATCACTTAATGTTCTCTACTATATGTCTTTATGGAGTAATTATGACTACAATTTTCTTCTAACTTTATTACTTACAGAGTAAGAGGGTTAAAGCTAGCAAGGATAGAATTATCTTATAATTAAAGTCATTAATTTTTATTCCTATTAAGAAGTCTTGTAACTACTTACTTTCCTAATACTCCGTGCTTAATCTGTCCTACGAAATTATCGGGAAATTTCTCTACACCTTCAAAACCTAGGCGAATATCCTTACCATTATACGGTATATGAGCAGTCTTGAAAATATAATCCCAAATCGCAAGGGTGAGTCCAAAATTGACACCGAATCTCCGCTCCTCTGGTAGTTCATAAGCATGATGCCATATATGCATTTCTGGGCTATTGAAGATATATTTCATGATGGGTCCAAGCAGTAATCCTCCAAGAATAATTCCTGACAATATTACAATCGCTTGCAAGCCTAAACTAGCATCAGGAATAACTTGTATATCAAAAGCAGAAATAGCAATCAATAATGCTAAAGCACCACCAAATATGCCTCCTGTAACTCTTCCCGAAATAGAAATATTAGAATGATTATAATGTCCAACAATCAGCGTAAAAATATGAATGATGAAAAAATCATATAGTCCTATACCCATCAGCGCAAGTGGAATATACTCTATAGTTCTGTAGACAACATTCTCCATCCAGTGATATCTCAGGTGAGCAGCAAATCCCATCTGCTCTACAGAGTGGTGTACCTTATGAAATTCCCATAGAAATTCTACACGATGCAATAATCTATGCGTCCACCATTGTACAAAATCTCTGACGAAAAAACCAACTAGCAGCACAGTCCATAGTGGCATACCATTCAGTGGGTTGCTAGCTTGCAAATCAAAACTCGCAATTGATCTAATACCATCATTAAATAGATGGACAACAACATCTGATGCTGCATTATAGATGATCAAAGAGAACAAAAAAAAGTTGAAAAACATATAGAATACATCCAACCAAAAATCTTTTCTAAATCGAGCTTGCTCTTTTCTCCAAGGTCTTGCTACTTCTAGGAAGAAAAAAAACAGGGAAACAGCTATAAGCCAATAAAAATAATTTTTGAATGAGGGATGTGTGATTTCATACCATAGGTATGAGGCATAACCTGAATAAGCATTTGATATAATCTCTATGTATTCCATCGACTTAGTCTTTACAGTCTGTTAGACTATACGTATTGGTTATAACATAAAGAAAATTAAAAAGATCTGTTAGATCTTAATTAAGATATTTTTTTCTAAAGATTACGCCTTTTTTAGCATCATATCCTGGCTTTACACCTCTATGGATAAGGGCTTGCTTGTAATTGTATCTATTGGCATCAATAATATAGACTTTACAAGCTAGGGCGTTAGAAAGTTCTTTATGAGTTTTTTTCCAACAGTATGCAAGCTCTTGAGCAGTTGCATTGTAGTTCTTGTTCCATTTTCTAGAGATGACAACTTCTATGGTAAACACACCATTGCTTTCGTCTAAAAGTCTGGAAGTCAGACCGAAACCTACACGATAATACATGTCTGTCTCAATAAAATGTTTTCGGTTAATTTCTTCGATATTCATCACATCCCTATCAAAACAGAAATTATGCCACATTCTGCTTAGTATAATGGATAGTACTAATATGTGAGAAAAAAATGATAATATTTCTATCTTCAAGTTCTAATCTAACATCATGAGGAAGTCAGCTTTTTTCTTAGCCCTAAGGAGTTTTATTATTTTGATTTCTACACTAACGCATCAGTTATCTTGTGCACAAGGAGATCTCGTACCGAAGGGAAAGCATGCTGTTTCTATCAATTATCTCAACAAAGATTTCCAACAACAAGAATCGCAATTTTCTCAATATCGAGGAGGAGAAATCATAGGAAGTTATAAGGGTATTTTAGACCTTGGTATTTCCTATATAGATATCAATAGTGATTTTGCACTTATCGGATCGCTAAGTGGTCATATTATAAAAACAGGATATTTCAGGATGAAACTTATCGCTGATTACCAGTTGGGTTTTGATGATATTGGCAATATTGAAAATGGTCTTACTACCAGTTTCGAAGGTTACATAACTTTCTTCAATGGACCCTTCAGTGCGGTTACTCGAGCAGGTGCTGGTGCCTTTAATTTTAAAAACTTTGTTCCTTATGCTGGTGTAACCTTAGGCTATGGTGATAGAATCATGTATTTCTTTACCCAACGATTTAGGTTTACAGAATTAGATGACGATCGAATGAGTATAGCTGTGGGGGTGAATTTTGGTTTTTAAGAGAAAACAAATATCATCGATTCTCCATTTAAAAATTCTAAATAAATTTCCATCATAATGTATCAACATTTCTTTTTACTATTGTCAATGATTTGTTCTATAATTTTCTGGACTTCTTGTACAGTGACCAAGCCAGCCGCTGCCTTTAGTCCAAGGAGTCTTACTGCAAAAGAACAAGTATACTTAGATAGTCTTCTCACCTTGGAACATTTGGAACCCGCGGAAGGACTAGAAGAAAGAAAAGTAATTTATAGAAATATACGAGAAATTATACATATAGGTTTAAGCAATCAAAAAGGAACTAAGATTGTAGCAGACTACTTTGCAGCGAGAGATGGTAGCTTTATTTATGCCAAAATAAAAGATGAACTTACTACTACAAAAATAACCAAACGCCAAAAAGTAGAAGTCGAAAAAGCCTTACTAGGGTATAGAGTGGAACCTAAGAAAGGAGCACCACTTTTACAGCATGGAAAGATCACCATTAAATTTCACGGACACATCTTACGCAGTTGACACTTAAGAGATAAACATGTATTGGGCATCAGAGGAGCTGAACCTATTATATCTAGAATCAATAGAAGCATTCACTTTAACTGATTCAATTCCTTTTATGCAATTTTGTTTGGAAGTGTAACCTTCACTACTTCTAAGTATTGTCTCCCCATTAGATTTTGCATGAAGATTAAATCTAAATTCTTCTGCTATGTCTTTTTTTATTTCGAATCTTGGTAGAGTCATGTTGATAAGTTTAGTTAATTTAATAATCAAAATTATTAATAGAACTTACTTCGGAATAGAGTAACATTACTTGAATTATTAGTAATTTAAATTTAACCTGATTAACTAGTTCTTTCCTGAAAACGCATTAGATAGTATATGCTCTTAT
>CAYYWZ010000115.1:0-6267 GCA_964475415.1 uncultured Saprospiraceae bacterium | reverse complement strand
CAAAAGCAAACCAAGTTGGATTTTGAGGAGTACAGATACCATTACACCCTGGGCATATTGGATTAGGAGCATCACCGGAATGATTAAATCCATCCATGGAAAAAGTATATCCATCTAGTTGGTCTAAAGTACATAGAACTTCTGCCGATTGACATTGACACTCTGGTTGTGAACCATCTGTGCATTGTGCATTTAGTTCAAGATTTACAGATGTAAAAATTGTTACCAAAAGGATTTGAAGTATAGTTTTCATTGTTTGGATTGTGACTACCTTTTAAAATGTATTTTAAAATAGGAAATCATATTGTAAATGAAGCTATCAGAAGTGAAAATAGTAGAATAAGAAGTTGACTTTATAAATATTTTCTTAGTAGCTACTCGTATTGTTTAGTTCTTCTACAACCATGTTTTGAAGTATTTTTAATTCTTTATTGTAATTGATATTTTCTTCCTTGCTCTCCTTTAGTGTAGATAGGATTTCAAAAGTGAATTTATCTTCCCCTAGTTCGATCCAATCTTTTTGCAGTTCTCTATTTCGATGGCTACCAAACTTAAGTTCCGTTCTATGTCTATTCCATTTAGCATTTATATCAAGACTATGATCGATTAGAACTTTATTATTAGTACTATTCTTTATGCGAAAAACACCCATAGATTTTTCCGACTGCTTGTAATCTTCCTTAAGTTCTTTTTTCGTTTTGATCATAATTGTACAATTAGTTTTGTAATTTATTTCTCTTGCCTTAGCTTAAACAATAAGAATTGTGAATGCCTCTTACTAAGCAAAACTACAGTACCAAAGTATCCATTTCCTTGTCAGCTCCTCGACGTTTTTTGACTTCTGATTTTCTCTTAAGATGCTCTGGCCAGTTTGTATCATCCTCGGCCTCATATAATTTTAGTTCTTGTCCTTCACCATAGACCATGACATCAGCCCTTTCGCAGCCAAGGATTTTTGCTGTTGTATTAATGCCAGAATCTACTGCTCCTATAAGTCCGTGAGCAAAGGTTGCTGCTCCTGTAAGATGTAGGTTTTCTATTTCTGTATTGATCTTATAATTGAATGGGCCCACCTGAGATAGAATCTTATCGGGGCCATAACAATTTCCGTTAGTTGCATTGATATAATGCTGAGCAGTATTAGGTGTTCCTAGTTCCATCAACTTAATACGGCTGCTTACTCCGGGTAATACTTTTTCTAGAGTTCGAACCATTTTGAGTTCTACTAATCTCTTGTAGTCGTCATATTCAGGTGTCCTGTTCTCATAGCTTGTATTTTCAAATCGTTCGAAAGAATGATGAAGACAGAATACAATGAGTTCTAGTGTGTGATACTTCCCATCATAGGAAACTGGATCCTTGAGGGTAGGGGATGTAATAAACATGGCTGGGAAAACATCTCCTTGTAGAACATCTTTTTGCGCGAAGATATCATATACTTTATTGAGATCAGGTTCTGCACTATACCATATATTACCACTATCCATTCCTGCTGCGCGCAAGTCCATATCTACGACGAGAAATAAATTAAGTGCTGCAGCGGAATATTGTGTTTTGGATAATTTCTTGGTAAGCTTTTTTGACACATGTTCCTCACCTAGTAATTTCTGGTAGGTGACATGTGGATCAGCATTAGAGATAATTCGCTTAGCATAATATTTTTCTCCATTAGTTAGTTCTACACCAACAGCTGTTTTTTTACTTGCCTTTTCGTCTAGAAGGATTTTATGGGCACCCATACTGGTATGAATTGTACCGCCTAGTTTTTTTATGTTTTTTGTAAATCCTTTGACAATTCCAGAACCACTTCCTCTTGGATAGGAAGTGCCATGCATACAGTGATTAGATACAATACAATGGACAGGGAAAGGAGCCAGCTTAGGTGGAAGTCCATAATTACCACATTGCAAACTCAGATGTGTTTTGACATAAGGATCCTTAAGATAGTAGTTAAGAATAGTCTGTAATTTCATCCATCCTGTTCTACCGATGTGTCTCGTTCTCCAAGGCAAAAGAAGATAGTCCATAATGCCTTCTTTAGGTTCTATGGCTTTGAATAATTCATTATAGACCTGCTTAGAAAATTTTAAATATTTACTTATTCTTTTTGCTTCATCGGGATACTGCTCTGACATAGCCGTCTCTAGATTGTCAATTCCGGCAGGCATTCTGAATCTATGGTCTCCTACAATATTATGATCATAACCAGCTGGGTTCTGTCTAAAGAATATCATGTCATTAGCGACACCTATCTTTTCATAAACCTCCCTTCCGGAACCACCTTCTTGGAGATGTCCTACAAAGTGTACGCCAGGGCTAAACTTGTAACCCTCTCTAAGAAAACTGTGCGCCCAACCACCCGGCACATAATGCTGCTCGAACATCATCACGGATTGTCCAGCTCTCAAGAGAAGTAGTGCTGTAGTAAGTCCACCCATTCCCGTTCCTATAATTATATTGTCTACATCATGCATCAGCTAAAATAAATATTTTGACTAAAATATGAATTTCATAATCATCTACTACAAGCTTATCTACAAAATTTTAGTTTTTGTAAAAGTGTAATAGGCCAAAATCAAATGGTGTCCAAATACTAGATTTCAATCCACTTTGTTTGAATGCATGATTAGCCCAACTATTACAATTGTATAATGCAGTATAACTTCCGATAGCCTTATAGAAATTATCACGCTCGTAATAAGCGGCATCTGGCAGAATAATTTTTTGTCCTTGGCTATCAGTAGCAAAGGAGTTCTCAATAAAAGTATTTAGCTTATTAAGTTTTTCTATGTCTAATTTGACAGTTACCCAATGCGGTCTTTTGTTTTTATATCTTGTTACGTGCATGAGTGTTGGACTTTTGAGAAACATAGCCTTTGCAGCATTTTCTAAAGTGAGATCAGAGAAGGTAGGTGTGTTGAGATAGAAGTTCTCATCACCCCATCCTATAGAGATATATTTTTCTTCTGGCTTATGGTATAGGTTTCTAAGTAGAGTGGGAGATAGGTCAGATTTTTTTATTACTATATCTAGATGAACGCCATTTGTAGAAAGATAGATTTGCTTAGTAGCTTGCTTAGTATCTTGAAAATTATTGATGGGAATATAACTGAATGCTAGGGATAGAAGAAGATATATCCCAAGTGCACCGATAATATAAATAATAGTTTTGAAGATCCATCTGGCTAGCCGCATGTATGCAATGTATTGAAACAATGTATAACTAGCAGCAAACTCCCGATAGATTTTATGAAATTATGTATTACTGCTTTACAAAAGTCTTTACACTCAGATGTCTATCGGTTATAATTTTTACAAAATATACGCCTTGCTCCCATAGATCTGTATTGATATTCAGATATTCGGTAAGGAGGTGATCGGTTTTATGATATACCTGTTTTTGATCAGATCTCCAGATTTCTATGGTGGCTTGTTTGTTTTCTTTTGATCTTAGAATTATATATTCGGCACTGGGGTTAGGATAAATCTCTAGTGCTAACTGCTCGGTTAACTCCTTAGTATCAGTAGAAATAGAAGGGAATTCATGAGCACCTATATCGTAAACACCATTTTGTGGCCGCTCATTTTTATCTATATCTAGATCAACCTCTCCTAATAAATTCTCGCCTGAGTCCACAATAACATCATTAGCTTCCACTAATCGTAAGTCACCACTTTCTAGATCTACAAACCAATCTTCTGAAACCTTATATATATTGTTTCTTACTTCAGCCTGACCGCCATTTCTAGATCGGATATTTTTGTTGACTATATTATTAAGTATTTCCACATTTTCTGTTTCTTCGAAGCGATACTCTATAGCATTAGGGTAGTCTACTATAACGGTATTGTTATATACCTTTGTATTGGGTGAAGTTTCTAGGCCTATGCCCACATCATCATAAGTGTGATGCCCGTCATTGTAGATCATGTTGTTACGGATGATTCCACCATCATTAGAACTAGACCCTAGTCCGAAGCCTATGCCTCTATCACAATTGATGATTTGGTATTCTTTAGCAGAATATATTTTACAACAAATTCTTAAACCTAGGTCTTCTAGGAGCAACATCACCCAGTCGTTCTTTTTTATTTTTTTCATAGGCAGAGTAATTTCCTTCAAAGAAGATAACTTCTCCTTCATCTTCATAGGCAAGGATATGTGTAGCAAGTCTATTTATAAACCATCTGTCGTGACTAATCACGAGTACGCAGCCTGCAAAATTTTCTATTGCTTCCTCTAGAGATCTTAGCGTGTTTACATCAATATCATTTGTAGGCTCATCGAGTAGAATTACATTTCCTCCTTCTTTGAGTGTAATAGCCAGGTGCAATCTATTTCTCTCTCCTCCAGATAATACACCAACTTTTTTTTGTTGGTCCCCGCCTGCAAAATTAAATTTACTGATATAAGCTCTTACATTGATATCCTTTCCTTGCACTTGCATCAGATCTTGCCCATCACCCACAACTTCGAATATGGTTTTCTCTGGTGTAAGGGATTTATGAGATTGATCTACATAAGCTAATTGTACGGTTTCACCAATTTTTACACTTCCACTATCTGGTTGCTCTTCTCCCATAAGCATACGAAATAGGGTAGACTTACCTACGCCGTTAGGGCCTACAATACCAACTATCGCATTCTTAGGTATAGACATATTCAGACCATCTATTAGTACTCTGTTATCATAAGACTTAGTAAGATTTTCTATTTCTATAACCGTGTCACCTAATCTAGGTCCAGGCGGAATGATGAGTTCTAGTCTTGCTTCTTTATCTTTTTGTTCTGCATTACTTAGCGTCTCATATGCATTAAGACGCGCTTTACCTTTGGTCTGCTGTCCTTTGGCTTTAGATCTTACCCATTCGAGTTCTCGCTTGAGGGCTTTCTGTCTTTTGCTCTCCGCTTTTTCTTCATTCGCTAGTCGATTAGATTTTTGTTCTAGCCATGTGCTGTAGTTTCCTTCCCATGGGATACCTTCTCCACGATCTAGTTCTAGTATCCATCCTGCTACATTGTCTAGAAAATATCTATCGTGCGTTACAGCTATCACAGTACCAGGAAATGACTTAAGAAATTTCTCTAGCCAATGCACACTTTCTGCATCTAAGTGGTTAGTAGGCTCATCTAATAGCAGTATGTCTGGCTTGCTAAGCAATAATCTACATAGAGCTACTCTACGACGTTCTCCACCTGATAGTACAGATACCTTAGCATCATCTGGCGGGCATCTAAGTGCTTCCATCGCTAGATCTAGAGTATGATCTACATCCCATCCTCCTACCTGGTCCATTTGCTCCAGCAGTTCTCCTTGCTCATTGATCACTTTCATCATCTCATCATCTGACATAGGTTCAGCAAGTTTTGCTGATACGGTATTATATGCATTGACAACATCCATGATTTCTTTCAGTCCTTCTTGTACAACTTCTTTCACTGTTTTTGTCTCGTCTAATTCTGGCTCTTGAGCGAGATAACCTATCTTATATTCTTTGTCAAAACTGATCTTACCCTCATAGTTGGTATCTAGTCCAGCAATAATCTTGAGTAAGCTAGACTTTCCAGAACCGTTCAGACCGAGTACGCCAATCTTTGCACCATAGTAGAAAGAGAGCCATATATTGTTGAGAACTTTTTTAGAAGGCGGGAAGGTTTTGCTTACACCTTCCATTGCAAAAATTATCTTATTATCTGCCATTTATTTTTATTGTCTTGAATATTTTTATTGATATATTTCTCTAACCCATTTATTGAGTTGTGCGAATATAATCAATTGAGTAGATCCATGGGAATAGATTAATGATAAAGCAGTGTTCTTGTTTTAGAAATAATAATATTTAGAACCATAACTCGACATTTTTTTCATTGCCTTCATTATAGTTAATAAAGATTTCTGCACCTGCATCGATACGTTTGATACATTTAAAACTTATTGTTCTACTTTCATAGTCGTAAGTATAACTCGCATTAGGATGTTCAGAATGATTGTAGAGGGATCCATATCCTAGGGCAATAGCGATTTGTTCTAACTCTGTTCCCCATAAGAAGTAGTAGTCATGCAAGTGGCTATCATGGATTTTATTTTTATCAGAAGCAGGAAGCACAATGACCGGGCTGATCTCTATAATGTCATCTATTTCTATGTCTGAGCTTGTAAAAACACCACGGTCTTTTCCCTCTGAGATAGAAACAAATATATCTGGATGATGCATCATGCTTCTAATTTACAAATAATAGTTCAGCTTGTTCATTTACGTATCATT
>CAYYWZ010000114.1:0-6574 GCA_964475415.1 uncultured Saprospiraceae bacterium | reverse complement strand
ATATGAAACGATATAACTTTAAACAATTAGCAGGGATATTTCTTTTCCTTTTTTTGTTAATAAGTTCTACTGCTCAGGTAGGATCTTCAGGTTATGGTCCTACTTGTGACGGAGGATATGGAGGATTAATATCAGTGTCAATTGATCTTGAGGAATCATATTATACACTTCCTTTTGATATATACTTGAAATTCATAAATGCTTAGTCCTTCAAACAGTTTTTCTATTTTCATTTGCTTTCTTTCAAGCAAATAACAGTTTTACCGTGCAGCCTATGTGCACTATTCGGTTGATTAAATCAGATAATCTTAACAGCACCTAAGCTACCTCATACAATAGTGGGGTTTATAGTTATTACTCTATATGCTTAATTCATAAGCACTAATGCAATCGAGTAACCACCTCCTCTCCATACTGCCCAGTCCTAAGTAATACCAACGTACATGCATTAAGCATCTGTATATCTGCTTCCTTAAGTAGTCTCGAAAATTCTAGGTTCTCCGCTCCTGGGTTAAAAATCACACGATTAGGTTTTAGCGCTAATATATAATCGTAATAGGTTTTCTGTATCTCAGGATTGATATATAAGGTTACAGTATGAACATCCTCAAAAGTTTTTTCCGATGTATGTATGGTTGTGTTATATATTTCCCCTTCCTTTCTACCTACAGCATGAACCTTATGCCCGTAATCTTTTAGCATTGCAATAGCCATGGCAGCATATCTACTTGTATTTTCAGAGGCTCCTATTACCAGAGTGGTTATATTATTTTTCATTTTATTTTGTGTAATTTCAAGATAGTAAACATCATATTAGCAAAATCTGTTTCATGAAACAATTAAAAATTTCAATTCCAGTAGTAATATCATTTCTTTTATTGATAACAGCATGTGGTAATTACACGCCGAGATCTAATTATAGAAGCGTAGATCTGCCACCTAATGAAGCAGGAAAATGTTATGCTAAAGCCAAAACAGCTGCAACTACGATTACAGATGTTGTAAGTTTGCCTATGTTCACTGGTCTGGATTCAACGGATATAGAATTCGATAAGTATATATATCAGGCAGGGGAACGTACTACCAAGTGGGTTAAGAAGAAAGCTGATAAAAAGTGCTTATCTGCAAATCCAGATGATTGTCTAGTCTGGTGTCTAGTAGATGTTGTGACAGATGAAAAATCTATATTATATCTTAAGGATACAACAGCAACAGATGCATTTGTAATTCAGGAGGTGGAATTCGAATCTGTAGTTTCCGAGCGTCAAGCTGAATGGGTAGAAGTAGTATGCGAGAACGATATCGATGCCGGATTGATAATGAATCTATGTGCTTCTCTAATTACCAGTGGCTATGATCCTGGATCATGTGAAGGGAAATTTTCTAATTCTATAAAATCTGCACTTAGAGAATTACAAGAAGAAAATGGCTTGCCCATAGGATCACTTAATATTGCGACTTTGGATTTTCTAGAAATCGAGTACTAAGAGCTATACTAGTCCACTGAGATATACTTCTATTAGTTGGTATCTTACCTTGCTTCTAGTTATTATACTCATGGAAGAGTTACATAAATCCAGCTGATGATACAGTAGATTCGTAAACGTCTTTCCTATAAAAGTATAAAATTAGACCGTTACTTATTATTTTAGATCTATTGTTGAACAACTAGAAATTATAGTTTAACTTGTTCTATGATTGCTAAAAAATTACTGTTAGGAATTCCATTATTACTTATTCTTGTAAGTTTAGTTGTTTTTTTTCTTGGACCTAAGGTTGCGTTCGACCCTGTGAATGAGGATTACCCTCAACTAGATCTAAGCATAGAAAATATAGATCAATATGTTGTAAACAAAGAAAGTCAGTTCGATCTGAAAACCGATAACGAGGCAAGAATAATCTGGAGAGATTCAGTACCTAGTAAGACAAAATATTCCGTCGTATACCTTCCTGGCTTTTCTGCTAGTTATTTTGAGTCAGCACCTTTACATACTGAGTTTTCAGAACGATATGGTATGAATACTTATTTAGCTAGAATATATGGGCATGGCATTAGGGGAAAAGATTCATTTAAAAATTTGACACCTGAACAATTAATAGCTTCAGCAAAAGAAGCAATAGCCATAGGGAAAACCATAGGAGAAAAAGTAATCATAATTGCCTGTTCTACAGGAGCGACCTATGCGACATACCTAGCGGGAGGAGATGATGATATTGCGGCCTTGTTATACTATTCTCCCAACATAGATCTCGAAGATCAAAATTCTAAGTTACTTACAGGTCCTTGGGGGAAGCAGCTGATGAAGAAAATCAATGGAGGCTTATATAGAAATCATGATTATAATCCTACCATGTCAAAATATTGGTTAGTAAGTTATCATATCGATGGAGTTATTGCCCTTCGTGCGCTCATAGATGAGACAATGAATAAAGAAGAATTTGCAGAAATACTTCAGCCCGTTTTTTTAGCCTACTATTATAGGAATGAAGAGGAAAAAGATATGGTCGTTTCAGTGGATGCCATGAAGGAATTTTATGAAAGTACTTCTACTGATATTTCTAAAAAAAGATTAGTCGCTATTCCAGATGCAGGGAATCATATTATCGCCTGCAGTGAAGTATCCAAAGATGTAGCATCCGTTAAATTAGAAACCTTTCTTTTTGCAGAAGAAATACTAGGTCTTACTCCTTTAGAATAATTGTCTGAAACATTATTCATTTGATTCAGGGATTATTTGAATTAAGAAAAATGTGCCTTAAGGTACAACTCTTCTGAAATTGTCAGAACCATGATTCACTGGATTTAAGGATTACATGATTAGAGAATTATACCTATGTTCCTTTATACAGAACATATTCTATTCCACAGTAATTTATTGCTACGAACTTAATATCAGGAACAGCTTAGTATTCCTTTATCGATAACCATTTTGTAACCTAGTAATTTATAGCAGGGTATCTGGTCTACAAATAAATGGTATGCCATATGTATGCCTAGTATGATTTGTGGATAAACATTGCACAATTACAATCATCAATTTATTGCGCAGCAATTTCTAGCTTCTTAATCCTTGCTCTAAGTAGCTCTATCTCTTTTTCCTTTAGCTTTATAATCTCGTCGCAGTCCTTATCACTAGATTCTACAACTATTTCTTTTTTAGGCGTCATAATTTTATCCTTAAGTCCTTTTATTTTTTCTGCTAGTGCTGATTCACCGCCCGTCAATGTAAGCCCTACGTAAGCAAATGGAACAAAAAAAAGCATAAAAATTACGAACCTTGCAAAACCTGTTAATCGATATCTTTGTTTCATATATGTATTTGAACGTAAATTCCTGTAATTTTAATTTATATGATATTATTTTTCTACCAAATTCTATATAAATCCGATAATGAATAAGATTCCATTAATTTTCAGCTCTATAATTATTATCATCCTTATTATAACTGCTTGTAGTAAAACAGAATTGATCCCTGATGATATGTTTAATCCTCCCATGGATCAATTAACTAAGTTAGAGGCCTCAGCGCAGAGATCCGGAGATGCAGAAAAAGGAAAAAAATATCTTATAGAAGGAGATTATGTCGACAGTGGTATTCCACTCAGTATTTACAAAGTTGTACTCGGTAGTATGGTAGATGACTATTTGCAGAGAGATGGAATCAACGAAGGAATAGGTCATGAGTATAATGCCTTTACAACATCTACTGGAGTAGAACTTGTATCCCCTAATTGTCTTCAGTGCCACAGTAGTGTTTTTGATGGAGAGTTAGTAATAGGTCTCGGTAATTCATCGGGGAACTTCACGATGGATCAGAGCATGTTTGCAGGAGTGCTAGATGCTGTTGTTACCTCGCAGTATCCTGTAGGAACACCGGAACATACTGCCTTTCTTCCATTTTCTAAATCTATAAAAGCTATAGGTTCTAAGATAGTAACAAAAACAGTAGGTTCTAATCCAGCAGATAAGATAGCAGCTGTTCTAGCATCACACAGAAACAAAGATGATCTTAGCTGGAACGAAGAAGAAATGCTAGATATTCCTGATGAAGTGATCCCTACAGATGTGCCTCCATGGTGGTTGCTGAAGAAGAAAAATGCTATGTTTTATACAGCGGTAGGTAGAGGAGACTATGCTAGAATATCTATGGCAAGTAGTATGCTGACAGTAGTAGACTCTACAAAAGCTAGAGAAGTCGATGAGAGTTTCGTAGATGTTATAGCTTACATTAACCAGCTCGAAGCTCCACCTTACCCAAAACAGATTGATCAAGAAATGGCAGACATTGGTGCAGAGTTATTTTTAGATAATTGCTCTACCTGCCACGGTACCTATGGTGATCTAGAAACCTATCCTAACCTGCTTGTGGATTTAGATCTTATACAGACCGATTCTATGTTAGTTTATGCGAATTTTGGTTTGGGGAGATTTGTAGATTGGTATAACACTTCATGGTTTGGCAAGGGAACCAATAAGGCAATGTTAGTTCCAGAAAGGGGTTACGTAGCACCTCCGTTAGATGGAATATGGGCTTCAGCTCCTTACTTTCATAATGGATCTGTTCCTACCCTAGAAAAAGTGCTAAATAGTTCTACAAGGCCTGATATATGGAGCAAGGAAAAGACGACAGACCAATATTATAATTATAGTGAAGTAGGAATTGATTATGAAGTCGTCGATGAGAAGACGTCTATTTATCATTATGATACTAAATTGATGGGACATGATAATTCAGGTCATTATTTTGGAGATAATCTAACGACTGATGAAAGAAAAAGTATAATTGAGTATTTGAAAACTTTATAATTGCCTATCTTTTTGTAATCTTATAGTTATATATTTTTTTTTGCACCTCCTCCGGACCGTGCTATCCGTTCCTACTGCTAAGCGATATCAGTCTGTTATCTATAGTCGACTCTTGTCTTCACTATTCGTTCAGCTGCGCCTGCCTAAGCTCAAAGCGCGTCGCCCAGGCCTTCGATTCTCCTTAGATAACTAGCCAGCTATCACTTGCAGTACCACTACTATCACTGGTGCGGAATACGGATTTAGAAGCATTAGCTAATCTTTGATTTAACAATCAAGCTATCCAACTGATTGGCTTCTGACCGATTACAATGAACCGAACAAATTCAAGTAGAAACCTTATTGACAATTCATTTAACGTAGTATCGTCCTCTACCTTATGTATTTAATGAATGTATAAAAATCAGTTGATAACTAGACATTTGGAAATTCCATTAGAACAGTTGTGCCTTTATTACTTTCAGACTCGATCCATATCGTAGCATTGTGTTTTTCTATGATCCTTTTCGCAATAGAAAGACCTAAGCCGCTGCCATCATAGCTTTTAGAAGTATTCAATTTTTTGAATAATTTGAATACTTCTTCCTGATAATCTTTAGGGATGCCTATACCATTATCTTTTACGCTAACTATTAGGTTATTTGCTTCAGATTTCTGGTAACTGATTTCTATTTTTGGATGATTTTCTTTAGAAGAAAATTTAATAGCGTTAGAAATTAAGTTAATAAACAATTGCTGTAGAAGTTCCTTTACACCATGAACGGAAGGGAAGTTTTCTTGAATAATTAATTCAGCCTTTTTCTCTTTGATTTTTATTCCTTCTAGAAAGGTAATTTCCTTAAATAGTTTATTAAGATCTACTGTTGAAAATACTAAATCACTGTCTGAGGAAATTTTTGAAAACTCTAAGATGCCTTCAACTAGATTAGTTAGATCCTCACAAGCTTTGACCACAGAATCTTGCAGATCTACATCTTCTTCTTTAAATGCAGTTCTATATCTATTAGATAGAAGGGTTGTAAAACCAGATATTGTTCTCAATGGAGATCTTATATCATGTACAACTACATTTGCGAAGTTGACTAAGTTTTTGTTACTATCCTCTAGAAGTAGATTTTGTTTGTTAACTACTTCGATCGTTTCTTTTAGATTCTCCTGTGTAGATTTTAACTTTACATTCTTTTCTTCTACCAATTTCTCATTGGATACACTTTGATAAGATATGTCATAGATAGTCTTTGAAAGAAAGTATAATATAATGAGTGCTCCTACTCCGTTAAGATATAAAGAAGGGTTTCCACATAAGTTATACCTATATAATAGATCATACCAAAATACAAACTGGAAAAAAATACGATGAGTAAGACTAATCGTAAAGAATTGAATCTTAATAAAACGCCAAAAACTAGAATATAAATAATAAATATACCGCTAGAATTATAATCCACTAAGTCCCAATAATAATAGGTTATGGGAAAGGGAAGAAATGACAATAGATTTAATACTATAAGTAAGTTGTAGGTCAGTTCTTTTAGTTCACCTTTTTTCTTGATGTAATGATTGTTAAGCCAGATTAAACTAATGAGAATAGGCATGGAAATTACATGTATTATAAAAACATAATACTGTGAGGGGAGTACATCCCAAATACCATTGTAATAGTTGAATATATCTATAGTTCATAACGTAAGATGGTATGCAGCGTCTCTCGACGTAGGAGAGATATGCTGTTATCACTTATTGTGTGTGCCTGGCATGTACCGCTAT
>CAYYWZ010000113.1:0-6854 GCA_964475415.1 uncultured Saprospiraceae bacterium | reverse complement strand
TCTATTCCTAACAAAGAAAAACTGTAAATGTCTTCAAACTCAAATGCTCGAATCTCTATCTCTAGAATATCACCAATCTGAGTTGCAGAAGCGTCACTTATACTCAATTCCATTTTAGGGTTACTTAACTCCGTACCTAGACACTCACAGTCTTCTGTCCATATATCATTTCCTGTATTAGGGTTATTGTCGTTGCAGGGTTCACCAATTAAATCATTATTTAGATCTGGACAATTATCAGACAAATTGCATATACCATCATTATCGTCATCAGGTAGAGGCGTACCTAAACAATTACAATTCTCATCGACAATATCATTTATTGTACATTGATCGTTATCATCACAGGGGTCGCCTACATACAAGTTAAGAGCAGGACAAAAATTTGGATTTGAAGTTCCTTCGCAATCACAATCTTCCGTCCATACTTCACCGTTGGGATAAGCAAAATCACACTCTGCATAAATCCATGGACCAAATTCCGATCCGCATGGTCCTTGCCTATACTTTATTACTCCATCAGTCTCATTAGCCATACATGGATTACTATATGTTATCCCATTGCAACCACACCTGATCAAATTCAAAATCACAAGAACTAACTGGCTTAATGGCTTCTTCACATATACAACCATCTGATCCGATTCCTGAACACTTAGAATTTAATTGCATAGGTCCATCTTCACAGTTTCTAAATTGGATAAAATTAAAAGCGGAGATATCATCAGGATTTATAATATTTCTCCTACAATTATCCAATAAGTATCCTGAAGTACAAACATCTATTAAAATGCCATTATCATCATAGAAATAATACAAAAAACAGCCTCCATGAAAGAAACCATTCCATCCATCTTGAATTAAATAGTAATTTCCCTCTCCATACATTTCAACAATTCCAATTTCATAATTAATAGGCCTTGCCTCTGGCGTTTGTGGTCCATCACATAATTCACCACAATTATCTTCTACGGAATTAAAAAGATCCACCGCCCATTGGTGGCAATCTGGATTAGGTAATGATTGGCTATTAATATGTAAACTTAAGTTTAAAAATATAATGATTAGTAAAAATGCATTCCTCATTGTACCTATTGATGCTTATAATCCAATATAGGATATAACTTCAAGAATATATTACAGATTTTATAAACCTAGCCTTTTACCTTGCCAAAGTAGACTTATGCCGTGTTAAACAAAGTATATGGCATTGTGAATAATGGCTTTAAGTAGCGTAATACAACAAGAATTCTAACGATCTCTTTTCCTTTATATCTTGATTTACGGCTGTTTTATTAGCTTAAATTTGTCAGATTTAATCAGAATAATTATTTGAGGAAATTCAACCAACTCGTATAAAATCAAAGAAAATAGCCCCTACAACTTTATAATAATTTCATATTTCTCCTGATAGGCTACAGAAAAATAATACAGTCCTGGGGGCAACTCTCCTATATCTATTTTACTTTCTCTTTTGGAAATTATTCCTGACTTAATATCTGTCCCTAAGTTGTTGCGAATATTATAACGGGAAGAACTAGGAGAAGAAACAGTAATATAATCGCTGACAGGATTCGGATAAAAACTTAGATATTGGTTCGGAATATCAAGGTGTGAAATCTTACTGTAAGAAATATCTCCATTGCGATCTACTTGTTTGATACGGTAGTAGTTGTTTCCTGCTACATAATCAGAATGAGTTAAACTGAATGAATAATAATCTTCCTCACCATTACCTTCTATATATTTAAGGGTACTAAAATCATGTACACCATCACTATGTTCCACTTCATAATAACTGTGACTGACATCTTGTATAGTAGAGAATTCTAGCTCTACTTTATCATCTCTAAAATAAGTGTCAAAAGATACCCACTCCACAGGAACAGAAAAACAAAGTCCTATTATTTCATCTTCAGAATTACAATTAGTAGCATTGTTATCTACAATATTAAAAGCATCTGGATCAAGAACAATATCACAAATACTAGGAATAGAACAAAATGACAATATTAAATTATCGACAATTGTGATACCATTTCTAAAAACTGCATCACTTAACATTTCTAAATCACTAAGGCTTGTTTCTACCATAAGTAATCTGGCTACTTCAATATCGACATTTCCTAAGGCAGAAATATCAGAAAGTTGAGATCCTTGTAAACCCAATGCCCTTGCAAATCCTTCCTCAACAAAAATTGTTTGCAAGGAATTAATTCCATCTAAAGTTTCCAACCCATCTACTACCAAACCTGATGTAGATTCTAAATTCGTCAATCCTGTAAGATCTGTCAATTGCAAATTATTAATAACCCCAGTAGACAAACCTACAGTACTTATATTATGCAATCCTTGCAATGTCGTAATATTATCATTATTCCTTACCGAAAGACTGCCATCAATAATTGTCAAAACCTGAAGCGGACTCAAGTCGGTTATATTACCGTTAGCCCCTAAGAAATTTTCATCTATGGTAAGATTGCCTAATATATGTGTACATCCTGGATAGTCGATTGTAAAATTATCTACATCTGCTTGATCAGTAAGAATAACTCCGCCGCTTCCACATGGTTGCGCATGTAAGAACTGTATAGATAATGAGAAGTAAATGAGTAAAAAGTAGTTAGCTGAAATTTTTGTGGAGGGCTTTGTCATAATAGATGCACTGACTTTTATGGTTATAATAATTAAATTATTATAATGTAAATTTTATCTCTGATTTATTTCTTCTGACCTTGCGAACGACTGCTATTCCTTTGCTAAACAGTTGTTATACAATGTGAAAACTCACTTCCTTATCTAATTGCGCCCTAAGCAGCTGTATAAGTTTTAGTCCCATCGAGTATGGATTTTTCTTAGCAGCATCATTAGTAATAGTCTTTCCTCCATCTTCGTACCTAAGGTTTATCTTTCCATCATCTGCCACATAGGATTCTATTTTTATGATAGGATTATGTTGATTTTCAAAAGCATGTTTAGCGCTATTTGTTACTAGCTCATTAAGTATTAACCCAATACGCATCGCAATCTCTGCGTCTACATCTATTACCTTTATACTTGTTTCTATCGATATTAGTTTATCTGGCTTGCTGAATACTTGCTCTAGGTTCCTTGCTATCTCTTCTAAGTATTGCGTAAGATTGATGGTTGTACTCACATCTTTTTTGTAGAGATGGGCATGTACTAGTGAAAGGGCTTTCATTCTTCCTTCGCTGTCTTTTATAATCTCTTTGGCCTCTGAAGAATCTGTTCTTCTGCCTTGCATTTCTAGAAGAGATGTCATGAAGGCAAGATTGTTTTTTACGCGGTGATTGAGTTCTTTGTGGAGGGTTGAAATATTAGCATTCGCTAAAAGCAAATCTTTAGATTGACTTTGTATTTTCTTTCTGGAATAGAACAGTCTTGACATTATGCCTAGCATCATTATTATAAATAAAATACTTCCAAGTAGCCAATTTTTTCTTTTATTAGAAGTTAGTACATTAACTAGATTTTCTGCTTTAATTTTATCTAGCTCAAGAGTTTTAATTTCATCTTCATAAGCCACCCTCCATTTGCCTATTTCTTCATCAACAAAAGCACTTTGTCTAATCAGCAGATTCTCACTAAATTTATTTAAAAGTTTCTCTTCTTTAATTTTTCCGTCATTTAACAAATTTGCACTAATTAAACTTTTAATAAGGGCAGTTTCCAATCTTTCTTTTAGTTCAAACGAATCTAATACATACTGATAATTTGTTTTTGCTGATAAATAATCTTTTTCAATAAAATAAATATCTCCAAGATTTTTATAATAGTCACTTAATCTATCATTGTGGTTAATTTTTCTACAAGTTTCTAGTAATGAATCATTAGAAAATTTTGCATATTCAATTTGATCAGTTTCTATATAATAATTAGTCAATATCGTATAATAGAAAGGCATATTTCTCATTTTGAGATATTTGGTATTTGCAATTAAAGAATCAATCTCATGCGAAAAATACTTTAAGCTATCTTGAGAATACTTTAGGTTTAAATAATTCTGTAAAATAGGATAATACTTATTCGGAAACATTTTTGCATTAGTAAGTGCTACCCTATAATTCTTGTCAGCGAAATGATCGTTATCGAAATTCTTATATAAAATTGCAATTTTTTCATACACCCATGCTTTGTTAATTTCTACTTCAAAATTAGACTTTTCAATATAATGAAGAGCCATCTTATAATTCTCTAATGCTTCATCAAAATTATCTAACCTACTAAATGCTTGCCCCTTATTAATATAGATAGTAGCTATTTTATGATAATTTTCTGTAGAATCTATCTTCAATAGATTAATAGATTTATCTGAATATTTTATACATTTTTTATAATTCTTTTTTTGATATGCTTGTGTGGAATAACCTGAATATAAGTACAAAAATATACCAGAATCTACCTTATCTTTCATCTTCTCCATCTCTGAATATATACTATCTGCACTTTTATATTGATTTAAATCATCAAAATTATGACCTTCTATTAACATAGCCTTAAAAATTGCATTGTAGTCATTGTTTTTAATTCCCAAATGTTTTAGAACTTTGAGGTACTTTTGCAAAGAATCAAGTTCATGCGATCTATAGTATAGTATTAGGTTATATGTATGTTTAATTTCGCAAGAATCAGTTTTACAGTTTTCTAGATATCGATGAATCTTTTCTATTTGATTTTCAGCTTTTAGGTAAGGCTTACACAAAATAAATAATCCACAAATTAAGACCAATTTGAGTAAATAATTTTTATTCATCTTCTAATCTGCTTTTATCTTAGGTAAAAAGTGTAATACATCTTTCTTATAGGTATTCCCCAATGGCAAACAATGGACTTCTGCCCCTCGTATCATATACAAACTATCCTCGTCAAAAGACTGAACAAAATTTCTATTTACTGCATAGGATCTATGAGTTCGTAATAAATGCTTATAACTAAGCTGCCCAAGTACACTTTTTAAATTTGCTGATATAGTATAGTCTTTATTTGCGGTCATAATAGTAGAATAAGAACCAGATGCTTTAATCATCACAATATCTTCCAAGACGATTCTTTCATATCGCTCACCTATCTTAGCAAAGTATGTTCCATTGCCACTATAGAGCGGACACAATTTAGAACTAGGTACAGATGGTTCTACTTCTGTCTTTTTCATAAAAGCATCCATAGCAAAATCGATCGCTACATTTATTTGTTGCTTACTAGCTGGCTTAATAAGATAGGCTGAGGGCTGTGTGATTTTTGCTCTATTAGTAGTTTGCTCGTCAGCATAAGCGGTTAAATATATAATAGGAATTTTAGAGCCTAAAGATAGTTGATCTACAATTTCAATACCATCTTTTTTACTTCCATTAAGATGAATATCTACAATCGCTAAATCTATCTTATCTAAACTGCTAATTTTTTTTAATTCAGAAAAACTACTGATTATTTCTGGCACCTTATAACCAAGTTCTTCCAAATTTTCTTTGAGGTTCTCTGCTATGACTAGATCATCTTCGATGATCAATATGGAGGTTTTCATACTGTGTATTGCGTGATCGTATTATTTCTTTGTGAACATTATAATTTTCCTTGTGAGCGTAAATTCACAATATTCACTTTCTGAAAATATAAAATTATCTAGTACTTAAGCAGTATACGTCTAATTATTTATTTCCATTATATTTTATAGAATAGATAATATCCCATTCCTTATTGAAATAACTTAAGCAAGATAAATAGTCACAATCAGAGATTATTTCATAAGCATAGATGTATATGCAATAATAAGCGTCTCTATATTAGCTTAATATTTCCGCTTGATTATTTCAATGTGTTGATCGTTCCATAATTTCCTAAATATTGAAGAAGGCAAAAGATCCAAACTGCCATGTAATCTTAGGTGATTATAGCTTTGATAGAAGAGATATAAATTTTGTTCCAGTTCTTTTATGGTTTACAAATCTATTGCCATTTAGAGATTTGCTCAATATAGAATGAAAGGTTTCTATATGACCATTTTATTCTAAGCATGTGAACGATTATAGCTTTGGATTGGAGTGCTTCATTATTTCATATAACCTTCTCGAGCCATTGGCCAAGCCTATCAGAAACACAAAACGTATTCTCAAAATCCATTCTTCCACTTTTGTGCAATCGCTACCAGCGTTTCGATCATCTTAGGTTCCCAAGATTCTATGTTTCATTCTGACTTAGCTAACGCTGATTGCTGTAAGGCGTCTACTACGGAATCGTAATCATTCGTTTCTTCTATGATTTCACTTAGGAGCATCTGGCTATGATGCAAGTCCTCGTCTTGTAGAGCCACTCTACGTAATTTGTTTGTATTGGGTAAAAAAGAATTTCTTAGCTCAGGTGAAGCCACTTGAGCTTTAGATTTTATGATCGCTTTCATCTTTTTGTAGTCAGTCCTAAATGTCACTTTTGACTGCTCAGATGATAATCCAGAACCAATCTGCTCTAATACCACATATTGTAAATGTGAGCAAAGTGGAATTGTCTTTTCTAGCATTTGGAAGACTTCTTCGGGGACTCCAACGTCATGGGTATCTCTTCTAACTTTTTCTCCTAGCTCGATGCTAGATTCTTCCCATGACCCTCCAGAAATATGTATCTCTCGTACAAGGTCAAGGGGATACCAACGCAAGATCTCCTCTAGTCCAATCCGAAAATTATGCATCTGACAATACAGATTGTGGAGATCCAGAATAATAAATCCATTTATCGGTTCGACAAGTTTACTCAGAAATGCGCCATGCACTTTGACATCATCTAGACAATAAGAAAAAGCTAAATTTTCCAGACCTACTGGTCGACGACAAGCTTCTTGTATA
>CAYYWZ010000112.1:0-6913 GCA_964475415.1 uncultured Saprospiraceae bacterium | reverse complement strand
TAAACATCTTTCGATTAACTAGTAAGAGGTTTATTTTATATAATCTATTGTAAAATTAATTGACAATTTTATCATACCAGAAATATTTCAGTCCCTATTTTCTGAGCGTAATAATCATAACACCTATAATTATGATCACCATACCTAATAGTTCCCTAAGACCATATCTTTCTCCTAGAAATAGATAAGCAAGAGTAATGGTAGATACTGGGCCTATACTGCTTATGATAGCTGATTTATTGGGCCCTATAATTCTTACACCTTCTGAGAAAAGAAATACAGGTATAACCGTTGCAAAAATCGAGATACCGGTAGCATAAAAATATACTTCCTTAGAAAAAATAAAAAGATTCCAGTTGTATAAAATTCCATTATGAATGATAATAGAGATACATGCAGCAATCATTGCCCAAGAAGTGTATCGCAAGGTACCCAGCTTAGGAAGCAGGGTTCCACTGCCATAAACATAAATAGCATAACTTATTGCTGCCGCACCTACAAATAAACTCCCTTTTTTTATATCTATATTATCTGAGTTTTGCAGCCCTCCCCAGTAGGCCAAAATCACACCTATGTAAGTCAACACTACAGCTAGATATATTATATTATTAATTTTCTTTCCTGCTATAAGGCTAAATAAAACAACAATGGTTGGGAAAGAGAAAAGTATGACCCTTTCTAATCCTGCAGTTATATACTGCAGTCCTATAAAGTCGGTTAAACTTGCAATATAGAAACCACAAATGCCAAAAAAGAGAATACTAATCCAATCTCTAAGGGAAATATTAATAGCTTTATTTTTTTCAGCACTACTTACATACCAAGCAACCGTCAGAAATAGAGGGAGCGAAAATATCATCCTTAGAGCTAATAAAGAATTACTATCTACACCGTAGAGATAAACCTTCTTTACCAGAATTGCTTTTGTGGAAAAGAGGATCGACCCTATGATGACATATAGACTAGCTACTAGATATTTATCTCTAGAAAAATCATTTGAGAAACTAGCATCTTTTTTTCTCTGCAAAATTTATATTTAGTACAACTTTATTTTTCTCCGATATATTTAAGATAATCTATTCTGCTTTGTTCCACAATTTGTTTTGCCTTTTCTGCATCTTGAAACTTGGCAACTTCCACAGTTTTGTTTTCTAACTTTTTATAGTCTTCAAAGAAGTTTCTGAGTTCTTTAAAAAAGTGAGCAGGTAATTCTGTAACATCATTTATATGATTTACACTCATATCATTTTCTGCTACGGCAATAATTTTATCATCTAACTCTCCTCCATCTAACATCCTCATCACACCTATTACTTTAGCGGAAACTATACACATAGGTACTATGGTGATCTGTGAAAGTACTAGAATATCTAGCGGATCATTATCGTCACAATAAGTCTGTGGAATAAAACCGTAGTTAGCAGGATAATACATAGAAGCAAACAAGACTCTATCTAGAATGAGCATGCCGCTTTTTTTATCTAACTCGTATTTTGCTCTAGTGTTTTTAGGTATTTCTATTATGCTATTGACGATGTTTGGTGCTTTGTCCCCTATCTCTACCTTATGCCATGGATTGGTATAATCTATTTTCATTTCATTCTTCATTTAGAGAGCAAAACTATATTAATTTAATAACTAATAATAACTATAACATATCAATATAGGATTACACTTGTCAAAGTCTTCTTATTCACAAGGTATTACTTTGGTAGATTAATCCTTATTTGGAAATTGGCAACAATTTCTTTTTTTATCTCGTTACACTTTTAAACTAAAAAAAATAATATTATATGGCAGTCAGATTAGGAGATACAGCTCCAAACTTCAAAGCCCAAACTTCGATGGGCGAAATAGATTTTCATGAATGGCTAGGAGAAAGCTGGGGACTACTTTTTTCTCATCCTGCAGATTACACTCCAGTATGTACGACTGAGCTAGGAAGGACAGCAGCACTTTCTGGTGAATTCCAGAAAAGAAATGTCAAGCCTATAGCAGTAAGCATAGATCCACTAGATAGTCATCATGGCTGGATAAAAGATATCGAGGAAACGCAAAATGTAACAATGAACTTTCCCATTATCGCTGATGCCGATAGGAATGTGGCTGAGTTATATGACATGATTCACCCTAACGCCTCAGCAAAAGCCACCGTAAGAACGGTGTTTGTAGTTGGTCCTGATAAGAAGGTTAAGTTGACGCTAACATATCCACCTTCTACGGGTAGGAATTTCTTAGAGATCATAAGAGTAATAGATAGTCTACAGCTGACCGCAAATTATTCTGTAGCTACACCTGCTGATTGGAAACATGGAGAAGATGTAGTCGTTTCACCTTCGATAGCGACAGAAGATATTCCAGCGAAATTTCCTAAGGGTCACAAGATTATAAAGCCTTACTTGAGGACAACACCGCAACCTAATATCGATTAGTTAGAAAAGGAGGGGTAAAATATGTATAATGTTTTACCTCTTACTTTTACAACTTTATAAAAGGATAGGTATAAGATCTAATTTTATCTTTCCAGAACAGATAATAAACACCTGTTTTCAGTGATGAGAGATCCACCTCATATGCAGCTGGACCCAAGGAAAACTTTTGGATAAATTCTCCTGTACTATTCATGATTTGCAGATCATTTATTTTGTCTTGACTATCCTTTAGTTCTAATTGTAGAAAATCTTTAACGGGATTAGGATACACAGAAATATTGTCATTTATAGATAATTCATTATTGTGACTTCCGAAATCTCGCTCCCATTCAAGTTTATATATCTTATTTGTTACCTGTTGATTCTCTAACATTCCACCAGCTATATATTGCACGGTATCACTTAGATTAGCAATTCCTCTAAGGTCCATAGGAACTTCTATATTATTTATACTGTTCCAATTTTCTTCTCCAGAGATAAGAAAGAGATCTCTACTGCTGGGTGATACACCTCCTGATCCATTATATGCTATACCATCAAAATTGTAAGTTACTTCGCTTCCTCCGATCCAATGCAATTCCTTCCCTACTGTGGTCGCTGCCATTCTATATCCAGTTACATCTTCATCTAGAATAGAAAAACTCCAAGCTATCTGAGTAGGATTGTCTGGATCGATTATTCCTTTACGCAATTGATTCTGTATAACGAAACCCTGCGAGTCTGCTGCGCCCCCATAATAGAAAATAGTGTCTCCTATGATAGTTCCGCTGGCTCCGAAAGAAGTGAAATTTGTATTGCCTGGTAGTGGTGTGCCATTACTCCATGTATCTAAGTTCGGGTCATAAATTTGAACATTTCTTATGTTGCCGTTATCCGACCATCCAGTCACTACATATAAGAGACTGTCTCGCCATACTCCTTGTACATGATCATCAGTAGACCTGAGTAGAGTTGCTGCATCAGCTAGGAACACATTATTTTCGATATCATATCGGTGCACTTTTTCTGAGCTGATTTCATTACCATTAGCTAAGACAGTGTAGCCTCCAGTAATGTATATGATGTTGCCAATCCTTGAAGCTGCACAAGCTATTTTTCCCATATCATCCGGCAGGTCTGCAATCTGCTCGCTCTGTTCGGTCAGGATATTATAGCGATATGAATTTAGATGTATCCCAGAGAAAAGCTTTGTTTCATCGATGCCTCCGAAAGAATAGAGATAGGGTACTCCATTTACAAATCCCTCACATACAGCATTGTTAGAAACTGGATCAGGAAGAGTAGATACTTCAGTAACAGTAAGTTGCGCTCTAGTATATAGGGCGGCACAAATCATTAAAACTGTCAAATAAATTCTCATAAGTGTTGTGATTTTACATAGCTACCCAAAATACTGATTTTATTTCAGTTTTATGGAAAGAGATAAATATGACTCTATGTAGGTAAGGCTAGAGCTTATTTGTAAATCTTGCAGCTTATTGACAACAAAATATGTTGTTATTTGTCTTTAATTCTGCGCAGCTATGCTTACCTTTATCAGCTTGTGCAGTAGAAAATTATGACAAAGAAAAAAACGTCTTCATCTGTTATTGAGGTTATAGGAGCTAAGGAGAATAACCTCCAGGATGTATCCATTAATATTCCTAAAAATCAACTTGTTGTCATAACAGGAATAAGTGGGAGTGGTAAGTCATCTTTGGCTTTTGACACCATATATGCGGAAGGTCAGCGTAGATATGTAGAAACATTTTCTGCCTATGCGCGACAGTTTCTTGGCAAGATGGAAAGACCGGATGTAGAACAGATTACAGGATTAAGTCCAGTCATTTCTATAGAGCAGAAAACTACTGCTTGGAATCCTCGATCTACCGTAGGCACAACAACAGAATTGTATGATTTCCTTAGACTTTTGTACGCTAGAGCAGGGGAGGCCTATTCTTATGTTACGGGTAAGAAAATGGTTAAGTATACCGATCAGCAGATTATAGAAAGTATACTTAGTGATTTTAAGAATGCGAAAATTATGTTGCTCTCGCCAGTCGTTCGCGCTAGGAAAGGACACTACAGAGAACTCTTCGAGCAGACTAGAAAAAAAGGATATACTAAGGTAAGAGTAGATGGGGAAGTAATAGATCTTGTTCCCGGTCTACAGTTGGATAGATATAAGACACACGATATAGAAATAGTAATCGACAGGATCAAGGTAGCAGAGGATAAAAAAGATAGAATTAATTCCAGTATACAGGTTGCACTGAAGTCTTCAGCGAATTTTATCTATGTCATGAATATGGATACCAATGAGTTGAGACCTTACAGTAAGTCTCTTATGTGCCCGGAGTCTGGTATATCATATGAGATACCTTCTCCTAATTCCTTTTCTTTCAACTCACCGTATGGGTCGTGTCCATCATGTAATGGCTTAGGAAAAAAGCATGAGGTAGATATGTCAAAAGTTATTCCTGATGATACAAAATCTATCAACGATGCGGGCATAGTCCCATTTGGAGAAGTAAGAGATAATACGACCTTCAAACAACTGAGAAAACTTTCTAAGAAATATAAGTTTACATTCTCTACACCGATAAAAGATATTTCCAAAAAGGCGATGGATATAATCATGAATGGGGGAGGAGATACGCTAGATTCTAGTCTTAAGTATTCTAAAAATGATTTTGTCTATGATCTAGCTTATGAGGGATTAGTCAGTATGCTGCAAAGGTGGAACAAAGAATCTACCTCAGAAAAAATAAGAGCGTGGTCGGAAGAATTTATGACCATTGTTACCTGTCCGACCTGTCAAGGATATAGACTTAAGCAATCTGCTCTACATTTTAAGATGGGAGAAAAACATATCGGGGAATTAGCAACAATGGATTTAGATGATCTATCAGACTGGTTCGATACCTTAGATAAAAAATTATCAAAAAAGCAACGAGCTATTGCCACTGAAGTGCTTAAGGAAATAAGATTAAGACTAGGATTTTTGCTAGAAGTGGGGCTTGATTATCTAAGTCTTAATAGACCTACTCGTACATTATCAGGAGGAGAATCTCAGCGTACTAGATTAGCAACGCAGATTGGTTCGCAGCTTACAGGTATAACCTATATAATGGATGAGCCCAGTATAGGGCTGCATCAGAGAGATAATCATAGACTCATCAAGGCACTCAAAAATCTAACGCATATAGGCAACTCAGTTATAGTTGTAGAACATGATAAAGATATTATGCTTGCATCAGACTATCTAGTCGATCTAGGACCTGGAGCTGGAAAGCATGGAGGTAAAATTGTAGAAGAGGGAAAGCCTGCTTCATTTCTTTCAGGAAAAGGAACAACAGCTGCCTATCTGTCTAATAAGCTGAAAATAGAAATTCCCGAGAAGCGAAGAAAAGGTAATAAGAAAACGCTGACGCTAAAAGGAGCTACAGGGCATAACCTTAAAAATGTAACTGTCAAAATACCTCTAGGAACACTCACTTGTGTGACGGGTGTTTCTGGAAGTGGAAAATCTACTTTGATTAACGATACCCTGTACCCTATATTAAGACAACATTTCTACAAGTCTATACAGAAGCCCCTGTCGTATCAAAAAATCACAGGACTGGAACATCTCGATAAAGTGATAGAGATAGATCAGAGTCCTATCGGTCGTACACCTAGGTCTAATCCTGCTACCTACACTGGAGTATTCACTCATATCAGAAAATTATTTGCCGAAATCCCAGAATCTAAGATTAGAGGATATAAGGTAGGGCGCTTTTCTTTTAATGTCAATGGAGGTAGATGCGAAACCTGTCAAGGTGCAGGTAAGAGAGTAATAGAAATGAATTTCCTTCCCGATGTACATGTCGATTGCGAAACCTGTATGGGAAAGAGATACAATAGAGAGACATTAGAAATACTATTCAAAGGAAAATCTATATCAGACGTTCTAGAAATGAACGTAGAAGAAGCAGTAGAGTTTTTCAAAAATATTCCTTCTATATATCGTAAGGTGAAAACCTTGTTGAATGTAGGTCTAGGATATATAACCCTAGGACAACAGGCTACAACACTTTCTGGAGGTGAGGCTCAACGTGTAAAACTCGCTGAAGAATTATCGAAGAAAGATACAGGTAATACCTTCTATATATTAGATGAGCCTACAACGGGTTTGCATTTTCAAGATATCTTACATCTTGTAAAAGTACTGAATGATCTAGTAGATAGAGGCAATACCGTAGTCGTTATAGAACACAATATGGACGTTATCAAAATTGCAGATTATCTTGTCGACCTCGGACCAGAAGGAGGTAATAAGGGAGGTTATATCTTATTCCAAGGAACTCCAGAAAAACTCCTCAAAGTAAAAGAAAGTTATACAGGAAAATATCTCAAAGAAGAGCTGTAGGTATATGGGTTGTTTTTAGCCCTCTATATATAAACCCTTATCTACAGTAGAATTTATAACAGTAATTTGCTTACTTTCAAAGTATATGTGT
>CAYYWZ010000111.1:0-7043 GCA_964475415.1 uncultured Saprospiraceae bacterium | reverse complement strand
CATAGAACCTAAGCGTTCACTAAGACCGTCTCCTAGGAATCTTCCGATTGTCATGCATAGAGAAAAGGCAATGAATCCAAGGCCAGCTCTGCTCTCAGTTGTTTGTACAATGTCAAACAGAAATAGGTTGCTCCAGTGTTCTACGGCTCCCTCATTAAGCATGATGATGAAGGCTACAATAGCTAATCCTAACAAGGGCCGAATAAGTTTGTAATTACTAGATTGCTTCTGGTCTGCAGTAGTTATTTCATCTATGTGTCTGTAATGTTTTGACATAACAAAATTCGTGATAATAATAATCAATGAGATGATCATCATGTGCGTAACTGGACTAGAAACAAGAAGAATAAGAAGACTCCCCAGGCCTGCACCTATAAATCCTCCCAAACTAAAGAAACCATGAGCGGCAGACATAAAGCTTATATTTTTTTGTTTTTCTATAACTGATACTAATGCATTCATCGATACGTCTGTAAATCCTGAAAAAATTCCCGTAAAAAATAGTCCTATGCAAAGCAAGAGATAACTGTTAGCCCATAGAGGAAGATTAAAACAAAGTGCAAAAAGTAATATTCCTACTTTAGTAGATTGTCCAAGACCTAATTTTTTATTGATAGTTGGTGTAAAGGGAATAGCTAGAAATAATCCGATAGCCATACAGAACAGAGCAATACCTATCTGAGCATCTTCTAGACCAAACTTATTTTTGACATGAGGAAGATACAGCACCCAAGTTCCTGTCATGATGTTAAGCGATGCAAATACCCAGGCTGGGGCAAAAAATAATCTGTTAGATAAAATAAGCCATAGGGATTTCATATTTATGCTTTAAGGTGCAACATGTTTTTACATATTTCTCCTGTACTGACCTCCCACTTGGAATAAAGAATTAGTTATCTGACCTAGAGAACATTTTTTACATACTTCCATCAGTCGTTCAAAAATATTCTCATTATTTATAGAAGCTGACTGTAGATCATTAAGCATATCTCCAGTGATTTCTTCATGCGATTTATGCAGTTGTTCTAGCATAGAGATTTGATACTGTTTTTCTTCTTCTGTAGCTCTGATGACCTCATCTGGAATGATGGTAGGAGAACCCTTAGAACTTAAGAAAGTATTGACACCTATTATAGGATATTCACCTGAGTGTTTGAGCATTTCATAGTGCATACTTTCCTCTTGTATCTTACTTCTTTGGTACATTGTTTCCATAGCACCTAGAACACCTCCTCTTTCAGTTATGCTATCAAATTCTGATAGAACAGCTTCCTCCACTAGATCTGTCAATTCTTCTATAATGAAAGAGCCCTGTAAAGGATTTTCGTTTTTGGCCAATCCTAGTTCTTTATTGATAATAAGTTGTATAGCCATAGCTCGTCTTACGGAATCTTCTGTGGGCGTAGTTATTGCCTCATCATATGCGTTAGTATGTAGAGAGTTACAATTATCATAGATAGCATATAATGCCTGCAAGGTTGTTCTTATATCATTAAAATCTATCTCTTGTGCATGCAGAGAACGTCCGGAAGTTTGTATATGATATTTCAGCATCTGAGATCGGCTATTTGCACCGTACTTATGCTTCATAGCTTTCGCCCATAGCTTTCTTGCCACTCTACCGATAACAGCGTACTCAGGATCTATACCATTAGAGAAAAAGAAAGAAAGGTTAGGCGCAAATTTATTGATATCCATTCCTCTGCTGAGATAATACTCTACATAGGTAAACCCATTAGCAAGAGTAAGAGCAAGTTGGGTTATAGGATTGGCTCCTGCTTCTGCTATATGGTAACCAGAAATCGATACAGAATAGAAATTCCGAATATTTTGTTCGATAAAATATTCTTGTATATCACCCATTAAACGGAGGGCAAACTCAGTTGAAAAAATACAAGTATTCTGTGCCTGATCTTCCTTAAGAATATCCGCTTGTACTGTTCCTCTTACCTGAGACAAAGTATTAGATTTTATTTTTGCATAAATTTCTGGATCTAGAACCTGATCACCCGTAACACCTATTAGCATAAGTCCTAAGCCATCATTACCTTCGGGAAGTTCTCCTTGGTAAGTAGGTCGTTTTTTATCTTTGTAGATAGCTTCTATTTTTTTAGCTACATCTTTTTCTAAGCCATGTTCTTTGATGTATAGTTCGCATTGCTGATCTATTGCAGCGTTCATAAAGAAACCTAGCAACATAGGTGCTGGACCATTGATAGTCATACTAACACTGGTTCTTGGATCTGCAAGATTGAATCCTGAGTATAACTTCTTAGCGTCATCAAGACAACATATAGAGACGCCTGCATTGCCGATCTTACCATAGATGTCTGGACGGTGATCTGGATCTGCACCATAGAGGGTCACAGAGTCAAAGGCTGTAGATAAGCGCTTAGCAGGTAAGCCTAGACTTACATAATGAAATCTCCGATTTGTTCTTTCTGGTCCACCTTCTCCAGCAAACATTCTTGTAGGATCTTCTCCTTGTCTCTTGAACGGATAAAGCCCAGCCGCATAAGGAAAAACTCCAGGTACATTCTCTTGTAGATTCCACTTAAGGATATCACCCCAGGCTTCATATTTAGGAAGTACAACCTTAGGTATCTGAGAATGAGAAAGTGACTCTGTATGCGTATCAATTTTTATTTCTTTATCTCTTACTTTGAAAGTATAGATTGGAGCTTTGTATCTCTGCTTTACGCTTTCCCAGTTGAGTAAGACTTCCCAGTTATAGGGATCTAGATTCATCTTCACTCTGTCAAATTCTTTGAGTAATAAACCTAAAAGTTCTTTGTCTTTATCGTCTACCTGCAAGTTGTCTTCTACAATACCCACTTTACTAATTTCTGGTGAAGTTGCTGAGATAGACTCTATAGTTTTAAATATCCCAAATAGGGTTTGAGCAACCTTAGATTGGCTTACAGAAGTTTGGTCATATTGTCTATTTGTTTCCGCAATTTCAGATAAGTATCTAGACCTTGACGGAGGGATAATAAATATTTTTTCTGATTGCTCAGTAGGTATGGTTATGTTTGATTGTAAATCTATACCTGTTTTATTTTTAATCTTATCCATTAAGCTTCTGTAGAGGCTATTCATTCCTGGATCGTTAAACTGTGATGCTATAGTAGGGTAGACCGGCATATTATCAGTATTAGCATCCCACATGTTATGATTCCGCTGATACTGTTTTCTTACATCTCGCAGGGCATCCTTAGCACCTCTTTTATCAAATTTATTGATCGCTACTAGATCTGCAAAATCGAGCATATCTATTTTCTCTAATTGAGTTGCCGCACCAAATTCAGGTGTCATAACATAGAGGGATACATCTGAATGTTCTATGATCTCTGTATCTGACTGACCAATTCCAGAAGTCTCCAAAATAATAAGGTCAAATTTTGCAGCTTTCAAAATCTCTATGGCTTCAGCTACATATTTTGATAAGGCTAGATTACTCTGTCTAGTTGCGAGAGAGCGCATATAGATTCTAGGATTATTGATTGCATTCATTCTTATTCTATCTCCTAGGAGCGCACCGCCAGTTTTTCTTTTGGAAGGATCTACTGAAATAATACCTAGCGTTTTTTCCGGAAAGTCAAGAAGGAATCTTCTTACGATCTCATCTACTAATGAAGATTTACCGGAACCACCTGTACCAGTTATACCTAGAACAGGGATAGTAGAATTTTTATTTTTATCATGTATAGCTGATAGCGTATCTTTTGCTAGTTCAGGAAAATTTTCTGCTGATGAGATTATTTTTGCAATTGCTCCAGGTTCTTTTGACTCTAGTTTGTTGATTTCTCCATTGAGCTTTTGACCTTTAGGAAAATCACATCTTTCTACAAGATCATTTATCATACCCTGCAAGCCCATTGCCCTTCCATCATCTGGAGAGTAAATCCTTGTTATTCCATAATCCATCAATTCTTTGATTTCAGATGGTAGGATAACACCGCCTCCTCCTCCAAAAATCTTTATTTGCCCAGCTCCTTTTTCTTTTAGTAGGTCGTACATATATTTAAAGTACTCATTGTGACCTCCCTGATAAGAAGTCAATGCTATGGCATGTGCATCCTCTTGTATAGCACAATTAACAACTTCCTCTACACTTCTGTCATGTCCTAAGTGTATAACTTCCACTCCAGTAGACTGTATAATCCTCCGCATGATGTTTATTGCTGCATCGTGGCCATCGAACAATGAAGCTGCTGTAACAATTCGTATTTTATTCTTTGGCTTGTACACTTCTTGATTCTGCATTTCCTTCTTTTTTGGTGACATAAAAATACGGTAATTTATCTAATTACTTGCGTTAATCCTGCGGTCTATATGTTATGATTATAGAAATACTAATAAACTAGAAATCAATATGGGGTATGGACTGAGGTGTAATTAGTGAGTTCACACAAATATCCCTATAATGAACTTCGAATTTTGCTATTAGGTTTAATCAATTACATTCTTCATGTAATAATGTCAAAATATAAAAAAGGCATAATTAATCTTGACCAATCTTTAATTTTATATGCATATGGTCTTAAAGGCATTATGTATAAAGAGTCGAAGCCATATGTCTTTTCAACGTCATTTGTAAAAAATGATCTATAATAATTAGATAAAAACATGTGGTAGTAGATATCTAAATAGTCTTAATTGTGCATTGCGTAAAATATAATTACAACAAAATAGCACTTGTTTTTTATGTCCAAAACCGAATAAAGATAAGGGTGTTTATGTATTAGTGGTCAAAGGGGTAGCTCCTCTGAGACCATTTTTTTATGCCTTGTTTGAAAAGAATTGATTGTTGGTAAAAGCAGAAACGTATACTACATATACTTTTTCTAGAATTTTCTTTTTTTAACATATAATTTTATTAATTCTCCGAGACTTAATTTAAAATTTGAATCTCAATAAGTACAAGATCCAAAGACCCAAGACATCAAATATTATATAAAATAATTATTTTTCCCCGATAAAGATAAGGGTGTTTATGTATTATGGTTGAAGAGGTAGCTCCTCCGAGACCATTTTTTTTTGTTGTCTTTAGATGATGAGACGATTTATTCGACAATATTTTGTTTATAATTTCGTCAAAGGTATATTTGTACATGTTTCACGAAAATTTACGATATCTACGGAAGAAGAGAAAGTTATCACAAGGAAATTTGGCTCAGGACTTAGGTATTCCTAGGACAACATTAGGAGATTATGAAAGAGGAAAAACGGAGCCCAATATTGAGATGCTAATAAAAATAGCAGATTATTATAAGGTAGACCTTAATAAATTAATAAGATCTAATTTAAGTCACGAAGATTTAGTGACGATACAAAACAAAGATTTCAAAGTTTTAGCCATTACAGTAGATAAGGAGAATAAGGAAAATGTAGAGTTGGTTAGAACTAAGGCAGAAGCGGGATATCTAGAAAGTTTTGCTGATCCAGAGTATATCTCTGATTTGCCTAAGTTGTCTTTTCCTGGAATACCTTCTGGAACTTTTAGAGCTTTTGAAATACAAGGAGATTCTATGTTGCCTTTAGAATCTGGTACTGTAATTATATGTCAATATGTAGAAAAGCTTAAAGAAATAAAAAGTGATAAGACTTATATCATAGTAAGCAAGAATGAGGGTCTCGTATATAAACGCGTGCGGCTTGACAATAAGGCTAAAAAATTAGTGTTGATCTCAGATAATGATGCTTATCTTCCTTATGAAATTAGCTTTTCTGATATAGATGAAGTCTGGGCTCACTTTGCACATCTAAGTTACTCAGACAGTAAGACGACTTTCAATGTAATGTTAGAAGAGAAATTGACTGATATACATAGAAAAGTTACAGCCTTACATGATCGATGATCTTATACTTTACTATAGAATAGCTGGACATAAGTAATTACTCTAAGTCCTCATAGGTGTCTTCTCCAAAAGCTGGAGTACAAAAGCACAGAAAAACTAGATCGTCAATACCTGTATTAGTAATACGTTGAGCAGTATTAGATGGAATTTTTAGTATATCACCTTTAGATAGTTCTTGAGTGTAATTTTCTCCTAGCTCTACCTTACCTGTACCTTCTAGAATATAGTAAATCTCTGCAGTGTCTTTGAGCGCATGCCAGGCTGTAGTAACACCTGATTCCACACGGGCTCTTGCAAGAGAGGAAGTTCTATCTTGTGTAGAGTTTAGTAGTTCTATTATATGACACCTTTCTTCTGTAGAAAACTCTTTGGTTTCGTCAGTCTGTTGATAGACAATTTTTTCGTTCATAATTCATCTTTGATCTATGACTAAAGATAAATAGAAATTTAGAATTGCATAGTTATACTTTTTTTGTGGCTATCGGATGAGCTTATTGAGCTTTTTTCCACTTATACTTTTTAGTAGTTTTTGGTGTATTCTTTCTAGCTTGTAAGGTCACTTTATACCCCTGTTCCAGATCGCCTCTGATAGCCATAACTTCTACTACATCACCAGCTTTATATTTCCCTACTTCTTGTATCAGCGATTCCATAGAATTCACAACTGTACCGTTGAAAATAGTTATGATATCTCCTTTTCTAAGTCCAGCTTTCTCTGCGGTAGTTCCTGGGATAAAGTCTGTAATTTTTACACCTACAGGATGCTCCTCGATCATGATGCCTAATTGTACTTTGTTTTGATTTTCTTCTTGTACAACTTCTTCTTCTATTTCTACTATAGTCGTTTTAGACCTTTTGCCGTTTGTGCTTTTGTCGCCTTCTTCTATATCAATTTCCTCTATTTCTTTTTCTAGATCTATTTCGTGCTCTTCTAGAAGTTCTTGTATTTCTTCAGGCATCTCACCTTCTCCATCCCATTCTAGTTCTATGTTTTCTCCCTCCTCTTTTTTTATGATTTTTACTCTTTTTTTCGAAACATTATGTTCTCTAGCATAGGTCTCTAGTTCCTCTTTTAAGATTTCTTCCTGCATTTCTTCAGGCACCTCACCTTCTCCATCCCATTCGATAACCTTCATATTTCCATCATCATCTTTTATATTCATCTTATAAGATTCTTTCTTA
>CAYYWZ010000110.1:0-7340 GCA_964475415.1 uncultured Saprospiraceae bacterium | reverse complement strand
CTCCTAATTCAGAAAAACAGTTAGCTGCGGCTTCAGCGCTACTTCCTATTTGGTCCTCCATTGGTTTCTAAATTGTCAAATCCACCCATAATAAAAACATTGAGTCCATCTTCTTGGCAATAATTTTCTGTATTACACAGTGTAACTTCAGGGTTATCAATATTCCTATCGTTTATTGCATCATCCGAAATTTCATTTATATATTCAAAATCTGGATTGCAATGCTCAATTAGATAAATATTTTTTTTAGCAAATTCTTCTTTTGTCTTAGAAATTATATCCTCCACTAAAGTAATGTCTATATCACTTGTCCCTTGACTACTTTTTACAAAATGCCAATAGGTTCTTTACAGATACTCCCGAAGAAACACCATTTATCTCTTCTTGTAAAGATAAATTCGGTGCTAAACTCATAGTACAGTTTTGAGATGAGAGTTCTATTCCCAACTCGTAATAAGGAGTAATGCTAATGTTATTTTTTTCATGAATTAATTGATTTCACTTTAAGTTAAACATATTAATTTACATCTAGACAGAAATTCTGACGCTTTTTAAATTTTCTTTTGTTTAAGAAAATAGTAATTAATATAATATCCCACCGCGTGAGTGATGGTAGTAAGTGCTGCAGAGCAGCAGACTCGTAACGCAGTGTAGAGGCCGAGGAATAACGAGCTTACGGACGTAACGACCCCGCGTAGAGCCGAGTAGGAGGAAAGCGTATAGCAAGTGCCTAGCAGGGTCACGCCCAAATAAAAATTATATTTCTAAAAATTGCCTTAGACCTTCTTCAGCACAATCGCACTGGCACCGCCACCTCCGTTACATAGTGTTGCACAACCGATCTCTCCATTGTTTTGACGCATGACGTGGTTAAGGGTTGTAACGATTCTCGCTCCACTAGCACCTAGCGGATGACCTAATGAAACAGCTCCACCATTAACATTGACCTTCTTATCAGATACGTCGAGGACCTTGTTGAAGGCAAGGGTAACAACAGAGAATGCCTCATTGACTTCGAAGAAATCTACATCGGAAGTTGTCAATCCCGCTTTCTTTAAAGCTGCAGGCGCGGCTAAAGTAGGCGCTGTTGTAAACCACTCTGGCTCATGTGCTGCATCTGCAAAAGAAACGATCTCAGCTATCGGTGTAAGACCATATTTTTCTACAGCAGATTCACTGGCAAGGATGAGCGCTGAAGCACCGTCATTAATTGTAGAAGAGTTAGCAGCTGTTGCTGTACCTTCCTTAGAAAAAGCAGGTCGTAGATTAGGTATCTTTTCGAACTTTACATTTTTGAATTCTTCATCTTCAGTGATGATAATAGGATCTCCTCTTCTCTGCGGAACAGATACTGGAATAATCTCATCCTTAAACTTACCGCTTTCTGTAGCTGATGCCGATCGCTTGTAAGATTGTATGGCAAAAGCATCTTGTTCTTCTCTCGTTATATTTTGTTTTGTTGCTGTGGCGTCTGCAAAATTCCCCATAGCTTTCTGAGCGTATACATCTCTAAGACCATCTTTTTCTAAGCCATCTTCTAGGGTTCCCGGTCCGAACTTATGTCCCCATCTCGCCTTAGGCATGTAGTAAGGAATGTTACTCATAGATTCCATACCGCCAGTCACTACAATATCTTGATCTCCGAGCATAATGCTTTGCGCACCGAACATGATGGATTTCATACCTGAAGAGCACACTTTGTTGATGGTAGTACAGGGAACGGTATTGCCTATACCTGCTCCTAGCGCTGCCTGTCTTGCCGGCGCCTGGCCTAGGTTAGCGGAACAAACATTTCCAAAGAATACTTCTCCTACATTTGCAGCATCTACCTTAGCATTTTTTAGTGCGCCTTCTATGGCAATGCTTCCTAGTTGGGTTGCAGAAAGGGAAGATAATCCTCCTCCGAAACTTCCTAGGGGCGTTCTTACTGCTGATACGATATATACTTTGTTCATTTGTTGTAGTTTACAATTAGAAAATATTATGCTTAGATTTTGCTATAGAATATTTTGCAAATATGGGATTTATCTAAATTTTTATCCCAAGACAAATCAAACTATATTTTGCAAACTGGTGTTTTTATATCGTTGTAAAGCTCAGTATCCTGCTCTTATGGCTGAAAAAATGCACTTTAACCTTTATTTATGATAGTATAGACATAAGTTACATATAACTTTTACCCTTTTTATACGTCTTATATATGTAAGCAATTACAAGATTTTTTAATTACTTTTGTATTTAGAATTTATGAACAAATTATTCTTATACTTTCTATTCATCACAATCACACTGCCTCTCACAGCTCAGACGCTAGATGAGGAGTTAGGTTTTATCTATGTCAAAGCGGATTATTTGATGAATACCGAAAGATATGAAGATGCTATAAGAGAGTTCAATAAATTAGTCAAATTAGATCCTACCTACAAAGACGCATTAGTACGACGTGCGGAAGCTAAGTATGTGCTTGGTGCTTATCAGGGTGTAAAAAAGGATATCCTAGAAGCTGCTTCTTACAATGGTTTAGATCCTAGCGGTATAAAGATGCTGGCATTAGCAGATTATAATCTAGAAAATTTTGATGCTGCGCTGAATAGTCTCAATAGTGCTGTTCCGCTTTTTCCTAAAGATGAAAGTTTACTCGAGGCAAGAGCAGAGATTCATTATTTCAATGATGAGTTGCTCAAAGCGTGCGAAGACTGGACTGATGCTGCTGCACTAGGATCTACGAAAGCGAAAAAGGAAAGCAGAAAATATTGCGATGGTCAAGTAGCCTCTAATAGAAAGTCTAAACCTGATAGGTCATATGAAGATGACGAGGAGGATTCTAGAGGTACTCCACGAAGAATACCATCAGATCGTACGGATGATAGAGACAAGAGAAGTTCTAGAGACTATGATGATGATGTGGATGAGCGAAGACCTGAGCGAGAAGAACCTGAAGAGGATTATGTGGATCTAGATGCTAAGAACGAGATATATGTAGACGAAGATCTCACACTTATACTGAAAGATGGCTTAGGGAATAGAGAGGTTATAGAGCAGCCTAATATTCTTATTCTCAGTGATAACTCAGGAGTCGTTTCTATAGATGTATGTGTCTCAAGTTCTGGAAGAATAGAATCTGCAGAGTTCAATAAGCAAGCTTCGAGTTTGTTTACCCAGAGTATTATTTCTCTAGCGGTAAGGAAGGCCAAGGAATTTTGGTTTGAGAAATCTAGAGATCGTAAGATGTGCGGAATCATCGCATTCGAGATTACAGGAAGAGAGTAATCTGTTTCCTTCAAATTATTTCATATAAGATTGGATACTTTTTCTAAGTTATACTTATGACTTATATAAAATAGTAGTTCCATTATGATCTTAAAGACTGAGGTTAGCTTGATTCCATTTTTTCTTAAGAGCATATTCTATAAATAGCATAATGATTAAGCCTAATAGCATATAGCTTACATACATATAACTTTCTTGGAAGTAGGCAGTATCTATAGCTGGTAACGCCTCTAATAAACTAGCTAGTTTTCCAGATATAAGATTACCCTTGCCCTTGCCACCATAGATCATGACGCTTGCAATAATTCCTAATGTCAATGCTAGAATTCCGAAAAGAAAATATTTAAACCTTCCTAGAGCATTTTTATATTCGTGCGATACTTTGTAAGATCTTGACAACTCCAACATTACATTGTCAGAAAAAGAAGTAGACGGTTGCTCTAGTGGAAGAGCGGTCAGCCTATGATGAATAAGTTTGATTTGTTTCACTTGCTCTACAAAACGAGTATCCGTGTTAAGAAGATGTTGGAACTGTAGTTCTTCATCTGCATTAAGCTGCTTATCGAGATATTGCCATATGAGTTCTGCTCTTTCCATTTTGTAAATTTTAAAATTCTTTAAATTCTTTTTCTAATATTTTTTTAAGTCTTGTTCTAGATCTAAAGAGTTTGATTTTGACATTAGATTCTTTGAGTTCTGTAATTTTTGCAATTTCCTTGATCTTCATTTCTTCAAAATAGAACATTCTAAGAATAGTTGCTTCCTCTGGATCCAACTTATGGATCGCCTCAGAGAGCATTCTATTTTTTTCTTCCTGCTCTATATTTTTACTAATATCAGTTGCATCCTTTAACTGAAAAGAAACCTGATCTATATCTATATTGTTTTTTCTTTTTCTTATATAATCCAAGCTCGTTCTGTAGGCTATTCTATATAGCCAGGTAGTAAACTTAGCTTTCTGTTCGTAATTTGCTAATGCTTTATATGCTTTGATAAAAGTGTCTTGCGCCGCTTCTTCCGCTAATTCTCGACTTTTGAGCATAGCAAAACAAACCGAAAAAACATAACGCTCATACTTTTTCACAAGTAATCTATAGTCTTTACGACCTTCTTTGATTTGTTGAATGAGCGTTGAGTCAGCTTTCATTTGTAATTAGTACCCATATAACGTAGGGTTTGAGCAGTCGGTTACAAAAGAAAAAATTATTTTATTTTTTAGGAATCTGTAACCAGTATAAATTTCTTTACGTTAAAGCTTAAAATATAAACAATGGAGGGTCCAGAAATTTTAATTCCAATGCTAGCTATAATAGGCTTTTTCTCAGCCGTTATTACTTTCTTTTATTTATTCTACAAATCTAGACATGCGGAGCGTATGGCCCTCATCGAATCAGGTCGTACTGCAGATATTTTCGAGAAAAAGAAAAATGATGGTGCCACAAGTTTTAAACTAGGTTTACTTCTTGCGGGTTTAGGGGGAGGACTTTTTACGGGATTATTTATGGAGCAGATTTTCGGATTGTGGGATGCCTCTGCTGCGATACCACTTACCGCATTAGGTGGAGGTTTAGGACTGATTGTATATTATCTTAAGATGAATCCTCGGGATAGATATTACGATGATATGGATTCTTAGATCTGATGATATCGAGTCCGACTATAACTAATTCTATTTCCTTTTTAATTAAAAGAAAACAGAATTAGTTATAGCTAGCTTGTCTTTTAGAATTTACTATTTCGTTATTATTATTTTTTTATAGGCTTCCTTGCTTTCTTCTGAAGTAATCTTCAAAATATACATTCCAGTAGGAAGATGGCTATAATCGAGATTTATTGTTCTGCTATTTCCTAAGGATTTATTTTCTAGTAATAATCCAGAAGCATTATAAACTTCTATCTGTTTTAAATTATAATCTGTTGCTTCTAAGCTGATGTTTCCATTGCTAGGATTAGGAAAAATATTGATATGCTCTTCGATCGAATTGATATCCTGACTAGAGCTTACAGCATCACAGGCGGTAGTAAATCCACTATCATGAAATGCTTGTATCCTATTGATATCATCTTGAAAAGTATTAAATACAGCTAGTCCTATCGGTGTTTCTGGAATATGAGCTGTATGAGCCATAGTGATTGTAAAAGAGCCTCCAGGTGGAATAGTATTTTCTAAGCTCGAGGTCATAAGCATTCTATAATCACTTGGAGCAAAATCTAGGCTCTCCATACTCCACCCTGCAGGATCAGTGGGTAAGTCAGAAAAAATAAAATCTCTTACGTCAGTAGATCCAGGATTATATCCATTCCCACCAAAAGTGATAGGGGTACCATCTCTCCAAGTGTTATTTAAGAAGTTATAATATTCATTAGGACTAGCTGGTGCCTGTGTTGCAGGTGGGGTAGGTGTTCCTATGCCAGAATTGTAAGACAGATAACCATCTAAGCTTCTATCTAGAAAAGTATGTGATACTATAGCTTGCGCATTATTATTAGGAATCGCAGTCTCACATCCTATCCCATCATTTCCCCCAGTATCATACACATAAGCAGTATTTAAAGCTGGTAGACAACCTACAAAATCATTGGTATAGCAACCTAAATCTGGGTCTGACCAAAAACCAAATCTAAAATCTCTTAGATCTTCAAAAGCTCTATTGTAAATAGTATGCTCCGTAAATATAGTAGAACCTATGACATCAGAATTAGATGCACAATCAAAACTAAAGATGCTTGTATGTATCTCTACTTGTAAGGACGCTCCAGTGGTATTTGTATGAGGTATAACATCATGAGCAGCTAACCATAGAAATTCTGAAGGGAAGATTATATTCGAGAGAAGAGCACTGGTGGCTGTATGAAGTGGAACATCGCCGTCTGCATAATTATAGATACCATCCTGATTTCTATCGTAAAAAGTCGCTAATCCATTGTCTGGTAACTCTACATTATATTTTTCTGAGAAGTTAGGGTTTTGACGTCCGGGCCAGTATTTTATATCATCAGGAACCTCATTGTCGATCTGGTTATTATCATCATAATCAGCAATAAATAGTTCTATCTCTGATCTTGTGACTTTCCATATATAGTTGAATTCGCAATTTTGATAAAGTGATTGTCCAGTTTGTAGATCTAACAGTCCATTAGTAAAATCTTGTCCATTTTGAAAATACTCAGATGCAGCTAGTTTTAGATTGCCCGCAGGATCTAGTCCTCCTAACCAAAGTCCTGCCGCAAAAGGACCACCGAAAAATGATTCATTGGCATTTCCGTTAGGCGTAATTGTAATTGGGTGATCGCCATTTGCTTCGGCGAAGATCGTACCATTACTCAGAGTAGTTGCTTCCATGGTAGTATTATTCGTTACGGCTTCACGGATAGTACATTGGGAAACCACAAAAATATAGGAGAAAGTAAAAGCTGTAAGAAGTAAATATTTTTTCATGCTAATTTATTTTATTACTAAATTTAAAAAGTTCTATCGATATTTTTTCGTTTATTTTTCTACGGCTCAATAATGACCTTATGATATAGTTATTTATGTTGATCAATATCAATTTCTAAAAGATAAATACCAGAGGATTACATACTCAAATCTAAGCTAAGTTCATTTGTCAAGTAGAAGGGTGGACTGGACAACAGTTGACCAGTTAGTGATCGTACTTGGATTTTGTTAATCTTGAGATCTTCTACAGATAATTTTAATCTACCTGTAGATGGATTTGGATAAACCTTTAAGTTATTAGTTAATGATCCTATCGTACTAGTTGAACTTATTGCATTACAATAGTATCCAAAGTGATTATTTGGATCATTGTAAAGAGAAATAATATTATTTATATCTTCCTTGAAATTTTCGAAATTGGAGAGCTGGTTAGGATGTTCAGACTAATGAATAGAGTTTGCCATATCAAATTCAAAGTAGGGTTAGACTTCATATGATATGGATATTCTAAATAGTAATCAAAATTATTACTCATTAAAATGTGAGTATTTTCTACAGAGAGATTATTAGTTTCTACACAAAATAACATCTGGTCTTTTACTACTTGGCGATATAATCTCTAATTGACATA
>CAYYWZ010000109.1:0-7671 GCA_964475415.1 uncultured Saprospiraceae bacterium | reverse complement strand
AACGGATAATGGTATCTATCGTCTATCGACGAAGGAGATATATGATATGATACCTAGTGTTACTCATAGTCACCACCTTTGCAATTACATAATAAATTATGCGAATAGTGTTGATCGACAAGCTTAAATCCTTTTGTATATGGATAGTTGCCTCCTATGCCTAAGTTTTCTGTTCGTATAGAAAAATTACATTTGAAGTCTAAGAGGCTTTCCCCTTCTACTAATTCATTAGGGTTGCAATACGGATTAGGTATTTCTTTACATTCCGTTTTTATCATGTCACCAACAACATGATTGAGTATCTCTTTAAGGTCAATTTTATATTCATTAATGGCTTCTTCATTCATATAGCTGGCATATCTGCCGCAGGGCTCTCCTTTTCTTGTTATTCTCTCATTATTAATCAGAATTGTATTGTAAAAGAAGGAAGTAATCTCAGCCACTTTTATATATCTAGGATTACTTTGAAACTCAATATTGAAAAAATCTTTAGTGAATATTTTCTCATTAGGATCAAAGAATCTTGGGACGAGAGACTCATGCTCCGAATCCATCCAAAACTCATGTTTCATAATTTCAAATCCATGCATCTTCTGACCTTGTAATTCGTTATCTTCAGAAGAAGAACATTTTAGTTTCACGTCGCTAGACCTTGCTACATAATATAAGCCTGGTTGGTTAAATGGAATAGGTATGGTATATGGCTTGTTAAGTGCCCAGTCTCCTTCGTATGCACTACACGGGCAAAAGTCTTGAACTTTATTGCTTGGTACATAGGGCAAGAAATTAGGAACATCAAAGTCTGGGTTGAAAAATTTATTCAAGAATGGATCATTAGCTTCCTGATGTAGAGATTTACTTTGGTTTGTTTTGTTATACTGAAGCAGCATCAAAAGAGTCACAATAGGCAATAATGCAAAAAGCAATTTTCTATACGTCAGCTTAGATTTACTTTCAGTTAATTGACTCTTTAATTCATTATTTTCTTTTTGAAGCTGATTGGCTTGATCAATTCTTTCTAAGTTGTCTAAACATCTCTCATACATTCCTTCAGTGGCAGTGCCAGAAAGTAACTTTGTTAAAAGACTATTGCTTAAGCATAGTTGATCTGCTATTTCACCTAGTGAGGTAGAACCAAACCTAGATGTATTGGGATTACGCTTACCATAAGTGTTTTCGAGTCGAGAAAGTAATTTTATTTTAAGTCCCATTATTTGGTCTAAATGTAACAAAAATAGACAAAATGATGTGTAAAATTGTGTAAAAAAGAATAAAATACTGTAAAAAATGAATATAACAAAACAAAATACTGATTTTTATAAGAAACATTTATATGTTTACAGCACTAACTAAAAAATAAAACACGATGAAAAACTTAATCCTTTTTACATTCTTAATGCTGTTTTCAACATGGTGTCAAGCACAGATAAAAGGTACTGTCTACGATCAGTCAACTCAAGAGAGCTTAATAGGAGCAACAGTACTAAATAAAACTAATGATATAGGAACAGTAACAGATGTAGATGGCAACTTTAGCCTTGAAGGCAATATAGGAGACATGATAGAAATCAGCTATGTTGGTTATAGCTCAAAGGAAATTGTTGTCTCAGAATTGCAATCTAGTATATACCTCAGTGAAGGTACGGAGTTAGATGCCGTTACAGTGGTTGGATCAAGAGGGAAGCCTAGGACTGACGTAGAACGAGCGGTACCTGTAGATGTGGTCAATGCCAAGGAGCTGGCTGCTACTGGACAGACTGACCTAGGTCAGCAAGTACAATATTCTTCTCCATCATTTAACTCAGCAAAGTATGGAGTTAATGGTACAACTAATTATGCTGATCCAGCATCACTGAGAGGTATGGGGCCAGATCAGTCATTGGTTCTAGTCAATGGTAAAAGAAGACACCAGTTTTCTACACTAAATCTTAACGTAGCACCTGGTCTAGGAAATGTTGTTACAGATCTAAACAGTTTACCTACGGCTGCAGTAAAAAGAATGGAAGTACTTAGAGACGGTGCTGCTGCTCAATATGGTTCTGATGCCATAGCAGGTATTATCAATATCGCCCTTAAAGATCAAAATGACGGAGGTACATTCCAGACTACCTTTGGACAGCATTTTAGTTCGCCTAGTGATGATGCATCAGATGGTAGATCTTTTAGAGATGGATTCACCATTAAAAATGCTTTGAATTATGGCTTTAGTTTAGGTAAGGAAAATAGTTTTTTCAATTTCACCTTAGAGCATTTCAAATTTGCTGGTACCAATAGATCGGATTACTACTCAGGAACTATTTACCCTTCGGTACCTGAAGATCAGCCTAGAGATGTCGATGGGAATATCATTCCAACTGACGACTATCCATATACTTCAGAAGACCCAGCTGCAGATAGAAATGTTTATCCTCAGGAGGACTTTGTAGTAGGAAACTATGGAAGTAATGAAAATGAAACTAAGCAGTTTTTTGTGAATATGGGCTACCCACTAAATGATAGTGGCATGTCGATATATGCCAACGGAGGGTACTCAGATAAGTTTATTACTGCTTATGGCTTTTTTAGAAATCCAGGAAGATTTTCTAGAGCGGTACTGAGTGTATATCCTGATGGTTATGTACCTATCTCTCCAGGAACCAGTACAGATTACTCTTACACTGCAGGTATCAATAATAAAACTGCTGAAGGATGGAACTGGGACTTGGGTTATTCAAAAGGACACAATGACCTATACCTAGATATATTTAATACTACTAACCCGTCGTTTGGTTCAGCTACAGAAACTTTCTTTCACGTAGGAACTTACAACACTTCACAAGATGTGATCAATGCAGATATTTCCAAGAGTTTAAATGTATCGGGGATAGAAAGTCTCAATGTTGCTTTTGGGACACAATATAGATCAGAAAAGTACTGGCAGACGAAGGGAAGTGAGCAGTCATTTACCGCTGGTCCTCTAGCATCAGAAGGTAAAGATGTAGGATCTAGTGCTCGACCAGGTATAGCTGATGATACGGAAGTAAGTAGATCCAACATAGGAGTTTATGCAGATGTTGAAGCTGATATAACGGAGGACTTATTGGTAGCTACTGCACTGAGGTTTGAAAACTATAGCGATTTTGGAGGTAATATTTCTGGAAAACTTGCTGCTAGGTATAAACTCACCGACAACTTCTCAGTTAGAGGTTCTTACAATAGAGGATTTAGAGCACCTTCTGTAGCTCAGTTGGGTACTATCAATAATACATCAACAGTTCAAAATGGACAGATTGTTATAACAAGACAGGTGCCAGCCGCAGACGACAGATTAGCACAGCTAGGTATATCACAACCAGAAGCGGAAATATCTAATAATCTAAATATTGGACTTACTGCAAAACTGATGGACGGTGCTTTGTTACTAACTGCTGATGCTTATCAGATCTCTATCAATGACCGTATCGTTATTTCAGAAAGATTGAATACAGGAAATTTTCCGGCAGTAGCTGCTCTATTTCCTGACTCTAAAGAGATTAGATTTTTTACCAATCATGCAGATACCAAAACACAGGGTATAGATATAGTGGCTTCGTACAAAAAAGCATTTGCTGAGAATCACAGTCTTAATTTAAGTCTGGCAGCAACCTTTAATAATACAGAAGTGACTGGACAAAAAGATACCCCGTCGGAGATACTAGCAGGATCTACAGGTCAAGAAGATTTCAAATTATTAGGACAGACAGCAATAGAGTTGATCGAAGTGGCTGTGCCAAGACAGAAAATTTTGCTAAGTGGTATTTACCAGCACAATAGAATCGGAGCGACACTAAGATTTACCAGATATGGAAGTGTGCAAGCCTTTAGTAGAGGTTTATCTCCAGAGGATGACAATACAATATTTAATGAAGAGGGAACAAGAGGTGTTCAAGAATTTGCGGCTAAAGTAGTAACGGACTTAGCATTGACATATAGGTTTAGTGATTCTTTTTCGTTAACTGGTGGTGCTAATAATTTACTAGACGTATACCCAGATAAGTACAATACCAGTCGCAATGGTTTTGTGGGAAGTGCAAGCTCTTATGCTTCTGGACAGATACCATACTCTAGAAACTCAAACCAGTTTGGCTTTAATGGTAGATACTTATACATGACTGGGACTATTAGTTTTTAGATATAGTTTTTTCATTTGTTAATTCGAAGAGGTTCCTTTTTATTAAAACAGGAACCTCTTTCTTGCATTTAGTTAGATAATGGGTGGAGTAATAATTCTTTTGCTTTTTCTTGTGGTAGGATTCTTTTCAAAAGAGTCTGGGCTTGTCCATAAAAGGCATTCAGCATTACTTAACAAGGTTATTATATACTTTTTTATACCGCTCATCACACTTTTAAATATTCCAGAATTAGAATTATCTATCGGGCTATTGTGGTTGTCTATTAGTCCTTTTTTAGTTTTCTTTTTTGGATGGATTTATTTTTCTATAGCTGGAAAACAAATGAAATTTGAAACGGAATCAACTCAAGCTTTAATATTGACAGGGGGGATAAGTAGTACTTCATTTGTAGGCTTTCCCATTTTTGAGTCTTTGTATGGTGACTTGGGTTTGTCCTATGGAGTTTTACTTAGTATGGGAGGTACCATACTAGTATTTAATACTGTAGGTATGGGACTATTATTTAAGTATAGTAACAATGCTTTGTCATTTACAAAAGTGATGAAAAGAATATTGACTTTTTTTCCTTTTCTGATTTTTGTTTTGGCTTTAGCTCTCAACTTGATAAATGTAACATTACCAATTTTAGCAAAAGAAATTATCAGTTTATTAGTCTCTCCTTTTAGTGCAGTTGCATTGCTGGCGATAGGAATGCAAGTAGAACTTAAGTCCTTCAAAAATTTGAAAAGAGAATTGATCGTGGGCCAATCCTATAAGTTGTTGGTTGCACCGATTATAATCTATCTTACCGGACGTTTGTTTTATGAGCCTAGTAATCTCATATTCCAAATAGCCGTTCTTGGGTCTGCCATAGGATCTATGAATGCGATTGCATTTATGACAGCAGATAAAAATATAAAACCAAATCTGGCAATTGCCATGCCTGCCATAGGTATCCCTCTTTCAATTTTAAGTTTATTTGTCATATATTTTATCATTAATTAGCAGATGAAGAAGATTACAGCAATTATTGGTGTATTGGGATATTTTATCATCCTATTCTTATTTAAGCCGGATGGTCTTTCGCAGGCTGGTGTGGCGGTCTTAGCCGCTACATTTATTATTGCAGTTTGGTGGATATTTGAGGTCACAGATATTGCTGTAACTGCTTTGCTACCTATTATACTCTTTCCACTAGCAGAGGCTATGAGTCTTCAAGAAACTACCTCAGCTTATGGGCATAAGTATATTTTCCTATACATGGGAGGCTTCTTTCTTGCCATAGCAATAGAAAAATGGAACCTGCATAAACGCATAGCTTTAAACATCATCTCATTTGTAGGAGTGAGTATATCTAGGATAACTTTAGGCTTTATGCTGGCGACGGCTTTTATGTCTATGTGGATTTCTAATACAGCTACCAGTGTAATGATGCTACCTATAGGTATAGCCATAGTCAAGCAGCTAAAAGACCATCCTGATACAGAAGAAAATGAAAACACCCTTTTTGGTAAAATGCTGATGCTCGCCATTGCATATAGTGCTTCAATAGGGGGAATTGCCACTTTGTTTGGAACGCCACCTAATTTGGTTTTTGCAGGGGTCATCAAAGAACTATATAATGTCGAGATCAGTTTTGCCAAGTGGCTATCTGTAGGTTTGCCGATTTCTTGTACTCTTTTATTTATAGCCTGGTTGTATCTAACAAGAGTTGCATTTAAAATTAGAATGCAAGAGTTTCCTGGAGGTATAAAGGAAATCAATCGCCTCAAAATTGAATTAGGACCAATGGGTCATGAAGAGAAGGTCGTATCTGTAGTGTTTGCCACGATGGCGTTGATGCTGATATTTCGACAGTGGTTACAAAACTTTGTTCCACAGTTGGACGATACGATCATAGCTATGTCAGCTGGTATACTATTGTGCATTCTTCCTACTAAAAGTAGGATAGGGAATATTTTAACTTGGAAAGAAGCAGTGAAAATGCCCTGGGGAGTACTAATTTTATTTGGAGGTGGGATGGCCTTGGCTGCTGGATTTACAAGTTCTGGCCTTGCGGAGTGGATCGGCAGTCAGTTTGAATTGCTAAAGAATCTACCTCTTGTCATTTTGCTATTAGTACTTATTGTAAGTGTCAATTTCCTTACGGAGATAACTTCTAATCTGGCTACCACAGCTATGCTACTACCCATACTCGCCCCTATTGCTATGACTATAGATGTTCACCCTTATTTACTTTTGATCTCAGCTACCATTGCTGCCTCATGTGCTTTTATGCTACCTGTAGCTACTCCTCCCAATGCCGTTGTCTTTGGATCAGGATTACTTAAAATAAATGACATGACAAAGACAGGAATAGTAATGAATCTCATTTCCATTAATTTGATTTGGGGCTTTGTCTATTTTTTCCTGGCTATGATTTTAGGTATAGACTTAAGTGTTTATCCTTATTATGAGTAACGGAATACGTATATCCAGCGTATCCCGAAGGGTATGCTGTGATCACACGATGTTATGCACTTTTATTCTATTTTTCAAACGACCAAGATTCAATTTGCGAATAATAAAACATCTCACTATTTTTAGTTTCCATTACACAATTGCTAAAAATGATGCTTTGCTTCTCACCCACTGGATACTTTAAAATGTTATACCCAATTCTTTTTCCTAGGTTCTTTTCTGTAACTTGATAAATAACACTAGGAAATTCTAATTCTTTCTCTACGAGTTCAAAGCCTAATGGAATGTATGAAATTATTTTTTGTATGTTCGGTACTTTTGTATGAAATATTCTCTTTTCAGAATCAGTGTTATAATTTTCAAGTTTAAAAATTGTATTTCCTTCAAGTTCACTTGTTACACTGTATTGATCTTTTAGTTTTTGAACTTTGAATTTACTTTTAAAATTGTCTATATATTCACCTGTCTCACTAAATTTGAAATTATAGTTGTTATAAAGTTCGAATTCACTTGAAAAGCTATAATCTGAAGTTTTAAATACTTCAATTATTTCTTCATCGTCTAAAAACAGAAATCTACATTTATAACTGTCAATTAATTCATTATTTGAAATCATTTCTAGTTTTACAATTCCGCTGTCAATTTTCATTTCCACGAATATTGATTTAGGAATTTCAATCCATTTATAGTTTTTATGTTGCTTTTTTCCTTTTTTAATTTCATAAAAATTGTTGTTTATTATAAACTCTTCAGCTTTAATATTATTTATATATACAATTATATTATGCTTAATACTATCGGTATAAGTTTGTCCTAATTGTTTGAATAAATTTGGTTTCGGAACTCTAAATTTTATCGTTTCGTTTTTATTGCAGTTCTTGCTAAGAGGGATTGGATTATACTCCGCTCGAATTGGAAATTGTAAACTTTTATTGAGTTTTGAATTTTCATCATTTAGTTTCTCATTTATGAATTTGTCTTCATTGGTACAACCATTTAAGATTAGCATAAAAAGGATTATTAATGACATTGATTGGACAATGTATTTATTAAGAAATTTCATGACGATATTTTTGAATTT
>CAYYWZ010000108.1:0-8268 GCA_964475415.1 uncultured Saprospiraceae bacterium | reverse complement strand
ATATTATAAGTGACCACACAATTCATAGTTTTTTCTTTTTTTCTATGTCAAAGGTCAAAGGTATCATATAGATAAGTGTAAATGTATAAGAAGATAGATATAGACCTGTGGAAAAGAAAGGCTCATTTTATTTTTTTTAAAAATTATAAAGAGCCCTTCTTTGGGATTACAGTAGATGTAGATGTTACCAATGCCTATCAAATTGCGAAGTCACGAGAGTTTTCGTTTTTCTTGTATTATCTCCACAAAGCGATAAGGGCAGCAAATATTCTAGAGTCATTTAGGTATAGAATAAAAGATGGAGAAGTTTTGCTGTACGATGTGATCAATGCATCTGCTACTATCAATAGAGAAAATGGAACCTTTGGATTTTCTTACATAGCATATCATCAGGCTATCACAAAATTTATCGCTGCAGCAGATATAGAAATACTGCGTGTTAGAAATACAGATCAGCTACTCCCTTTAATATCTGGAGATGATGTTATTCATTTTTCTTCCTTGCCCTGGATAAAGTTTACAGCACTATCTCATGCAAGAAATTTAGATATTCAGGATAGTTGCCCTAAAATATCTTTCGGAAAAATGACAGATAATAAAGGCAAGAAATCTATGCCCGTTTCTATACATGTACATCATGCTTTAATGGATGGTTCGGATGTGGGCAAGTTTATAGAATGCTTTCAGAATCTACTAGATGAAAAAGAAATAGATCTGTAATACGACTTCACAAGGCAATTATTACTTACATTTAAGCTCTATCATTTCTTCTACTTGACCTACATAGATTTCATCAAATAATCGAACATAGGAATCTGAACTCTTTTCTCCTTTTCTGACCTTTTCAAGTGCTGTATTTAAATTTTACATCCTATATTATTATCTAATTCAATTTCCGCTAATCCTTTATAATAAAATGATTCTGAGCTACCCTCCCAACTTTGGATTGCTGAATTATAATACTCTATTGCCTCCGATTGTCTATTAAGTAAATGCAATGCTCGCCCAGTCTGAAATAACATATGATGAGAAACCCAATTTTCTCCATGCTCTTTTATTTCATAATCAATGGCCAACTGGAATAATTCTAAGGCTTTAGCAAAAGCCCCTTTTTGTTTGTAGCACAATCCTTTTGCATATAAAATATTATCATCTCCGACATAATCTATATAAGGTGTAGAACGATCTAACCGCTCAAGATGAAACAGCGCCTTATCATAATCTCTATAATAATATAACAAACACCAACCATAATAACCATCAACATTCTCTGGGCTCTGACTGGCCGCCCTATCTAAATACCTTATAGACTCATCGTAGTTTCCATTTTTAGTATTTTGCACTGAATATCCATGGTACAGTTGGGCACCGACGTTGTCGAGTTTATTTATAGATTTTTGGATTATTCTATTTCCTTTTTCTTCATAACCAAACCATTGTAATTGTGATCCATAATATCCTTTAAAACTATAGTATAGATCTTGATTGAAAAATAAGAATACAACTATCAATATGATTACCGCAACTAATGGGTACAAGAGTAATCGTCTAATCCATTTCATCATTTAGGAAGAATTTCTATTATGTTACCTTCAGCTATTCTGAATGATAAGAAGCTCATTAACTCCAGGTATCCAATCCGAAAGTTGGGATACCTTTTCTATAAGTTGAGATTCTATAGTTTCATGTAATTGCGTCTAAACATAATTTGTATCATATTCCTCATAATGCAGATCTCCAATGTGTCCATGGCAATTAACCTTAAATCTTACTTTGGCAATTCCATTATTATTGGTTTCAGGGCTTACCCAATGTTCTTTTATTTCCTTTTCTATCTGATATATTTCTCCTTTGTATTCCAGGCCCGTGAAGTAATAAGGCTTTACAATACCAAACCCACAAAGTTCAAAATCAGTTTCCCTCTCATTACAAGAAATCGAGCAAAGACCAATTATTAAGAACAGTAAATTTTTCCTCATATTAGGTATAAACATCAAGTGCATAACAAAATACAACCATAAATAAACTCCTGCCTTAGCAATGTTTTTATTTAGAAAATGCTAGCTGTACTTTCTGCGTGTAGCTTTCTGTATCTGTAATAATATGTAAGAAATAGAAACCTTGGATAAGGTGACTTAGATCTAAGCTTGTGTTAGACAAGTTAACATTGTCTTTACGAAGCATACTTACTCCACTTGTATTTACAAGCTGCATAGACTTGATGTTCTCATCTCCATTAAGGAAGATATTAAGATCACCGTTCGTAGGATTAGGATAAACGAACAGTAAATTTTCTTTTTCTTCAGGGTTCTCAACATCGACATCCTTATCTGAAAATAATACCTGTGTCGAACTATTAGGCAGTTTTAATAAGTTACCGTTTCTGTCAGACACTACAATGTCAGAGATCAATATATCTATGTAACGCTCACCTTCTGTTCCTCTGAAGCCTTCTCCTTCTTCTTCCACAATAAACTCTGCAACACCTATAATACCTTCTCCAGATACAGCAGCACCAGTAGTTCTTGTAATTACTGATTCTAATCTTCCATCATAAGGGACAGCTGATAAAGATAAACTAGGGTCATTATGATTTAACCAAGAAGCATTATTATAGATAACATTCATGGATGCAGAATCTGCAAATGAAGGACTGAAATTCAAAGCAAAAGAAACACCATGTACATCTATTGCAGGGAATGCTTCATTACCTACAATAATATCGATTCTGAGAAGATCACCTGAATCAACACTAGATACTTGAGGATCTAAAATTACAGCGAAATCTGCTGGTATTAATTCTTCATATTGGTTGTAACTATGCTCATTTCCGTAGTTATCTATTATACTTTCTACATCACTTTCTGAAACGATACCATCACCATCTGCATCACTATACTTAGCAAAATCATCACTTGTAGAACTTTGTCCATACCATGGACCACCAAAGTTTACATCATTTCTAGCCTCTATAACTGAACCAAAACTATCTCCTAGAGCTAGAAGATCAAGCAAGGTTACTTTCCCATCATTATTCGCATCTCCTTCCCAAACACAATCATCTACACATACGCACTCATCACCACCATTAAAAGGTAAGACGTGCATTCTATTATCTAACACATAACAATTTCCTTCTGTAGGACAGTACTCTATTTTGAAATAATCATAGTTAGCATAACCTGGTGGAGGTATATATACAATCTTATTTTCTCCAGTTATCGAATAACAACTATCTGCAACTTCTCCTTCAGCATCTAGAATTATAAGATCACCGTAAGTCGGATATTCTACTATCTGTATCGTCTCTCCTTCTAATGGAGTGAGATATTCTATAACTCTAGGACGCTCATATATAGCATTGAAAGTATACTGATAATAATTTATAGGAGCTTGATCACTTACTATGATTTTAATATCAGCCGTACTTGTTTCTATTCCGTTAAAAGTAGAATAGAAAAAATTCTTAACACCTGAATAATCCACATCTGGTGTGTATGAAAATTCTCCATTACCATTATAGGTTAACTCATCTGAATAATCGGATATATTAAACTGCTTTATGTCATTATCATATACGTTGAAAGTAACACCTGCATTTTCAGCTGTGTATACTATATCATCTCTTACATTTGAATTATTATAAGCTACATCGTATACTTTAATAAAGGTTGTACTTGTTATGCCATCAGCATTTATAAATTGAACTGAATCCAGACCCGAGAAGTTTTCGTCAGGTGTGTATGTAAATGTAAAATCGTTCATACTTTCTACAGAACCAGAGCTTGGACTGTAATTATCATCTACCACAAAACCTGCAGCTGGTAAAGTAAAATCTAATGATTTCTTATTTGTAGTGAAATAAGACTTAAACTCATTTTCTAATGTATCTACGGGTGGAATGACTACCACTGTACCTAATGCATGAGTACCTAAAGTATCCTCTACAAGATATTGAGCATACATCTTAGCATCGTTAGAAAGTGGATAAATGTTGAGCATACCAGCACTATCTATTTCAGATGTGATGTCTTGGTTTAGTAAGACAGCACTCGGAAATACAGAACCATCAGAACTCTCATCATTTTGCAATACTTCTACTGAGATTACCGGTCCAGTCCCTAGGACATAATCAGAATGTGCATTTATGGTAGATTGCTCTACAACAATATGAATCTGCGTATACTGAGGCTTCGGGATAAAGCTGAATGGTCCAGGAACATAGTACTCTACTGGAATGTAGATATCTACATCATTGTTTGGCGCCATATAATTGAATGAATAAACTTCATCAGCTACATTAGTCCAATCAAAGTCACCCCATGATGGATCATCCAACATTTCTTGAGTATATAATACAGTTGGATTAATTTTAGATTCGATAAGAACAGATCCATTCCCACTATACGTAGTAGATATGCTGACTACACCGGGGTTCGTTTGTGCTATAATCACTGAGGAGAATAGAACAAATACTATGTTAGAAAACAAGTACTTAAGACCGTTCATGTTAGGTTTGGTTAAAATCTATACAAATATGACTATTTTTATTCGAATAAAAAAAACATATCTAGGAATAATATATAAATAAATTGTTAATTTATAATATTTTTATATTCAACATATTGAATCTACTATAAATCAATATTTTATATATTTATCAATATTTACATGCGTAATTCCTTGAGCCTAAATATTATAAAATAGTATAATTTGATTACATCTGATATTCAGTAATTTATAGATATTTAATTATTTAATGTTAAACATCAAAATACATAAGGTTCTTGCTAATTTGTCGGCTAAAAAGCGTAACAGATTTAACAAATATTTACTGTCTCCTTACTTTAATGTAAATGAAGATGTTATCCTCTTATTCGATGCTATTATTGCCGCTTATAATCACAAAAGTGAAGCAGTTGTAAAAAAGGAAGATCTGTGGCAAAAAGTATCCTTTGAGCAATATGACGATGCTAAATTCCGACAACTTAATAATAAACTTCTTGCTCTTTTTGAAGATTTCTTAGCTCTAGAGATCTATCAAGAAAAGAAGCTAACTAAACCTATTTTCCAGTTAGAACATCTCAAAGCAGAACCATTTCCAGTATTGACAAATCAGTTACTGAAAAAATCTAGGAAACTTGTAGAACGGTACAAAGAACTTTCTTCTGAGTACCACATGAATCTCTATTCTATTGAGAATCTGTATTTTACACTAACTTTTGACTTTCAGAGAAAACAAAGAAAAGTCCCTAAAACAGAGAAATTCAATCTATCTAAAGCCTTACACCATCTAGATGTTTTTTACATAGCAGAAAAATTAAAATTCCTCTATATCCAGCTATTTTGGGGAGCGTATTTCGAAGAAGAAGATCCTAGTTTATTCAAAAACAGGATACTTAACTTATTAGATAAAGGAAATTACCAAAATGAGATACTCTTGCAGGCATTTTATTTTGCTATAAGGACACTTACCTCTCCTAATAAAGAGTCTTATTATCATAGCCTTAGAACAATAGTTAGGAAAAATTTCAATGATTTCAATGAGGAAAATAAGACCTTCTTCTATGATTCGATGCTTACTTATTGTGTGCGACAAGTGAACAAAGGGAACCTAAAATTTCAAGATGAGTTATTCTCGCTATACCAAGACGCTATAGAAAAGGAAATCATTATCAAGAATGAGCGTATCTCCCCTATCACATTTAGAAACGTTGTACTCTACTCTCTGAGAACAAAGAATTATGAATGGGCAGAATCGTTTATTAAGAACTACTCTCAGTATTTACAAGAATCTGAGCGAGAGAATGCGATCAACTTCAACCTTTCTAGAGTCTATTTCTACCAGAAGCAATATGGAGAATCACTCTTCACCCTTAACCAAGTCAATCTAGATGATCTATTTTATGATCTCAATGGTCGTACGCTGCTGCTTGCAGTATATTATGAATTAGGAGAGACAGAACCACTGCTTTCTAGTATAGAAGCCTTCAATGCTGTACTTAGAAGAAAAAAACTAAGTCCTGCTGCAAAAAAAAGATATAAAAACTATCTAAAGTTTACTAAAAAACTCGCAAAGATAGGACCTTACAATACAAAAAAAATAGGTCAGATAAAAGAAGAGTTAGAATCAGAATCCATGGTGAACAAACAGTGGATAGCAGAAAAAGTATCTGAACTAGAAGATGGCAAAAAAAGGAAAGCGATTAGAAACTAAGCCTGTAAATACTCTCGCCTCATTTTATTGGTCAGCTAAACCTTCCTTGTACACACGCAGACAACGTTCTCTAGCCTCTTTGTGATCTACCATAGGTTCTGGATACTGATCAGTTCCATATTCTGATACCCATTTTTTGACATAAGTATAATCCTTATCAAATTTCTGTCTCTGTGTATAAGGGTTGAAAATTCTAAAATAAGGTGCTGCATCAGTTCCCGACCCAGAGGCCCATTGCCAGCCTCCATTGTTACTTGCTAGATCAAAGTCTAGTAACTTCTGAGCAAAATATGCTTCCCCTTTTCTCCAGTCCAGTAGCAAATGCTTAGTTAGAAATGAAGCAGCAATCATCCGAACTCTATTGTGCATAAAACCTGTAGCATTAAGTTCTCTCATGCCTGCATCTACTATAGGATAACCCGTCTTTCCCTCACACCATTTTTCAAAATCTTTAGTGCTGTTTCTCCACTTAATCTTATCGTACTTAGCTCTAAAAGCATGGAGCACTACGTGTGGAAAATGGGCTAAAATCTGGGCATAAAAATCTCGCCATACAAGTTCACTTAGGTAAACCTCGTTAAGATTATGAGCGCTTCTTGCCTTCTCTCTTATACTTATAGTACCGAACCTAAAATGAATACCTAATCTCGACGTGCCTTGTATCGCTGGAAAATTTCTCTGTTCATCATATTTCTTAATAAGTTTTCTAGTCACAGTACTCGATGGGATCTCGATATCACTTGGTTCAAAATTCATAGATTTAAGGCTAGGAATTTCTTTAGACTTTTCCTCTTTATAAAAATTAGCAGCGTACTTTAGTGTAGGATAAGACTTAAAATAATAGGACTTAACGCCTTTACCACGAGAGTTAAGTTTCTTCATCCACTTTCGCTTGTAAGGTGTGAAAACGGTGTAGGGCAAACCATCATCTTTGAGCACCTCTCCTTTCTCAAATATTACATGATCTTTATAGGTTTTAAATCTGGTTTTATTTTTTTCAGCAAGACTCTTAATCTCATGATCCCTGTCATGTGCATAAGGCTCAAAATCATGATTCGTATAGATAGTATCAATAGAATACTGCTTTAGAAGATTCTGATATATTTCTTTCGGCTTTCCATAATACACCTGCAACTCCGAACCCAAATCTCTAATTTTTTCTTGTAAACTTGTCAATGTATCATGCAGGAAATTAACTCTAGCATCACTCCTGTCTTCTAGATCATCTAATATATTTCGATCAAAAATAAAAACTGGAATAACCGGCTTATTGGACTTTAGCGCATGATAAAGACCTGCATTATCCTCCAATCTAAGATCTCTTCTAAACCAAAATATATTGTATTTCATTATTCTATTTTAACTATGTACGCGTTGAGCTATTAGAAAAAGAAAAAGTAGATCGTACATATTACTGAAATTCAGTATATTATAAATTATCTAACCCATTTATAATAATGATATGCACGATCTGAAGACAATATACTTGAAAGTTGAACAAACATTAAAAAAAACAGACCAAAGAATATTTTGGTAAAGACTGGAATATTCAATTTTATCCGAATCCACCAAGTATGACGGATTTAGAAATAGTAGCTTTAGCGATTACGGCAGAATGCTTACAGATTGATTCGGAGAATCTATTATGGTCAAAACTAAAAACAGATTATACTGACTTATTAAGTCAATTACCCCATCGCACAAAATTTAATAAAAGAAGGAAACGACTTACAGAAACGATGAATCAATGCCTTAATAAATTATCAGATTTGTTAACAAGGCAAGTAGATACAGAAATATTAATTGTGGATTCTATGCCTATACCAATATGCAGGATAGTTAGAGAAAAGATATCAAAAGTATGCAGAGATTTAGAACAGGATGAGATAAAAGCGAACAAGGGTAAAAACATTATTTTAGGAGGATGGTACATAGGCTATAATTTCGAGCGGAGTCGAGAAATCTTATACTATATAATCCACAAAAAAAGAGTAGACAAAATTGCCTACCCTTTTTACAAATATATTTTTCTAATAAGATTATTTTGTCAC
>CAYYWZ010000107.1:0-8757 GCA_964475415.1 uncultured Saprospiraceae bacterium | reverse complement strand
CCAACAAGTGATTGGAATTTATTTTACAACCAATCTATAGGTAATGTTCCACTGGTAGATGGATTTCTATACGCAGCACAAGTAGAGATAGTAGAATTGGATGGTGCCTACTTTGAAAATAATTTTTCTAATATCAATGCCTTCTGGTACGGCCATGATCCTACTTATGACATCTCAACAGAAACAGATCAGGATGGAGATGGCATCAATGATGAGATGGCAGAATGCTATGAAAATATAAATTACACAGAAGAGATTTCTTCAAATAATGCTTCAGATCCAAGTAGTTTTTCTGAATTTAAAATCGGATTTCATACGATACACAGTTTAGAAAATATAGAAACAAGTGGTGACGAAATTTCTGGAGAAGGGGTGATTACCTTACCTTTTCTAGGAGGTGTGAAACTAGCTGTGGAATTTACAAATATAAAAGTTAATAATGAAGGAAGAGTTTATAGTGGTGTAGTTACAGCGAGAGATGATTCGCAAGGCACTTACGACACTTCTGAATTAGCCGACGCGATTACAAGCGGAGAAGAAACGATCTCTGGAGATGATGCAACTGCTGTATCAGATCTGATTTATAATGGAGAACGAGTAGCTGACTTAATTGCTGGTAAAGCATTAGGTGTTCCACTTGGATACAAAGGGGATTTGAAAGGAACACAATTTGACATGGCCATAACTCAATTGGTATTTTTTCCAGACAAGGCTTTAGGCGATATTGTAACGTTGTTAGATTTCTCAGGTATGTTCGAAAAAGAAAATTTTATCGTTGCTATGGGTGCCTCAGACGTGACGATAATTCCTGATGGATTCGGAGCAGAATATACTTTGCATCCTACAGCAAATGTGGTATGGGAACTTCCAGGGATAGACATGAAGATGTATGGAATGAATACAGATGATAACGCGGCTTTAATGGATAGTGCTTCTTACCTTAAGCTTAATTGTGAGGGTTTAGAGAGTTTTGCTTTTAGGGGTGAGATCTTGTTCCCGAGAGATGTGCTTGTTCCAGATGATGATGGATCTATAGGAGAAGGTAAAGCTGCAGCAAGCTTTGGATATACAGTAGAAAAAGATCCAGCAGTAGATTCTCCTTACTTTGTTTTCGATGCTGCAAATCTTGAGAGTAAGAAAGCGACTCATATAATGATGAATATCAACATGAATCGTTTTCAAATTGCTGGATTAGATGGCTGGGGATTCGAACTCTTAGATGGATATCTCGATATGTCTGAAAAAGAAAACCCTGAAGGAATGGAATTTCCAGAAAACTATATTGCAGAAGGATTAATGGATGAGGATGATGAGGTATCTAGATTTTGGCAGGGATTGTATCTCAGAGACATAAATATTTATCCACCGGAAAAGTTTTATGAACAACCAGAAAGTACAGAAGGAACAATAGAAGCCATTGCTCCAGTAGAAAGATTTGGTGTAGGTATTCATAACTTTATTTTTGATAATAGTTTGTCTGTGGATTTTCAAGCATTAAATTTAGTAGATAAAGGAAAAGATAATATCAACGGGTGGGGTATCAGTCTTGATACTTTGAAACTTTCGATTTTACAAAATACATTTGAAGAAGGTAGATTATCTGGAAGTATAAATACGCCTATTACAGGAACGGAAGATTACATTTATTTTGGGGCGGTTATAGACCAAGATGAAGAAAAGAAATTTAGATTCCACGCAATTGCAACACCTCAAAGCAGTGTAAGTTTACCCTTACTTTTTGCAGATGCGGGACTATGTCCTAACTCTTTTGTTTCTTTTTCGACAGATCCTGATGATGAGCTCATAGAGGCATTTTTAAAAGGACAAATTAATATTAATGTAACAGAGAAAATCGGGGAGTTAGTAGATATGGATCTATCTTCTGATATAATACCTGATCTTAATATAAGCCTGGCAGATTTCCAGATTAACTTTAATAGTGCCGATGGTTTTGTACAAGATGTTAGTGATGGTACTGGAACAACATTTGGTTTTGGATTAGATTTTAATCAAGACTGTTGCGGTCCTGCTTATTCAGGACCTATATGGGAAAGCAGTTATACAGGTGAGAATACAGAACCTCCCGCACCATCTTCTTCAGAGCAAGAGACGCTTGGAGGATTTCCTATAACTTTTAACGATTTCAGTATTTCAGATTTAGGTTTAGAGGAGATAGGATTTGACTTTGATTTAGATGTCAATTTTCTTGGTGACGAAGAAGCATTTGGTGGAGAGTTACATATGAATCTACTCTCAGAATTGAATTTGCTGGAGGGAGGTTTAAAGACTTTTAAACCGAACTGGCCAACTGTAACAGGAATCGGATTATATTATGAAAAGACTCCAGTCGTTTTTAATGGTGATATACAACTTGTAAATAATGAAGATGGCAGCACTGGCTTTCATGGAGATTTAGAATTAGGATTAGATATGAAAGCTGGAGAATTTAATATATCCTTGAAAGCAGGTTATGAAAGATATGGATCTCCTGACGGTGAAGATGGCAGCTCTAGTCCTAATGAATTTGGAACTGAAGAATATCACGGATGGTGGTATGTAGATGGTATAGGAAGATGGTCTCCTGGGATTCCTGCTTTTCCCCCATATCTTTATCTTAATGGCTTTGGAGGAGGAGTCTATTGGAATTGTGAGTATGGAGGAAATCTAGATTTGGAAGATGTTATTATGGCGCAAGAAGGGACTGGAAACGGAATTGTGGATATGGATATAGAAGATATTCCTGAGGTTGATTTCGGAAGAAAAACCCTTGTCTTTAAGTCCAGTATGTCTATTATAAATGATAAGTTTATCATGTTAGATTCTGATAATTCTTTATCATGGGGAGGAGCGGACAATACTTTTGAGTTAGGTATAAATGGACAGATATACTTGTTTGCACCATCGTATTCCAATAGAGATGCAGCATGGTTATCTGGACAAAGTTTTAACTCACTCATCTTCCAAAAAGAATCAGGGAATAATTTACAAGCTGCTTATATCGGTCAAACAAATATTTATTTAAATGTACTAGGCGGACTTATATCAGGAGCAGGAGCCGATGGTATGTTAGGTTCGATGGGTATGGCGATGGCTAGCGAACAACTTTTTCCTCATCCAAGTAATGGTGATAGTGATAATATATTCTGGTATAACCATGCAGGTAATCCTTATGATGAAAATGTAGGACCCATGGGTATCAAACTAGATATAGCTGAGCTATTCGGAAATCCAGATGCTGAACCTAAAGAAGAAGAGGATAGTAGTGATAATGATGGAGGAAGTGATGTAGGCGTCTCTGCTGAGTTGGCTTTAACGACCTATTTTATGATGGGACAAGGTCTGCCTTCGGTATTGCCAGAGCCAGGTCCTTACTTAGAAGAATTTGGAGGTACATCTACATCTTCTGAAGGCACTTTCAATAGTGGTGGATTAGATGAAGAGGGGAGAGATCCTGCTGCAGCTTCTACAGGACAAGGTTTTATTATGGGTCTAGGTCTAGAGGCACATGCTGAAATTAAAGCCGTTATATATGCTAGTCTATCCATCTTTGCCGGAATAGATATGATGATGGTTAAAGATGAAAGTCGTGTATGTATTATGGATCATGAGGTTGTAGACGATATAGGTATAGACGGATGGTATGCAAACGGTAGAGCTTATGCTGGATTAAAAGGTGCAGTAGGAGCAAAAGGTAAGTTGTTTGGAAAAGAAATAGATGTAAAAGTAATGGAACTATCAGCGGGTATGATGCTCGATGCTGGAGGTATAGAACCCACATGGTTAGATGGTCGTGCGGACCTAAGTTATAATTTATTAGGTGGGATTATAAAGGGGAATGCTAGGATGAACATAGAAGTAGGAAACAAATGTGAAATTCCAGTATTGAGTCCTTTTGATTTTCCAATTATTGCAGAAAGTTATCCCGAAGAAGGAATGCCCAATTTAGATAATATGGATCCTTTTATAGAACCTACTGTAAGTTTTACCATTCCTATTAATGAGTATATTACTGTTGTAGATGTCAATGAAAGATCACATACTGTTAAGCCGGTTATTAAGACATTTACATTAGATATAGCATCTAATAACACACAGGACCTTCCTAGCGATATCAGTCGTGACCTTACCTATGATATGGTATCTAGGAATGGAAGAACAGCAACATATAATCCTATGATGCCCCTAGCTAGAATTAATGGTAATAATAATAAATCAACTTGGAAAATGATAATTACGGTACAAGCACGTGGAGCAGATGGTAAATTATGGAAAGATTCCTTTGGAAAAGTATGGGAAGAAACGAGGGAAGTAACTTTTAGAACTACAGCATTACCACCATACATATCCGAGATGGGAAAAACAGTGCCTAACGAAAATCAGAAATTCTTTTTACAAGGAGAGTTAGAGGGTGATGCGCTTTTGCATACAGCTAGTGATCTTTCAGAAGCTTATTTCTATCCTGTAAAATCAGGGAGTGGACAAACGTGTTCTTATTTTGCTCAACTGAAAAAAGCTGATACGCACGAAATAGTTTTGGAGACCAAAGTGAGCTATAATGCAATTGATCGAAAGTTGCGTTTTCCTTTACCAAAATTAAAAAATGAGCAATCTTATTATTATCAGATAATTAGAAGATTTGAAGGTGGTGCGCAGAGCGAAAAAGCTGATAAATTGAGAGAATTAGACAAAGTAGAACAGGTAGCGAGTGCAGACGAATATGATGCCTCTAACAGTTATACGATTAGTACTCAGACAGAATTATTAGATCCTAAAATGGCGGTGGGTTTTGGAGAAATTCTATTATACATGTATAGTTTCAAGACCAGTGCTCATGACTTATTAGGAAATAAAATGGCTTCTGTAAATATAGAAGCTGATAAAGAAGGTAGTTACGATCTATTAACAGTAAGTGGATTTGAAGGATTTGACATGATAGACATATATGGTTATAATAGTCCAGAAGGAAATGCCTATGATAGTCCTGCGAGAGTAGATATAGAAGATCTACTGAACAGTCCCTTATTCACAGGTATAGGAGCAGATGTTTTAGGAACTTACTGGGAGAATATGTATGATGAATATATAGGAGAAGAGACGGGATGTTATGAAGATATTTTTGGACCTACAGATCTTCCGAATGGCGTAACAGTTTATGATTTAGAAAATGAAGATGGAAATAATAACAACATAGAAAACCAAGCAGAGCCTACTGTAGGAGATGCAGATGGTGACGGGATAAATGATTTTGCAGATGAAGTTCCAATTCCTTATGCAAGTTCGATAAATGGAAGTCCTAATAGACTTAATTATACTTGGCATGCACCAAATACATTTACGGAAGTATTAAATGATGACATAATAGATGGATTAGTATCTGTAGAATCTGCTGGTAATACTATGCTGCAAGCAAGTTATTCTAATGCTGATATTATTAATACTTTCATGGCTAATAATAATGACCTAGAGATAAAGTATTATGTAACAGAAAAAGTTCTGGAAGATGCCGTTATTTCGGCTAATCATGGTTTTTATTGGGAGAGTCTTACAATGGGATATGAAGGATATCATCAGACTTTACATGATATTACTATTCATGATCAATTAGTAAACTTAAGATATAATCTCGATGTGATCCTAGAATCAAAACTACATAGCGGAGGTGGCTTTTTTACAGGTGGTAATTTGTCAAATAGAGTTCGCTTCAGAGCTAATAAGTCATATGAAAATGGAGAACTAATTCCGGGTTCAGCTAAGGAAGTAGATTTTTATACACAAGCAAAAGATATTGATATAGAAGGAGGTGCTACTCCAACCACTTTAAGTGGTTCGGTTACTCCTATTGACAATTAATCATATTAAAATTAAAATCATGAAAAATATATTATTCTTTATATGTTTTCTTTTAAACTTCCAACTTCTTTCGCAAGCACAAGAAGTGAATGTAAAAGAAGTGGACCATAGTATAAAATTGATAACCAAAGATTATGGCAATAAGCATGTATTAAGATGGGGGTTTAGTTCTCCAGAGGCATGGTACTCTGCGTTAAAATTAGGGGTACAAGTAGAACAAGTAGAGATTAAAAAATCTGGTTCTGTCACTAAAGAAATTAAACGGGTGATGCCAATGGAGGAGGCTCCGCTAGAACAACTAGCTTCCGAAGAATTGGAGGCACAGGATATGCTAGTAGTAGTTTTACAGAATATTCATAGAGATTGGGATAATTCTTTATATGACGGACCAGAAAATATTTTAGAAAAAGCTGATAACTTCAGAAACAGATGGTCGCTTGTACATTTTGCCGCAGATAAAAACTCCAAAGCTGCAGATGCCGCTGGTCTTAGATTAGAAGTACCTATTTCAGATCGAACGAAAAAGTATGCCTATAGAGTAAAAGTAGGTGGAAAATATAGGTCTACTTCTTCTAGTGTACTTTTTCCAGCGAGAAAAGTAAGTCCATTAATTTTTGATATAGAGGTTAAAGAAAGCTCGCTAGTGCTTAAGTGGGATAGAGCTACTCATGATCATCTATATAGCGGGTATTTTATAGAGCGATCTACAGATGGAGTAAATTTCTTAAGATTGAATGATCTGCCCTATGTTCAAATGATAGAAAAAGAATTTCAAGGAACGATTAATAAGTATACTTATCAAGACGCTGTGGAAACTGGAAAACAATATTCTTATAGATTAGTCGGCTTGGATCCTTTTGGTGATGAGAGTATTCCCTCTCCAGTGGTGAAAGTTGATGCTATAGATAAGACTCCACCTATGAAGCCTCAGATGATGCATGTTAGAAATAAGGAACACCTAACTATAGGATTCGAATGGACACAAGAAAATCCAGAAGAGGTAAAAGAATATTATCTAGAGCACATGCACGGTGATGGTACGAACACGATTATAAAATTTGCAGATGGAACAGCAAGAACAAAAACTTTAAAAGTTAACAGAAAAGGTATACATAGTTTTAGACTGATCGCTGTAGACGAAAGCGGGAATACAGCATATTCTGACATGTATAACGGTAATGCAGTTGATGTATATCCACCAAGTGCTCCGGTAGGCCTTAAAGCTGAGTGTGATACAAATGGTGTTGTTACCATCGTGTGGGATGAGGCCATCGAAGATGATGTTATTGGATATTATCTTTTTAGCGCTGATTCTAATGATAGAACTTTCAAGTCATTGAATGGAAGATCTCATTCTTCTAGAATATTCCTAGACACACTAAGTACAAAGTTACTTAATGAAAAAAAGGAATATAAGGTTGTAGCTATTGATTCTGATGGAAAGAGAAGCAAGTTCTCTGAGCCTGTTACGGCTATACTTCCAGATCTTATTCCTCCTTCACCAGCAATGATAAGTGATTATAAAGTGATGCGCGGATATATACAATTGTCTCTCAGACCAAGTACCTCTAGAGATGTAGTGATGCATAAATTGCAAAGAAAAACCTCTCAATCAGAATGGACAACAATTTTAGAAAAGTTAGATACAGGACTTATGTTTAGAGATTCTACTGTAATATCAAATACAAAATATAAATATCGATTCTATGCAATCGATGATGCTGGATTAGAGTCTAAGATAGTCAAAGAAATCAATCTAAGAAGTAAGCGTTCTTTTGAGAATGTCGAAGTAGAATTTATTCCTACAGAAAATACAATAACGATGACTTGGAGCGCAAATGAAGACGTAGATAAGATCGTCTGGTATAAAAAGAATAGTGAAGGAAAATACACTATAAGTAGATCTAAAGCTTCTGATATGAGTTATGTCGATAAGGAGGTGGCCTTAGGAAATACGTACAGTTACAAATATCAAGTAATCTATAATGATGGCAAAAAGTCGCCTTTCTTTCAAGGGGAGACGGTAAGTTTATAGTAGACTACTTGATCTAAAGAAAAATAGCAAGTCATTCTTATTGAAGTATTTAGTATAATCAGTTTTAAGATAGATAGCGATCCAGTAGGGTCGTTATCTTTTTTTACATAAATATATTACAGGAGTGAAATAGGAATAAGTTACTAAAAAAAGGAGCTATATCATTACCGATATAACCCCCTGTTTAGTCCTTGTAAACCAGATTACTTTTTCAGAATCTGCATACCCATATTTAATAGATCATCCATCATGCTTCCGTCACCATCTCTGTCAAGAAGCTTCTCGAATACACTTGTGTTTCCTCTAGACTGCTGCTGCTGCTGCTGCTGACCTCCTCCTAGAAGAATTTTTGCAAGGCCGCCTAAGTCAAGACCGTTAGATTTTCTTGTCTGACCGACAACCCCCATAATAACTGGCGCGATTAATTGCATTAGATTTCCAGATTTGTAGTCCACTATTTTGACTTACAATCTGAGCTGCCTCTAGTTGTTGCTTGCCTAGTAGGTGATTGATGATTCCTTCTCCATTCATAGTGCTTGGATTTGATACCTGTTTTCTGCCTCCGAGTACACCCATCAGATCACCTAAGATTCCCCCGTCGTGATCTTTTTCTATAGCGCCATATAGTCCACCTCCTCTTTCTTGGTTATTGGCATTTCTAGAAATAGCAGTTAATAAAAGTTCGCTAATGGTGCCTGCAGCTCTTTTTACCTGATTAGGGTCAGTAGCTCCTAGCTACTTGGATAGCTGAATAATAACATCATCCGTTAGATGTCTGCTTACTTCGTTCATTAAATTTGACATGTATGATTTTTATTAAGTTAACTCCTTGTAAAAGGAGAAGAAGGATTATTTACAATAAAAAAGCAAAT
>CAYYWZ010000106.1:0-8982 GCA_964475415.1 uncultured Saprospiraceae bacterium | reverse complement strand
CACATTTTAGTTATGAATTCTCTACTACTAATGCCTTCCAGATAAGTTATAGTAAGCGTCTTAGAAGACCGAGATTTAGAGATCTAAATCCATTTTTTACTTTTAGTGATAGTCGTAACTTCTTTTCTGGCAATCCAGATCTGGATCCTGAAAATACAGATTCTTACGAAATAGGACATTTGAAATATTTTGAAAATGCGACCCTAAGTTCTAGTGTTTTCTGGAGACACTCTAATAATGTTATCCAGAGAATACAGCTTACTGGAGAAGATGGTAACACTATAACAGCACCACAAAATTTAAATACGAGAGATGACTATGGCCTAGATTTAAATTTTAGCTATTCAGGTATTAAGTGGTGGCGAATAGATGGTAACTATAGTGTTTTTAGACAGATAGTAAATGGAGAGAACGTAAGAGCTGACTTTAGTGCTAACGGATATACTATGAACGGAAGAATGACTAACAAGCTTACCGTGGCTAAGGATATAGATGTTCAACTAAGGTTTAACTTCAGAGGCCCTAGAAATACGACACAAGGAAGATACAGTGGTATCTACACTATGGATCTAGGAGTAAGTAAAGATTTCTTGAATAAAAAACTGAATGCCACCTTGAGCGCAAGAGACTTATTTAATAGTAGAAGAAGAGTATGGTTTATAGAGAATGGCGATTATAGCGAGAATGGAGATTTCCAGTGGAGAGCGAGAACGATAAGGTTAAACCTAAGTTACAAATTCAGTAAAGGAGAAGATCAAAAAGGCAAAAAAGGCCGTAGACAATCTAGAGGAAATTCAGGTTTTGAGGGCGAAGGAGAATTTTAAAGGATTACATACTATACAAACTCCGTATAGAATATTGCATATGGAAATGAAGTAATCTTGATGAATCTTTGACCAAGGTAATTTAATGTTTTTTGAACACCGAACATTGGGAAACTGGGTATCTACAGATAGCAAAACACTAAACTATCGCTAGTCCCGAATAAGTATATTTACTTGCCATTTATAAAAAACTGAGAGAGGTATTAATTGCGTTTAATTAGTTTCCTATAATTTATATCCAATTTATCAAGAGTTTCTAAATCTATTTGCCCAATAGGCAGTCCATTATATTTTTGAAAAGTAAATAGCGCTTCTTCTGTCGATCTATTCATAATTCCTGTAACATCAGCATCAAGCAATTCTTTAGCTATCATTTTTTTTTGGATTGCTACTATTAAATCACTTGAAATTTCATTTTCGCATAATATTTCTTTCCATTCAGTATATCCCCCTCGATTTAAGATTGATTTTATTTCAATGATGGATTGTTTGAAATTCTTATTTTCAAAAGTATCTCTCACAATAGTTAAGATTAATTCTTCAGCTGGATTTTCGATTAAACACCAAACGAGGCAATCATCAGGATTAGAAGCATTACAATTTTTGTCAGCTTTCTTTTTTACCCATTCTGTAGATTTGGGAAATATTGTAATAGAAGTATCGATTGTCCCTTGGTAAAAAGCTTCTTTACTACCAGTGGAAACATAAAATGTATCTATGTGTAGGGCGAATTCTACTGGTATTAAACATTTGGCTTGACATCCGCCATCACGTGAAAATCTAATTGCAGGATTTGACTTACCTAATGAATTTTTGGAAACGGTACATTGAACACAGCATAGAATTAAAAAAACTAATGTAAATAACTTCGGAAATTCCTTTATATAAATATTCATATTGAACCAACTATGTATCAAATAGTATTAAGAAAACTTAACGATTTTCACAATCGTTCATTTTCATAAAATTATACAAATCAAAATTTGAAATGAGATTTTTAAATACTTACCAGACTTAATTGTAGAAACTAGCCTTAGTTTTCCTTAACTTTTATATTATCGAGTAACTGTGGGTTAGAGGGTTCGTAGATCCCCTCCTCTACTCGTTTCACAAAAGCATGTGTCTTCATTCTCATTTTAGATCTGCTAGATAGCAGTAGAATAGTAACATAAGTAGGTGTGACAGAAACGATTTTAACCTTGAGATTGTAGTGGATCATGCTTTCATTGTTAGTTATAGTTGAATAAAAATTTAATATACAGAAAATTGTCGGATTTTTATTTAAATCATTGATTTTTGGGCAGTTATGTGCGCCATTTAATCAAAAAAATGAAAGAAATCTATGACAAGTCTCTCTTTTAGAATGCAATAAATTAAAATTTAGTTCCATCTAAATTTTAATTAAGATTGGTATTATTTATATAGGAAAAAATTAAATATAATTTTACTGTAATGTATTACATACCATATTTTACCCAGATTTAGGTATGTATAATATGCGATTAATTACTATTTGATCATATTTTATACCCGGAATTGGGTAGATAGAATATTTATAAAAATTTAATGTCAACTATTTTCTAAAGACGGAAGGTAGAAATCATATGTGGAATATTTATTAAGTGATTTTCTAAATCTTTTAGGTAGTTGTTATATTAGTAAATATCACATGTATGTAACATTCAAAATTTTTGTTGAATATAAACCATCGTAATACAAGCTAGCTTCTGTTTTAATATTTCTTTATAGATTACATGGAATAAATTCATATGTGTTTAATGTACCCGAGGCTTTAGCCTCGTCTGCTACCCTTATAATTGGAATAGCATAAATACTTTTTGACACTATTCCTTCGGTATTAAAATCATTGTAATTACGCTTAAATTTAAAATTGTCAGCATTAGGAGTTGTAAGATTAGAAGATTATAGGATTTTGCTCTGTTCAAACATGTGGTCATTAATCCACACTAAGGCAAACTTTCTGACTTCTTTGTAACAATATCCTGTATGATTAGATCAGCGTGATCTCTTGTGTTTTCTATAAACAGTTTACTGGTCTGTTTACCTGCTGCTATAACTCCAGCAATATAGATACTAGGAACATTTGACTCTAGGGTTTCAGGATTATGCTGAGGTATTTTATGTTCTTTATCTAAGTTGATCCCTAGGGATTGCATAAACTCAAAATCCGGAAGATATCCTGTCATACTTAGTACATAATCATTTTCTATAGTTATCGCCCCTTCAGGTGTTTCTATGTCTACTTCGTAAGGTCTTATGGCTTTTACATTAGAGCTAAAATATGCCTTTATCGAACCTTCCTTGATCCTGTTCTGGATATTGGGAAGAATCCAATACTTTACTTTATGATATAATTCTGGCTGTCTGACAACCAGCGTAACATCCGCTCCCTTACTCCATGTTTCCAAAGCAACATCACAGGCAGAGTTAGCACCGCCAACAACAACTATTTTAGCTCCTATATAGGGATGTGCATCATCGTAGTAGTGCTTTACCTTAGGCAGATGCTCTCCTTCTACAGATAACATCCTAGGCAGATCATAGAAACCAGTAGACACAATAATGTGCTTAGCTAAAAATTGTTTCCTTGTGGTACCAAGTATAAAGATATCACCTTCCTTTTTCACTTCATTTACACGAGACTGATAACTTATATTCAGCTCATATTTTTCGCTTAATCTTCTGTAATATTCTAATGCCTCCTTCCTAGTAGGTTTTTCTGTATGACTTATAAAAGGTATATCTCCTATCTCTAATTTTTTAGAAGTAGAAAAGAAGGTCATGTTAGATGGGAAATTATATATACTATTGACAAGTACACCTTTTTCTAAAACACGATAAGACAAGCCTGCCTTATGAGCAGCTATAGCACAACTGATACCAGTAGGACCAGCTCCTATAATAATTAGATCATAGTGGAATGGCATAATTATCTTACTTGCTTTTCTACAAAAGCTATATTTCCTTACCTAAGCAGGGTAACTGTACCGTTTACCTGAGTAGATACACCAGAAATTGTATACGTTGAATAATATACATAAGCATCGGCCGGAGCACTATTTCCGTCTTCTACTCCCGTCCAAGCCTCAGTTACATCATTGGTTTGGAAAATCTCTTGGCCCCACCTACTGTATACTCTCAGTTCATAATCTGTTACCGCTTCTGGACATTCTACAAAAGGTCTAAACGACTGATTATCTTCTTCCACATCCTGTCCTCCTTGTGGAGCAAAAACATTAGGCCAAGAAACAATATTATTTAGATCAGGAGTTGCATCTATCTCTGCAGCTATCGGCACATTGCAATATTCCGCAGTAATCGTATAGAGTCCAAACTCTGTTATATCTATAGCACTTGTAGTAGCACCTGTGGACCACATAAAATTACTAATATAAGATGGATTGAAAATGTCACTGTTCACCGTAGATTCTAAGGTTATGATACCTAAGTCGCATAATAGAGAATCTCTTAATTCTATAGAAATAGTAGCTGTAGGTAAATTATCTTCTGAAATAGTAATCTGAGCACCTACCTCCAAGTTACAGGCATCTAAGGCAGTAAAAGCATACGTACCAAAATCTGGAACCATTTGACTTGTGGACCCTTGGCCTATTACTGTACCATTAGCATCTAGAAATTCTATATTGGAAAGATCCCCACCTTCCGTAAACAATACAATATCTCCTGTCGAACAGTATCTATCTGCATCAAATAGGAGTAATACATCTTCAGGATCAGGAAGATCTGCTTCTGAAATTGTAATCGTAGCACTTACCTCAAAATTACAGTCATCTAATGCAGAAACATTATAAGTCCCAAAATCTGGAACAATAATAACAGCCGTATTTCCTACCAATACATTCCCAGCAGCATCTGTCCATTCAAACTCAGTGTACTGAACACTATTTCCAGCAGCTGTTAACTGTAGCTGATCTGTATTACAATATAATTGCGGATCAAAAGAAATACTTATAGGGTCGGGTTGTGGCAAGGAACTTTCATCTATTGTAATCTCTGCAGTCGCTAAGATATCACAAGCATCTGTTACCGAGACTGAATACATTCCAGTAGGAGGAACTACAATACTCAAATCCTCTTGCATAGTTGACCATAAGACTGAATATGGTGCTAATCCAGGAGATATACTTGCAGTAAGTCGTACTGTCCTATCTTCACAAAACGCATCCGTGTTGAGCTGTATTCCAGTCATCACTGTATCGTGATAAGCTACTATTGCCGTATCGCATAGTATATAACATCCTAGATCGTGATCCATCGTTACGATAACACTAGGATTACTTTCTTCTTCTACGGTAATAGATGGAGTTATTTCTTCGGTGTTCCATACATATCCTACTGCGCCTTCCGTTTCTGCATCTTCTATTACAAAGATCGGATCATTAGGACAGAACATTGTGTCTAGTAGGGTTAGAGTTGGAATATCGTAACCACTAAAAGTTTCAGATTCACTTTCGATATCAACTAGTATAGTATCATTTACAGTTGTAGCAATCAACGTATCTTTTTCAAAAAACAGATCTGATATGATATTCTGTGAAATTGTGTCCTCACACATAGAGGCTCCCATTTCATCAACAGAAATAAGTTGTAGCTTAACGTTAGTAATCCTGAGAGTATCATTTATTGTAGCTGTATCTACAGCGTTAGTGTAATAAATTGATCCTGATTCTTCTATTCCATGCACTTCTCCGAAGTATCTTATAGTTTGCTCTCTAGTATAAGATCTTTGCCAGATAATTTTTCCAGTTTGATCTAATCTGATTAATATTGAATAATTATTACTATTTAATTCATCTTCAACAGTTCCACCTACAACTATATCACCATTTTCCAATTCAGAAACACTATTTATACTTGTTCGAATAAAATCATTACCTAGAGAAATTCTCTTACCCCATATAACTTCCCCAAGAGAATCTAGCTTCACAATAAAACCGTGCTCAGCATTTGTATTATCCGATAAATTATAATAACCCGTTATTACATCAGAAGAATCTCTAAATGTTTTTATGCCCAAAGGATCCAATCTCAAACTATCAATTCTGTAAGAAGATGAAAAGTTCAAAAAACCTAACGAATCTAATTTAATAAGTCCTATATTCGAAAATGTCAATTTAGGATTAGCGGTAACTTGTAATACCTTTGTTAAAACTGAAAAACTTGAATCTACTTTTAAATCAGAATCAACAGCCAATGATAAAGCTGTAAACAAACTAGTATCTGTAAACGATGATCTATGAGACCACTTAATTTCTCCATTTTTGGCGATATTCATCGCATGTAAGTAAAAATTATTATCTGTTTGATAATTCGAGATATTTATAGTTGTATTATCATAATTTCTACCAATATTCTGATCGAAAAAATTTGAAACAACATCATTAAATCCCCCTGTTGCTTTGGACCAAAAAATATCCCCTTGAGGATCTAACTTTGTAATAATATTTCTATTCTCAATATCTGAATCTATACGTATGGTAAATGAAAGCGTGTCTTCTTCTAAAACAACTAAATTACCTATTGAAGACAATTCTGAATCACCGTAAGTAATATCTTTATTCCAAACCTCATCACCTTTTCTGTCTAGGCTTGCCACATTTATAGCAACTATAGAATCATTTCTTGTTACAGCATTCATAGTATAATATCCAGCGCTATGCGGTTCCATAGCTAGTGCAGTATAATCACGGTTTCCATTGTCATAGATTCTGTGAAATGTGTTAACCTGTGAGAACAAAGAGCAAGAAAACCAGAATGACAGCATTAAAAAAAAGATCCTTTTCATCAATATTTACCTTTAATTAACAAAGTTTAAAGTAAAAAGATAAATATATGACATAATAGACTATGTTTTCAAATAATATTGAACTATATATTGATAAGGACATTGCTAGAACAAAATTCCTCTCTTATTTAGAGTTTTAGAACTTTCTCATAACTAATTTCATCATTATTAGAAATAAAAACTACTTGATATAGTCCAGGTGGCCAGTTAGCTGTTGAAATAGCATTTTCAGAATTAAATTTCAAATTAGCCATTCTTGTGATTATACTACCATTAATATCATAAATTCTAATATCAAAGTTTTTATCTTTATTAGAGCTTCCCAATAAAAATAATTCATTATTAAATGGATTGGGAAAAGCTACAAATTGGTTTATTTCAAGATCTGAGATTCTCCTTTCTACAAAAGTATCTTGCTCACCCGTTAAACAATTTCCTTCTATTTCAAATTTAAATGGCAAAATATTATCATTGCCAAAAATGTAACCTCCAAATGAACAAAAATATCGTGTAACACACTGTCCCTTATGGTTAAAATAAGTATCCGAACCTACGGCCACACCTTTAATCATATAGTTTTCATTATCAGCATCACATCTTATGCAAACCGTGCAGATATCATCTTCTGTTGCAGTCTCTGAATTAGGTACTTGATAAGTTATATCAAGATATGAATCTGCACAAAACTCATCTTGATCATGTAAAAAGGCGTCATAAATCACTGCTTTATCAGGTATTGGCTTTTGAGGATCATTACAACCTTTACTATTTCCATCTGAACCATGTGTACCATCTGCATTATAAACAACTTCACCACAATCATAATTTGTCATAACTACAGCATAATCATTAATTTTCACCCCATTAAATTCACAATGACATTTAACTGTACATTCCGAATCACCAGTTTGGACTAAAATCTCATCACAAACCAAATCACCTTCAATTGGCTTATCAAAGTAAGACCCATCTAAAGGACATTGAGCCCTTCCTCTGCATGGAAAATCTGGATCATACTCAGGATCAAAAACACCATAAAATTCAACATTTGCTAATTCTTCTACTTCCAGTGGCGTACCGCCATCACAAGAAAGCATCGATGTACATGTGAAGTTTTCAGAGTCATATGTAATCTCAGTTGTTGCATCGGCTTGATTCTCTAATTCTGCACAAATTCCAATAATTGTATTTACATCACTACAATTCAACAATGTAGTATAGCAAAAATAATCGTCTAATACATCATCAAAACAATGCTTAGGGTATTCAGGTGTAAACTCAATTGACCTAAATACTATTCTTTTTTTGAAAGTGGCTATAAAAAATGCAGTAAAGTCTATACAAACTATTCCAGGTGTAATATTTTTCGCCCCCTGATAACATGGATGTCTCTTTATATCAAATTTAATTAAGTCCATAAAATCATCTTCATTGCAATTAAATAATTCTATTCTAAAGGTTTGCGATGAACAGCCATCTTGTATGAAAACTGTATATACACCAGAAGGAACATTTACAAGATCCTCTTGATTTGAAATTATATTATTTGAAGAATACCAAGTAATTACATAATTACCTGATCCTCCTCCCAAATTTAAAAAAATTGATCCATCACTTGCTCCTTCATCCGGATATATAAAAGTAGGAGTTATATAAAAGTCCTCTACATCTATTTGTACATCACTTCCTTGTTCTTCTTCCTCAGGATATTCAATATACGCTTCACAACATTGTAGCGTAAAACTCTCTGTTTTCTCACAACCTAATTGTCCAGTTGCGGTTACAGAATAGGTGCCGGGACCTAATCCATTAATAAAACTTCCTGTTGTACCATTACTCCATACATAATTGATATTAGGTTCGTTTACTAGCACTATATTGCCATAACCATCTACTTCTTTTACAGACTGACTAATTCTACAAAACTCTGGATTAGAAATACTATATAATTCTATATCTGGAATTTCCTCATCAATAATTATGAAAGAAGTCAATTCGCATACCTCAATATCAGAAATGAATTCTAATATGTATTCTCCTGAACAGAGATTATTAATATGTGCAGAATAAAGAGAAATGAAAATACAAAGGAGAGTAAGAGATGTTTCATCCTAATGGTTTTATAATGATTTAAAAAATGTCTTTTACAAAAGACTGCTAATTGTTGGGATAATTCTAGTAAAAAAAACTTGATATTAAAACAATTCCAAAATACAAATACAAAAAAAGGGAACAAAAGCATATGCTCATGTCCCCTTCGGTTTCTTTTAAATTGCTAATCCTATAATAGAGATTGCAGCTTCATGGCTAGTCCCATATCTCCTTTTATTT
>CAYYWZ010000105.1:0-9371 GCA_964475415.1 uncultured Saprospiraceae bacterium | reverse complement strand
AGTCTTACTTGTCCAAAATTTTTCACAGTTCTTAGTAGAACACGCCACAGACATAATAAAGTAGATCTATCGAGATATATTATAGTATCTGCCCTTACAATTCGTAAGTCCATTGTTCCCTCATAATTTCCATCTATAATCCATTCTTCTTTATCGGCAAGTTCCTTAACATTCATCTCCCATTCAGGTTTTTCTGTTTCTACCCAGTTAGGATTCCAATAAAACTGATCAAGGTGTATAACTTCTAGATTAATCAGCGACTTTAATTTACGTGCAAAAGTAGATTTCCCAGCACCACAGCATCCGATAATCATAACTCGTTTCATCTAGATACAATTTAGCATTTATTTACAAATAATAACTATATGTAAACTATACTTAAGGAGGTGGTTTTAAAAATACAAATATTATATAAGTATGGTATATGTAATCAATAAATAATACTATATAATTAGTTGTTAAGGAAAACACATTTAACTGTAATCTGACCGTAATCGATTTACAATATAAATTTAAATAATTTACAGGATTCCTGAGACCATTCTTATCAAGACATTTTCTAATATTCTACAGAAATAAAACTTAAAAAGTATAAAAAAAAATAGTAGCTTACGATGATTATTATAGCAGCGTCATACCTAACTAGTCATAACATTTTAACCAAGAAAACAATCTACATGAAATTAAAACTAATAAATAGTTTTTTCTGGGTATTATTAATTACAATAACTCCAATAATTGTCAATGCTCAAATCAGTCCAGAAAACCTTCTACAAACCGAAGCGATAAATAAGAAAGGATATCTCTCTAGTGACGTTCAAAATCTTGTATCAACGGATGCTTATACTTCAAAAAATATTTCTCATACTTATTTTAGACAGTCTATAAATGGTATAGAAATTTTTAATAGCTCAGCTTCCGTACATATGCATACAGCAGGAGGAAAGCATATAAATATTAATCTTATAAGAGGTCTTCAGAATTATAGAGTACATGAAAAAATTAATCTTTCTGCTACCAATGCAGTAAAAGCAATCGCTTCTTACAAAAAGTATGATCTAAGTGGCAAAATAGAAATACTGAGTAATACAGGACAAATAAACCAAGAACAAATCCTCAAGGCTGACAAAATTGCATTGAATAAAATTCCTGCGCGACTAGTTTACTATTTACATAATAAAGAAATACATCTAGCATGGGATATAGCTATAGAGTCTCTAGATGCATCTGAATATATAAATTATATAGTTAATGCTAGAACAGGTAAAATTCTAGAAGAAATAAGTTGGATAGTAAGTTGTAATCACGATCATTCTGACTGTAAATATAATCATGCTGAGGAAAACCTTACTCAATATCACAAATCAACAAGAGCTACTAAGCAGTTCATTGCAATGGCTCCGAATACATACAACGTATATCCAGTACCCGTGGAAAGTCCGAATTTTGGTATCAGAGAAATTGTCACTGCACCTTGGTTAGATAATCCTGCAGCTTCTCCCAATGGCTGGCATACTATAGGTGAAGAAAACTATACAACGACACATGGAAATAATGTAGATGCTTATGATGATAGTGATTCTCAAAACGCGCCAAGTGGAGATGACGATAGAGCTGAAGGAGGTACTGATCTAGAGTTTGATTTTCCTTTAGACGTAGATGGTAATCCAGTAGAATTTTTAGATGCTGCCTTGACTAATGTTTTTTACTGGAGTAATATAACCCATGATATACTTTATAACTATGGCTTTGATGAGGCCTCAGGAAATTTCCAAGCTGAGAATTATACATCAGACGGCAATGGTGATGACTGGGTGAGAGCAGAAGCACAGGACGGTAGTGGTAGTTGCAATGCAAATTTTGCTACACCACCAGATGGATCATTGCCTCGTATGCAGATGTACTTATGTGGTAACAGAGATGGTGATTTTGATAATGGTGTAATTATACATGAGATAGGTCATGGTGTTTCTAACAGACTGACAGGTGGGCCTAGCAATACAGGTTGCTTAGGGAATTCAGAGCAAATGGGCGAAGGATGGTCAGATTATCTAGGTGTTGTAATGACCATACAACCTGGTGATGCAGGAGATGAAGAAAGACCTATGGGAACATGGTTATTTGAACAAGGGCCAGATGGAGCTGGCATTAGACCTTTTCCCTATTCTACAGATATGTCTGAAAATCCTATGACTTATGGTACAATAGATGATGTAAGTGTGCCACATGGCGTAGGCTCTGTATGGTGTACTATGCTTTGGGATCTTACTTGGGCCTTTATAGATCAATATGGATATGACGCCGACATCTATAATGGAACAGGTGGCAACAATATGGCAATACAACTTGTAATGGATGGAATGAAACTACAGACCTGTCAGCCAGGATTTGTAGATGGAAGAGATGCTATTATAGCAGCAGATGCTATGCTCAATGGTGGAGCAAACGAATGTCTTATCTGGGAAGTTTTTGCGAACAGAGGATTAGGCTTCAGTGCTAGCCAAGGAAGTTCAGGAAGTGTAACTGACGGAACAGAAGCTTTTGACATGCCTCCTAGTTGTTCTATAGCAATAGATAAAATTTCTGATAAGACAGAAGCTGAAACTGGTGAAGAAATCGTCTATACTATAACAAGTATTAATAATACAAGTGAGTTACTTACTAATGTAGTTATTAGTGATGTGCTACCTGAGAACACAATATTTGTTAATGCTGATAATGCAGGAACAGAAAATATGGGTGTGGTAACTTGGCCTGCGATAGACCTTGCTGTAGGAGCCTCGTTCAGCGTAGAACTAACGGTACAGATAGATCCGACCTTAGATGCTAGTGTAGAAGATATCATAGATGATATGGAGTCAGGAGATGATAACTGGAGTCCTAGTGATAGTGGTGGAAGTACTAGTTGGGATCTAGGGGCATATGACAATAGCTCACCTAGTAATTCTTGGTTTGCTCCTGATAATGGATCACCTGGGATAGCTAACTTAGAAGTAGCTGCTTCCTTAGGAATAACAAATGAGACCACCTTATTATTTACACATATGTATGATACCGAAGCTACTTGGGATGGAGGCGTTATAGAGATCTCTGTAGATGACGGGGTGAGTTGGACAGACTTAGAATCTGATATTATAGCAAATGGATACAACAGTACGATATATAATTCTCGACCTGGATGGAGTGGTAATAGTGAAGGTTTTATTACGACAGAAGTTGACCTTTCTGAATATGATGGACAGGTGGCCAAGATAAGATTCCAGATGAATTGTGATCAGACCGTAGCGGGTAACGGTTGGTTTATAGACGATGTGTTTATTACTAATCTTGCTCAGTATATTCCTAATACTGCTTTTGTAACTGACGGCAACCTGACTTCAGAAGGGAGCTTAGAAACCCCAACTAAAATATTAGTAGATCCGAATGCACTAAAGGCTACGATAACTACAATATCTACTTCGTGCTTTGATACACAAGATGGCCAAGCGACTGTAACTGCAGAAGACGGAAGTGGCAATTATACATACCTATGGTCAAATAACGAAACGACAAGCACCATTACAGATTTAGCCCCAGGAACATATACCGTTACTATAAATGATGGTGTTTCCTCAATTGTCAAAACAGCTATAGTTGGTTCTGCTCCTGAATTAGTACTAACCATGAGTAGCACTGAAACCACTAGTAATGCCGGATCAGCAAGTGTCATGGTTACTGGTGGCACACCAGATTACACATACTTATGGGACAATAACGAAACAACACCTACGATCTCTGACCTCTCTCCTGGAACCTACAGTGTTGTGGTTACAGATATGAATAATTGCGTAAAAACAGAAACTGTAGATGTAATTAACCCTATAGCATGTGATGAAAATGCAGTACGTCTTAGTATAGTTTTTGATCAATATCCAGAAGATATATCTTATCAATTAATAGATGGTTCTGGGACAATAATCGCCAGTGGTGGTACTTACGAAAATGAGCCTGATGGTAGTACACTCATAGAATATTTCTGCTTAGCTGATGATTGTTATGAACTAGTAATCTCTGATGAGTTTGGAGATGGATTATGCGGTAACAATTCTAATCCTGATGGATATATAGAAGTCTTAGATCTTAGTTCTGGTGCAATACTATATACGGGTTGTGACTTTGGAGATGGAGAAACAGTTAGTTTCTGCTATCCATTATTAACTGTAGAATTTGACAAAACTAATCCAAGTTGTACCGGAGAATCAGACGGAGAAGCTACTGCTATACCGGTTGGTGGGTCAGGATCCTACACTTATGTATGGAGTAATGGCCAAACTACACAAACAATAACTGGACTTGCTACAGGTACTTATAGTGTGACTGTGGAAGATGGTATCGCAACTACGGAAGGAAGTGTATTTATAGATGTTTCTCAATCTATTGTAGAAACTGTAGAAGATAATGTAGCTGGATCACTAAGGGATATCATCTTGAATGCCTGCCCTACAGATACAGTTAGATTTGATATAAGTCTTATGGGTCAGACTATATTAGTAGATTCTGAAATCACTATACAAGAACCTATTGCTATCAAAGGATTAGGAAAAAGTAATCTTGACATTACTACTAATGATACAGATAGATTATTCTGGGTAAGAAATGGTGCCAGCTTATACATTGAAGGAGCAACTATAAGAGATACAGAAAAAAGTACACAAGGAGGAGCGATCCTAAATCAAGGTACACTAAGCTTACAGAATGTAGATCTGATTAACAATAAAGAGAATGGTGTAGTTATACACTTAACCAATGAAGGAAATCTCATCATACAGGAAGCAGTAGAAATGAAAGAGTAAATAAAAATTACAAGAAATTTATAAAAGGGGAAGCTGAATAGTTTCCCTTTTTTTGTTTGTTTATTTTTCTATGTTCTATAAACCTGCTATATGATAGAATTTCTTCATATCATTTCGGCTAATTAGCGTAACTTTGTGTCATGTTATCAGAGAGACCCATATCAGATTGGTTACCTATCACGAAGAAAGAGGTAGAAGCTCGTGGCTGGGAACAGCTTGATGTTATTATTATATCTGGAGATGCCTATGTAGATCATCCAGCCTTTGGCGCTGCCGTAATAGGAAGGATACTAGAGAGTGAAGGTGTTAAGGTCGCTATCATACCACAGCCGAACTGGCAGGATGATCTGAGAGACTTTAAAAAACTAGGAAAGCCTAGGTTGTTTTTTGGGGTTACTTCAGGCTGCATGGACACCATGGTAAATCATTATACAGCCTCAAGAAGAAAGAGATCGACAGATGCATATACACCAGGAGGCAAAGCTGGATTTAGACCTGACTATGCGGTACAGACTTATACTGAAATTCTAAAGAAATTATATCCAGACACGCCTGTTCTCATCGGTGGAATAGAAGCATCTCTAAGACGGGTGACGCATTACGATTATTGGGCTGATAAACTATTCCCTAATATCTTAAGCCTTAGTGGAGCAGATATGCTAGTCTATGGTATGGGAGAAATGCCTCTAAGGGCTATTATACAACTTGCAGAAGTAGGAATGCCGCTTAGTTCTATGACGCATCTACCGCAGACAGCATTCCTTACCAAGCGTCATAAAGAACTCCCTGATGCAGAATTATGGGAAACACTAGAACTATCATCTCATGAGCGTTGTATGCGAAATAAAAAAGCTTTCGCCGCCAACTTCAAGCATGTAGAGCAAGAATCCAACAAGGTGAAAGCAAGAAGACTTGTACAGGGTGTAGGAGACCACAATCTTGTAGTCAATCCTCCCTACCCTCCTATGACAGAAAAAGAAATAGATACTTCTTTTGATTTGCCCTATACACGATTACCACATCCAAAATATAAAAAGAGAGGACAGATACCTGCATTCGAGATGATCAAGTTTTCTATCAATATGCATAGAGGATGTTTCGGAGGTTGTAGCTTCTGTACTATTTCTGCTCATCAGGGCAAATTTGTTTCTAGTAGATCCGAAGAATCTATTATGAAGGAAGTAGATAAGGTTACCCAGATGCCCGACTTCAAAGGTTACATAAGCGACCTAGGCGGACCTAGTGCCAATATGTACAAAATGAAAGGCAAGGTACAAGAGATCTGTGATCGATGTGTTAGTCCTTCTTGCATTCATCCAGTTGTCTGTAGCAACCTAGACACTAGTCATAAACCTATGACAGAGATTTATAGGAAAGTCGATAAACATCCTAAGGTCAAAAAAGCATTTGTAGGTAGCGGAATAAGATATGACTTACTTGTACCAAGTTATAACAAAGAGGCTGACGAGAGTATAGACGAGTACATGGACCAGCTAGTAAGTAGGCATATCAGTGGTCGACTAAAGGTCGCACCTGAACATACCTCAGATGATACGCTCAAAATTATGCGTAAGCCTTCATTTAAACACTTTCACGAATTCAAGAAAAAATACGAAGAGAAGAATAAAAAACATGGTTTAAACCAACCGCTGATACCCTACTTCATCTCTAGCCATCCAGGTTGCAAAGAACAAGATATGGCTAATCTAGCAGCAGAGACTAAAGATATGGGATTCAAGTTAGAGCAGGTACAAGATTTTACACCTACTCCTATGACCGTTGCTACCATTATATATTATACTGGTTTCCATCCTTATACGCTAAAGCCAGTCTTTACAGCAAAAACAGCTAAGGAGAAGAAAAATCAACATCTATTTTTCTTCTGGCATAAGAAAGAAAATTATGTCAAAATAAAGGATAAGCTTGTCAATATGGGTAGAAGAGATCTTGTAGACAAGCTTGTAGGAGATAGAAAAAAATATAACAAGAAAGAAATTATTAAAAACAAATCCTTTCACAAGAGAAGGAAGAGAAAATAGTGTATCATATTAAATAGCATACTTTAGTAAGCGATTGTAAATAGGTATGCATTCCTCCAATAATGGTTTTAGTTTCTCTGGAAATGGATTTGTCTTAGGCTTGTAAGCATTGAAACCTGTAGAGTTATGTACATTATGATACCAGTATGGTGCCCAACAGCCATCTTCCTTTATAGGTCCCTTCTCCCATGATAACATAGTCTCTGAAAAAGGGATATCTAACTTATTGCATAAGCTAGATAATTGTTTTTGGGGATTGGTCAATATGTTTTTTGAGTCTAGGACAATTATTTCCTGACCTAGATTTTCTAGGTATTCTACAAGTTCTAAATGCATAGCGTAGCCAACATCTAACATACTTGGAGTTTCTACCTCCTTGCCATAAGATGGCAACATATCTATTGGATTTCTAGTAAGAATAACATTCGTCATCTTAGAAAGAAAGCTCCAATCAAATTTGTAAAGATGGTGGGTCATCTGCTTAAAAAAAACTATAGGAACATCATGTTCACCCAGCATCATATGAATCAATTTTTTAGCATCTTGCTCCATGGTTTCTAGAACCTCCTTAGCGCCTGGGTGATAATCTACTGCATTTGAATTTGCTAGATAATGAGCATATAAAGGTTCGTCATATACAACAGTATCATTTCGCTGCGCAAAGGCATACATTAATGCAGTGGATATATTTCTAGGCCCTGACCAAACGGAAATTAACTTAGGATTCATATCGACATATTATAAAGATTTCGCAATTTCTTCTGCTATAAGTTCCTTATACCACTGACTAAGTTTTCTAGAAAGCGGACCATAAGTTCCAGCTCCTATAGTTCGTCCATCTATTGTTGTAACTGGGGTGACACCACCAAAGGTACCCGTAACAAAAGATTCGTCTGCATCGTAAGTATCATAGAGCGAGAAATTCTTTTCCTTGCAGACTATTCCATTTGCTCTAGCTACTCGAAGTATATTCTGTCTTGTAATACCATTCATGCAATACGCTCCTGTAGAGGTCCAAAGCTCATTGTTTTTTATCATGAAAAAATTTGTAGCATTACAGGTAGAAACAAAACCATTAAGATCTAGCATCAATGCTTCATCAGCACCAGCTTCTATGGCTTGTATCAGAGCTTGAACCTCGTGTAGCTTACTATGGCAATTAAGCCTCGGATCTAGATAATCTGGAGAACCTCTTCTTATGGTACTGGTAAACAAGCTTATTCCTTTTTCTTTACTTTCTTCCGATGCTACTTTATGCTCTGGTATAATTACTAAGTTAGGTCCGCTAATCGTGAGACGTGGATCCTGAGAAGGTGTCTTCTTAATTCCTCTAGTAATCATACACCTTACATGGACATGATCATCCATATCATTAGCTTGAAGGGTATATTGTATTTTCTCTACTAATTCTGTTCTTGACATATTCAGATCCATACCTACACTTGCAGCAGCTCTCCATAATCTATCTAAATGCTGATCTAGAAAAACAAGGACGCCTTTGTGTAATCTCATCGCTTCCCATATTCCATCTCCTACTAGATATCCACTATCAAAAACCGATATTTTTGCATCTTTTCTAGGCAATAGTTCTCCATTAACATAGATCACAATATCTTTATTTCGCTCATCGGGAAGTGCATTATGTGTTCCATGTACCATATCAAAAAATAATTTTCCTCAATATAGATTTTGCTTTGAAGGGTTCAAAGTTTTAGTAGATAAAAAAAGAAGATTACTAAAAGGTAGACATAAAAAAAGGAGTAAACTAATTACTAACTTACTCCTAATATTTTAAGATTATGGAGTCTTATCTTCTTCTGTATATTGCATTACAATCAGCTCCAAAACTTGAGGAGATGTCATCTCCATCTTTGTTCAACGTAATGAATAATGCAGTAACTGAACAGTTATCTTCATCGATAGGAGCTTCTGTTCCATCAATACTTACAGTTGTCGCTGTTGCACCAGCTTCTACAACTAATGTTTGCTCAAAAGTAACTGTCGTTGACTCATCTAATATACAAGTATCCATCTCAGATACTAGATCATAAGTACCAATCCAATCTGCTTGCTCGCAACTGCTTCCACAACTTGCTAAGAAAATAGATAGAACGACTGGGATAAGAATAAATAATTTTTTCATGTTTAACATTTTTAAGTTTTTCAATTATTACTAATATTTAACGAAATAAGTATATCATCTGTTTACCCTGACACTAAAATAAATTTTATTTACCAATTAGCTCCTAATCACGAATTTCACAAACAATACTATATGTAAAACAATAAACTTTTCTAATCACAAAGACTTAGCAGACATTCCGATAAAACATGGATTTACCTAATGTAAGTAAATAGAAATTGTTACGGATTAATCTCATTGAACAATTGAAATCAGCTTAGTATTATCAAAATATCCTTTCTAAATAAAAACTACCCCCTGATGAGGTAGTTTTATTTAGTTAGGCCCTAAAAAGGGCCCGCTCGATCAAAACAGTGT
>CAYYWZ010000104.1:0-9410 GCA_964475415.1 uncultured Saprospiraceae bacterium | reverse complement strand
ACGAAAATCCTGATAATCCATCAGATGAGGAAGATATCGTAAGGCTACAAGATGACTTTGGACGATAAAATACTACCTTAAGCAATACACTTAATGCAAACTTTAGGGCACTTCTTACAGTTTTCTTTGCCCTTTTTCTTATACTTTTTGCAACACTTCTTTTTACAACATTTACTTGCCATAAGGATAGAATAACTTTGCAGAGCTAAAGCTTCTTTTTTAACAAATGAGGTCCAATGCAAATATAGTAAATATTAACTATTTAGCATTAGTCTAAATAAGAATAGTTTGTGAAAAACATAAAATTACAATCCTAAGACTATTCTACTAGTAGTCTTTTACATACTTCATTACTTATAGATATCTTTCGATGTTTACCATAATCCACTATCATCGTTTTGTCAAATGGTTCTACCTTAATAATCTTGAATTTTGTTCCTAGTTTAATGTTTTTCTCATTAAGAAATTTTAATAACTCGGCAGAGCTATCCCCTACAGCACGTAAGGACACCTTGTCTCCTTGCTTGAAACTAGACATCGTCAGATAATGCTTACGCTTAGAAACACCCTTCTTATTCGGAATAGGTGACCCATGAGGATCTGATGTAGGATAGCCTAACAATTCATCCATCCGGTCAAATAACTTTTCGGTCTTCAGATGTTCCATCTCTTCCGCAATGGAATGGACCTCTTCCCAGCCAAAACCCATAATCTGCACCAAGAACATTTCTGTCAGTCTATGTTTTCTTACGATAAGTGCTGCTTGTATTTTCCCCTTGGTAGTAAGGCTGATAGGTTTATACTTTACATATTTGATCCATCCATTTTTTGTAAGCTTCTTGATCATATTATTGACCGTAGGCTTACTTACCTCCATTACCTTTCCTAGTTCAGTAATGCTTACTTCCTGCTTTTTGAGTTGCAAAAAATAGATCGCTTTAAGGTAATTTTCTTTAGTCTGAGTAGGCATAGTATCGTATATCTACACAATATAAAAACTAATCTGTAAATAATTTGTTATATACTATCTAACAAATTACTTTTGTAATATCAAATAAAAACTACATGAAGCAATATTGCTCTTTTATTCTATCTGTGCTTCTTATTATTTTGATGGCTAACGACATAACAGGCCAACAGTCGGATATAATAAAAGGTATAGTCAAAACGGAAGATGGTAACTTAGAATTTGCCAGTGTTGTACTAGATGGAAAGATACTGGTATATACAGATGAGCAAGGAGCATTTTTCCTAGAAAATATAAGTTCAGGAAAGCACCAGATAGATATCAGTTTCCTAGGTTACAAATCTGTTCATAAAGAAATTATACTTCCTTCTAAAGATCCAGCATTTTTACAAATCACTCTCCAAAAAGATCTTCTTCTGTTCGACGAAATAGTTGTAACAGGAACCAAAACCTTTAAAAGACAGACCAAATCTGCAATAATTGTCAATGTGGTGGATCATAAGACCCTCGACAATATACAAGCCTGCAATCTATCTGAAGGCCTTAGATTCCAACCGGGACTAAGAGTAGAAAACGATTGTCAAACCTGTAATTACACCCAGTTAAGAATGAATGGTCTTGCCGGCGGATATTCTCAAATATTAATTAATGGGAGACCTATTTTTAGTCCCCTTACAGGCCTCTACGGTCTAGAACAGATACCCGTAAATATGATTGATAGAATAGAGGTGACAAGAGGAGGAGGTTCATCCTTATATGGTTCTAGTGCTATCGGCGGAACAGTAAATGTTCTCACAAAAATACCTGATAACAATAGCTTCAGTATTAACTCTAGCTATCAACAGATAAATGGTCAATCTCATGATTATATGATCAATGGAAACAGCACCCTTGTCAGTAAGAATGGGAATAGTGGTATTTCTTTTTTTCTTAATAGAAGAGAAAGAGAAGCTTATGATCACAATGAAGATAATTTCTCTGAAATACCCGAAATAAAAAATACTTCCATAGGGTTTAGCACTTTTTTTCTACCTATGAAAAACCAAAAAATCGAACTTAATTTAAGCAATCTAAATGAGTATAGATATGGAGGTGAATTAGTCGATCAACCTGCCTTTCTTGCACAACAATCAGAAGAAAGAACACATAATATATGGATGGGAAGCATGGATTATCAGATCAACTTCAATAATGACAACAGCTCTCTCATCAGCTATGCTGCATGGCAAAATACAGCTAGAGATCACTATACAGGAATTATCCCCGATGAAGAAGAAGGACTTACTGAACATCTTAATAATCCTCCATACGGAACATCTCACACTAGAACTTTACAGGCTGGATTACAGCTAAATCACAAACTAAATAATTTTATAGGGAATGCTACTAACACTTTGACATTCGGTGCAGAATACTTAGTAGATGACACCTATGATGAAATAGAATCTTACGATTATCTGGTCGATCAATTGACAAAAGACATCGGTGCATTTATTCAAAGTGACTGGGAGATATTACCATCGCTTAACTTACTATCAGGTCTACGTTTAGACAAACACAATCTAGTAGATAGACTTATCGTAAGCCCTAGAATTTCTGCCTTATACAAATACAAAGATAATACACAAGTAAGACTAAGTTATGGTACAGGCTTCAGAGCTCCACAAGCTTTTGATACAGACTTACATATTGCTTTTGCTGGAGGAGGAATTTCTAGGGTGAATCTCTCTCCAGATCTTATGGAAGAAACTTCAGAGAGTTATACAGCATCCATTAACTACGATAAGCCCACAGAGAATTGGGTAGCTGGGTTTACAGTAGAAGGATTTTATACTAAGCTGAATGATGCTTTTACACTTGTACCGCAAGGTGAAGATGCTTTTGGGGAAGTATTCGAAAAGCGAAATGATCAAGGTGCAATCGTAAGAGGCACTACGATAGAATTGCGGGCGAATTATGATAGAAAAATACAGGTAGAAGCAGGAGCGACTTTCCAAACCAGTAAGTTCGAAAACAAAGTAAAATACATCGATGAATTGGATGGAATAAATAGATTTGTTAGAACACCTAATAGATATGGATTTGCCAATCTAACCTTAACTCCTAATGATAGATTCAGTGCCAATATAAATTTTGTCTACACAGGAAGTATGCTCGTCCCGCATTTTGCAGGAGCACCTAATCAGCTCATAGACGAAATAATTGAATCCAACCCGTTCTCTGAAGTTAGTACGAAGTTAAGCTATACTTTTCCACTTACCACTGGTACTAAGCTGGAATTTTATGGTGGTATAAAAAACCTCTTCAACAGTTACCAATCGCAATTTGACATAGGAAAAAACAGAGATAGTAATTTCGTATATGGACCTGCCCAGCCAAGAACTACCTTTCTAGGCATAAAATGGTTTATATAAAAAAACCTCTAATCAATATTAGACTACGTATATATAAATTAGTTGGCTTAACCGAACAATAAGTACTGCATTTTGTATGTATATGGTGTAATAAACGCGATCTTAGTGTAAGATTTTAAACTTTTTCAATGAAACATTTATTAGGACTACTCATTCTTCTAAGCTCAATATCTAGCTTAGTAGCTCAGAAAAATAGCTTCACGTTAAAAGGTCAAGTAATCGAGGCATCCTCAGGTCAGTCCATAGACTATGCAACCGTATTGGTCCTAGACAAAACTTCTGAGGAAATGTTATCGGGCACCACTACAGAAAATGGTGGAATATTTGCATTGACATCTGATTCTGAAAATGTTATTCTAGAAATAAGTTTCATAGGCTATAGCACTAAACGAATAGAAGACCTTACGTTTGTAAAAGGTTTAGCTGATCTACAAACTATCCGTTTAGGAGAAGATACCAAGACCTTAGATGAGGTAATCGTAACGGCAACTAAGTCAACTACTGAATTCAAATTAGATAAAAGAGTATTCAATGTAGGAACAGATCTCAGTACTACAGGTGCAAGTGCACTAGAAATCCTCAACAATGTACCTTCTGTCAATGTGGATATAGAAGGCGAAGTTACACTGCGTGGTAGTTCGGGTGTACAAATACTCATCAATGGGAAACCTTCCGTTCTAGCTGATGACTCAGGTGGGGCACTAGGAACAATCACAGCTGATATGATAGAAAAGATAGAAGTTATTACTAACCCATCTGCAAAATATGAAGCAGAAGGGACTGCTGGAATTCTAAATATAGTCCTTAAGAAAAATCAGAAGAAAGGAATCAATGGTTCTATTTCTATCAATACTGGAACACCTCACAACCATAGTGTAGGTTTAAGTTTAAACAGAAGGACAGAAAAGTTTAATCTTTTTACGCAGCTAGGTGCTGGTTACAGAGAGTTACCTAGAGACCAAGAAAATATAAATAGAGATCTCATAACTAATACCGAAATCTCTTCCGCTGGAGATGAATTCAGAAATGAAAATTTTTACAATTTTATCTTAGGTACAGATTACTATATCAACCCAACAAATGTAATTACCCTTTCTGGGAGTTATGCTTATGAGATAGAGGACCAACCATCAGAGACCTCGTTTACTCAACGAGAAAATAATGAAATTACGAAGGAATGGATCAGAAGTGAAACAACAGAGGCTAACAATCCTAAGTTACAATATGAATTGCAGTATAAGCGTGATTTTACTGATCATAAGGATCATAAATTATTGATAAGTGCTATAGGTAACTTTTTTGGTAAAGACCAATCATCCGTTTTTGAAAATACTGTTGTATCAGGAATTGATGATCTTAGCGGCCAGCGAACCGCGACAGAATTCCAGGAAGGTAAGTATACTTTTAATCTTGATTATACAAAGCCTTTTTCTGACAAATGGACTTTAGAAACTGGTGCACAATACCTTGCTAATAATGTGAGCAACGACTTCGAAGTAAGTAATGAGATTAATGGAGAACTTATAATAGACGATGGATTGACCAATGTTTTTGAATTTAACCAAAATGTACTCGGAGTTTATACAACAGGTGCTTACGAAGCTTCAGGCTGGGGTCTGAAATTAGGACTAAGGATAGAGAATACAGATGTAAATACTTTACTTGTGAACAACAATGAGGAGAATACTCAAAATTTTACAGATTTATTTCCATCTCTACACACTTCTTATAAAATTAAGGAAGGTATCTCCGTACAAGGTGGTTATTCTAGAAGAATATACAGACCGCGTCTATGGGATCTCAATCCATTTTTTAACATAAGAAATAACTTTAGCATAAGAGCAGGAAATCCTAACCTTCAAGCTGAGTACACAGATTCTTACGAAGTGGGTACCATTTTTATTTTGGGACAAACTTCTCTGAATTTAAATTTATATCACAGACACACCACAGACAAAATAGAAAGAGTTTCCATTTTTCAAGACAATGTAAATACTTTTATTCCTCAGAATATTGGAATAAATAATTCAACAGGACTAGAAATTAATGCAAAGTACTCACCTAATAATAAGCTTACATTTACAGGAGATGCAAACTACAACGTGTTTTCTAGAGAAGGAACCTTCGAAGATCAAGTTTTTGATTTTTCGGCAGATCAATGGTCTGCAAAATCTACTGTAAAGTTCAAAGTAAATAAAAGCTTGGATGTAGAACTTACAGGTCGACATCAATCAAGAGAACAGACCGTACAAGGCATTTTATCAGCTAATACAACTGCTGATTTTGGTTTCAGGTACAAAATTTTAAATGGTAAGGGTGTGTTTAACTTTAGCGTTAGAGATATTTTCGCTTCCCGAATAAGAGAAAACACAATCGATCAAGATAACTTTTTCATCTACAGTAGATCTCTAAGAGGTAGGTTTATCACACTTGGGTTCAGTTATGGATTTGGGAAGGGAGAAGCTATGCAGTTTTCTGGTGCTAGAAGAAGATAAACAGTGCAAGATTAGCCTCGTTACTTTCCACTAAGACATATTTTTATATTAGTTTTTATGTCAATGTGATTAATCGCATTTATTCACAGCTAAGAAAGTAAACTCTACAAATTGATAAAATAGAACTTTATCTTCATACATATGTTTAAATATTTTAACTTAGAGTTAAATTGCTAAAATTTACACAAGATGGAGTTCAGTTTATCAGAAGAACATAAGATGATTAGAGATGTTGCTAGAGAATTTGCGCAGAAAGAGCTTAAGCCAGGAGTCATCGATAGAGATAGTAAACAAGACTACCCTACTGAACAAGTAGCTCGAATGTCTGAACTAGGATTTATGGGCATCAACACCCTAAGTCAATATGGAGGATCAGAAATGGATGCTTTATCCTATGCTATTATTGTAGAAGAATTATCAAAGATAGACAACTCAAGTTCCGTAATAGTCTCCGCACATAACTCACTTGTTCAATATGGAATTCAGGAATATGGAACAGAAGAACAAAAAAATAAATATCTACCGGATCTTGCTAGTGGAAAGACTATAGGTGGTTTCTGTCTATCCGAACCTGAAGCAGGAAGTGATGCTACCAGTCAGAAAACTTCTGCTATAGACAAGGGAGATTATTACCTCATGAATGGTACCAAAAACTGGATTACCAATGGTAAGAAAGCGGGCATCTACTTAGTAATCGCTCAGACTGATGCAGAGAAAAGACATAAAGGTATCAACGCATTTATTGTAGAGTCCGCACTAGAAGGAGTAACAACTGGTGTAAAGGAAGATAAGCTAGGTATTAGATCTTCTGATACTTCTTCTGTCATGTTTCAGGATGTCAAAGTACCTAAAGAAAATAGAATCGGTGAAGAAGGATTTGGATTTAAGTTAGCGATGAAAACCTTGGATGGAGGAAGAATAGGTATCGCTGCACAAGCTCTAGGAATAGCACAGGGGGCTTATGAGCTCGCTTTAGCATATTCTAACGAAAGAGAAGCTTTCGGAAAACCCATAAACAATCACCAAGCCATAGCATTCAAGTTGTCTAATATGGTTACTAAAATAGAAGCTGCTAGAATGTTAGTTTACAGAGCAGCATGGCTCAAAGACTCAGGCAAGGATTTTGCTACTGCTGCTGCAATGGCCAAACTGTATGCTTCCGAAATAGCTATGGAGATAACTATAGAAGCCGTACAGGTACATGGAGGATATGGATTTGTAAAAGAATATCACGTAGAAAGATTGATGCGTGATGCAAAGATTACTCAGATCTATGAGGGCACATCAGAGATCCAAAATCTTGTTATATCTAGAAGCGTGATCAAGGGAGAACCTTATCTTCCCATCTAATAAAATCAGGGTACAATTTAGAGCCTGATAAACTTCTCTACAATAGGAATCGGATTATTTCTTTCTCTGATAAGTAAATAATATATACCCTTGTCTAGAAAACTGATATCGATAGCGCTAACGGTTTGATTGTACGATTGGATCTGTTCCCCTTGTTGATTATATACCGCTATAGATTCTATAAGCAGGTCTGTATCTATCCAGAGTATATCAGAAACTGGATTAGGGAAAACAGATATCTTTTTTTCCTGTAGATCTTCTGAATTAACAATTAATGCTTGACATGGATCTAAAAAAGTCAATGCAATTTCCTCTTCTAGAGCAGAATGATCAGGACTTATAGACGAACCATCTTTGCTGTAACAATTTAAGTAGCTAAACGTTTCTTGTAACTGTAAGTTATCGATCAAAGAATTTGTAAGCCCTGAGCTCAATCCTACTCCTTCTATAATGGTATATGGCAGAGGCCCCACCTGATATACTTCCCTATATAGATTATTATGCAAGATACTATCAACTAAGCTTAGCTCAAACTTAAAGTCAAAATCGGGAAATTGCAAACTGTCACCATCAGAAATATTAAAATCATAAAGAACACTTTCTGATATCGTATCTTTAGGAATCCAATACCAGATACCTTCCTCCGACCTGAGAGCACCACGATACATATCTGTAACATTCGTAGAAATAATATGATCAGGGTTCGTCTGAAAATATTCTATAGAAGTTGCATATCTAGATAACTTATAATATTCTTTATTATCTATAATTGTATCACTTGTCAAGCTTTCTTCATAAAATGATTCTATGCAATAAAGATCAACACATCTTACCTCAAATATTCTCCATTCTGAGGAAGCATTTATTTCGGTTTGCGTAATCCCTACAAAAGAGGTCAATATAATTGCAAGTGACAATATTAATTTCATAATCATAAGATAGGAATTTCTATTTACTTTTTAGGTTAATATATACACATTTCATATAGCTACTTCAAGTAGCTTCTAATAAATTAAAATTTCCCTCAAGGCAGCGAATTGAATCTTACTTAAGTCTAACAATTATTGACATAACATACAAAGTCAAAAATGAACTAGATCCAACATTGCTTAATGTATCATATATCCAACTTGGAAAATAGACAACGTATATTTTTCGATGGTTCACAAAACAAAACTAAGAAAATGAAAATCAATAATCCACTATTTAGATTCATGCTGATAACACTATGTTGGTTTACGGCAATTCAACAAAGTTTTGGAAATAACAACTCCATATGTGAAATAGAAATTGTTGCAGTAGAAATCTTAGAATGCAACGAAGAAACCGGCACATATATAATAGAAGGATTCTATATTCCAACAGATCCTACAAGTGATTTCGTAGATGTCTTTATCAATGATGAGTATAACTCAACACATGACATTGGTGATAATTTTATTATAGAATTAGATTATGATCCGCAATACGAATATATCACCCTTGCCGTATGCATGACTAATGATCCTAATTGTTGTTTCACAACAGAATTCCTACAACCAAATTGTGCTACTACAGCATGTGAGGTACTATATATAGAACCCGTTGATATAATATGCAATACTAATGGCACCTACAATATGTTCATCTTATACGAAATAGATAACCCTACTAATGAGCTGATAGAACTTTGGATTAATAATCAATATACAGGAATATTCGAATTAGGCGGTGACTTATATATGCAAAATATAACACCTCGCACAAATTCTAACGAAGATATCATCACCATCTGTATCCAAGGAGATGAATCTTGTTGCCTAAGTTTTGAATACCCACAACCAGAGTGTGAAGATACAACGATGTGTTCTATAGAATATATTGAAGTAGAAACAATAGATTGCAATCCAGATAACGGAGATTATCTATTAGAAATATATTATGACTATGTTGATCCTACAAACGATTATGTTGATCTCTTTATAAATGATGTTTATCATTCTAGTCCTCCCCTAGACGGAGTCATTTCACTTGAGTTAGAATATGATCATCAGTTCGAGTTTATCACTATACAAATTTGTATGGGGAATAATCCAGACTGCTGTTTCACAACCGAATTTTTACAACCTAACTGTCAAGAAGAAAATGAGGAGTGCGAAGTCCTCTTTATAGAACCTGTAGATATCGTCTGTAATGATGATGGCA
>CAYYWZ010000103.1:0-9843 GCA_964475415.1 uncultured Saprospiraceae bacterium | reverse complement strand
TAGTCATATGATAAGTAAGGATATTTTTACATAATTATATTTTAAACTACCACTGCAAATAATCCCCTTGATAAATTTTAAAAAACTTGGAAGAAAATATAACTAGTATGCGATGGGATATACTAGAACCAAAAAGACCGAAACTACAAGAAGAAATTAGAAGAGTAAATTCAAAGATAGACTTGATTAAAATTCTACTTGAAGATTGGTTTATTGTACTCTTTCTTCTGTTAGTCTCGGTCATATTTTTACCATAAACAAAAAAAGACAAGCATGATCTTTATCATGCGTTGCCTCATAAGCTATGGATTAACTTTTTACTTTATATTTTGATTGAATGGGTTAGGACTAAAGTCATAATTATTCAATCCATATTTTTCTATTTTCTTTATCAGTTTTGGGGCGTACTTTTTGTCTGTAGCATATCCTGAAGCTTTCAGACCATGTGCCCATGCCTTATAGTCTGTCTTATCGTAGAGAAATAAACTTCCATAATGTGCAGTATGAACTAGGAAGTTACTATGGTCTACGTACGAATCTAGATCAGCATTATATGACCTGAAACATGACTCTATCAGTCGACCTCTTTTGTCGAGATCATCATCTTTATGGTAGTAAGTTTGACCCGTCCAATACGTCTTACACTTTATACCGAAATGATTGTTAGCAAGGGTAGCTAGATTACTTTCTCCATATTGTGACTCGTGCATGCCCTGGGCTAGTTTTATACTAGCGGGAATACCCGTTCTATGCATTTCAGCAATGGCGATATCTTTGTACTTATCTATATATTGGTAGGCTTTGAAATCTGCAGTAGCAGGTTTGTGGGCAGCTAACAATATGTAGATCGCAGCTAAAAACAATATGGGGGTTGTCAGTTTACTCATGGCACTTTTCTTAATACATACTAAGAATCCAAAATCTATGCCAAAGGTGGTAGAATAGAGAATACATTCGGTTATTATAATGAGATAGGCTGCTTAGTTAAGGAAGCAAACCGATAAATCCTTAATTTCCAACCACAGCAACTAAAAAGTAAGTTAGCGTATATACTGCTCTTTGGAAATCTTATAAAATAGTTGCTTGTCAGAAGCCTTAAATTTTTGCATGTGATTACGTATCATCACTTGCTCTGAGGCTTTATTATCAATGGTGCAATCTGCATATATTATTTCATATCCTGCATCGAGAAAACCGAAATGCAATATGCTGGCTACAGCTTCTGTTGTAATGCCCTTATTCCAGAATGGTTCTCCTATCCAGTAGGCTAGCTGAGCCACCTTATTTCTTTCATCTATAAGGTGAAGACTTATCTCACCGACAAAGTGGTTTTCTCTTTTGTCAATAATAGCAAAGCAATATCTAGTTTTTGAAACGAAGCCCTTATGAACATATCCTAATCTCATAGAAGCATCTAGTTCGGAATAAGGATGCCTTATATTGACAATCTTATCTGCAATTTTTCTGTTATTAGCAAAGCGAACTAGATAGGGCAAATCGTCGAGCTGTAATTTTCTCAACCACAGACGTTCTGTTTGAATGTTTGGAGACTCACTCATGGAAAGACAGGTGTAAGTAGTAGAAACTTATCCTACTTGTTCACTAGTTTTTAGCTTTTCTGCATTTTCTGCAACCTGTAGTGCTTCCAAGATCTCAAGTATATGTCCTTCCATAATCTTATCTAGATTATATAAGGTAAGACCTATTCTGTGATCTGTTACCCTGTTCTGCGGATAGTTATAGGTACGGATCTTATCTGATCTATCACCAGAACCAACAAGAGATTTTCTTTGAGCTTTTTGTTCTTTATAATTCTTTTCTTTTTGAGCCTCTCTTATTTTGACATATAATCTCTGATAAGCAATCTCTCTATTTTTATGCTGCGACCTAGAATCTGTACTTTCTGAAACTATGCCTGTAGGTAGGTGGGTAAATCGTACCCCTGATTCTGTCTTATTGACATGCTGACCACCGGCGCCACTCGCGCGGAAAGTATCTGTTTTCAGGTCATCTTTTTTTATGTCAATATCTTCTGGCTCGAATTTAGGTATAACGGCAACAGTAGCCGCTGAGGTATGGACTCTTCCCTGAGATTCCGTTTTAGGTACACGCTGTACCCTATGTGCTCCAGACTCAAATTTTAGTTTTCCATATACTTCATTTCCGTATACTTCTAGAACGATCTTATTAAATCCTCCTACACTTCCTTCATTGACATCTATAACTTCTGTTTTCCATCCTTGCGTATCAAAAAACTTAGTATATAACTTATATAAATCTCCAGCAAAAATACTCGCCTCATCACCTCCCGTTCCAGATCTTATCTCGAATACTACATCCTTACTATCTTCGGGATCTTTAGGGATAAGTAACTGTTTTGCTTTTTCGTGTAATTCCTCTAAGGCAGGCTCTAGCTCATTGAGTTCTGCTTTTGCCATATCTGCCATTTCGGGATCTGGATCTTTTAGTAGACCCTTAGCACTAGCTATATTTTCTGTTAGATTTTTGTATTTCTTGTAGGTTTCTACGATCTCGGTAAGCGACTTATATTCTTTGTTTAGTTTGGTAAACTTTTTCATATCTGATACGGTCTCAGGATCAGAAAGTTTTTCTTCTAAACTCAAAAAATTATGATATATCGCTTCTAGCTTATCCAGCATGACTTTATAATTTGACTGCAAATATATCTTATTTGAAATTAAACCTTGATATTGAATTAGATAAACTAAAACATATGATGCTAAAAAACCATTTTATATTTATTTGTTAATAATTATGTAGATATAGGAGCATACTTTTATTCATGTGGTAAATTGTGCTAATAATATATAAAACTATGAAATTCCTCATCACTATAATTGTTGGATTTGTTATCTATAAGTTCATGTCTAGTACTAGTAAAATAGATACTACTCAGCAAGATTCATTAGATCAGGAACCTGATGAAGATTATGTAGATTATGAAGAAGTGGAGTAGCCTATAATTATACTGAATTAAAAAATCAGATAAAATCAACATGAGAAAAACAGCATTTACAATCATCCTATTCCTATTTCTGTTCAATCTAAGCTTTGCTCAAAATAACCAATGTTCTCGGGAAACAAATTTTGGAGAAAAAGAATTGTGCTTACCTGAAGTAGAAGGGTATAAGGAATGTTATGAGGAACCTAACGTAAAACAGTTAGCAGATGCAACTGAAGTTCCAGCTAACAGGGTTATAGGATACTATCTAAATGATCAGACTTATGGAAAAAGAGATAGTTTAGGATTGATAAGTTTTGATGATTTTTTCAAAATATATGGCACCCTACAGATTCAGGACTTGGATGCGGATAAAAATTTCCTAGAAGAAATGGAAACTTTATTAGGAGGAAATTTTATTTCTAAGAATTGGGAACAGATGGAAAAAGAAGTGGATAAGATAGGAATAGAAGTAGAAGTAGGTGTACCTATAATAGTAAAACAATATAAACTGAATGAGAGATCATTTACCTTCTTAATGCTTACTAAATATGCCTTAGAAGGAATAGAACCCTATACGTTAGCCATATCTATAAATGGTTTGCTGATCAACGACAGAGTAATATGGATGGCCTATTATCTTAACTATAAAGGAGAGGAAACCATCATAAGTTTAGCAAACAAATCAAACGATATTGTTAGAAAATTACTTAAGGTTAACTAAGGATTAAGATAAGCTTACAGTTCTTTTCTCAATCTAGCTACGGGAATATTCAGTTGCTCCCTATATTTGGCAACGGTCCTTCTAGCTATGTTATATCCTTTTTCTTGCAAGAAATCTTTTAGCTTTTCATCTGACAATGGCTTTCTCTTATCTTCTTCCTTGATAATATCATTTAGAATGTTCTTAACCTCTAGAGTAGACACCTCTGTTCCGTCTTTAGTTTGTAAAGACTCAGAGAAGAAACTTTTCAGTCGTTTAGTTCCAAACTCCGTCTGAACAAACTTACTGTTAGCAACCCTTGATACGGTAGATATATCTAGACCAGTGATCTCTGCAATATCCTTAAGAATCATAGGCTTTAGCTGACTATCATCTCCTGAAGTGAAATAGGCATACTGAAATTGCATGATAGAATACATGGTCTTATATAAAGTATCTTGCCTTTGCTTGATAGCATCTATAAACCACTTAGCTGAATCTATTTTTTGTTTTATAAACATTACAGCTTCTTTCTCTTGCTTAGTCGATTTTCTTCCTGCTGTAGAATGCTTATATGTTCTGAGCATATCCTTGTAGCTATCATTGACTCTGAGGTCAGGTGCGTTTTTGCTATTAAGCGATAATTCTAGTTCGCCATTGCTGTTCAATATGAAAAAATCAGGTACTACATATTGTGTTGTAGATCTACCTCGAGATACAAAACCACTTGCCGGTTTCGGATTTAGTTTTAGAATTTCTGTCAGTGCTTCCTTTAACTCCGACTCTGATATGAACAGATGTTTTCTTAACTTGATATAATGCTTCTTTGTAAATTCTTCAAAATGATTTTTTAGAATCTTCGAAGCATATAACATGGACTTAGAATTATCATCACCATTTTTTTCTATCTTTTTTTGGAGTTGTATGATGAGAGATTCTTGTAGGTCTCTAGCACCAACACCAGGTGGATCGAACTTTTGGATCCTTGTCAACATAGAGGTAATTTCATCTTCTTGAGCATCGATAGCTTGCGAAAACAATAGATCATCGATGATAGAATGAGGGACTCTTCTTAGGTACCCATCATTATCTATACTGCCTATAATTTGCTTGGCTATGATAGTACTTCTATCATCTTCTAGCTGCAACATTCCCAGCTGATTTTCTAGATATTCGTGGAAGGTTTCTTCTACAGCAATAGGAATGGTCTTGTCTTCTTCGTTGCTGGTATAGTTGTCTGTTCTTAGCTTATAACTTATAGGATCATCATCTATGTATTCGTTTAGATAATCATCTAACTCGAAACTCTCTGTATCTCCATCTTCACCTTCCTCCTTATCTAAGTCAAAAACGTCTGGCTCTTTTTCTCCCTCGTCTAGGGCAGGGTTGGATTCCAATTCTTCACTGATACGATCGTCCAGTGTCGCGGTAGGAATTTGTAACAGTTTCATCAGCTGTATCTGTTGAGGAGACAGCTTTTGTAACATCTTATGACTTAAACTCTGCTTTAACATCTCTTTATCCTTTAGTTTTCTTATGAGCCTATATGTGTATTAACAAAAAATACGCACAAAGGATTTTTTAATCTAGTGTTTCCTAGCAAATATATATTCATTTTACAACATATTATAATTTTTTATAATATTAATTAAGCTGATTATTAGAGAGTAGTGAAATTATTCGATCTTATTGACACTGTTTTATGTGCATAGGTTTTTGACCTTATTCTCATTATATTATGAGTATTTACCTACATTTTCGTTGATTATTAAGCCTACTTATTAGACTAAGAATTACTTTTGTATTTTGTTTTGATAAGCTGATATTTATGATAAACCAAAGATTAACTCTCCTAAGGGCGCAAATGAAAGCTGTAGGAATTGATGCCTACATTATTCCATCGAGTGACGCTCATCAAAGTGAATATGTGGCGAATCGTTGGAAATCTAGAGAATGGATCTCTGGATTTACAGGATCAGCAGGTGTTGCTGTGGTAACGGCGGATCATGCTGGCCTATGGACAGATTCTAGATATTTTCTACAAGGCGAACAAGAATTAGAAGCATCAGAATTTATTTTACATAAAGTTTATAATCAAGGATCTCCTCAGCACATAGACTGGATTATGGATACACTTGCCAAAGGCTCTGTCATAGGTATAGACGGAAACTTAATTTCTGATGCAAGTGCTCGCTCCTTAGACAAAAAGGTAAAAAAATACGAACTGAGTATCAACTATGATGCAGATCTTATAGATACCATCTGGACAGATAGAGCAGTTTTTCCATTGAACGCAATTTTTGTTCATGAGGAGAGATATACAGGTATGTCTGCGAGTAAAAAAATTGACATATTAAGAACAAATATGAAGGAGCATGAACTAAGTCATTACGTTGCTTCTTCTCTAGACGATATTGCTTGGTTATATAATATTAGATCTTCGGATATAGAGTTTAACCCTGTGGTAATTTCTTTTGCAGTATTAACACAGGATAGAGCTTATCTATATATAAAGCTTGAGAAACTCGATGAGGATACAAAAGCTTACTTTGAGCGGGAAGGAATCACAACGGTATCTTATGATCTCATAAAACATGATCTTTCGGCCTTAGAAAAAAAAGACAGAGTAGGAGTCGATAATAAGACAACGAGCAGGAGTATTATGGATGCTATTACTGGTACGATAGAGCTTGTACCGAATTTTGTGCAGAACGCTAAGGCAATAAAAAATCTTACTGAGATTGCACATTTTAGAAAGGTCATGGAGAAAGATGCTGTTGCTTTGTTGAGAACTTTTATGTGGTTAGAAGAAAATATAAAAGATAAAGATATAACGGAATATGATGTTTCGGAAAAACTCATACATTTCAGATCCCAACAGGAAGGATATTTTGGAGAAAGTTTTGCAGCCATTGTAGGCTATAAGTCTAATGGCGCTATCGTACATTATAGACCCGACGAACATAAGTCTAAGAAGATAGAGCCTGAGGGTATCTTGCTGATAGATTCTGGAGGACAATATCTAGATGGTACAACAGATATTACTAGGACCCTATGTCTATCTACACCTACGGAAGAACAGAAGGAAGCCTATACAGCAGTGCTACGGGGACATATAGCACTAGACGATGCAATCTATCCTGAAGGTACTAAGGGAACGCAATTAGATATTCTTGCCAGAAATTTTTTATGGCAGAAAGGATTGAATTATCTCCATGGTACCGGCCACGGTGTAGGATTTTTCTTGAATGTACATGAAGCACCGCAGGGATTTGCTCCGTCCACGGTAGGAAGAGCTAACACCGTTATACAAGCGGGGATGGTGACCTCTAATGAGCCAGGATATTATGAGACTGGCGAATATGGGATAAGGATAGAGAATCTCATACTTACCACAGCATCTGAGAAAGAGGGCTTTCTAGAACACGAAACTTTGACATTATTTCCTATAGATAAGCAGCTAGTCGACGAAACGGAGTTAGACAGCAAAGAGAAAACATGGATGAACAGATATCACAAAATGGTCTACGATAGAGTATCTCCACACCTAAATGAGGTCGAAAAAGGCTGGTTATATGAAAAATGTAAACCCTTTGGGTGATTTTATCTAGAATATTCTACGGGAATATATCTTTTTAACTTTCTTTGTATAAATTTTTAAAAAACTAACAGCAATGTCAGACGGATCAAATCAAAATTGGGGAAAAAAAGGAGCTTGTCTAGGGCAATTTCTTGTCATGGTTTTCTTATTTATTATCCTGTTGATCTGGGTTTATAATAAGAATGGAGCTGGCCTAGAATTTCTTACTAAGCTATAGATCCCTACTAAGGGTACTTCCTTATCCTTCTAAGCCTATCATCATAAGATAGATGGTATAGCTTATTTACACATTATATTATAACGATAATATTGGCACACCTTTAAGTCATATTAAGTTTGTCTACCTGAATTACTGAGATATAACAAGCATATCTTATCTGACAAGATCCATTTTTCTTTCACAAAATAATCTACAGATCGAACTGTGTTAGACGCTTAAACTGCTCTAACCTAGCATCTACATCCTCACTAGTAAGCGTTTTGATCTTATCTAGAGAAAATTCTTCCACACAGTGAGAAGCCATAGCAGATCCATGGATGATTGCTCTCTTGATGTTATCATAAGAGATATCGTCCGTTTTCGCTAAGTATCCTATAAACCCACCTGCAAAGGTATCACCTGCACCAGTAGGATCTTTTACAACAGCTAGAGGTAAGGCTGGTGCATAGAATAGTTCTGAGTTGTAGAACAATAGAGCACCATGTTCCCCTTTCTTGATAACAAGAATTTTTGGTCCCATAGCGTGGATTTTTTCAGCAGCATGTACTAGCGAATATTCACCAGATAGTTGACGCGCCTCATCATCATTGATGGTAAGAACATCGACCTTGCTGATGGCTTTTTTCAGACTATCCATAGCAACATCCATCCAGAAATTCATGGTATCCAGAACGATAAGTTTAGGCTTACTTTCTAGCTGATCCATAACCTGGAGCTGAATCTCGGGTGTAAGATTTCCAAGCATAACAAAACTTGGATTCTTATACGCATCAGGCAATACTGGATCAAAATCTGCGAGTACGTTAAGATCCGTAACCAGCGTATCTCGAGAATTCATATTGTCATGGTATTTACCCGACCAGAAAAATGATTTTTTCCCTTCTACGATTTCTATTCCCTTAGAATCTACGCCTCTCGATTCTAGCAGCTCTATTTCAGCATTAGGGAAATCCTCTCCCACTATAGAAACCACTTGGATATTATTCGTGTAGAACGAAGCCGACCATGCAGCATATGTGCACGCGCCACCTATTACCATTTCCACTTTTCCGTATGGCGTTTCTATGGTATCAAAGGCCATAGTTCCGATCATCAGTAAACTCATAAGACTTATTTTTGTGCAAATGTAAGTAATTACTGTTATAGAAGATAATCTATAACTTTATAAGTATTATTTGGGCGTTCCTTATAAGTCTGCCGAAACCTTCCCGCAGGCAGACCTGTCCGAGCCGTATGAGAATACGTAAGTATGGAACAGAGCTATCATAGTAGATCGGTTTCTATTTTGCCATCCCGCTTTTCGGCAGCCATATAAGTCAGGCTATCCAGTACTCCGCGTTCGCTGCGGTGCTATGCACAGCTCCTATTATTCCTTGTTATTCCATTATTTATACCCTCTATTAAGACCTACACCTTATATATCATGTTAGTAGGATAACGGAGCTTACTTACTATCCTATAACGCGAAGCTTATAGTAGACAAGAACATATTGACAAGTTGTCAGTAACTTAGAACTTTAAGAAGATGGTTGTTTAAAATTAAAGGGGGAAATTTTCTTTAAAACTTAGAACTCCGTGAATCAAAATTTTCGATTGAATTAATTATCTTAATGACATTGCGAGAAACATTTATTTAAAAAAAAAATTACATTGTAGAATGTTTGAAAAATCAATTGAAGAATACTCGGATTTAACTCTTTTAATGATAATAATGAATCCTGACATTTACAGTGAATTCGATATTGAGAGGTATCAATCTGAATTAAATAGAAGGAACTTAAATGAACTTGAGAATAGATCATTGATTCGAAATTACGAACAGACTATAAAAAAATCACAAGATTTTGTAAATATTAAAAGCAATAATAAAGAATTAGATTCTGAATTGCTAAATGATAGTATTGATAAAGAAATATTTCAAAAATATAATTCTCATATTTCTCCTAAATACAAATTTTCTTCAATAGTATCAATTTGGTTAACTCTTGGAATGCTGGGACAGTGTTTTAATATATACGATATAAATCAAGCAAATTTTAGCTCAAGTCTTAGTATAATTGCCATACTTATAAGTTTGAGCGTTATAATATCTTGTATATTTATCTTTTTAAAAAAGAAGTGGGCTATTTATCTACTTATGGTTTCATTTTTATTAATTCTAGTCTTAGGAATAACTCTTGGTGCTAAGAATTTGATATTAAATGGTATTATTCACTTGGTAATTTCTTTAGTTTTTTTTAAACATAAAGTAAACGGTAAATATTTCTGGGAATAGTTTAAAATTGAAAGCAACTGACAACACTATATAAGACGATCATATCTCACTGCGTACCTTGTGAGAGACGACGCTTATAATC
>CAYYWZ010000102.1:0-9859 GCA_964475415.1 uncultured Saprospiraceae bacterium | reverse complement strand
AGAAAATTTTCGTCAGGTATGTTAATATCCTGAGAAGAGACATTATTATAAATGATTAAAATGAATGATATTACTAATAGTCTCATATTCTATTATTTAAATTATTCAAATATAAGAACAAAGGTTCATATTATGAATAAATATTAATAGGGTAAATCAATACTTAATTAACTTAATATTCTTAATACTATCATCTTCTAACTTAATTTTAGCCATATAGATACCGCTTATCAAACCATTTAAATCAATCGTTTCCTTCTTGCTATTAAGGTTTTTTATGTGAGTAATCTTTTCGCCTAAACTGTTATAAATAATAATTGAATTAATACCTCGCGAGATCCATTTGATCCAGGAATATATCTAGTTTTAATTTGTGATATGATTTCCTTACAAGGATCTGTAAAATGTAATTCCGTAGATCCTTCAGCAAAGGGAAATAAAAATACGGAAGACAAGTAAATTGTCAAGACTGCTAATAGTTTTGATATTTCCATAAGATTTGTTGATTATGATAATTAATTGGAGTAAAAAATATGCCAAGGTCATCTTAAAAATCCATCGCTCTATTCCTTAATCTATTCCGAATTATTTTATATTACAGTAAACTAATAAAAGCATGAGTACCGTAAACAATTCAAGATTATTTAATGCCAGTTGTCTAGCGCTTATAGTTACCGCGATGACCTTTGCGATAAGAGCTGGAATTTTAGGAGAACTCAATACAGAGTTTGGGCTGAACGATACACAACTAGGCTGGGTAAATTCTATGGCCTTCCTAGGATTTCCTGTCGCTATGATTATAGGTGGATTATTGTATAACTCTATCGGTCCACGTAAACTAATGTGGGTTGCGTTCCTAGGTCACCTACTAGGATTGGTGTTAACTATTTTTGCTGGAGGATTTTGGGGATTAATCATTTCTACCTTCTTTATAGGCTTTGCTAACGGATCTGTGGAGGCTGCTTGTAATCCTATGATCGTAGATATGTATCCTAAGGATAAAACAACCATGCTAAACAAATTTCATGTATGGTTTCCTGGAGGTATAGTGATAGGTGCTTTGGTTTCTACCTTTATGACGGGTCAGGCTATGGGCTGGCAATTGCAGATTGCTGTAATGCTTATACCAACCTTGATCTATGGGTTTTTAATCTTTGGACAGGAATTTCCTGAGACTAAGGAACTAAAATCTGATACTAAAGCTAATCTTGCAGCTATATTTAAGTCTCCCCTTTTCTGGTTTATGGCAATATGTATGACGCTTACGGCGACATCAGAATTAGGTACACAACAATGGGTACAGAAAATACTTGGAAACGCAGGTGCTAACGCAATGCTAATACTAGCACTCTGGTCTGGGATTATGGCCGTAGGTAGATTTTTTGCTGGGCCTGTTGTGCATAAGTTTAATCCAGCTGGTGTACTGTTCGGTTCTGCTATAATATCGACCTTAGGTATCTTTTTATTGCTAAATACCTCTGGCATGATGGTTTATTTTGCTACAGCTATATTCGCCATAGGTCTGACTTATTTCTGGCCTACTATGATCGGGTTTGTAGGAGAATATCTACCGGATACTGGAGCCCTTGGCATGTCTTTAATTGGAGGAGCTGGTATGTTTGCACTTACTATCTGGAATCCAATAATTGGTAGATGGCTAGATACAGCAAGAGAGTCTGCCCTAACTAGTGGCATGAACAAAGAGGCAGCAGATACTGCTGCTGGAATTGCTACCTTGGACAATCTGGCCTTCTTTCCCGCTATTCTTATCTTTGCTTTTGGAGGTTTATATTTCTACATGAGAAAAAGAGAAACAACCTAATTGTTTAAGAGAATAATCATCTATTGCCTGCTTGGTTTAAGTATCTCATGTACTAACAGTCAGCTTAATGAATTTGCACACATAGAAGAAACTGAGGTACGTAAAATACTTGAATTATCTATAGCCCATCATGGCGGTATGCAGCAATGGAATAAGATAAAAACACTAGAGTACAACAAGACGTTTTCATTGTTAGACTCTACAGGCAAGGAGGAGAAACAATTCTTACAACAACATAAGTATAGCTATGCGCCTATTGACATACATATCGCATCCATAGAAGATACAGATACTATCATTACGGTTTTTAAAGATAACAACTATACAAAACTTAAAAATAGTATAGACATGCAAATGCCAGAAGCATCTATTACCAAATCTGTTAATACATCTACCTATGTTGTGGGAATGCCATTTAAACTTCTGGATCCCGGCGTAGAACTTAGCTACCTAGGGACAGATGATACGCCCGAAGGGATAGCCTGCCATGTCATACAAGCAGTATATAATCCCGCCAAACATACTAATCATTCTACCTCAGATATATGGAAATTTTATTTTGACCAGGAAACCAATAGATTACTTGCTAACTATGTAGAAAGTAGTGATCACGCCAATTATGTTGTCAATACTAGCTTTGTAATGCAGGGCGGTATCTTATGGAATGCAGGCAGAAAAAGTTATCGTCTAAAAGAGGACGGATCTCTAGATTATCTAAGAGCAAATTACACATACAAAGATTATAAGATTACGCTTTCAGAGTAGATAATTTGTTATTCCATCGGGAGATAAAATCTTAACATATCTAAAAAAGAAAACAACATTCTCTAATAGAATACAAACTTCTATTAATTTAGCGCAACATATGAATAAATTTAACACTGCTATACAGCTTGCCAAAAACCTAAAAACCACAGGTGCACTATACCAGACAAGTAAAAAGCTAGGTATAGAGATAAGCTCTAGATTACCTCAAAAAGGTGTAAAAGTATTTGTAGAATTTGGACTGGGTCATGGAAATATTACTCAAGAAATACTATCTAAAATAGATAAAGACGCTAAGTTATATTCCTTTGAAGTAAATGAAGAGTTTTGTACTTATGTAAAAAAACATATCAAAGATGAACGCTTAATTATCATTAATGAGGGGGCTGAAACACTTAGAAAACATATTTCAGTACCTGTAGACGGGATTGTCTCTTCTCTTCCGCTTACATTTTTCTCAAGTGAAAAAAGAAATGATATAATGCAATCCATAAAGGAATCTCTAAAAGCTGATGCATACTACAGCCAAATCATGTACTCCAAGAGATTAAAAAAATACCTTGAAGAAACCTATAAGACAGTAGATATCAAAACTCTAATTGGCATCCCTATGGAATATGTTTACCATTGTAAAGTATAAGGTATTTAAATTAATACAACTATATTTACCATAGATCCATACCCCCCAACATGAGCGAGAGACCCTTATTTTTCAAGGCTTTACATCAAGCAGTCGACTGCTTTGCTATTTTGACAGAGACCTATGAATTTATAAAGGAACACAGGCTATGGGAAGGTTTTTTTAAGAACAGGTGGATAACCGTATTGACGATCTTCGTCTCTATATTGTTCAGTATTATTATCTGCTCTAGACTACTAGATACTAGTTATATAAGTGACCTACTAGGCGAAGAAGGCGCAACCGTACAACGATCTGGTTTGGGACTATTACTGATGGAAGGAGACAAAATATTTTTTTCTGGTGGGATAAAATATCTATTACTTATAGTTCTGGAAGTACTGATGTTCCATGTAGCAGTAAGGACTCTCAGTATCCTTAGAAACCAAGAGATAACACTAGACGCAAAAGATTTCTTGCGCGCTGAGATAAGAATGGTCAAAGTCATGATCAGAAGTTTCATTCTTGGTCTTATTCCTCTGATTATCTTTAAGATTATATTTAGCATCTTAGGCATTTCTAACCTTACCAATATTCCGATGTTCTTCGTCTATTCTTATTATCTAGGTTTCGCTTTTTTTGACAATTATAATGAACAGTTTGGTCTTACTATTAAAGAAAGTGCTGAACTAACGAAAGAAAATATGGGTGCTGCTATAATGCTCGGTATCGCAGCGCACGTCATTCTAATCTTACCGATTATAGGAGCTATCATTATGCCTATATTTTGCGCAGTAGCTGCAACCTTGTATGCACACAAGGATAATGAATACAAGGTAGGGAGAATAGAGTTGGATCCTTTGTTATTAGATTAAAAATTTTACTGTAAATATTTATTGACTTTCTTGATTTAAGTTAATTACTTCTAATATTCTAACTTAAATCAAATAGCAAAAAAAAGAATCTATAATGTTACAAAACATGGACTTGACTAAGCACTCTTTGTTTTAGGATATTGATCAATCGTTTTTTTAAGTCGGGGTCAAGATGGAATTCTTTGTATTCTTGTTCTGTAAACTGGCCTATAATCATACCTCCTAACTGGTGTCTAAAATTGACATCCTTAGAAAAAATATTTTCGATATACTTTTCCCTATTATCTATGTCAAGACCATAATAATCTGCTTTATGCTTTGCAAGGTAATTCCGAAAAGCTAAGAGCAACATATTATGCTGTAGCTTTATAATAGGTCTTAGCGTCTGGTTCTGGAATTTTTCTGCTGTCGTCATATCCTCTGATAACTTGGCTGCAGGGATCTCTGGTCGGATCTTGATAAGCACTTCGTCTCTTGTCTCTGTAGAATTCATCTTATAAATGTTGGAGTGACTGTATAACACCCCTTATTTTATTTAGTTGTCAGCTATAGAAAAATATCATGCAAGTATTCTTTAGCCTACAGCGAATAAAAGAAAAAATTACATCCTTACAACATGTAATCTTCTAGCTTGCCTAGTGCATTAATATCATCACCATTAAGGGCAATCAGTCGATATCTTAGTTCCTTATTCCTTTGTACATCTACAATGACAATGTTATCTCTCTGGTTACCACCCATTCCACTTGCGATGACCGTAATATTATCATAAGTATGATATACAAATTCATCACCCGTAGGGTTAGCACCTACGTCTCCCGCAAACATAATAACTGGATTATCTAATCCATTAAAAAGAGGTTCTACCTCCGCCCAATAATTAATTACCTCTGCCCTACCCTGAAGAGAATTAAGCACAACATTTTGGTATATATTATCTTCTTCCCACCATAGAAGTTGATGGAAAAAAACATATATATTATTTACTCCTTCAGCTTGTAAAAGTGAGTTCTTTAAAAAATCCAACTGATCTCCTGAAATATTCCACTCATCTAGATTAGGGTCCAACACTATATACAAATCTCCTTGCTCTATAAAGTCATAATAGGTAATACCATATCTAGATTCGTACAATGCTCTATCCGACATATCATGATTACCTACTGCAAAGTGCACAGGAACACCTAGGTCTGATACATCCTGATCTATTTCGTCCCAGTTTGTTTCGTTTCCTGTCAATACAATATCTCCTGTAAAAACACCCAGACTTATTGTAGAATCATTTTGTATAAGGTCAAAATTGTTTTTGAATGCAGGATGAACACCTATATTGTCAACTCCCGGTGCACCATAAACATGTCCCGCTACAAAAAAGGAATATATAATTTCTGTCTCATCATCCTCTTCCATTATTATTAGTTCTTCTTTATCACAGGATGCAAAAATTAATAGCACGCTTAAAAGCACAAACCATGAGGAGATATTATAAAAACTATACTTGTGCATACAATTGTTTTCACAAATATAATTATTATAAACTGCTTATAAAAAATAACCAAACCTTACAGCTATTTCTATCGTAGTCACTAATAAGCATATCATTTCTGTTACCGCGTTAGCGATGATAGTTAGTGCCGCGCAGCGGCAGATCCGTAACAAAGTGAAGGAGCCAAGTGTACAACGAGCTAACGGACCTAGCGACCCATATGGTAACGCCATAAGACGAACAAAATAGGGATCCATATTATATGCATCCCTATAAATATATAGAATAAAAAGGGTGAATTTTCCTATCTCTATCCGCAATAATTACGCGTCCGTCTATTCCTATTATAGCGCTGATAATTATTCGTTTGCCTAACACTATTATTAAAAATAGAACGATTCTGACGCCTCGGATAATTGTTTAGATTAGCTCTATTTCCGATGCTTCTGTAAATATCATCCTCCGCTCTTGCTTGCATATTTCTGATAAGAGATAACTCCCCATGAGATACGCGATAGCTGTTTCGTAAAACATCTACTGTACGTCGAATCTTATTCTGCTGTTTCGATAATTGCCGAAATTCTCTAGGGGAAATATCTCCGAAAAAGACGCCATCTTCTATCAGATTTTCATGATAATTTAACGTCTGTAATACATCAGGACTGATTGCCTGGGCCTTGAGACTGGCTAAGCACATAAGTACAAAAGTCAGTCGTACGATCATTAGTACCTTCTTCATAATAATAAGTTTTAAATAGTGAATAAAAAACGTTTTTCGGTTCGCTAAATAAACTTTCTTGATACTTTCATTAATCCAAGAATGTATAGTAATAATTAAAATACTACACACATTATTATGTAGGACTTCAGAATATAAACTATGTTTAACTTCTTGAGCAGATATTAACTTGAAATTAACATGGAACACCAGAATAACATTAGAAAAAAGTACGAGAAAATATTTGATTATAATTTCAACAAACTTAATGACGAACAGCGATCAGCAGTTCTTGCTACAGAGGGGCCCGTCATGGTGCTTGCCGGCCCAGGAACTGGTAAGACGCAAATTCTTGCAGTCAGAATAGGGCAAATTCTAAGGCAATCAGATATCGCAGCACATAATATTTTATGTCTAACATTTACTGAAGCTGCTACAACGGCAATGAGACAGAGACTTGTGAAAATTATTGGTCCTGAGGCGCACAAGGTACACATCTATACCTTCCATGGTTTTTGTAATCAGGTTATCCAGGAGAACCTTAACATCTTTGGCAATTACAGAAAACTCGAGGCTATAAGTGATCTAGAAAAAATAGATGTCTATACTGAACTAATCGATGCCTTACCTGCTGATCACGCGCTAAAAAGACTCAAGGGCGACCCTACTTATGAGCACAAGCGCTTAGCGAATTTGTTTGCACTTATGAAGAAAGAAGATTTAGATGTAAAAACTTTTGAAGATCGTCTGGAGCAATTTCTAAGGGACAAAAAAGATTCTGACGATTTCACTTACAAAAGGAAAACAACTTCTAAGGGCAAGACCTATGTTAAGGGAGACTTTAATGAAAACAAATGGGCTACGTTCAGCAAAAAGTATGAAGAATTAGCTGCGGGCATAAAGCTCTTTCCTGCCTTCAATAAAATTATGGATGAGAAAAGCCTTTATGATTACCAAGATATGATTCTCTGGGTACTTAAGGCTTTTGAGAAAGACCCTGATCTTCTAGCAAGTTATCAAGAACGCTACCAATACTTTCTTGTAGATGAGTACCAAGATACCAATGGAGCACAGAACAAAATTTTAGATCTTCTCTTCTCAGGAGCGATAGATTCTGCCAATGCGTTTGTAGTTGGCGATGATGATCAGGCCATCTATAAGTTCCAAGGAGCAAACGTAGATAATATTAAAGATTTCAAAAATAATTACGCGCCTGAAATTATCGTACTAGAAAAAAATTATAGATCTTCACAGACCATACTTGATAGCTGTTCCTCACTTATTGCATTCAACACAGAGCGACTTATACATGAAGCTGATCTGCAAATTAGTAAAGCGCTTATTGCCTCAGGTCCTGATGCATCCATAACTAATCCACCTATCATAAGATCATACGATAATGTCGTACACGAACAAGCCGCTATAGTAGAAAAACTATCTACGATGCATGAGCGCGGTGAGGACATGAGTGATATGGCTATCATCTATAGGCAACATAATCAGATAGAAAAACTCGTAGAAGTTCTAGAGAAGAAACAAGTGCCGCTTAATATCAAAAGGAAGATAGATATTCTAAAACTACCTCTGATAGACAACCTACTTAAGATACTTACTTACTTACAATCTGAGTACAGTAATCCTAACTCGCAAGAGGTACTTTTATTCGAATTATTACACTATAATTTTTTTCGTTTACCTACAAAGGATATCGCCAAGCTAGCGCTGTACTGCAGAGAAGGTGGTAGTAATAAAGCTCCTTTCTACAGAGATGTTATGGGAGATAAGGAAATCCTAAAAGAGATAAATATACACGCGATAGAAGACTTCTTACATATAGATAATTTGCTAGGAAAATGGACAGCTGACATTGCTAACGTTACCCTTCAAAACTTATTCGAAAATGTATTGAATGAAGGGAATATCCTCAAGTCTATACTCCAGCATCCACAGAAAACCTGGTTACTACAAGTCATCAGCACCTTATTTGATCACATCAAAGATGAGAGCAATAAGCGACCTGACATGAAGCTTATAGACTTCCTTACAACGATCAATAAGATGAAAGATAGTAATCTCAAACTAGAGATTAATAAGATAGTACATTCAGACCAAGGTATACATTTTATTACAGCCCACTCTGCTAAGGGATTAGAATTTGACAAGGTATTTATGTTAGGATGCACAAAAAATATATGGGATAAAAATTCTCGAAATTTCAATTCTTTCTCTTATCCAGAAAATGTCAATGAAGATACAACAAACAATACACAAGATGAACGTCGATTATTTTTTGTTGCTATGACGAGGGCAAAAACACAGTTAGAAATATCTTATAGTAAACAAACTGAAACGGGGAAAGAACTAGGAGCTAGTCAGTTTGTGGATGAAATACTAGGCGCAACAGAACTGGAACTTACACCAACTATAGTAGGTGTAGATAACATCAATGAATTTCAAGCACTCTGTCTTACTAAGGTCAACAAAGAGATTGCCCTAATCGATCACGACCTTATAGACAAGATCCTTACTAGATATAAACTCAGTGTAACAGGACTTAACAAATACCTGAGATGTCCTATGTCTTTTTATTTTGATACTATCCTACAAGTACCTACAGCCAGGAATAAATATATGGGTTTTGGTAGAGCTATACATAAGGCCCTACAGCTATACTATGAAGATAAAAAAAGAGGGCAATCTCCAGATAAAGCCACGCTCAATAAGTATTATATCCAAGGAATGAGAGAACACAGATCTCATTTTACAGAAAAAGAATACAAAGACCTTACGGACTATGGTTTACTTATCCTACCACAGTATTATGATGCAAATATGGTAATGGAACCTGTAGTAAAAGACTATGCGCTAGAAATAAAAATAGATCATGCAGAGCACCAGGGTGTACCTCTTAAGGGGGTCTTAGATAAGGTAGAAGTATATAAGGATCATGTCAATGTAGTGGATTTCAAAACCGGGAAATGGAAAAAACCTGATACCAATAAGAAGCTCAAAGGGATAAGTGATAAAAATGAACTTGGAGGCGATTACTGGAGACAAATTGTATACTACAGAATTCTTATAGATTCCGACAAAAAACACAACTGGGTTATGAATGCAGGCTTCATAGATTTTGTAGAACCTGATCGTAGTTCTGGAGAATTCAAAAAACAAAAGATCGTAGTCTCACTTGAAGACATCTCCATCGTAGGCAAACAAATCAAAGAGACGTGGGAAAACATCCACGCTCATAAGTTTAACCAATTATGCGAAGACGAGCATTGTTACTGGTGCGAATTTGTAAGAAACGATTATGTTTTTAATGACGAATTAGAGTTGGATAAGTTGGAGGATATTCAAGAGGAATAATCCTTCGACTCTCTTCGGTCGCTATCTATGAAAACTATATAAACTACTGGTAATCAATAGTATTTTAAAATTATTTAAATAGCTTCGGCGTTAGCAGTTTTAGTGAAAGAGTAGTTTATTTAAGTTAAGAAATCTAAACTGTTTGAGCTAAACTAAACTAAGGGCAAACAAATGTTTTATGCAATCGATAGTTCTGAGCCAATGTAAT
>CAYYWZ010000101.1:0-10243 GCA_964475415.1 uncultured Saprospiraceae bacterium | reverse complement strand
TATCTGCACAGTCGGGTGGGGTTATAATTTCAGTAACATCTAGTGGTAAACCTTCTTGTATCTCTATCTGAAATATTTCTTCACAACCTACTGCAGGGTCTCTTGCCTCCACGAAATAAATTCCAGGAGCAATATCAGCTACAATCAGAGTGTCTAGTAAAGTTCCTTGTGTACTGCCTGAGTAGGTAGTCATATCTTCATTAAGTAATATAACAGAAGGATTCGTAGAAGCACCTACAACCTGTATTTTTATAGACCCTAGTTCTCCGAAACATGCATTATTTATTTCTACATAATTAGTGTCTAGACCACCTGCTGCGATAACGTCAATACATAGTCTTGCGTCACAATTGTTCTCATCAAAAACATCTATACAGAATTCCCCAGATTCTACATTTATCTGTACACTAGGCATCGGTATTGCATTTTGACTGCCATATTTATATTCATTACCATTAAAAGGTGTGCCACCAGTTGCTGTAATTTCTAGGATACCATCCATTGATCCATCACAGGTAGGTTGTTGATTTACATCTATAGAAATATCTATAGGGGCGGTAAATAGGGTAGTATCTATTACGGCTTGACATCCATTTAAATCCGTTATTGTTACTTCATAGTCGCCATTCCCAAGACCTAAGATTTCTGGAGTATTAAAAACTTGATTAGACCATTCTATTTGGTAATCATTTTGAGTTGTATTACTAGAACCACCTGAAATATCTGAGATAGTTATAGATCCATTAGGGGCATCATCACATCGAGGTTCTATTGCATCCCAGTCTATTGTTATAGGATCATCATTGGTCACATTGACAACAACATCTGCAGTATTTCCTAAGGCGTCAGTTACCGTTACTGTAAGTGAAGTCCCACCTGTACCAGATCCACATGGGATTCCGTCTAGTGTAATTTCTTCTTGGTCCATATTAGAAACTTCTGGACCCGCTGGACCAGGAACGTCAAAAGAATAGGGAGGCATCCCCCCGCAAGCTGATGCTGTGATAACACCATTTCCTAGACCTCCACTACATCCACATGAACTTGTTATTATATTCAATTCATTACAGCATATATCTATAGATAGAGGCTGTGATATAATAGAATCATTTGTGCATATTTCATTTATGATATCTGTCGATACACCATATTCTATTATGAAATTAACGCCTCCAATATTTCCATCTGTAATAGATATATTCGTATTATCTCCTACATCACCTATTACATCAAAACATATTTCAAAAACAGATGTATTATCCTCTATACAGATTCCAACTCCAGCATTATTAAACCATAATACACCTATTTTACCTTGATCCGATTCATCTGTACTAAATACAAGAATTTGGGGTAGAACCAGTAAATCATTCCCAGCTGAAAACTGCAGCACGGTCGGGTCGAAGCCTACCATATATGTAAAAGAAACTAGATGTTGGAATTCACTTACGGATACGTCAACGCAGATCTGATCACCTGGATTTACACAAGCAATAGGTGTTGTAAAATTTACAATAGGAGCCAAGGTATCACACACGATATCCTGATCTGCTCCAATAGGACAATTTATTACCTGAGCTTGTAAACCCTCCACCAATATCCCTAGAGATATAATTATCAATAGCTTCCTAAATATGTTCATGTTAATGCCTTCTTGTAATTAAGCTGCAAATATATGGGATTTCTTTAATATGTTCTACTTATAATAGGATAGAGAATATTAACGATTGCTGGTGATTGATATTGTAAAGATACAACACTTAACGATCATTAAGAAAATCTAGAACCTTATAATTTGTAATAAAATAAGCTGTTATATAGACTCTCCATGCAATAAATTTGCTGCTTATTATCTCGGTTTTTTTCTTTTTATGTTACTAAGCCGATAGTCCAATAAGTTATTTTTAGCTGTAAGTCAAGTTTTACTGGTTTATCTCAAAAAGAAGACCTTACGCTTATTAGCGCAAAGCCTTTCTTATCATAATTTTTCTTAACGGATCATGATCAGTAGACAATAGAACTTATCTTGTAGTTCATTGACAGGACTTCTCTAAATCCTTCTGCTTCATCCATGGTGGTAAACTTGCCCATCATTACCTTATATAATTGTTTGCCATCTCTAGAATCGTTGAGCACTATGATAGGCTCAAAAAACTCCTCTCTCAGCTCGTTTACTTGCTTGAATGCTAGGTTACTATCCTCATATACAGCGATTTGTAATCTGTAAAAAGATTTTGAGTTCTGCATAGCTTGATATGCTTCATAAGTTTTTTGCCATTCTATACTCTCAGCACTTTGTACAGGTTTCTTGTATTGTTCAGGACTCATGTTGAACGAATGTATAATCTTCAGTTTGTTCTGAGGGTGATTATGGAATTCTAGGACAGGTACAAATTTTTCTGCCGTCATCGTCTCCTCTATACGCTCTACTAATTCTCCTTTGGTGTTGAATATCAACATAGTAGGAAGGACAGAGACGTTGTATTTTTCTTTGGAGTTAAATCCGTCTTTTGTATCTATATCTGCCTTATAAACGATATAGTTATCGTTAAGCATAGTATATACATTCTGATCCTTGAAGGTTGTTTTTTCCATCCATTTACAAGGGGTACACCAGTTAGCATAAAAATCTACTAAGAGCAATTTGCCACTAGCGCTCGCAATAGTTAGTGCTTCATTGAAATCACCTTTATAAAATTTTACATTTCCAGGTAGATTATTATCTGGATTATCGGCTGAGACAGTTGTAAATCCAACTAACAAAGCAAGAGAAAATAGCAAATTATACATATTATTTATTTTTATAATTTGTAAAACATTGTTTAATATGTTTATATACATTACAAATTGTGTACCAATGAATAATTAGGCTATATAAAGTGTGGTGTTTTATATTTACATATAAATATAAATAAAGTATAAATTATTGATAATAAGTTTATTATGTATAATAAATAAATTTAATGTTAATAATTATATTAGTTTTTAGCTAGGTGGATATATGCTACTTAAACCTATTTTTTTTACTTTCGAAGTCGCAGGTTTCTTTTGGGAAATCTATAAAATAATTTCCCTAAGCCAAGAAACAAAACAGTGTAAACGTAAAATATGAGAGCAGTTATAACAGGTGTAAGTGGTTATGTGCCACCAGATGTGCTGACTAACCACGATCTGGAAAAGATGGTGGATACAAACGATGAATGGATAGTCTCTAGAACAGGAATAGAACAAAGGCATATACTGAAGGGAGAGAATTTGGCTACCTCTGATATGTGTGTAGAAGCCATGAAGGTATTATTAGAAAAGACAGATTGTGATCCTGGGGAAATAGATCTTATAATTTGTGCTACAGTGACACCTGATATGACTTTTCCTGATACGGCGAACACCATAGCAGACAAGATAGGAGCTAATAATTGCTTTGCTTATGATATAAACGCAGCTTGTTCAGGGTTTTTGTTTGCTTTATTTACTGGATCTAAGTTTATAGAAACGGGTACTTACAAGAAAGTTGTTGTGATAGGAGCGGATATGATGTCTTCTATTATCAATTATAAGGATAGAACAACTTGTATCATTTTTGGAGATGGAGCAGGAGCTGTTTTATTAGAGCCAGGAGAGGAGAATGGTGTAATAGACGCCATTATGAAAGGGGATGGTAGCGGTAGACACTTTTTACATAAGAAAGCAGGAGGATCTCTGATGCCAGCGAGTGTAGCGACCTTAGAAAACGATTATCACTATGCCTACCAAGAAGGAAGGACGGTGTTTAAGTCTGCTGTAAAGGGTATGGTCGGAACTACAAAGGACTTGATGGAAAGAAATAAATTGACCAATGAATCCTTAGATTGGCTAGTACCTCATCAGGCAAATATTAGAATTATAAATTCAGTCGCTGAGCAACTAGATTATCCTAAAGAAAAAGTAATGGTCAATATCCAAAATTATGGAAATACCACAGCGGGAACATTGCCTTTATGTCTAAGGGATTATGAATCCAAGCTCAAAAAGGGTGATGATGTTATTCTTACAGCTTTTGGTGGAGGTTTTACTTGGGGTTCTTTGTACTTAAAATGGAACTACGATTATAAGGGATAACACGTAAAAATATTTAACTTGTGATTCTAAAATTTAAAGAAAAAATTAATGGCAAGTACATCTGATATAAAAAATGGTTTTTGCATGGAATACAACCATGATGTATACTCTGTAGTGGAGTTTTTACATGTAAAACCTGGGAAAGGCCCTGCTTTTGTAAGAACTAAACTGAAAAGTCTTACAAATGGAAAGGTTGTTGATAATACTTTTCCATCGGGACATAAGATAACTGAGGTAAGAGTAGAAAGAAAAACTTATCAGTATCTATATAAGGATGATATGGGTTATCACTTTATGGATAATGAAACTTATGATCAGGTTTTTCTAGATGAAAAATTAATTGAAAAGCCCGGTTTTATGAAAGAAGGCAGTGATGTAGAGATATTGTTTCATGCTGGAGAAGGTAGAGCGTTGACCTTAGAAATCCCTCAACACGTAGAGTTAAAGATTACTTATACGGAGCCAGGAATAAAAGGGAATACTGCTACCAATGCATCCAAGCCTGCAACTTTAGAAACAGGAGCAGAAATAAAAGTGCCGATTTTTATAAATGAAGGTGATAAAATAAAAATAGATACCAAAACAGGTTCTTATTTGGAAAGAGTAAAAGAATAAGCTGATGACCACAAAAGAAATTAAAGAAATAATCGAACTGATCAAAGAATCCAACCTAGCTGAATTAAAAATCAAGAAAAAGGATTTTGAGATATCGTTAAAAACTGATAAATATCAGAAAGTTCAAGGTATACAAACCACAAGCATAGCTGTGCCTGCGCCTATGACTGCAGCCCCTATGCCAGCAGCACCTGCAGCGGCAGTGCCGGTTACAAGTACAGACCCAGCAACAGCTGAGGAGGACTCTACTGCTGGACTACTAGAAGTTAAGTCCCCGATTGTAGGAACATTCTACAGATCTTCTTCTCCTGACAAAGATGCTTTTGTAAAAGTAGGAGATTCTATAGATGTTGGCTCTGTAGTATGCATAGTAGAAGCCATGAAATTATTTAACGAGATAGAAAGTGAAGTAGCAGGAAAAATTGTCAAAGTAATGATCGAAGATTCTTCACCAGTAGAATACGATCAAGTACTATTTCTTGTAGACCCGAAAGGATAGGACACTTTTTAAGCTTCAAAATAAACCAAGTATGTTCAAGAAAATTCTAATTGCAAATAGAGGTGAGATTGCTTTGCGAGTAATAAGGACTTGTAAGGAAATGGGCATAAAAACAGTTGCTGTCTATTCTACTGCAGACAAAGAAAGTTTGCATGTAAGATTTGCAGATGAGGCTGTATGTATAGGACCTCCATCTTCTACAGAATCATATCTAAGTGTCTCTAAGATAATGGCTGCCGTAGAAATCACAAACGCCGATGCTATCCATCCAGGATATGGATTTCTTGCGGAAAATTCAGATTTTGCTGAAGTTTGCACAGAGTATGGCATTAAGTTTATAGGTCCCTCTCCTGCCATGATCAAAAGAATGGGAGACAAGATAACAGCTAAAGAAACCATGGTAGCGGCAGGTGTACCTGTAATACCTGGCTCAGAAGGTCTTGTAAAAACTGTAAAAGCTGGTATAGCTATATCTGGAAAAATGGGTTATCCGATTATCATAAAGGCTACTGCTGGAGGTGGTGGTAAAGGAATGAGAATTGTATGGAAGGAAGAAGATTTTGAAGAAAACTGGGATAAGGCAAGACAAGAAGCAAAAGCATCATTCGGAAACGATGGTATCTATATAGAGAAATTTATCGAAGAACCTAGACACATAGAATTTCAAATTCTAGGAGACCAGTATGGTAAAGTAATCCATCTCTCTGAAAGAGATTGTTCTATACAAAGAAGACATCAGAAATTACTAGAAGAATGTCCTTCTCCATTTGTTACAAAGAAGTTGAGATCAGATATGGGAAAAGCAGCAATACTTGCTGGTGAATGCATAAACTACGAGGGAGTAGGTACTGTAGAATTTCTAGTAGATAAGTATAAGAATTTCTACTTCATGGAAATGAATACTAGAATTCAAGTAGAACATCCAGTGACGGAAGAAGTAATGGATCTGGATCTTATAAAAGAACAAATAAGAGTTGCAGCAGGTGAGAAAATAACAGGAGGTAATCACCTACCTTCTGTTCATGCTATAGAATGTAGAATTAATGCGGAAGATCCGTATAACGACTTCAGACCTAGCCCTGGAAATATACAATCTTTCCATAGTCCCAAAGGGTATGGTGTAAGAGTAGATACACATGTATATGCAGGATATAAGATTCCTCCATATTATGATAGTATGATTGCAAAGATTATCTGTAAGGCTCGTACAAGAGAAGAATGTATTAAGAAAATGCAACGTGCGTTGGATGAATTTATATTGGAAGGTGTAAAAACTACAATACCTTTTCATTCTCAGCTGATGAAAAATGAGGATTTCAAATCAGGGAATTTCAATACTGGATTTATCAATGACTTTGAACTCGAATAAACTCGAGCTATTTTACGTTCCTATATTACAAAAGGAATCAACTGTACTTGGAAAAGTTACGTCACTATCTCAGCAATTATAAAAAGGAGGTTATTTTATCTTCCCTCTGTCACGTGGTAACTGCTGTATTTACAGTGTTCAGTATTCCTATTATTATACCTTTTTTTCAGATACTATTTCAGAGAGATATAGAGAAACTCTCTAGACCAGAGCGTTTATCGGACGTAGCAGAGTGGATAAAATTTTACTCTTCTGATCTCATCCTCAGCAATAGTAAAGAGACAGCTTTACTATATATCTGTACCTTGATTATTGTCGTCTTTTTCCTTAAGAACTTATTTAGATATCTATCTTCCTTTTTTATGATTCCTATAAGGAATGGACTGATCAGAGATCTGAGAGCAGGTTTGTATAAGCAATATATAAATCTACCTTATAGTTTCTTAGATAAACAAAAAAGAGGGGATTTACTTTCTAGAATAAGTACAGATGCAGTAGAGATCGAGTGGAGTATACTGAGTTATATAGAAGTTATATTTAAGTCTCCGTTTATCATTATAGGAAGTCTGATGTTTATGCTTTATATATCTGTTCCTTTGACCTTATTTGTTTTGCTATTGTTGGTCTTTACTATTGTAGTGATAGGCTTTGTAAGTAGAAAACTAAAACAAGATTCTAAGGAGGTACAAACAGGTATGGCTAATATCCTTAGTATCACAGAGCAATCCTTATCTGGTATAGAAGTTGTCAAATCTTATAATGCGCAAGATCATATGTTGGGTAAGTTCCAGAAAGAAAATAATCATATTTTCACTTCTTTGACTAGACTTTTGCGCCGTAGAGATCTTTCTTCACCGCTGTCCGAATTTCTAGGTGTAACGGTAGTAGCTATACTGCTTTGGTATGGTTCTAGCTTGGTTTTTAAAGGATCACTTCTACCTGAGACTTTCTTCGCGTTTATCTTTGCTTTTTATCAGGTTATAGAACCGTCTAAGTCTTTCTCTACCGCCTTTTACAATATCAAAAAAGGTATGGCCGCAGTAGATAGAATTACGAACGTAATGGAAGAGGATAAAGAAAATGAAGTAGAGCTAGAACATAAAAATCTATTTTCTAACTGGAAGCAGATGGCTATAAATAAATTGAGTTTCTCTTATGGTAATGAGCAAAGAGTATTAGAAAATATTTCAGTAAATATAGATAGAGGTGATCGTATAGCAGTAATAGGTTCTTCTGGTTCTGGTAAAACAACCCTTGTTAAGCTCATACAACGCCACTATGAAGATTACAAGGGAGAGATCCTCATAGATAAGATTGATGTTAGAACCACAGACTTGTCAGATTTTAGACGGTCTATAGCCATAGTTACACAGGATTCTATTTTATTTAATGATACCCTCAGAAATAATATACTGATGGGAAGGGAATATGTAAAAGATAGATATGACCAAGCATTGGCTTCTGCACTACTTACGGAAAAGATAAGCTCACTAGAAATGGGTGATCTTTATGAGATAGGAGATGACGGAAGTAAATTAAGTGGAGGTGAAAAACAGCGGGTTACAATAGCTCGCGCGCTATATGGAGATCCCGAAATTTTAATCTTAGACGAAGCGACATCTGCTCTCGATGCTGCCTCAGAAAAAATGGTTACAGAAGCAATAGGAAAAGCGATAGAAGGAAGAACTGCTATTATTATAGCGCATAGGTTTTCTACGATTAAGTTGGCAGATAAAATATGGGTAATAGAGGATGGAGAATTAGTCCAGCAAGGATCACATGATCTGTTAATGAAAGAACAAGGGGAGTACAAAAAATATTTTGACATGAGTATAAGTTCGTCGCATTGAAAATAAAGGTATACATACTAATAGTTTTTCTTCTTTTAGGATCCCGAAATAGTTACGCACAAAATATTTCTAATTTTCCTGAAGATGGAAGTACTTATAGTTATATGATCGATCATAGGCCTAACGTAGATCCTATAGATCCAATGGTAAGAGATTATAATTTAATAAACCTACTGAGCCCCTGCTACACAAGTATAAGCTACAAGAAATCTGCTTCTGGTAAAACTTTGACCAGAAAGACTAAGGAGGGAAATACCAATTATAAGCTGTATAATAATAAATTCTGTATCGATAGGTATCAAGGCAAAGATTTACATGAGTACAGTAATAAGGTAGGGGTAAAATATAAGAACCTATTTTGCGATAAGGTGCAAAACTTATCTAGTAATAAAACAACATACATGGGATCTGCCATCACAGTGAATTATTATAAGGTTTCTATGTACGATAAGATAGATATATCGACAAATTATGATGAAATAATACTTAGCGGTAGGCACGACAAAAGTTATGCTCCTGTAGGGCAGAAATCTGTTACCATGCCAGGATGGGCAGGAGAAGTTATGATGTATAAGGTAAAGGAAGAATTTATTTTCTCTAGAGCAGAATTTCTCTTAGAAGGGAAAGTTGTAAAACTTATGCAAGGCGAACAACTCAAGTCTCTTTTTCGAGATATACTATCAGAAGAATATCAGTTTTTCAGTACGGATATGGATGACGTAATACTTTCAGCACATCTAGATAACGAGGGAAGTAAAGCCATAAAAAGAGTAGAGTTTTTACTAAGCTTATCTTCAGAAAACTTTATAGAGTGCGAAGATACTGATAAGAAAAATATATACCTTTTTCCTAATCCTACCATCGGTGATGTTAAAATCCTTTTTCAGAATTATGAACCTGGAGAATATGAATTGGATATTTTTAATACCATAGGCAAGCAACTATCCTCCATCAGTATCACGCTCCCTCCCGATGAAAATCAGATTAGTGTTAGTCTGCCAAAGTTAAGAAAGGGAACTTACTTATATGCAATTCAAAATAAGCAAGGAGAACGCTTAGTGACAAAGAGACTTACTATTATTACATACTAGAAATCTTCTAAATTTTTGAATATATCATTAAGTTGGTAATTAAGTAAAATGAAATGAAAACTATAGAAGTACATAGAAATGGTTTTACCATTTCTACTGATAAAAATAAACTAGATGTTTTGAGCATTCACAAATTCCTTGCAAACGAAACTGATTGGGCTCATGGTATTCCAATTAATACTTTCAGAAAATCAATCGAAAATTCTTTGAATTTTGGGCTCTATTATAAAAATAAGCAAATTGGCTTTGCAAGAATAATTTCAGACTATTCAACTATTGCATATTTAGGAGATGTCTATATTTTAAATGACTATAGAGGAAAGGGATTAAGTAAATGGCTGATAAATGAAGTCATACGACATCCTAATCTTCAGGGGTTAAGACGCTGGATTTTATTAACTGATACAGCTGAATGGCTTTATAAAAAGTTTGGGTTTTCAAGAATACCTAAACCTGAAATTTATATGGAAAAACATAACCCAAATGTATATAAAGCTAACAACAATAATTTATAAAAATAATTGCTCAATCTTGAGCTAAACCGAAATCAGTTGAATATTAACAATGTCTGATTTGCACACGAAAATTCTCACTTAAAAAAATAAAACTCTTTTATACTAAATTTATAAGTAGTTAGAAAAAGTAAAGAAATATTTACCTTGCAAGTAGAAACTAAAAAAACAAGAACCAAATGTTACAAATGCATGAGACCCTCCGTCAC
>CAYYWZ010000100.1:0-10801 GCA_964475415.1 uncultured Saprospiraceae bacterium | reverse complement strand
CTCTCATCGCCCACAAAAGATTAGACAGTTATGATTTATTTCATAGCTGTCTTTTTTGTTTAAATGCACTGAATTAGAGAGTCGAAACATTTTGTGTCACCCACCTTGCACACTAACCGCCAATAATTTTACATTTTTAAACTATGTTCTCGATTTGTTGAGGGTTTGATATTCATCTAGGCGTCTATAGATCAAACACCTTAAAATATGAAAGTCCTGATCTTAAACTTTTTATTCCTTTCTTTTTGTATTTCTAACTCAATTGCGCAATGCCCTGAAGATGTAAATATTTCCTTCGGTATAGTAGATGATACAAGTTGTTCGTATGATTTTACAATAGAAATGACTGCAACACAAGATTATAATAGTGTGGATATAGAGTATTATGTTGTATGCGGGGATCTTATCTACATCTTCGATGATAAGTTAGAAAACCTCAGTTCAGGAAACACCTACCAAAGTAGATTTTACGATGCTAGTACAGATTGTGGTTGTGAGCTTTCAGCGATGTTGACCCTTAACTATATGGATGATAATAATGTACAACAAGAAATGGACTGTGGCTTTTATGAGTGGGTTACACTTCAAAACATTACCGTTCCAGCGGAACTAGCAGATGTAAGTATTTCTAAGGAAAGAGAAAAAACATATTTTAATTGGACAACATTAATGGAACTAAATGTGGATAATTTCGTCATCGAATATGCTGCTGATGGCAGATCATTCCAAGGAATACAAGAAACATATGCAAACAATAAAGCTTCTAACTATCAAGTAGAACTAGAAGATCTGACAGGCTATTACAGACTTAAAACTGTGGATGTAGATGGTTCTTTTACCTACTCTGATATACTTTTCCATAAGGCAACTACTAACTATACACTTAGTAGAAATATCATAAATTTAGAACAGTCTACAGATATTCTTGTATACGACAGTATGGGTAGAATTCTATATGACAATGCTACAGCTACGCTTAATCTAAATGAGCTAAATTATGAAGGCATTAAGTTTGTAAAAATAGATCAAGAAATTCTAAAGGTATTTTAGATACGGCATAAACTTTTTTAAAAAAAAGACTTTTGCGGGTTAAAAAACCACATTGACATATAAGGAAAATAAATTATACCGCTACATCATACTCTCTTAAAGCTTGGTTCAGCGAAGTTTTCTTATCAGTACTTTCTTTTCTCTTTCCTATGATCAAAGCACAATTGACATTATAAGTTCCCGCAGGAAAATCCTTGCTGTAACTACCAGGAATTACAACAGATCTTTCCGGCACTTCTCCCTTAAGTGTTACCGCTTCTGAACCTGTGACATCTATAATGTGAGTAGATTGTGTAAGCACTACATTAGCAGCAAGCACGGCTTCTTTTCTGATTCTTACACCTTCTACAACGATAGATCTAGAACCGATAAAACAATTGTCTTCTATAATCGTAGGACTAGCTTGTAAAGGTTCTAGTACGCCTCCTATGCCGACACCACCTGAGAGATGAACATTTCTTCCGATCTGACCACAGGAGCCTACTGTTGCCCATGTATCTACCATTGTTCCAGAACCTACGTGTGCACCTATATTGACAAAACTAGGCATCATGATAACGCCTTTTTCCATATAAGAACCATAGCGCGCGATCGCATGAGGAACAACTCTGACACCCTGCTCTTGGTATTTATTTTTTAATGGAATCTTATCGTGAAACTCGAAGGGACCTACCTCTATAGTTTCCATTTTTTGAATAGGGAAATAAAGAACTACTGCCTTCTTCACCCATTGGTTGACCCTCCAGTCCTTTCCATCAGGCTCAGCAACTCTTAACCTACCTTTATCTAATTCTTCTATGACAGAGCGTATAGCTTCCTGATTTGCCTGGTCATCTAGCAGCGACCGGTCTTCCCAACACTTTTCTATTATTTCTTGTATCATCTTTATATTAATTTAAAATATTCCATGCAATCATCTGTGACAAAAAGCCTACGATATAACCTCCATATACATCAGAAGGTTTATGCGCCTTAAGATATATTCTTGCCGTTCCTACTAGCCCACCAATAATTAGAGTTATCCATACTAGGAGGTCGGTATCTATTTTTACAACCTTATCCGCTACAATAATATTAAAGTGTGCATAACTTACATTATAACGTATGAGAAATATTGCAGCCATAAGCCCACCTATACCTACGGTGTGCAAACTTATTTTACTGAAATTATTGATAAAAAAGGCGCCGAATAAAGCTATAGTTGATCCTAAGACAAAGGCTTGGTAAGACAGCGGGAGTATGTTACTAGACTTGAGATTGATATAGGTCCATAAGTAAAATATAGAAGTAACAATCAGGGGTGCTATCCGCTCGGTACGTTCTACCATCAGGAAAGACTGGATAAAACCCAATGCACGCATCATCAATATAGAAATAAGAGGAATAAAAACAGTCAACATAAATATGGTGAAGACAACGATATTGCGTGCTTTGAGGTCTGTACTAAAGAGAATAGGGTTAACCACCATCAATATCAGTAGGATATAAAACAGTACAAAGAGAGGATGAAATAGTATGGATACGCCTTTCGCTAAGCTTTTATACATCTATATATTGTGAATAAGGTGTAAAAATAATATTCTAAAAATAATAGCTGTGCACTAGGTAATTAAATATTAAGAAAACGAAAACAAACCGTAAGGTAACATTAACACAAATTAATCGTTTAGATTTGTAGTATATTATATGAGACAGAAACTATACATATCCGTAATCATTATTTTTTGGACATTGGGTCTGCAGGCTCAGGTAGTCAAGAGAATAGGAGATACGACAACCGTACTTATAACAGAAATGACATCAGATACCATAGGTGTAGATACTGTCTTTTCTCAGTATGTCAAAGGCGATACCACCATTATAGATACGCTTATCGCAGACATAGATCAGGCAGAAGAATCTGAAATAGAAATAGATACCGTAGAATATGAAGATGACCTACAACTTGTAGAAACGCTGGTTAAAGGTCGTGTAATGACTGCAATGATTACACCTGAAGGGGACACCCTGATTATGGAAACCTTAGATGATATATCGATTACCTCTCTCAGAACCTTTAAATCTAATGAAGACTATCTAAAGTATATGAAGTTCAAAAGATATGCGGCCAAAGTATATCCATATGCTAAAGAAGCGATAAGAATATTCAGAGAAACAGAATATGCTACGCAAAACATGAAGCGAAAGAAACGTAAGAAATATATAGCGCAGCTGCAAGATGAACTAAAAGAGGAGTTCGAAGAACCACTATCTAGATTGACCAAATTACAAGGTAAAATATTAGTCAAAATGATAGAGCGCGAACTAGACGAGACAATGTATAATTTGCTCAAAGGTCTTAGAGGAAGAATCAAGGCTTTCACTTGGCATAACTTTGGTAAGTTATATAGCTATGATCTGAAAGAAGGATACCAAGAGGGTAAATATGAGATTCTCGATGCCGTTCTTCAGGATTTTAATATATCTTACAGAATAGAACAAGACGAAAAAGGAAAAAGCTAACGTGAAGTATCTTACAGCAGGAAGAATAGACCAAATAAAATCGAATAAAGCAAGTGTACAATGGCAGAGTCCATCTAACCTAGCAATTATAAAATACTGGGGAAAGCACGGAGTGCAACTGCCCAGAAATCCATCTATAAGTTTTACCTTAGACGAGGCGCATACCATAACGAGTATAGCGTACAAGAAGAAGTCCTCTGGAGGTGTAGAGATAGACTTTAGTTTCGAAGGAAAAACCAACGAGTTATTTCAGAATAAATTACAGAAATTCCTGAGTTCTATAATTACGTATTTTCCGTTTTTAGAAGATCTACACTTAACCATAGCGTCAGAAAATTCTTTTCCGCACTCTTCAGGAATTGCTTCGTCAGCATCAGCAATGTCAGCAATAGCCTTGTGCCTTTGCGATATAGAAAGAATGGAAAACGGAAGTCTTTCTGATGATCAGGAATTCTTTGAGAAAGCTTCTTACATAGCAAGATTGGGGTCTGGAAGTGCAAGTCGTTCTGTTTATGGCGGTATGGCAATGTGGGGAGCGTCAGAAAAGTATAAGCCTGCATCGGATGATTATGCTGTGCCTTATACAGAACATATAGATGAGGTCTTTAGAAATTTCCATGATGATATACTGATCGTAAGTCGTGCAGAAAAATCTGTTTCTTCTACAGCGGGACATGCACTGATGAATGATAATATATACGCTACTAATCGATATCAACAAGCGAATGATAGAATGTCGACCTTGCTTACGGCACTGCAAGATGGAGACGTAGCTACCTTCGGTGAAATCTGCGAAGATGAAGCATTAACCTTACATGCACTAATGATGTGTAGCAAGCCATCTTATATCCTGATGGAACCTGCTAGCATTGCTATCATTAACGAGATCCGTAGATTTAGAAAAGAATACGATCTACCTGTATACTTCAGCTTAGACGCTGGACCTAATATACACCTCCTCTATCCAGATCATATCACCGAACAAGTGTCTTACTGGAAAGAAGATGTGCTGCAAGCCTACTGTATAGATGGTAAGATTATTTCTGATAAGGTGGGTGCGGGGCCTAAGAAATTAGGATAGTTACTTTTTTTTTCTTCAATTGGGCAAGAGTATTTTTTCAATTTAAGTTTATCTACTTTGTTCTTGATAACAAAGTAGCAAAAAATCTAGGCTGTACCTGGTTCTTCACGCAATTTGAATTCATATTAGCTAAAGCCCTTACTGTTTGAGCGAAGAGAGTTTAAGGGCTTCTTCACGCGAATATAAACACAAATTACTAAACCGGCTAAGGCCGGTCGTAAGTAAATGGAAAATATTATAGCGACGGATATTACGGTATGTTTACTTTGAGACCTAAGTAAGCTTAGACTTATCTTTTCTCATTTCAAATTACAACTGATGATCTAAACTATTAGAAAAAATAGAAGTAGAAAGCACTAATTAATTTAGTTTAGATAAATGAGTAAGGTATAATACTTTTACAGACAAAACCCTTTTTTGATACAACTACTGCTCTGCTAAATAAGCGTCAATCTCTGCTACAGACATGGTAGAAGAAACTATATTTCCATCTGTATCGATCAGAAATTTACTAGGAAGATCTGTTACACCATATTTAAGCGCTAGCGGATTAGTTAGGACAATTCCACTCTGTTCTATAATGTGATAAGGCCATCTAAGACCATCTTTTTTTATGGCAGCGTGCACCCGTTTTTTATTCTTTTCTATAGCTATGCTCAGGATTTCGAAACCAGCTGCATTTTTAAAATCCTTAGTATTATACTTGTCATATAATTTGACCAGGTTTGGATTTTCTCTTCTACAAGGAGGACACCATGATCCCCAGAAATCTACTAACACATATTTGCCCTTCATATCAGAGAGCTGGAAAGCGCTTCCGTTATCTAGAGTTGCAGTGATTTCTGGTGCAAGTTTCCCCTTACCTGTTTTAGTTTTGCCTAGAAAAAAGAAGAGGACCGCTCCTAGTATAATAACAGCAAAAATTATGTTAGTTCGATTTATCATTTTTTATCGGTATTAATTATAACAATATGTTTTACTCCTTTAAAAATAACTATATTCGAGAAACTATTTACAGCTTATGCAAATGAGATCAATTATACCAGGAGAAATTCCTACAGGAGACCTACATCAGTTTTTATTAGGATGTGTTGCACCCAGACCTATAGCTTTTGTAAGTACTGTAGATACAGATGGTAAACATAACTTAGCGCCGTATAGTTTCTTCAATGCATTCAGTTCTAATCCCCCTATAATAGTTTTCTCATCTAATAGACGTGTCAGAGACAATACAACTAAGGATACCTTACATAATATAGAAGTAACCAAGGAGGCAGTTGTTAATGTAGTAAGCCATGCTATTGTAAGACAAATGGCTGTTAGTTCTGTAGAGTTCGATTCAGGTATCAGTGAATTCGAGAAAACAGGGCTGACACCGATACCTTCAGACCTAGTTAAAGCTCCTAGAGTAAAAGAATCTCCAGCACATCTAGAATGTAAGGTGCAAGAAATAATTCCGCTGGGAGACCAAGGCGGGGCAGGGCATCTTATTGTTTGTCATGTTGTAAAAATGCATATCAGAGAATCAGTAATAGATAAGAACAATAGAATAGATCCGCATAAGATAGACCTAATGGGCAGAATGGGTAGAGCTTATTACGTCAGGGCTAAAGGGAAAAATGTTTTTCCTATAGTACAATCTGTAACAGAGATAACGATAGGGTATGACGCCTTACCAGAATCTATAAGACTAAGCGAAGAACTTACGGGTAACGAAATAGGCTTGTTAGCAGGAGTAACTACCATGCCTACCAGTGATGAGATAGATGAAGTTTTTCAGCAAGAGGATATTAATATGATAGCTAGTAATAAGGATGCTATAACCAGTCTTGCGAAGGCACACCTAGAACTAGGAGATAGAGATACTGCGCTGAAATTACTTTTAGGATCTTGCGAAACTAGCTAGTACATTCTATTAAATTTTCCAGATAAAATTATTTACCTTAGTCTCTAAGCACAAACAATCCTATTTTATGAAAAAACTCAGACTTAACTATGCTGCTATAGCTGTAGCAATTATTCTGGCAATGGTAGTCCCTGCAGTAGGATATGGAATATTTGCAGACCCTTGGATGGAGGCTAATAATCTTACACTTGCAGAAGTAGAATCTAGAGCTAATCCAGTCCAGTATGTTATCGCCCTTATTTCGTCTGTTGTAACCGTATATATAATGGCCTGGTTGTTTACTAAGTTAAATGTGAATAACCTCACCAAGGGTATTGCTATTGCTCTGATATTGGGATTAGGCTTTTATTTTACCACTGCATTCACATCTAATGTGTTTTCCTTTAGACCTAGAAGTCTGATCTTTATAGATGGTGGAATAACACTTGTATCTTACATGGTAACAGGAGGTATTCTAGGTGCTTGGAAAAAATATGAAGAAAAAGTATAGCTTGAATTTCGAACTAAGAATAAATAATATAATTTTAAGACATGAAAACAATAAAAGGACCAGCGATATTTCTTGCTCAGTTTATGGGAGACGAGGCTCCGTTCAATAGCCTAGAAAGTATATGTGCATGGGCGGCTGAAATGGGATATAAAGGGATACAGATACCTACTTGGGAATCTAGACTGATAGACCTGGAAAAAGCGGCGACAAGCAAAACCTATTGTGAAGAACTAAAAGGAAAAGTTGCTGAATATGGATTGCTTATTACAGAGTTGAGTACCCACTTACAAGGACAGTTAGTAGCGGTAAATCCTGCTTATAATACTATGTTCGATGGTTTTGCTCCTGAAGAACTTAGAGGTAATGCAGCAGCTAGAACGGCATGGGCAGTACAGCAAGTAAAATGGGCTGCTTCAGCCAGTATGCACCTAGGGCTAAAATCTCATGCTACTTTTTCAGGCGCACTAGCATGGCATACGATCTATCCGTGGCCGCAGAGACCAGATGGATTGATAGATGCTGCCTTTACAGAGTTAGCTAAACGATGGAAACCTATACTAGATCATCACGAGGACTGTGGCGTAGATGTATGTTACGAAATACATCCAGGAGAAGACCTACATGACGGCATCAGTTACGAAATGTTTTTAGATAAGGTAGACCAACATGCTAGAGCTTGCTTGTTGTATGACCCGAGTCATTTTGTATTACAGCAATTAGATTACCTACAATATATAGATTTCTATCACGAACGTATCAGAGCTTTTCATGTCAAAGACGCTGAGTTCAATGCAACAGGAAAATCGGGCGTTTATGGTGGTTATCAATCATGGATAAATAGACCGGGTAGATTCCGATCTCTAGGAGATGGACAAGTAGATTTTGCGGCGATATTTTCTAAACTATCACAGTATGGTTTCGACGGCTGGGCGGTAATGGAATGGGAGTGTTGTATAAAGTCTCCAGAGCAAGGTGCTCTAGAGGGTGCACCCTTCATTGCTAAGCATATTATTAATGTCACAGAAAAAGCTTTTGATGATTTTGCAGGAGGAAAGAGTGATCCTGATTATCTGAATAAGATATTAGGTATCGGGTGAGGTACGTCCTGATTCTGTTCATATCGTTTCAGTTTATACCTAATTTGCAGAGCCAGATTATTGAAGGAACCTTATTAGATTCTTCTAACTTCGCAGCATTAATTGGTGCTAACATAATACTGAAAAATAAAGAGGATAAAGCTGTAAAGGGTGTTATTACAGATGTTGATGGAAAGTTTTCTATTGAACTTACAAGTGATGCTGTAGTCTTAGAAGCTAGTTATGTAGGTTATACAGCTAAAACAATATCTATTTCAGATCTCTTATCAAAAGAGGAAAGTGCTACCATATATCTAAGTTCCGGAGTAATGCTCACTAATTGTTATTTAGTCACAGCAAGTGAATACTATTTTTTCAATTCCCTAGAACCTACAGAGATAACGATAAGTAATAATCACGCAGGTCTTGCCGCAACCTTTGATGATCCTAGTAGATCTCTTTTGCGATATAGTTCTACAAGCACGGCTAATGACCAAACAAATAGTATTATCTATAGAGGAATGCCTGCCTCGGCCGTTAAGTGGACGCTAGATGGAGCAGAGATTGTCAACCCTAATCATCTCTCTAATGCAGGTAATTTTTCAGATCGTTCTAGTGCTTCCGCTGGAGGTGTACTTTCTTTTCCCTTCGAAACTTTACAAGAGTATCAGTTCTATCCCAGCCCACTAAAAAAATCATTTGGCAACGCATTATCTGGTGTTTCTAATCTGGAAGGTGTTCAAGATATTGATGGGAGTAATTCCTTTGTAAAGTTTGGATTTCTAGGCTTGGAGGCTGCGTATAATAATCAACTAAGTTATAGTCGAGGATTTGGTCTGAAAAGTATATCTGTGCACTATCGATATTCTTTTGTCGGCTTACTAAATAATTTAGGTGTTTCTTTTGATAATGAGGCTATAGATTTCCAAGATCTTTTTTTACGAACACAGCTATTGAAGGGAGAGCATAAATTATTTTTTACTTTCCAAGGAGGGAAAAGTAATAATAACAAAACAAGATTACTAGATAATCCTCTGGCGCAGCAAGATTTTCAAGATGTATCCTTTAGTTCTGATTTGTTTAATACAGGCCTAAGTTATACCTACGAAAGAAATAGTATAGAATTTAAATCTTCTCTTTTCTATTCGGATAAGTATGATACGAGAAATCAAACAGACCATTTTATTTTAGATATCAATGATCTTCCTACGGTAAGTAATGATACGGTAGATATCTATAAAGTATCTTCTCATAGTGAGTTGTCGCATTATTTTTCTAGTAGATTAAGTAACCATGCCTCTGTAGACTTTTCTTATCTAAGCAATGCTGCAACAAAGAATAATTTCTATCTCAGTGTTGCCGATGAGTTGCGTATAAAAAGAAACAGTTTTGAGTTTAGGCCTGCCCTAGGTCTGACATATTCTAAAGCTGATGCGGCAGTATTTATAGAGCCTGGGTTATTGATAAGAAAAAAGTTTTCTAAACATTATCTAGATTTTAATTTTTCTAAACAGAGTCAGCAACAACAGGCGGTATTACAAACTATACATTTTCAGAGAAATAATGGTATTGCTGATTTATTAGAAAGTACAAGATCATATAATTATACACTATCTGTACGGTTCAATGAACTAGGTAAAGATGATAATAATAACTTCCAAGCAAGGATTTTCTATAACGATATTTCTAACCTTGTTGTTTCTACTGATCAATTTTTTAATGCCTTTAATGATGTAGATTTTCTTCCCGAAGATAACTTAATCAATAATGGTGACGCAAGAACTTATGGATTAGAATTAATCTATAATCATCAGTTTGGGAATTCTACTTTCTTAAATTTAAACACTTCGTTTTTTGATGCTACAACAGGAGCGACATCTCTTGATCGTGCAAATGCTAAATATAATTTTGGATATGTTTCTAATTTTACATTTTCTAAAAACTTTCAAGTCAAAGGTAATTTGTTGTACCTAAGTTTTGCGGGCCATTTCAGAGGTGGCGCCTATGATTATATTATCGATGAGGAACAGTCAAGAGCAGAACAGACAACACGATATAGTTTAAATCAACAACAGCTTAACAGTTATTACAGACTAGACCTAAGAATAAACTATCGATTCAGGGATAAAAATTTTATAATTCTAGATATTCAGAATCTTACTAGTGTACAGAATGATGCTTATTACTTTTATGATCCTGTACAGGATGCTGTTGTATTAGAAAAACAACTAGGAATGATTCCCGTATTAAGTTATAAACGTGTATTTTGACACTAACAAAAGTTTTTTTATTTATGAGTAATGTAGTTCCAGAAACTTTTAGGCAATTAAAGTTTATTCATTCAGCGATTCTTCTAGACAGTTTACTAATAGCTATTGTTCTTTGTCTAGTTCTAGGTGTGGAAAATATAGAAATGCGATTTTCTGAATTAGAAACCTTAGAATTGTTACCTATAGGTCTAGCTATTATAAATCTATCTGTTTTGTATATTATTAAGACTAAAAGATCCAGCGCGATAATACGATAGAAAACCAAGATCACAGAGTAGACGAATATAAAAATCTAGAGATTTTAAAATATGCACTGATAGAAGGAGCTGCACTTATTAATATTTTGATCTTTTATATTACTGGAAATAGTGCCTTGATTATCGTAGGACTTACGCTGTTATTACTCTTGTTTTTTGTAAGACCTAC
>CAYYWZ010000099.1:0-11166 GCA_964475415.1 uncultured Saprospiraceae bacterium | reverse complement strand
ACGTCACCACTTTACAACCATCGGTACAAAAATCACCAGCGGTCGCATTTTGCTGATTCAAAATTATGTACTATATTCAACATTATTATTAATCACCATGAAATTGTCCGATTAATAGAGGCTTAGACCATATGTCAATGCAAGTTATGTAAAATGTAAATACAAATAGCGCTGGCAAAATGCACCATTTGATTATTCGCTTAATTGAGGATGTATTTGTATTTTTGTCCTACTAGATAAACCAACCTAGTCCATTATGTTTAGTAAAACACTATATATCCTAATTATATTCAGCTCCTCATTCATTGCTTGCAAACAGGAAAGCAATACAGCTTCAGCTGACATGTTAGGATCTATTTCTAGTTTGGAGATCGTATATAACAATTATAAAGAATCACCTTCAGCTACAACCGCTAAGGAGCTTATAGCTGGCATAAACAAAGAGATAGCGAATCCTGACAACTCAAAATCAAAAAAACTGGGATTGATAGAACAAGGTTATAAACTATCACAAGAAAATAAATTAAGTGGTTCTGTTATCTCCTTCCTATATCCACTCATAAAGGATGATCCGAATAGCCCAGATACTAAGGATAGATTATATGAGTTGACTTCCATAATGTTCCAAAGTAATAAGACCGCAGCAGCTAGTGTTCTAGCAGCTGGATATAAGTCAAAATTCCCTAATGATGACAGAAATAAGATTTTACAATCTAAGGGTGGAATTTCTGCTGATACTATAGATCAGTACCTTGCAACCTTAGGTAGTCAAATTTTTGTAAATCCTGATCTTAATGGTCTTAACAGAAAAGCAAGTATAGACTACATCGATGCTTGCCAAGCCTTCGCTCTAGTCAATGTCGATAATCCAAAAGCTCCAGAGAACCTCTATAAGGCAGCAGAAGTCGCTAAAAGCATCAGATCTGTAGGAAAAGCTCTTTCTTTATATGATTGGATTCTAGAGAAATATCCTAATTTCGACAAAGCGCCCACCACATTATTTATCAAAGGGTTTCTTGTTGAAAACGAACTTAGAAATGATGTTATGGCTAAAGAAATCTATGAAGAGTTTTTGAAAAAATATCCTGAAAACAATCTAGTAGATGATGTAAAATTTCTTTTAGAAAACCTTGGTAAAACTGATGAGGAAATTTCTAAAATGATCGAAGCTAAACAGCAGAATAAATAAAAACATAATACATGACTCGTTTAATATTAAATATCAAATACATACTTATCATCTCATGTCTAGGTATCTTTCTGTCAAGTTGTGGAGACGATTCTTTAACTTCAGAAGATTATGCAGGTAACTATACCGTTTCTGAAGTATGCGATGGCGTAACTTTCCTTTATTCTCTAAGTATAGCAGATGCTGGAGAAAACGAAATCAGAATCACAAATTTATGGGATTGGGAAGAAACTATGACAGCAACTATAGATGATGATATTTTAACCTTACCTACTCAAACATTAGACGATGTGGAATTTAATGGTTCCGGAACTTTTAACAATAATATTCTCACAATAACATACATAGCTGTTGATGAGAATATTACAGAAAATTGTGTAGCTACTGCTACTAAGAACTAAATATAGATAGTATAGATAAACCTATATTAATTTGATAGGTTTGGAATCCACTGGATCTAATTTTGTTCCTTTTACATCTGCAGTAGCCTCAACTCTATAAGTAGAATTTACACCTTTGACAAACTTAGCTGCCTTTACAATTCCTTTGTAGAAGAAGTTCTTTTTCTCTAGAAAGTCCATTGGAGATTCTCCGTCGATAAACTCTAGGGTAAAATCTATCTCTTTCATTTCGTCTTTAGCAATTTCGATCCTCTCAGGTAGTATAAGCTCCCCTATTACATACTCATCTATCAATATATTTTTCTTTCTACCCCTTTTATATTTCTCTAGCAACTTTATATGGATAGAATTAATAACCTGTCCACTTAATGAAGTAATGTTAATCTTACCTTTAATTTTCAATGATGACTTAGCATAGCGCTCATCGACTAATAATTCTATTCTAGCCCCTTCTATTCCTAACACTTTTTTGAATCTCTTTAACATAGCTATACCTATTCTTTTATTAGTATACGAAGTTTGAACTCTAATAATTCCCACTTTCTATAAGAAGTAGGATATATTAGACAAAATACCCAGAAGAGCTTATAGATTACTTTATCATCCTGTTGTGCCAAGATGATTTTAACGGCTTAAGCCAATATTCTAGAAAATCTGCCTTATTACTTACTAAGTTGTCAAAAAACAAGGTCTCATCATCTATATTATTATTTTCATATAGTTTTTTCATCTCCGACTGATGTACTGTTTTTACTTCTTCTCCATCTAGATAGGCAAACTGTAATCTGTCAAAAAAGTCGACATTTAGATGTGACGAAATCTGTCTAATAAACTGTACGGAACTATCTATAGAACAACCACTCACTCCATGCATTTGCGACTCATCAGCAAAAAAGCCTATAAAGCGCTTATGAAAAATATTGCCATAAGCAGGAACATTTACCTTATGGGAAGACCACTCAGATACAAAGTTAAATATTGCGGGCCTCAGTTGATCTATCTCATCATAAGTAAGCTCACGATTAGCCTGGTATAACCATACTCTAGAAACATCAGATAAAGCTATCAATTCTCTTAACATCTACCAGTTATTTGCTTGTACTATCAATTCTGAAATATCATATACCATTACATCATCTTGCTTCTCTTTCCCCTTCAGTCCATCCATAAGCATGGTTATACAAAAAGGACAGTTAGCCGCAACAATTTCTGCATCAGTATCTATCACTTCATCTATTCTTTCCTCATTGATTCGTTTCTTTCCCGGTTCATCTTCTTTGAACATCTGCGCACCTCCTGCTCCACAACAAAGCCCCTTTGTTCTATTTCTAGCCATCTCTGTCAGGTTAGAATCTAAGTTCTCTAGTATAGACCTAGGTGCTTCGTACACACCATTAACTCTGCCTAAGTAACAAGAGTCATGATAGCTGATAGTTTTACCTTGGAACTTGCCTTGCTCTACTGTAAGTTTTCCATCTTCTATCAGCTGTTGTATAAGTTGTGTATGATGTAAAACTTCATAGTCTCCTCCTAGAGCAGGATATTCATTTTTTAATGTATTAAAACAATGGGGACAAGCTGTTACTATTTTCTGAATATCATATCCATTGAGCACTTCTATATTTTGTAGAGCTGACATCTGAAAAACAAATTCATTGCCCGCTCGTCTTGCCGGATCTCCTGTGCAACTTTCTTCATTACCTAATACTGCAAACTGTATTCCCGCTTTGTTTAAGATCTTACATAAGGCTATAGTAACCTTCTGTGCTCTAGCATCAAAATTCCCTGCACAGCCTACCCAAAATAATATTTCAGGTTTTTCTCCTGCTGACATGTACTCTGCAACCGTCTTAACTTTCATTTAGTTATATATTGATTATTCAATTTTCTTATCTCTAGTCTTGTTGTTCTGCATTAAACTCTTTCAACCATTTCTCTCTTTCGTCTGGCACCTGCCATACGGCTCCACTATTTTCTATAGCTGTAAACATAGGCACCCAGTCAGAGGGACCTGCAGACTCCGTCAAAATCTCATATCTTCTAAGTTCCATAATAGGTTCTAATGGATCGATCATAACAGGACAAGCTTCCACACAAGCATTACAGGTTGTACAAGCATGTAGCTCTTCCCTACTGATATAATCAAACAATGACTTTCCGTCATCATAATTTTCTTTACTATATTTTGCTGGATCAGCATCTAAGTTCTTTCCTATTTCTTCAGCTCTATCTCTTATATCCATCATGATCTTTCTTGGAGATAATTTTTTACCTGTAAGATTTGCTGGACATACTGAAGAACATCTTCCACACTCTGTACAGGTATAAGCTTGCATAATATTTTCCCATCTCAGATCGAAAATATCTTTAGCACCGAACTCTGGAAGCTCTTCAGGCATGGCATCTGCATTTTGCTCAGGAATAAGTCCCATCATGGATTTTACCTCATTCATTATCTCAGGCATATTAGACATCTCTCCTCTACTTTCTTGACTTGCATAAAATACATTAGGGAAAGCTAAGAAAATATGTAAATGCTTAGAATATGGTAGATAATTCAGAAAAGCAAATACGGTCAATATATGCATCCACCAGCCAGTTCTTTCTACAATATGCAATCCAGATTCTGACATACCTCCAAATAGTGCAGGCCCTAACCAGGAAGATATTGCTAGATTTCCTGTTTCCGGATAATAAGCACTATCTATATTTTGCAATAAGGTATCCGCTCCATTCATCATGAAAACACTTATAACTAATAATATTTCTAGGTATAAGATGATATTTCCATCAAGCTTAGGCCATCCTGTCATTTCTGACATATGGAATCTAGGTACTTTAAGAATATTCCTTCTCCATAGAAAAATAAATGTTGCCACAAGAGCTAACAAAGAAAGAACCTCAATAAAGCTTACTATAAACGTGTAAAATCCGCCTAAAGCATTAGCAAATAAACGATGATTACCTGTTACACCATCTATTAGGATTTCTATAAGTTCTATCTGAGTAAGCAGAAAAGCTGCATAGATAAAAAAGTGCAGGACTGCAGGAATCCATCTCTTAAACATCCTTTTCTGACCAAAGGCTACTAGTATTACATTCTTCCAAGCTACACCACTATCTCGTGATGCATCCTTATCTTTACCTAATAGGATGTTACGTCTTATCTTGAAAAATTGCTTAAAAGCAAAATAAAAACTTACTGCTGCGATAAGAACAAAGAAAATCTGCTGCATACTCATATAGTTTTTTCTACTTATATTGCCATGAAGTTACAAATAGTAGATAATAGTATTACTCAGAATATTATTTAATTTTGTTTTATGGAGATACTTAGTGCAGAAAAAATAAAATCTATCATCAAAAGACTGGCTATTCAGATTGTAGAAAACAATTATGAATCCAAAACAATATTCCTAGCCGGCATAAATAACAACGGTTATGCCTTTGCAAAACTTATAAAAACGCAGCTTAAGAAAATATCTGATAAAGATTTTCAACTGATCAATATAAGATTAAACCCCGCTAAACCCTTAGCAGAAGAAATCACGCTATCTGAAGATGGCAAACTCATGAAAAACAAGGTTGTTATTATCGTTGACGATGTAGCAAACACAGGAAGAACTATCTTCTATGCCTTCAAGCCCTTTATGGAATTTGTCCCTAAAAGTTTAGAAGTAGCTGTTCTAGTAGATCGAAAACACAAAAGTTTCCCTATCAGTGTAGACTATGTAGGTCTATCCCTAGCTACTACCATGAAAGAAAGTATCAAGGTGGATCTGAAAAATGCTAAGGAAAGGAAGGTGGAATTGGTTTAACCCTTAAGAAAAACAACTAAAAAATTTTACGCTATAATTATAAAAAAGGAGATTACTCTACTAGAGTAACCTCCTTAATATCTTAAAAAGCAATAGAATTTGAATCCCTATTTTATAGCATATTTTCTACAATTTAGTAAATCTACTAACTCCAAATTCATTATCAATTTCTGCATAGATCAGATATATTCCTGGAGCTAAGTTAGACACATCTACCTGATTATCATATCCTGCAGCAACTAATCTTCCATTAGTTGTAAATACTTGTAATCTATCTACTTCTTGATCTGCATCATAAAATATTACATCAGAAGCTGGATTAGGATAAATAGCAAAATTATACGCTCCAAACAGTTCTTCTGTAGGTACGGTACTTGTAAAATCAGCGGCATATCTAGGGATCAACTGATAATCATCAAAGAACGGCGCTTCAAAATCAAATTGACCTCCTAGACCCACAATTGTTGCAGGTAGGACAGGAGCAGCTGCGCTAGCAAGATTTGTATCCTCGTCTATTCTTACTAAGAAGTTATTGGTACCATCCGTAAATTCTACATTGAAACTTGTTCCATCACCTAGCCACTGTGTAGCATCCACATAATCAGATACCGTAATAAAAACTAGTGAAGATTCTGAATCTTCATTTAATTCAGTTATTTCTTCTGGTTGGTTAAGTGGATTTCCTGTAGCAATTACCTCAATGTTGTCAGGTACAATCTGCGTAAGCCCGCGGAACTGATCTAAGGTACCTTGTATTCTCAATGCGTCTCCTTCGGTAACAGTATATCCTACATTTTCAGTAAAGCTAAATACACCTACTCCATTATTATTAGCATCGATGAGACTGAACTGAAGTCCTTCTGGTCTAAAGTTAATACCGTGAGCCACTCCTGTAAGCTCTAAACTCTCACCTAATAAACTAGCAACACCTTCGGAATCAGCCGCTCTTGCATCTACAATGGAAGTAACAGTATACTCTACTTCTTCTGTATTATATGGAAAAATATCACTCGCTGACCTAGGGAAAAACTGATAACCTTCTAGAAGAGGTGATTCTAAATCAAATTGTCCCCCTACTCCAGTAACAGAGAAAGTACCTGTAGGTGGTTCCATACCGAAAATATCCACATCACCATCTATTCTCATTGTCGTGGTATTAGTTCCATCAGTTATATCAACATTGAAACCTGTTCCACCATTACTCCACTGAGATGGATCTGCTAGACTTACATTTTCAAATCTTATGAAGTAAGATTCTGTCTCTTCTCCCTGACTAGTAACTACTAATGGAGCTGGCACTGAATTTCCAGAAGTGATAACCGTAACTGAAGTGGACTCTATCTGCCCAAGGCCTCTAAATTGGCTTATTTCTCCTACAACCTGTATACTATCTCCTACCGTAGGTGTATAGCCTAAATCCGTATCTAAAGAGAAAACACCTATTCCTATCTGCGCCTCCTGATCTATCATTGTAAATGTAAGACCTCCAGGTCTAAAATTTTCAGAAACAACCAATCCAAATGCACGAACGGTTGTACCTAACAGGTCCAATTCTCCATCGACATTAGCTGCTCTAGCTTCTGCGATAGTAACATCTATCTGTGCAGATAACTGACCATAAATTAAAAAACATAAAAGTAAAATTCGTTTCATCTTGTATATTTATATTTAGAATAAATTTGTTTTGTAAAAAATAACTAAAAAAGCTGTGAGAAATAAATCTCACAGCTTTTATTTTTTTAACTAACTCAATTTTGATTAGTTACATCCTCCAAACAAATATCTAACTCCTAGTTGCATCTGCCATCTAGCGCTTTGGATACCGTTATCATCGATAACTCTTGAGAAGTTTCCGTCTTCATCTATTCTTGACGGATTAAATGAGAATGTAGGTGTAGTTCCATCAGCTTCGAATCCCTCAAAATCTAGTAATTCTGCATTTCCAAATGAACCGACAAAATATCTTCTTCCCCAATTTTTGTTGATCAGATTAGTGAAATTGAATATATCTAGTGTCAATTGTAACTTATGGTCTTTACCACCTATGTTAGTTCCTATATCCTGAATAATCTTAAGATCTAATACATGAGAAAAAGGTCCTCTGCTCTGATTTCTCTCAGCATAATCTCCTCTCACTGTACTTAGATAATCGTCTGTAGAAAGGAACTGATCCAATGCATCCCACTGAGCATCTGCTGTAAGATCTCCGTCATCTACAAGGATAATTTCATCTCTAGATGCTGGAACATAAATTAGAGATCTTTCTCTAGAATCTTCGTTGTTAAAGTTTCCACCATCATTATAAATAAATGAATATGGTCTACCTGACTGGCTTTCGTGGAAAATACTGAAAGTTGTAGAGATATTATCAGACCAATCTACACCATAAGTAGCCCAAGCAATAAATCTAGCTCCTTGACTAAAATCAGATCTAGTAATTGGTTGTTCTACATTTCTTCCATTAACTGTATGTAATCCTCTCCACTGAGAAGAGTTCTGTGAAGATGTTCCATCAAATACAGAGTAAGAATCACCAAAAGAAAAAGCAGCACCGAAGGTTGTATTTCTATTAAACTGCTTTGTTACTGTTCCTGTAAGGTTGTAAGAATAACCACCATCCACATTGTACCCTAACATAATTCTAGAGTAAGAATCATCTACCTCATCTCTTCTATCATAAAGTAATCTATCATCAGGTGTTCCTGTTGCTCTTGTGGTAGAAGGTCTTAGGTTTAGGTTTTGGTACCCTATATTATTTAAGGTGTTATTGTAAATGGCATCTAAGCCTACAACCCATCCTTTTCCTAGTTTCTGATCATAAGCTAGGTTAGCTTTCAAGAATTGTGGCAACTTGAAATCTTCGGCAAATAGATCTATAGATCCAGATGGCGAAACATTGTTTAAGTCTATCTGACCAGGCTCTTGTCCATCCCATTGCGGGTTAAACGGCAGGTCACCAAATCTCAATGCTGTACCTACATTAAGTCCGTAATTATTAAATGCTCCACCAGCCCATACTAACGGCGATCTACTTGTGAATACACCTACACCACCTCTAAGTTGGCTTCCTCCATCTTCTGACAAGCTGTAATTGAATCCTAATCTAGGAGATATCATAACTTGACTCTGAATAAACTGCCCTACACTAGATCCTCTAAGATCATAACCTTCAGCCTCTAGCAAAGGTATTGTAGTTGTATTAAACTCTTCATTCTGCGGCGTATCAGCATAGAAAGGTAGATCGAATCTAACCCCTCCTGTTAATTTCAGTTTATCAGAAACTTGAAACTCATCTTGAACATATAGACCTAACTGTCCAGCTGTAAATTCTGCAATTGCCTCTGAATCATCTCCTGATATATTATCTACTAGAGAGTAGTTTCTTATAAAGAAACTTGAATTCCCATCTTCTAAGAAAGTATTAAGATCACTGAATTCATAACTACCATAGTTAAAGGCTAAGAATAAGTTTTTTACATCATAAAATTCATTATGTGTACCGACTGTAATCGTATGCTTACCCTTATAGAATGATAAATTGTTAGTAAGCGTAAATATTTTTTGCTTTAATAAGTTCGCTGTAGAAAAAGGCTCCGAACCGAATGATATCTCACCAGAACCGTCGAAAATAGTAACCGCTGGGAAAGGATCTTCGTTTGGATCTCTATCATCATTTACGTCCGTATAACCTATCGTTAACTTATTAGATAATGATGGGCTTAGTAATGAGTTTAATTCTAATGAAGCAGTTGTCGTTCTAGAATCAAATCTCTCTGACGAATTTAAAAATCTAATATTTGCTAAGTTAGACTGAACACCTTCTAAATTATCTGCATGTACATGTGATAATTTTAAAGTTGCATTATGTTTAGCATTGATGTTCCAATCCAATCTTGCCGTATATTTCTCACTATTTAAGAAACGTTGATTATCAGTATACGTACCGGGTTGGTAACCGTACTCATTTATTAGCTTATTCTCAAGACTAGCTATAGCAAGTTCATCTGAGTCACCAATGTAATCTGCAAAATCAAAAGGAAGTGGTGTAACCTCTCTTTGGATTTCAGCATTGACAAAATAAAATAACTTATTCTTTTTCAGCGCTCCTCCTAATCTGAATCCTGTAGTCTGTGCCGTAAAATCATTAAGGCTTACTCTTTCTACATCTTCATTATCCGTAGGCGTCTTTCCTGCTAAACTTTGGTTTCTGTAAAAAGTATACACTGATCCTTCAGTGCAATTAGAACCAGATCTTGTTATAGCAGATATCGCAGCTCCTGCAAATCCTCCGATAGTTACATCGAAAGGTGACAGATTGATCTGAAATTCTTCTATCGCATCTAGTGATATTGGAGAAACACCTGTTTGTCCGCCGTTTGTTCCTGATCCAGATAGACCAAATACATCATTACTAATCGCTCCATCAATATAAATAGCATTGTATCTATTATTCATACCGTTGAAACTAATAGAAAACCCATCATTACCTTCAGTCGCTGTAGACTGAGGTGTCAATCTTGTAAAGTCTCCAATAGATCTAGAAACCGTAGGTATGGATGCTATCTGATCCTCTGTTATAGTCGTTTCTGCACCTGTTCTGTTCCCATCGAATATGTCATTCCTATCCACAACAATGGCGATCTCATCTAAGAGTACACCTGATTCTTGTAATACATGGTTTATTCTAAATGACTGACCTAGTCTTAGATACACATCATTTCTGACGAAATCTTCATACCCTGTGTAACTTATTGTTATTGTGTATGGTCCTCCGACTCTCATATTGGATATAGTGTAATATCCGTCAACATCCGTACTATTCCCATACAAAGTTCCAGTAGGTGTGTGAACGGCGGTGATATTTGCTCCGATTAGAGCCATATCATCTTTGTCAATTATTTGACCATTTAAGGATGCTGTAGTAGATCCTTGTCCATACATAAAAATAGTACCCATAACCATGAGTACGGAGAGTAATAGTTTTTTCATCTCTAGTTTGGTTTAGTTTGCTGCAAAGGTAATTAAGAAACTACAACATATAGATATTTTTAATATAAATAAATTCTAAATGTATCATTAAATTAATTTAAAGCCTTAAAGCAAGATAACTCTAAATGTTTTTCGTACCACATACCGAATAATATATACCCAATATGATATTAATGGTAGCAATTAATAGAGTACAGATCCTTAGTTTTAATATTTTTTCTAAAAGTTTCATTCCCTTGCCAATTCTAGCGGATCTACGATATAAGGCGGATTTGTCGTTAGCCAATCTGACATGATTATCACTTGTAAGACTCAGTTTTTTTCTTTATCGGCAAAGTATATTTTATTGGGAATACCTTCTTCTGTCTTGCTATTTTTAATGGTTTAATTTCTCCTAAATTAATTTTAAAAATCTCAATTTGAGACTCTAGACAATTATTTATTGAATCTATAGAATTATTGACATCTAAGTTCTCTAAGATGATCTCAGGATTCTCAATAGTACCATCTGGATTTAAAATAAAACTAAGTACGAAAGATTCTTTATTTGATATTAAGCATTCTTGACATACTGAATGCATAAGATTATTAACTCTTCTTTCTCTGTTCAACCTTAAAGAATCTAACTCATTTTCATAGTCAATTACAAATTGTGGTTTTTCTAAAGTAGGGGGAGGAGGTACTTTCAGCTTTACATCTTGCTTTTCAATTTCTTTTTTAGTCCCTATTTTTTCTTGAGTATCACAAGAGTTGCTAATTATAACTAAAA
>CAYYWZ010000098.1:0-11177 GCA_964475415.1 uncultured Saprospiraceae bacterium | reverse complement strand
AATAATTTCGAGTTTATAAACTTAAAAATAGCGCGGTGCTTTTATAGCATTGGAATTACTCTAATGACTCTTATACCATTCCTGTAACACCTTCTGTGCAACTTTTCCTTGGGGTGAAAATCTGATATCCTTAAATTCGTCATTTCCATGCTGCTGAGCTCTTCTCTTAGCTCGTTCTGTTCTTCTCTCTAGTTTTTCTTCTATACTTTCAGTGGGAGTACCATGAAACCACTTCCAAATATACGTCCCACCGAACCAGTCTTCATCCCAGAACGATTCTAGCATGGCCGTATAACAGTCCGCTTGGAACGAATCATCTATAGTTACATCTTTATTGTACTCACTGCCAGGCCATAGCCATGGTTCTATAGCAGAGTTCGTTGTATTTCTATAGCCTACTTCCGTAAAGATGATGGGCTTATTAAATTTCATAGTTATCGCTTCCATCTTTTTTTTATGCTCCTTCCATCCCTCTTTTAGCTCATCGACATTAGGACTATCTTTTTTGCTTAATGGAAAATAAGCTTGAATACCTATGTAGTCTAGAGCGTCCCAAAAATCTATCTGTTCATACTCCTGATACCAGTTTGCGGCGTAGGTAAGTTCGCCAGAGTAAATCTCTTTGATATTTTTTATAATCGATCTCCATCGGTCGGGAAATCTTGTAGTCGCTATATGCAGTTCTGTTCCTATACAGAATGATTCTATCTTAGCCTCTTCAGCAACTTTAGCAAACCCCAAGATGATTTCTTCGTAACTGGAGAACCATTTGTCCCAGTCTTCCTTACTTTTCATTTCTAAGTCTTGACGCCATTTGCCTTTTGCATTTCTGATCCAGATATGAGGCTTAAGCATGACCTTAATATTTTTCTGATGAGCAAGATTAGTTGTATGAACTATTCCTGCATCTCGTTCTCCCCACCAAGCTCTTTTGTTATCGTAATAGAGATGTGGGCTATCGTAACCGTCTTGCCACATAAACGGTGTCTGGGATATCCAGTCCACGCCTGTAGTACTCAGATCATCTAAGTTGTGAAGTACAACAGAATCGCCACCTACCCAACAAACACCTTTATGCTTCTCTTGCATAACTTCGGTAAAGGCCTGCTTAGGTCTCGAAGAACAAGCGAGGATAAAAAGAATAGTAAAAAAGGCAAAGGATACTTGTCGCACTTTATTTTTTTTATTGTCTCATTTTATATTGCTTCCAGAAACTACTAAAAAAAGATAGTCCTAGTACAATGTAGATTGCACCAAAAACCATATTATTTAATTGGATTCCGAAAACAGAAAATATCACACCTGCCTGTGTTGCAATAGCCCATATGCCCTTGCCTGCAAAGTATAATCCTCCTAGAATGTAAAGAAATGAAATAGGTTTCATAATTCTAATTGTGGTATTATGGAATAAGGATCAATATAGGGTAATCACTATATATATCACAATCATTAGTCGTTTCATGTCAATAAAAACTGGTTTTTATCTTTATAGCGATAGTTATAAGATATCAATAATTAGTATGCAGCTATCTTAGTTTACTTTATTTGTTCTACTTTAGTAGCCTCAACAAATAATGAATTAGTGATTTTTCCTATAGGAGATGAAAATATTAAGGGTGGATATAAACCCATGATTACCTACCTTTTTCTTGCTATCAATGTTTTAATCTTTATGTTCCAGATCACTTTGGATATTGAAGGAACTAGGATGTTTTTGTACGAATATGGAACCATACCGACAGAGATATTAAGAGGGGAGGATTACTTTACTTTACTAACTAATATGTTTCTTCATGGTGGTTGGATGCACATCATAGGGAATATGTTATTCCTTTGGGTTTTTGCTGATAATATAGAAGCGGTAATAGGTAATGTTAACTTCCTAGTATTTTATCTTTTAGGAGGTTTATTCGCTTCTTTATTACATATCTTTTTGAATCCTACTTCTAACATTCCAGCTGTTGGAGCTAGTGGTGCCATATCGGCAGTGATGGGTGCTTATTTGATTATGTTTCCAAAATCTCAAATTAAGGTACTCATCATATTCTTATTCAGATCCATATATATGTCTGCTCTTATTTTTCTGGGCCTGTGGTTTGTCCAGAACCTTATTAGCGGACTTGGAGCTTTAGGCCCAGAATCTGCTCAAGCTTCTGGTACAGCTTGGTGGGCGCATATAGGTGGTTTTTTGTTTGGCTTACTGGCAGGATATTTTGCCAAGAAATCTTACCTAGAGCTAGACTACGGTGCGTAGATAGATGTAGATCTTATGTCAATAGGGGATAATCCCATCCTATAAACTTAATATCAATTTTCTTAGCTAGATCAAATAACCCTTATATAAAAGCAAATACTTAAATTATTAAACTCTATATAAGTTATGTCCTCCTTTTGCTGTTCTAAAAATTTAGAATATTTTGTCCATAAACATAACCGTGTGAGCTATGGTTGCAGATTCGGAACACAGTGGAGGAGCCGACCTGCATGCATTCGTGTCGCAGTCCTAAGTGCGGCGAGCAGGACAAATAGTTAGCTTGCGGACGTAGCTATTTGAAAGGGCAGCCCCAAATCTAAATATACGCTATATTAATATGACAGATTGTAAGGCATACACTCGGAATTCTAAGCTTTAGAGCCATTGATTTGAGGCTAAAACACTCGTTTTCTGTTAATTTCTGTTAAAAGATATTAAGATGCTCCTAAGAAGTGTGCCATTTGTAAAAAATCCGAGTCTTAATAGTACAACCGCAAAACAAGATATTAGTCAAGATAGGAATTGATCAGCATTTTGGCAAGGGTTCTTCAAAAGTGAAGAATCCTTGCCTTTTTTTATACCTTCTTACGACCTAAGGATTGCTGCCATTTCCAGGCAGTATCTGTCATATCATCAAGATTATATTTTGGCTTCCAACCTAGTTCTTTGTTGGACTTTTCCGTCTGCGCATAGATGGCTTCCACATCACCAGCCCTCCTAGGTGCAAGACGATACTTTAGTTTTTTACCAGACATTTTTTCGAATGACTGAATAACTTCTAGAACAGAAATTCCGTTTCCTGTTCCTACATTAAAGCAATCATATTTTTTATTTGAGCTATTTACCATCAGTTTTTTCATCGCATCTATGTGAGCTTGGGCAAGATCCATTACATGGATATAATCTCTAATAGCCGTTCCATCTGGGGTATTATAATCTGACCCAAAAACACTAAGCTCAGTTCTTATGCCTGCTGCTGTCTGAGTAATATAAGGCATCAGATTATTTGGGACACCTAAGGGGAGCTCTCCTATTATGGCGGAAGGATGTGCTCCTATAGGGTTGAAATATCTGAGCGAAATACTACTAATAGATGTCTCCGTTTGCGATTCGTCTATAAGGATTTCTTCACAAATCTGTTTTGTATTACCATAAGGAGAGTTGGCTTTAAGGATAGGAGAAGACTCGCTTACAGGTAGCTCTTTAGCTTGACCATATACGGTGCATGAGCTAGAAAAGATAAGCTTGGGCACAGTTGCTTGCTTCATCGCTTCCATTACGTTCACAAGAGAAAGTATATTATTTTTGTAATACTTTATTGGGTGGTCTACACTTTCTCCCACAGCTTTTAGCGCAGCAAAATGTATTACAGCTATTGCATCTTTATATTCTAGAAACGTACCAGTAGTAGCCTTAGTGTCTTGCAAATCTATCTCATGAAAAAGCGGTTTTACACCAGTAATTTTTTCTATACCATCAAGCGTAGTAAGTTCTGCATTACTAAGATTATCTATAATGATAACTTCATATCCTTCATCTATCAGCGCTACGCAAGTGTGAGATCCTATATATCCCATGCCACCAGTTACGATTACTTTTTTCTTATTCATAGATTATTCTTTTACATTAGTTTGCATAGCATTGATAACATCATCGTCGCTACTAGGATTCTGGAAGTGTATCTCTGTAATCGCATTATGCACCGTCATATGATGCTTTTCTTTTTCATTCATCAGTCCTGACTTGTATAGCATATCTCTTACAACACCATTAGCTTCGCACACGTGTAAGTCAATATTTCTTTTTTTCAAATCTAGAATTAGGTCGCTTAATATATGTATTCCTGTACTGTCTATATCATGCATCTGGCTAGCATCTAGAATAACGTATTTTATGTCAAATTTACTTTCTTCTATTTGATCTAAGATAGATTCTTTAAAGTAGTCCGCATTACCAAAATAAAGTTGGTTGTCAAATCTAAGAATAATAGTGTGAGGAAACTTATCTAAATCATCAAACCGATCTACATTTCTGTAGTGAGAGCTTCCTTTTATATTAGCAATCTCTATAAGATTGGGCTTAGAACTTTTGTAGAGTACGCTTAGTAGCGAAAGCATTACACCACTAAATATTCCTTGTTCTATTCCTACTAAGAGTGTAATGACAAAAGTCGATATCATCATCATGAAATCTATCTTATGTGTTTTCCAAAGTTGTATGGCTTCTTTGTAATCAATAAGTTTGACAACAGATAGCAGAATTATAGCGGCTAAAACGGCATAGGGTAGATAATAAAATATGTCTGTAAAAAATAATAAGGTAATTGCAATAAGTACAGCCGTAACAATCCCTGATATTCCTGTCTTAGCATTCATATTACTATTGACTGCAGATCTAGAAAAACTTCCCGAAGAAGGTATTGCAAGGAAGAATGATCCCATGAGTTTAGATAATCCTAGTGCCATGAGTTCTCTATCGGGGTTTACTACGTGATCTTTATGTTTAGATTGTAGAGACTTTGCTATTCCTAAGCATTCCACTATATTGATAACAGTTACTGTGAGTACGGTAGGAAGTAAAGCTCTAACATTCTCATAGCTCAAAGTAGGAATAGCTATAGACGGTAGACCTTGAGGTACTTCTTTTATAATCTTAATACCATAAGTTTCTAGATTGAAAAAATAACTGATCGCAATGCCTAAAATTACCACGATAAGAGCACCAGGTATAGCTTTTGATAATTTTTTAATACCTAAGATAATCCCTATAGTGGCAATGCTGATACCTAGATTGATTAGATTAGTTTCGTTTAAGTGAGTACATGCATAGTAGCAAGACTGATGTAATTTCTCCATTCTAGGAATAATAATACCAAGTATATCTCCTAACTGTGAAACAATAATGATAATGGCTGCTGCAGAGATAAATCCTGCAATTACTGGGCGCGAAATAAAATTAACAATGAAGCCTAAATTCAAGGAGCCAATCAATAGCTTAAGATAACCTATAAGGAAACCACAGAGGATGACAAGGTTTATATATTCCTCGCTGCCTATCGGTGCTAGCTTATTTACCCCGGCTAATACTAGCATCGAAGAAATAGCTACTGGTCCAATGGCTAGTTTTGTAGAACTTGCAAAGAGTGCATATACTATAATAGGTATCAATGCCGTATATAGTCCATATTGAGGGGGAACACCTGCTAGTACTGCATAAGCCATCCCTTGAGGTATAAGTATTGTGCCTACTGTCAGACCAGCCCACATATCATTTTTAAACTTCTCTTTATTGTAAAAAGAGAGTGATCTGTATAGTGGAGATATTCTAGAAATTAAATTGCTCAAGCGTTTCTATCTTAAGTAATGCAAGATACGTAATTAAAGAAAATAACCTTTCTTCTTCATATAATAACCTAAGGGTTTAGCCATTATTAATTATATGAATCCAATTGTTAAAATAGTATGATGAAGGGAAGATTATTATCCCCATTTTAATGGAATAAGCTATTCTAATGGGTGGATAATTAACAAATTAAGGTCTTATAATTTTGTTTTATTTTGCATAGCGAGCCTCAGAGATTGTGTTTCATTTATTCTTAATGCGATCCTTCCCAGTCTTTGCCTTCTGATGCAAGCTAGTTTTATATTCCTTAGGAGATAAGTTTATGCATAGATCAAAATACTTTCTTGCCTTTTTATAGTCTTGTAATTCTTCGTAGATAATACCCATTTGTAACGCTGCATTACAGGCGTAGTATTCTTCAGATTTGGTTCCTTTATCTATAGTCTGAGAAAAATAGACCAGTGCATCTGGGTAATTTTTAAGTGCCTGTGTTGCTCTACCTAGCCTATAGTTATATTCTAGTTCTAGCGCATCATTATAGACGATCTTATGTTCATTTCGGACTAGGTGATCATAGGACCTCTGATTGTATCCTCCATCAAAAAGTAGTCGAGCTTTGAGCAATTCAGGATTAGGAATTTTCTCGGATTCTAACTCTTTCATTGCTTGCTTATCATCATCTACGATCTCTGTTCCTACCTTCCCTACTTGCGCTATATATTTTTTATACCCTGTAATGTCATCATTGACAACAAGTTCGTACCAAGCTAATTTTTGATAAGCCTCCTTTAGATAAAGTCTTCCTTTAAAGTTTTTGACAAACCGCTCTAGATATACATCAGCATCGTCATCTAACCTTCTAATTTTACTTAATCCCATAAGGAAATCTAAGTAATCAAATCTCATATAGTCACCGCCAGAAGGACTCGCCTCTAGTGCACTTATAGCAGCTTCGTTATATCCTGCTCGTTGTGCAATCTTAGCATAGAGAAAACTTACTAAGGGAGAAGTTGCTGGATCTAGTTTGCTTTCATTTAATATTTTGTAAGCCTTATCTTTTTCATTCTTTTGGTAGAGTAATATAACAACATAAGATGCTATAGCTTCTTCATAGAACATGGACTGATTAGATCCAGCATAGTCTAGAAGTTCTTTTATTTCTTTTTCTCCCCGCTCTATGCTTCCTTGTAAACTGAACAGTTTTTTGAGTACACGTGGAATCGGTATAGTTTCATTTACGGCATGGATGACACTTAGACTTTTTTTGTTTTCCTGGAAATCAGGGTGGAGCGTTTCATTTTGTTTCAGATCCCTATAAGAAGAATAGATTTCTTTTAGCGCATTAAACTGCTCTCCGAATTTTGCACTTGTAAGTGCCCATTGCAAATTGATCTCCGCTTGGGTAAACAAATAGTAAGGAGATGTCTTGTCTCCTTTTTGTATGGCTTTAAGCCTTTTCTTTCTCTGCTTCTTTAGCTTTTTATATTCTTTCTCATCCTCATTGATAAATATGGTGAAAAAGTCTACATAGTTTTCCATATGATACCGTGCAAGATTTTCTGGATCTGTGTCCGCCATATCAGCTAATTGAGTCCTTGCTAGATCTAGCTTGAGAGAGATAATGTTTCTATAGATGGACTGTAGATCTTCATTGTAGTCGAACCTCCCTTGCGAGACAAGCGAAGAGCTGCAGAACAGGAGCATTCCTATAAATGCTGGGACTATAGACTTACTAAGTTTCTTAAGTATAGACATTCTGTGTTATATACGTAAAAAAAGCCCTGTTCCATTCAGGTTCAGGGCTGTTTTAACTTTTAAAAAACATTTCTGTTTTTATTTTGCTTCTTCTGTTACGCCGGCAAGTTCATTATCTACGAGTACTCTTCCACAATGTTCACAAGCTACAAGCTTCTTTCTTTGCCCGATCTCTATCTGTAACTGAGGTGGGATTCTGTTAAAACATCCACCACATGAACCTCTGTTTATAGTCACAACAGCAAGACCATTTTTGTAGTTATTTCTTATTTTATCATAAGACTTGATAAGTCTAGGTGTAAGACCAGTCTTAGCAGCTGTAGAAGCTTTCAGAAGTTTCTTTTCTTCTTTGTCTGTCTTAGCCTTGATCTTTTCCAGCTCTACTTTTTTTACCTCTAAGTCTTTCTGCTTATTATCTAAGTCTTCTTTAGATAGATCTAGTGTCTCCTTCTTCTTTACTTTTAAGATATCTACCTCTTTCATCTTCTTTTCAGAAAGCTGGATCTCTAGCTTCTGCATCTCTATTTCCTTACTTAGTGCTTCGAACTCTCTATTATTCTTTACATCATCTAGTTGCTTCTCATACTTAGCGATAAGCGCCTCTGCTTCTTTGATGTTGTTTTTATGGTTGCTGATGTCGGAGTTGATATCATCTAGATTACCTGAAAGTCTAGCTGTTCTTGTTTCTAGACCTGCTATTTCGTCCTCTAAGTCACTTACCTCCATAGGTAACTCTCCCTTGAGAATTTGTATTTCATCGATTTTGCTATCGATTGTTTGCAGTTCTATTAGACTTTTTATTGTCTCCTCTACAGGTGTAGTACTTTTCTTTGCCATAGTTTTATAAATAATTTACTGGATTTGTACTAATTTTTGTACAATGGGCTGCAAAGTTACTAAATTTTTTTCTTATTAACTCCTGCAAAAGCTCAATAGTATAGAACTCGCTCTCATAGTGTCCTATATCAGCAATAATGATCTGATCATTAGCATCAAAAAATTGGTGGTATTTATAATCAGAAGTGATAAATATATCAGCTTTCTGAGCGATAGCCTGATCTAGCAAAAAGCTTCCCGAACCCCCGCAAACAGCCACTCTTGTTATCTTTTCAGCGGTTAGTTTAGTATGTTTTATCACATTTAGGGACATCTTATCCTTCAGAGACAGTAGAAAATCCTTAGTAATCATAGGCGATGGAAGATTTCCTATCATTCCGGCTCCTATATCACCTACTTGGCTTAGCGCTGGATTAGCACTTAATATCTGCGTATTTTCTAGGCCTAAAATATCACAGATGCGCTTATTTACACCATTTTGATAGACATTATCTAGATTAGTATGGATAGCGTAGATAGCAATATCATTTTTAATAGCCTTTATAATGACTCTTTCTATATAGTTTTTTCCAGTAAACTGCTTAAGACCAGAAAATACGATAGGGTGGTGCGCAATCACAAGATTACTTCCTTGTGCTATAGCCTCATCTATTACCGCTTCAGTGGAATCCAGACAGAGTAATACCGAAACGACTGTAGCATCACGATTACCTACAATCAGTCCCGCATTATCGTAAGATTCTTGGTATTCTAGAGGTGCTATGGTCTCCAGATATTGTATGACATCTTTTACCTGAGGCATAATTTTTTATTTGAGATCAGATATTTTTTGAATGATAGCTGTACTCGAGTATCCACTGAGAAAAGGCAAAACACTTACTTTCCCTCCATTTGATTTCACAATATCTGCGCCAACTATTTGATCTTCTGCATAATCACCACCTTTGACCAACTGCGCAGGACAGATCTCTTTGATCAATTCATATGGCGTTTCTTCATCAAATGCTATAAGCTTATCTACATAGATTAGAGAAGCTAGCATAAGCATTCTATCCTTCAGATTGTTGATAGGTCTATCTTCGCCTTTTAGCTTTTTGACAGATGCATCAGTATTTACTGCTACAATAAGATGATCTCCTAGGCTTTGTGCTTCTGCTAGATAAGAAAGATGACCTGGATGTAATAAGTCAAAACAGCCATTGGTAAATACGATCTTCTCACCTTTCAGTTTCACCTCAGCTAACCATGCCTCTAAGGCAGCTTCTGAATTTAATATTTTGTCTCTTGAGCTTTTCATCATCTATTGATAATCGGTAGTAATATTAAGGATAATATACCTAATAATACATTGCATATGATCTGCAACGAGAAGAAGATGATATTAGCAAAGGTAAATGCTTCTATGCCACCAATCCCATAAAGCATCAAGGACTGACTGATCATAAAGTGATAACTACCCATGCCACCAGGGGAAGGGAATACAATACCTAAACTTCCAAAAACAAAAACCACAAGACCAGCTATAGGTCCTAGATCAGCAGTAGGTTCGTAGGCGTTGAAACAAAGATAGGTCATCAGATAATATAATATCCAGATAGCTACACTCTGAAGGATAAAGATGGTCTTGTTTTCGACCTGTGCAAAAGACTTTAACCCATCAGAAAACCCTGCAAGCTTTTCTTTTATAAACTTAAATATTTTGTTTTCCGATTCTGATTGGAGTATATATCTAAAAACTAATAGTCCTACTATTCCCGCAATTATACCGAGCCCAATAAGGAGGTATATTTGTTGTAATGTGATAGAGGTATTCTCCTGTAGATAAGATATGATCCTTGGACCTCCTAAGAAAATACCTAGAAAAATTGCTATTAAGAGACAGGCGACGTCTATAATTCGTTCAGCCACTATTGTCCCGAAACTATGTTCTATAGGAATATTTTCATATCGCGTTATTGTAGCTGGACGGATAAATTCTCCCAATCTGGGAATACCTAGATTAGCAAAATATGCCAAGCATACAGCAGCAAAACAATTGAAAAAACTAGGTTGATGTCCAAGTGTTCGGAGCATAGTCTGCCACCTAGCAGAACGGATTATATTGCTTATTACAAAAAGTACTAGTATAAATACTACCCAGCCAATCTTCACGGTCTTGAAGTCGTCTAGAATTTTATCTAGTAAGTTGCATTCCGCATTAGGGATACCCTTGAGCGCACATTCTTCTAGATATGCTGCATTCTGATTATTATATAGAAAATATAGGATGGCAAACCCTACGCCAAAGAAAAATAAAAACTTAACTACTGAAGTTAAATTTTTACTCAAGCCTTTTCTATTTTGTTATTTTCATCGGGAAATATCGCGATTGCTTTATGAGCTCTAGCCTCCTCTTGCGTCATATAACCATAAGAAATAATAATTACAACATCACCTATTTCAGCTTTACGAGCTGCTGCCCCGTTCAGACAGATGATTCCAGAACCACGTTCGCCTTTGATCACGTAGGTTTCTAAGCGCTCGCCATTATTATTATTCACGATCTGAACTCTCTCTCCCGCGACAAGATCAGCAGCATCTATAAGGTCCTCATCGATAGTTATCGATCCGACATAGTTTAGATTCGCCTGCGTAATTTTCGCGCGATGTATCTTTGATTTGTGTACTTGTATTAGCATAAGACTGCAAATTTAAGGTTTTAGTCAACTTTACAAATCAGAATCACATAATAATCGTTCCTTTTTTCTCTCCTTTCTTATATTCTGTCCCCAACTATAGCTATTCCTTCATAAAAACAGGACTAGCTCTCCTATTTTAAGAATTTGGGCATGCCCCCTCGTTCCTCGGCGTCGGAGTTTTCCAGACTCGCCATTCGGCTCGGTCCCCAGCTTCGCACTAATGCTCTTCACGGACAAGCTCCCTTCTTATTCGCCCAACTTGTACATTAAGGTAGGAGAACGGTCGCTTTCTTACAAGTTCCTCATGCGGG
>CAYYWZ010000097.1:0-11852 GCA_964475415.1 uncultured Saprospiraceae bacterium | reverse complement strand
ATAGTTTTCAGCCGTTCAATTTTCAAACGACAGAATTAGGAGTCTTGCACATAACTAACGAATAAATCTAATAATTTATACCTGCCTATCAATAATGCCTACAACGGTATATTCCCATGCTTCTTATATGGCAATTCGTCCAGCTTATTTTCTAGGACTGCAAAAGATCTTATAAGCTTTCTTCTGGTCTCTCTAGGGAAAATAACCTCGTCGATAAATCCTCTTTCTGCTGCAGAGTATGGATTAGCAAAAAGATCTGCGTACTCTTGTTCTTTCTCCTTAAGCTTCGCTTCAGGATCGTTAGCTTTCTTGATTTCATTTCTGAAGATAATCTCACTAGCACCCTTGGCACCCATAACTGCAATTTCTGCTGAAGGCCATGCGAAGTTAAAATCTGCTCCTATATGCTTACTATTCATTACGTCATATGCACCACCGTAGGCCTTTCTTGTTATAAGGCTTATACGTGGAACGGTAGCTTCACTCAATGCATATAATAGCTTAGCTCCATTGACAATAATACCATTCCACTCCTGATCAGTGCCTGGAAGAAAACCAGGTACATCTACTAGTACCAGTAAGGGTATATTAAAACAATCACAGAACCTAGTAAATCTAGCAGCTTTCTTAGAACTATTTACGTCTAGTACACCTGCAAGGTGCATAGGTTGGTTGGCTACAATACCAATACTCTTTCCTGCTAACCTTGCAAATCCTACAATGATGTTTTCTGCATAATCCTTATGGATCTCCATAAAAGAATCCACATCTGTAAGCCCCTTGATCACATCATGCATATCATAGGGTTGGTTGGCACTTTCTGGGATAATAGATTCTAACTCTTCTCGTATTTCTTCGCCTAGCTTATAAACTTGATTAGGTGCCTTTTCATGACAGTTCTGAGGAAAATAACTAAGTAATTTTTTAATATCTGCAATGCATTCTAGATCGTTTGCACTCGTGAGATGTGTTACTCCTGACTTAGTTGAGTGTGTGCTTGCCCCTCCTAATTCTTCGGAACTTACTTCCTCATTGGTTACTGTTTTTACAACGTTAGGCCCCGTAACAAACATATAACTTGTATCCTCTACCATAAGGGTGAAATCAGTTATTGCAGGAGAATATACTGCACCTCCAGCACAAGGGCCCATGATGGCTGATATCTGAGGTATCACACCGGATGAACGTACATTTCTATAGAAGATATCAGCATAGCCACCGAGTGACCGAACCCCCTCTTGTATACGAGCACCACCCGAATCATTAAGCCCTATCAATGGAACGCCAGTCTTCATGGCTAGATCCATTATTTTACATATTTTCTCCGCATGCGTTTCAGAAAGCGAGCCTCCGAAAACGGTAAAATCCTGAGCAAAAACATAAACTAATCTTCCGTTGACTAAACCATGACCCGTTATAACACCATCACCAGGAAAAATCTGAGACTCCATACCAAAATCCTTAGTCCTGTGTGTTACTAGCGCACCTATCTCCTCGAAAGTACCTTCATCTATAAGAAAGTGTATTCTTTCTCTTGCAGTAAGTTTCCCTTTAGCATGTTGTTTTTTTATACGTTCCTCTCCTCCACCTAATCTAGATTGCTCTAACTTCTCATTAAGTATCTTATACGTTTCTTTCATATCTAATCGTTCAATAGAATTTCTAAAATTTCTACAGCTGCCTTGGAAATAATAGTACCTGGACCAAATACTCCAGCAACACCAGCCTCGAATAAAAAATCATAATCCTTTGGAGGAATGACACCTCCACAAATTAACAATATATCTCCTCGGCCTATTTTTTCTAAGGCTTTAATTGTCTCAGGAACCAAGGTCTTGTGACCTGCTGCTAAAGATGAAATACCTAATATATGTACATCATTTTCCGCCGCTTGTCTTGCCGCTTCTGACGGTGTCTGAAACAAAGGTCCTATGTCCACATCAAAACCAATATCTGCAAAGCTGGTAGCTATAATCTTAGCACCTCTATCGTGACCGTCTTGTCCCAATTTAGCGACCATGATCCTAGGTCTTCGACCAAATTTTTCCGCAAATCTATCTGCTACCACTCTAGCTTCAAGGAATGAACTATCTTGTTTTATTTCGTTTGAATACACGCCGCTTACTGATTGTGTTACTGCTTTATATCGACCAAATACAGACTCCATAGAACTAGAAATTTCTCCAAGCGTTGCTCTTTGTCTTGCTGCAACTACAGCTTGTTCCAGCAAATTACCTTTTCCTGAAGAAGCTATTTCCGTAAGTTTGGATAACGCTTTTTCAACAGCATTAGAATTTCTTGTTGATTTGATCTGGTTTATTTTACCTATCTGCTCTTTTCGTACTTGGGAGTTATCTACTTCTAGTACTTCTATATTTTCATCAATCTCCTTTTTGAAAATATTTACACCTAAAATCTTATCTAAACCACTGTCTATTCTAGCTTGTTTTCTTGCTGCAGCATCTTCGATTTTCATTTTGGGTAAGCCCTTACTTATAGCAGATGCCATACCACCAAGTGCTTCTATTTCTTCTATGAGTTCCCAAGATTTTTTTATAATCTTATCTGTCAAATATTCAACATAATAAGAACCTCCCCAGGGGTCTACCGTCTTTGTAAGGTCTGTAGATGACTGAATATATTTCTGCGTATCTCTAGCAATTTTTGCAGAGTAATCTGTAGGAAGTGCTAAGGCTTCATCTAACGAATTCGTATGTAGTGACTGGGTACCACCTAGTACTGCCGCCATAGCTTCTACTGTTGTTCTAGCAATATTATTATATGGGTCTTGAGCAGTAAGACTCCATCCAGAAGTTTGACAATGTGTTCTAAGCATTGAAGATTTTGGATTTTTAGGTTCAAACTGATTGACAATTTTCGCCCAAAGGACACGAGCTGCTCGCAATTTAGCCACCTCCATAAAATGATTCATTCCTATGCCCCAGAAAAAAGAAATCCTAGGCGCAAAATCATCTACCTTCAATCCTGCAGCTATACCCGTTTTAATATATTCTAGTCCATCCGCAAGCGTATAAGCTACTTCTAATGCAGCAGGAGCTCCTGCTTCATGCATATGATATCCGCTTACACTTATGGAATTAAACTTAGGCATATACTTAGCTGTATACTTAAATATATCAGCGATAATTTTCATTGAAGAATCTGGAGGATATATGTATGTATTTCTGACCATAAACTCTTTGAGGATATCGTTTTGGATAGTACCACTAAGTAAGTCAGGTGTTACTCCCTGCTCCTCCGCAGCAATTATAAAAAATGCCATGATCGGAATTACCGCCCCGTTCATTGTCATAGAAACACTCATCTTGTCTAGAGGAATCTGATCAAACAATATTTTCATATCCTCGACAGAGTCTATAGCAACTCCAGCCATACCTACATCACCTGTAACACGCTCATGATCTGAATCATAACCTCTATGGGTAGCTAGATCAAAAGCAACAGACAAGCCTTTCTGTCCCGCAGCAAGATTCCTTCTGTAAAAAGCATTACTCGCCTTAGCTGTAGAAAATCCTGCATACTGTCTTATCGTCCATGGCCTAACTGTATACATAGAACTATAAGGACCTCTCAGGTATGGAGAGATACCTGACACAAAATCTAGATGATCTGCACTTGACACATCAGACGCATCATAACTTGTTTTGATCTCTATCCCCTCTGGAGTCATCCAAGTATCCTCACCTTTTTTTTGGTCTTGATCTTTTATTCTTTTATATGGTATATCAGAAAAATCCATTTATTATATTGGCTAGTGATTAGGAACGACAAGGGTCTTTTTCTTTTCTAAAAATATATTTAAAGCTACCTGTGCTGCTATGCTCGATAATTCATCTTCTTCAGCTTGTATTAACTCAGGAGTGAAATAATTTTTTACAAAATGCGTATCAAAATCACCAGATACAAAGGCTTCGTGATTACAAACAAAAGTACCGAACCCTAGGGTAGTTTCTACACCCTTAATGGTATAATCCTCTATAGCCTTTTTCATTCGACTTATCGCTTCTCCCCTATCAGCACCGTAGGTAACAAGCTTAGCAATCATAGGATCGTAGTATATAGGAATATCCATACCCTCCCGATAGCCATCATCTAGTCTTACACCTTTTCCTTGTGGTTTTATATATACTTCCAGCTTTCCTATAGAAGGTAGAAAATTATTTTTTGGATCTTCAGCGTAGACTCTTAGTTCTAGCGCATGGCCTTTTATTTTGAGATCTGATTGTTGAATTTCAAGATGTTCTCCCCTAGCAATTTTGATCTGTTCTTCTACTAGGTCTATTCCAGAAATTAATTCTGAAACAGGATGCTCTACTTGCAACCTCGTATTCATCTCTAGGAAATAAAAATTCTTATTTTCATCTAAGAGAAACTCTACAGTTCCCGCTCCCTCATAGTTACAAGACTCCGCAACTTTTACCGCAGCTTCCCCCATACGTTTTCTGAGATCTTCATCTACTACGACGGAAGGAGCTTCCTCCACTACCTTCTGATGTCTTCTCTGTATACTACATTCTCTCTCGAATACATATAAAGTGTTATCATGCTGATCTGCTAGAATCTGAATTTCGATATGTCTAGGACTACTTATATATTTCTCTATAAAAACGGAGCCATCTCCAAATGCAGATTCCGCCTCACTAATTGCACGCTTCATTTGATCTTCTAACTCTGAAGCTTTTTCTACTACACGCATTCCCTTACCACCTCCTCCTGCAGAAGCTTTGATCAGTATCGGGAAGCCGATCTCTTGTGCTATTGCTATAGCTTTTACAGGATCTACTACCGCTTCATCGATACCTGGAACCATCGGAATATCATAGGCTTTTACTGTTTCCTTAGCTGCCAATTTACTTCCCATCACTCTTATAGAATGTGGGGAAGGCCCGATAAATTTTATTCCTGCTTCGGTAACTTTTTTCGCAAAATCCGCATTCTCACTTAAGAAACCATATCCCGGATGGATACCATCTACACCAAGCCTAAGAGATTCTTTTATGATTTTTTCGCCTAACAAGTACGATTCTACAGAAGGGGCCGGTCCTAAACAAACGGACTCATCTGCAAATAATACATGAGGAGCATTTCTATCTATTTCAGAATATACCGCAACAGTTGCAATACCCATCTTCTTAGCAGATCGCATTACTCGTAACGCTATTTCTCCTCTATTTGCTATTAATATTTTTTTCACTTTATGCTTTTACTTTATTTCTAAAAATATTCCATGCTGACCCAGCTATCTTATCTGTCATCTGTTCGATATAATAACTTCCAGCTGCTGGATCTACAACTCGATCTAGGTAACTTTCCATTTGTAAAATATGCTGGATATTATTGTAAATTCTTCTATCCTCTAACAAGCTTTCTTGATCATCTTTGTAATTGACGCCAGACAAATATAGGTCATCTACTCCTGCTGCAATTGCTGCCATAGCTTGAGTAGTTACTTGTATTTTGTTGTAATCAGGATTGTCGTGCGCTGTATTCTGTGCCGTTCTATAATCTATGTATATGTTTGTACTTTTTTCTATTGAATAGGCGCTACACAATAGATCGATCAATATCCTAAGTGCTCTTACCTTACTTATCTCTGTAAAATAGGATAAGCCGCCTGAGATTTGAAATATGAATTGTTGTTTTATAAGGTTTAGCGCGACTCCTTTTACGCTTAATAATTCTATTTGCTGATATGTTGCATGTAAAATATCAGATAAACCATCATCAGTTGAAAGACTATTATCTTTAGATTCTGAAATAAATAGGCTTCTGTATAATGGCAGATTTTCCGAGAGAAGTTGTAAAGATTCATACGCCTCCTTCCCTACAAACTGCCTTGCTCTTATCGAGCCCTTGAGAGAACTTAGATCATAAGACTGACTTCCTAGATAACTTATAAATCTTTCTATAAATTGTAATCTATCTCTGTCATGTAAAAGAATATGTAAGCTGATATAGTCAATACGTATATTATTAAACAGTTGCTCTATGTCCTGTAGAGCAGGAATAGAATCGAATTCCAGAACTAAAGAACTTACGCCTAGCTGAAGGAAGTTCAGCGCTAACTTATTAGATAGTTGATAATCTTTGACATTCAAAACCTCGGTAATATTCCAACTATTAGTAGCTTTTTTTCTATAAGCTAAAGTATGAGAAGCTAGATCCTCTTTATGAGAGAATGGTGATATACTTACATGATCAGAAATCTTTAAGTCTAGTTCCTCTATAGATTTCCCTTTCAGATCTACTTTTATTTTATTGATCCAATCTTGTTTTGACTGACTTGCGAATTCCTTAAATAAGCTATCTTTCATATTATTCGAATTCAATCAAAAGTTGAGATTTTTCGATAGCCTCTTTTTCTTTTACTAGAACAGCTTTTATAACACCATCTGTGGGAGACTTAATAACGTTTTCCATTTTCATAGCCTCTAGAATCAATAAGGCAGCTCCTTCTTCTACCGTGTCACCAGCTTTCACCATAGTCTCTAAAACTAGACCTGGCATGGGAGATTTAAGCTCTTTTATCTTTTTATTACCAGTATTAGCAAAACCTAATTCTTTGGCTAATATATCATATGAATCCTCTATAGCAACATCAAATTCTTTACCAGAAACCTTTATTCTAACTGTTTTTTGGTTGATATCATAACTTAGTAATTGCACCTTGTAAGACTTGTTATTATGTAAGAGATGATAAGAAAAATCATCTTCTCTAACTAGATCTAACTTTTCGGAAGCTATCTCATCCATTGTTGATAAGAAGGATCCATTTACAGACATTCTATAATCAGGCATTCTTGGCATATTTTACTTAGGCTATAAATATACTATAATTCTTAAATTGACAAATACAGAATTATGAACTCCAATTAGCTGAAACATGTTTGAAAGGAGGAAAATTAATTTTAAGTTTTTCCTGATAAATACTTATTTTGAGGAAGTTACCTCAATGTTATTATCTTAAATAAATATAAAATGCTAAGAATTGTTCTTTTAGTTCTTCTAGGCGCATTCAGTAATATTGTTATTGCTCAAGATTGGAACCAATTAAGAGAGGAGGATATATCCTCTAAAGGGGCTAGAGATATTGTCCCTGACAGGTATGTATTAGCTAATCTGGACGACAAGACTATGAAAGCTACCCTTTGGACAGCTTCCATGGAGGGAGATGCACAAAAAAACAAAGTCAATACAACGATAGAAGTAATGCTGGCTGATGGGAGCATAGACCAATTTGAAATTATAGAATATCAAATGATGGAAAAGGGCCTTAGTGACAAGTACCCTCAATTCAAAACATTTTATGGTAGATCTATCAATAATCCAATCCGAAGAATAAGAATAGATTATACGAATAAAGGATTTAGAGCAGTCATTACTGAATTAGGTGAAAAAACATTTATAGACCATTACCAGAGAAATGATAAGAATACTAGAATCATTTACAGAAAATCGGACTATACAAATACGCACAAATGGAGCTGTGATTTACATAAAATAAAAGAAGAAGAAGAAAATAGATCTGAAAATTCTAATGGCTTACGACAGGGAGATTGCGAATTAAGAACCTATAGGTTAGCAAATGCTACTACTGCTGAATATTCAAACTTCCACGGAGCTAATAATGCTGGTGACTCTGGTATCGTACTAGGGGAAGTGATAACTGTTATCAATAGAGTGAATGAAGTCTATGAAGCAGACATAACCGTAAGATTATTACTTATCGCAAATACAGATGAACTTTTCTACTATAATTCAGGAAATGATCCTTATACAAATGGTAGCGGTGGTGCAATGTTAGGCGAGAATCAAGACAATGTAGATAATATTATAGGAAGTGCAAACTATGATATAGGCCATGTTTTCAGTACCGGTGGTGGTGGAGTAGCGTATTTAGGTTCTGTATGTAATAACAACACAAAAGCTGGAGGAGTAACAGGACAAGAAGTTCCTGTTGGTGATCCTTTCTCTATAGATTATGTAGCACATGAAATAGGACATCAGTTTGGTGGAAACCATACGCAAAATAATAGTTGCAACCGGAATAATGCGACAGCTATGGAACCCGGTTCTGCAAGTACAATAATGGGTTATGCAGGTATATGTAATCCTAATGTACAGAATAATAGTGATGCATATTTCCACGCTATCACATTAGAAGAAATTGCAGACGAAATAGAGACGACAAGCTGTTTTAATATTATACCATTTAGTAATAATGCGCCGACAGTAGATCCTATAAGTAATTATACGATTCCTGTTTCTACTCCTTTTGTATTAGAGGCAGTTGGTGATGACGCTGATGGTGATATTATGTCTTATAATTGGGAGCAGATGGATAACCAATCTGCAACGATGCCTCCGGAATCAACAAATACAGGCGGTCCTACTTTTAGATCAAATTTTGCTCTGCTAGATCCGGCTAGGTATTTCCCCAGACTTGCTACAACTGTAAATAATACAACTGATCAATGGGAGGTATTGCCTTCTATATCAAGAACTATGAATTTCCGAGTGACGGTAAGAGACATACCTGATAACGCTGATATGAGTAATACTGGATGTACAGCTGAAACCGATGTAGTGGTTACTACTGATGCTGCTGCAGGTCCTTTCTTGGTAACGACACACAACAGTGCAAGCACATGGATGGAAACGGAAATAGTAACAGTAGAATGGGATGTGGCCAATTCGGATCAGGCACCAATAAGTTGTGCTAATGTAGATATATTATTATCCTATGATGGTGGTTTCACTTATACTACTACCCTAGCAAGTAATGTTGCGAATGATGGCGATTATGATATTACTGTTCCGGTAGGTCTTACAACTACAGCGAGGTATATGATAAGATGTAGTGATAATATATTCTTTGATATTAATAATGCTGATATAGAAATATTACAAGGTACTCCTGGATTTACCATTAGCTTAAATCCAAGCTCACTTGAAGTTTGTCAAACAGATGCTGAAAGCTTTGAAATTATAACAAATAGTATACAAGATTATGATGAACCGATAGACCTTACTATATTAAACTTACCTGCAGGTGCTACAGCAAATTTTTCTGCCAATCCAGTAATTCCAGGCAATAGCTCTATTGTAACAATAGACAATTTAGATGGGTTAGCTGGTGATTTCATCCTAGGAGTTAGAGGTGTCTCAGAAGCAATAACACAGGAACAAGTTTTTGATTTAAAAGTAGTTACTCCAGCTGCTACTCCTTCTCTATCGTCTCCTAGTGATGGAGAAACAGGGACATCGTTAGAAGTAATTCTTAGTTGGACAAGTTCATCAGATGCAGAAAATTATGATTATGAATTGAGTACCCTACCCTCGGGAGGAAATATTATAGCTAATGGTAGCACAAGTAATACTAGCGTAGATTTAGAAGGAATTATAGAGGATGCCCAGACTTATTACTGGAGAGTTAGATCCGTAAACTCTTGCGGCGAGTCTGTATGGACAGATGAGTGGGAATTCGAAACAGCCGTATGTTTTGACTTTCTAAGTAGTGATCTGCCTATATCTATTAGTTCTAGTGGAACACCTACTGTATTTTCAGACCTAACGCTTGCCGATAAGGGAGATATAACAGATCTTAATGTAATCAACTTACAGGGATCGCATACTTATGTAAGCGATTTAGTTTTTACCTTATATGATCCATCTTCTACTGCTGTTACCTTTTTTGACAGACCCTGTAATCAACAAAACAATTTTGACATCAATTTAGATGATGAAGCCGCTAATAATAATTGGCCTTGTCCTCCTACTGATGGTGGAACTTATATACCAGACAATCTATTAAGTGGTTTTGATACGAATCCTATGAGAGGAACTTGGACCTTAGAAGTGGAAGATGTTTTCAATCAAGATGGAGGTAGCTTAGAAAGCTGGGGCATCCAAGTATGTTTAGATAATTATTGCGATATAACAGTTTCTAATACCCTTGCTGAGACATATGGAAGCCTTATAGCTGCTATAGACTGTGCGGAAGATGGAGATACGATATTACTCACTGATGTAATTGCTAATCAAACAATAAATGACCTTGCGCAAGATGTAACTATAGATAAGAATATAACAATTCTTGCAGATGTAAATGATAATATAAAAGTGACGTGCAGTTCATCCTTACCTACTTTCAGTATTGCCCCTGGGAAAACTGTTGCTTTAATAGGATTTGGAATTAATGCTTCAGGAACATCAAATGCAACCATACAAAATGAAGGTAATCTGATACTCAGAGATATGACTATCACACATGAGGCTGATAATAATCAAGTACTGAACTTAAGCGATGGCGATATAACAATAGAAGGTAATTGCAATATAGAATAACCGAAAAGTAAATATTAGGGAGAGGTTTTGGGTTTATTTTTTTTATAAGAAGACAATTTTCCCAAAACCTTCATATTAAATTATTATCTTACTTTTATTAAGTCGGAATAATTTCGTTCTTTGTGAAAACCGGCTAACTAAAAATTGTCCGTCCCGACACAATTGAGTCTAATAGTTGAAGCCCCTTAAAAAAATGGTTAAATAAGAAACTGTAATACATTAAGTATTTGCCTATTATGTATATATTTGATAAACAGTAGTTTATTACTCAAAATTCTCAAATCACTTAATCCCTTCAACATTCAAAAAAATAAGGAATCGCAAGAACAGCCCTTGTGATACTTTCGTGATGATTCTGAAACAGATTTCAGACACTTAAAAAGTACTTTTAATGCATTCAGCAAAACTAAAATTTAAAATACCGAATTATGAAGAAAATTCCTCTACTAATTTTAACCTTACTAATTAACAGTTTCTACCTCATTGGAGGTACTACCCCAGAAATAGAAACTAACAACTCGATTGTACTTTGTACAGACGCTAGTACTGTTTTACATTTTGATTTTAATGAATGTTTAGCACTAGCAGCGGGTTCTAATCAAGATTATGCAGAATTTACTGCTACAACACCAGAAGAATCTGCTTGTACAGATTTCAATGTACAAGGCGGAAATCTTTACAGATTAAATCCTGCACTGAATGGACATTCCTGTACTCCAGGTGTGGAAGGCATTGCAATGTGCGTAAGTTCTTTGAATGATTGTGATTTTGCTCCTAACAGTGATAAGGCAATACGTTTTGATATTGTTGTTACACCAGGAGACGATGATACGGGTTCACTAAGTGGTATACGTTTCTATGAAAATGCTCCACTTACCTATGATTGGATAAACGGAGATTCTGGACCAAACAATTATCCTCAGTTCTATGGAGTTAGGGTAACAGCTAATGGAGAAGAAGTATTTCTACAAACAGATATACCTACTGGTAACGACTGGAGTCTCCAAGAATTTGACTTTACTGACATTTCAGAATTTACTGTAACGGAAGAAACTGTTTTTAGTTTTGAGCTACTAGGATACTGCACGGATCCTGATGGATCCTTAGTAAGGGCTTGGGATATAGACGAATTATCTATATTATCTTGTTGTGGACCTCCATGTGAAGTTGAAGGTGGAACACTTGAAGGTGGCCCTTTTGAGTTCTGTGCTGGTGACGGTGAAGAAGATAATATTCCTGCTGATGCGATAACGCTATCTGGAAACTCTGGAGCTAACTCGCAATGGGTAGTTACTGATGAAAATGGTATGATATTAGGTTTACCACCATCTTTCGATGTAGTAAACTTTGACGGTGCTGGTGCAGGAACTTGTCTTGTATGGCACTTAAGTTTTGATGGTGATATAACTGGTGCTGAAATGGGTGCGAATGCCAATGACCTACAAGGTTGTTTCTCGCTTTCTAATCCTATAGCAGTTGTAAGA
>CAYYWZ010000096.1:0-11957 GCA_964475415.1 uncultured Saprospiraceae bacterium | reverse complement strand
CCGATATTTTCTAAAGAAATCTACCCCAAAAAGATGTTCGAGAAATTCATTTTAACGAATTCTACTGCAAGAAAAGATGGCTATATTAAGTCTATTACTAAGCTCAAAACAGAGTTTAATAATATAATATTAAGTATACAGCAATTATCTTGGAGCAGAAATTCGAATTGATCAGATAAGGGTATGCTTAACTAGATTTTCCTTTTACTAATATGTCATTATAGATTTTACAAATTTCTATTTGCAGAGGATATTCTATTTTTGATAGCAGGATAATATTCTGACAAGCTTCTTCATACTTTTCTTTCATGCGATTAGATTCTATGAGTAGGCAAGCAGAAGAAAATGAATTGATGATATGATTGGCTAGAACATCAGAATAGAACCTGTACTCGTTCATAAACTGTAAGCCTGTGATCGTTGTGTGTAGATAGACGTCTATCATTTCATAACTGAAGATTGCTTTTTTAGAAAGATCTCTAATGATGGTATTAATTTTCTGGATTCTAGGTCTTCTAGGTCTCCGATAACTTTTCGTTTTGAACTTAGCTGTAATTTCTTTTTTTGCGGCAACATAGACTTTTTCCCTATCCTTAGTCGAGCCAAGTTCCATTTTGTAGTAAGTTTTAACACTTTCTAGTTTGGTGTAAAGTAACTTAAGCTCTTCTCTAAGTTCTGATTCTTCTAGATGGCTAATATGTTTGAGAAAAGTAGATTTCCGCATTCTGTAAAGATGCATATAGTTTAGAAAAAAATACCATCTTAAAATCAATAATTATGAATCTGAAATCTGGGTATAGTATAAAAAAAAGATGGACTACCAGGGATGGCAGCCCATCAAATAACCCCAAAATTTGCCTTAGAGCATAACTCTAAAGCAATAATCTTAATTTATTTTCTATATTTTAATGAATGTAGAAGTCTTAACAATGGGATTCATTATCTGCATAACTCTAAACTATAACATTAAATTAATATTCGCAAGGTATAGTTCAGCATTTTTTTTGCTGTTTTTTAATTTTTTTTTGCTGGCAAATAAATCTGCTAGTTCAAAATTTTATAAGCTTTATTTATAATCTAAAAACAAGACTTAGTTAAAATAGTTCTATATATTATATAAGTGGCAATTGATTAGTTCTACTGACTGTATATATAAGTTAAAGTTATCATACAATATCTTACTTTGGGGTTAGTTATTACTTATATATCTACATTTGTATTGAGCTAGTAATTTGTGTTAGTTGATTATAATCACAACTTGTTTATAGCGTTTAGATAATCTATTATTATACATATGCAATAAAAAAATAGCTAATGAACGGAAAATATCTATTCACCTTGATCATGACTATGCTGACTATTTCTCTTTCAGCACAGCAGATAGGTATAAGAGGTGGCTTAAATTTTATCAACGTTGCTAGTGTAGAAGATATAGATCTTAGTACTAGTAATGGTTTTCAGGCTGGTTTAGCGCTGGATCTTCCACTAGTTTCTGCATTCAGATTAGCAACTGGTCTTTTTTATACTAGAAGAGGATACCAGTCTAATGTAGAGGGAATGGATGGAAGCGTTACAATAGACTATCTAGATATACCTGTCGACCTTATGTTTAGGATCAAGCCGCTTAATACTATCGGAGCCTATGTAGCTATGGGACCTTATTTTTCTTATGGTATATCTAGCAATGTATTTGATGAGGATGGATTTCTTGTAAACGGTTATAGCGATGAGACGATCGATCTTAATAGAATAGACAGTGGTATCAATATAGGCGCGGGAGTGGAAATTACTAGTCTTAGGATAGGTGCATCTTATGGCTTTAGTTTTGCTGACAACAGATCTATCAGAGACATCGAGCTAAAGAACAGAGTTTTTAATCTTTCTGTGAGCTACTTTTTAAACTAATGTAGACTTATTTAGTTTTACCTGTGGTAGATGAAAATAAACTCAAAATAGGAGTATGTATTTTTATTGGTTTTTTATCTTTTTTATGGGTTGAAAAGCCATTAAGAGAGATGCTGTCATCTTCTCAAATAGATATCCTTACTGATAATTATTGCTCAGGGGTACTGGTCCGTTTAACTATAATTTATTTTTCATTTCTATTAGTAAAAAAATTAAGATTCAAAAAATTTGTTGGCTCGGTTTCTACTAGGAAGTATAAGAATATTCGAGCAACATTTATTTCTTTTATTTTAATCCTATTAGAACTGTTAGCGAAATGGAATACTTATTATAATTCTGAAATTCATACTCTCATTTTATTTGGCCTCTTCGTATTATCAGTTGGATTTGTAGAAGAAATTATCTTTAGAGGAACAATTTTTCCCTTGTTTATATAGGCATTTAAAAATACCCAAAGACCTATTTTGTTTGCAGCAATACTATCAAGTTCTTTATTTGGGATCATTCACTTTGTCAACTTATTTAGTTAGCCAGATAATATTGCTGGTATTATCTCACAAGTTTTCTTTGCTTTATCCATCGGCATGTTTTTTTGTGGACTAATGGTAAGAACAGAAAATATTATTATTCCTGCTGTAATTCATGCCTTAGTAAATTTTAGTTTTGGATCTGTGAATTAGATCCTCTAGTAGAAACATATCATCAGTGAATGAAGTTTCTGCAATGAACTGGAGTTCGGTAATACCGACTACCTTATTTTTTATGTTTATTTTGGCAGGCGAAATATATATGATTTTGAATAACGATGAAAAAGATATTTTCCAAAAATTAGAAATAGAAGAAATACCACGAAGAACATCGTAAAGCCTATCTTTCGCTATTAAATCTTGTATGGATTAATACAAGCTAGTATTATTTTAAGAAGATATCTAACAAGTATGCTACAACTTAATGTACTACAAGCTTCTGAGCTTTATAATCATTTAGTTTAATAAAGTAAACTTGCGGTTCTAGCGTACTAATATCTACATACTTCATGCCCCCATTACCTTTCTCCCTTATGTGTAATCTTCCTAGCATATCCACTATCTGAATACTGACCATTTCTCCAGAATCCCAAGTTATATGAAGTAGGTCACTTGCAGGATTTGGAAAAATATTTGTTCTTATTGTTTCAGGTGTAAATGTACTTGTCAATTCATCACAGAATTCTTCGTCAGGTTCTAACTCTATATGACCTTTAGGATCGAGATCTCTTCCGTCAAAAGCGGAATAATCTATCGGATACTTAAATGCTCTGAAGGTCAAATTATTATTAAGCGATAATGAATCTCCTTGCGTAGCAGCTTGTCCTGCGATAAGAGGTGTTACATATTCCCACACTATTTCTCCTGCAGAATTCAGCTCTATTATATAGCCTTGTCTACCACTACAGGCTAGGGTATTGCCATTAGGCAATAACTGTACTGATGATAATCCAGTAGAATAGAATGCAGTAGGTTCTGGATGCGTAATAGTATTAGTAAACTCAAAAGGTGGCCAGGTGCCATCGACTTGCTGATAATCTAAGGTGTACATATCATAGGAAGATTCCCAGGTTTCCATAGTAGAAAAGTCTGGACCTATCCTGTTATTGAATGCTACCATATGTCCAAACTTTGGATGGCTAAAAGGAATAAATTCATTAATCCAATGCGCATCATGCTGATAGTGGAGAATCTGATCAGAGCTATCTCCCTTATCATGTGTTCGTGGATTACCTACTCTGTAGATAAGATCACCTCCAGCATTAGATAAGCCACCAAAATGTCCAGCTGCTTCTTCTGTAGTTGTGGAATGATCTATAACCCATACTTCATCGAACTGAGGAACGCTGATCATTATATGATCTAATAATGGGTTGTAGTCTATAGAATTGACATGTAACCAATCTGATCTTCCTTCGTTCGTATCATAATTTATATCTACCAACTCTGGATGATCCTCTATCACACCAAAGTTTTCTTTTGTTTCATCAAAATCCTGTATAAGGTGATCCGTGACATGCCATTCCCAAACAATGTCATCTGTACTAGGATCTATTTCTAAAATTTGTTCAGGCCATAGTTCCCCTTGATTAAGTGTTTCTGGATTTCTTCCTTGAACGATGGCTTCTTCCATAGTTATGCTTTCCCAAGCGACCATGAGAATATTTCCATTAGGCATAGGCGCAACGTCGTGATGTAAACGATCAAATTCTGTATTTAACTCGAAACTCCATAGCAATTCGTTTTCCCACGATCGGATTTCTACAATAGCACCTCCACCACCTGCCCAGATCGGATCGAGGTTAGATGCTGCGTCTCTTTTAGTCTTTACTAGTGTACCGTCAGCTCTTAGGTAGGAGGTGTTTCCTGGTCTCCAGTTAGCCTCATCTGTCCAAGAATGTACAACTTCCCCACAGTTATTGATAAGATATACATTGGGCTGATTGTGTGGATAGATCAGCGTATAACCCTGGTAGGTTTGTGTAAAATTATAACTTAACAAGCCAACGGTATTCTGACTCTGGACATTAAGTATGGCTAAAAATATGAAAGCAGAAAAGAGTAGATTTCTTATCACAGTATTCTAGTTTATAAATAATAGAAAATTATAGTACCCTAAATTATAATATTTTATCGAGAGCAAAACACTAAAATAGCTATTGTTTTGTCTTGATAGAGTTAAGGCGTGTATTCTTGAGTTTAATAGAAACGATCTAATTGTACGTTGGAACTAGAAGATCTTGATGGATATTATTCATTTTGAATCCTTCCTTTTGTAAATTATGAAGAAGATCCGGTAAGAATTCCTTTAATTTTTCTATACTTTTTACGCTGTCATGAAATACTATAATAGATCCATTTTTCACATTATTGGCCACATTGTTGTAGCATTGTTCCGCAGATATTGCAGGATCAAAATCACCTGACAGCAAATCCCACATTATGATCTTGTAATCCTTAGATAGCACTTTTGATTGACGTGGTTTTATCCTGCCATAGGGCGGACGAAACAAGCTAGTAGATAATAGATGTGCGGCTTTATGGACCTCTTTATAATAAGTGTCATCATGCGTCATCCATCCTGATACATGGCTATAGGTGTGGCTACCTATAGAATGTCCTTGTTGGATGATTTTGTGTACAAGCTCCGGATGCTCAGCCGCGTTCTCGCCTACACAGAAGAAAGTTGCCAGAGCATTATACTTAGATAGAATATCCAGCACCCATGGTGTAGCTTCAGGTATAGGTCCATCATCGAAAGTGAGATAGATTTTCTTTTCTTCTTTTCCTAGGTTCCAGACAAGGTCTGGATACATTTTTTGTACGAGTTTCGGCGTTTTTACCAGATACATTCAGTCAGCTCTATTTGCGTGAAAAATACGTTTTACACACTAGTTATCATCGAATTGCAACTAGTGATTTGCATAATTATTTTCACATACCATAAAATCTTATGGCTTCTTGGTATTCATGATAACGTATTTTCCTTTACTTTGCTGCTAAAATAGGATAAAAGATTATGGTTAGATTAAGATTTGCACCTAGTCCCACGGGACCACTTCATATAGGAGGTGTCAGAACGGCTATATATAACTACCTTTTTGCTAAGAAAATGGGTGGTAAGTTTATATTGAGAATAGAGGATACTGATCAGACGAGATATGTACAGGGAGCGGAAGCCTATATTATCGAAGCGCTGAATTGGTTTGGATTAGAAACGGATGAAAATCCAGAAATAGGGGGAGATTACGGACCTTATAGACAATCAGAGCGAAAAGATCTATATAAGAAGTATACAGATATATTATTAGAAAAAGGCTATGCTTATTATGCTTTTGATAGTTCAGATGAATTGGAGACTAAGAGAGAGCAGATGCAAGCTGTAGGGAAACATACCTTCAAGTATGATGCTTCTGCTAGAATGGAAATGAGGAACAGTCTTTCTCTAGATCCAGCAGAAACTGCCAAATTATTAGAAAAAGGGGAAAACGTAGTAATCAGATTAAAGATACCTACGGATGAGACCATAGGATTTGAAGATATCGTAAGAGATAAGGTACAGTTCAGCAGTAACGAATTAGATGATAAAGTCATTCTTAAGGGAGATGGAATGCCTACCTATCATCTTGCTAATATTGTGGATGATCACCTTATGGAGATTACGCATGTGATCAGGGGAGAGGAGTGGCTTTCTAGTACGGCACATCATATTCTTATGTATAGAATGATGGGTTGGGAACCGCCTAAGTATGCACATCTTCCACTTATTCTTAAGCCAACGGGCAAAGGAAAATTGAGTAAGAGGGATGGAGCAAAGTTTGGTTTTCCTGTATTCCCATTACAGTGGGAAGTAGAAGGAGAAGAAAATTTCCAAGGATTTAGAGAGGAAGGATATGACCCAGCTGCTATGCTTAACTTTCTTTCTTTTCTAGGATGGAATCCAGGTACGGAGCAAGAGATGTTTACCGTCGAAGGACTTATAGAGGCATTTAGTTTAGAGAAGATTGTCAAATCTGGTGCTCGTTTCGATATAGATAAAGCTAAGTGGTATAACCAGCATTATATTATTGCTAAGGATAATAATGATATCGCTGAGATTCTCAAGCCTATGCTTGCGGATAAGGGATATACTTATAAAGACGAAGCTTACCTGCTATCTTTTATCGATCAGATGAAGGAAAGGGTACAGACCTATCCAGAATTTCTAAGTAATGGATATTTTTATTTCGAGCGTCCTGGAATCGATGATGAGAAGACGGCTAGAAAAAAATGGAAAGTGGAAAACGAAGTACATTTTGACAACATCAAAAAAGCTATATCTGAATCTGAAGATTTTAGTTCAGAAAAATTACAGGAGATTGTCAAAGGATATATCACAAATAATGAGCTGAGTTTCGGAGCTATTTTTCCGATTTTGAGAATCATTACATCTGGTACGATGAAAGGTCCTGATCTTTTTGAAATGATGTCTTTGTTAGGAAAAGAAGAAGTACTTTCAAGATTTGAATCTGGGATAAGAGGTATAAAGCTACTGGTTTAAAAAAGTGAACCTTATTTCTTTCTATTAAAAAAGAAATAAGGTTCTCATTTTATGGATTATTCAGATTTGATAAACTGTGCTCTAATTCTAAAGTCGTCAGAAATAATAAAGTAACTGCCTGGTCTAAGTTTTTGAATATCTATTGTTTCTGATAGCGAGTTGCCTACCTTTATATTCATGATAATTTTTTCTCCATTAGCATTGTAAATATTCAAGTTATTACTTTTGATATTCTCAGAAAAGGTAACTTTCAAATAATTTTCAGCTGGATTAGGTAATATCTCAACAGAAATTTTTTCTTCGACGACATTCTTATTACTTACAGTATTAGAAGTATATACAAAAAGTTCTTTTCCAGATTCTTCAGTAGTAGCAAAAAAGAATAAATTTTCGGCACATGAGGTTAATTGTGAAGGAAATGAGTCATCATCTCCTGGAGATAAATCGAATACTAACTCAGTATTAATCTCTCTACCGTCAGATTTCCATAATTCATTTCCAGTATTCGATCTAGATGCATAATATAGCATGTCATCATGAACGGTAAGATGTCTGCCATCAAGTAAATAATCATTACCAACTAAATTATGGTCTAGAGCTTGTTCAGCCAAACCATTCGAGTTTATTTTATACATAGCTTGGTTAGGAAAATAGAATCCCAGAAACGCTTTGAAGTATAATTCGTTATTATAAACTGTAAAGTAGTCTGGCTTTGAGTCTTCACCAGCGATGATCTGAATTTCTTTAAGATTTCCAGGTGTGCCATCAGTTACATAAAGCATGTTTTCATCTTGCTCACCTTGAAAGTAAAATTTATTATTAAATCCGATAAAAGCTCTTTGGTCTCTATAGTCGAAAAATGGTATCCGAGAAAAATCCCCAGATATTTTAAAGGTACCCTCGTTTGTACCATCAGAAGAAAACAGGCCATAATCTGAGCTTGAATCAGCAGAAAAGAAAAATAACTTCTCTTCCGTAGCTGTCATATTGTTAAAACTAGAAGACGCACTACCACTAGTCAGAAAAAAAACTTCCGTAAAATCTGAACCTGTTCCGTTTGTTTTTATAAGATTGTCACCATTGTCTAATCGCGCTAGTAAGTATAACTCATCTTTAAATACTTCTATATCTCTAATACCAAAAGAACCAACTTCAAAATGTAATACTGTTTCTTCAGTAATCGGATCATAAGAATGAAGAGCTTCTTCAAATATATTTTCTTCACCTTCAAAATAGAGTTTTTCATTAAAAACTGTAAGTTCATCAATCGATTCCCATTCATCAAGAATGGTCTTAACATTGCCATCATCATCAACACTGACTAATTTGTAAAAATCTGTATCGCTATCTCGAATCGCTAAATAACAAATATCACTGTAAACGACATAATCAATTACTCTGTATCCATCTTCGTTTTCCTCCATAATATTAAATGTTTCATATGATTTTCCATTCGTGAAGAAAACCTTATCTGTTTCTCCAAAATCATTTGGATCGATCCAGATTACACTGCTAACAATATTTGTAAGTATATTCCCATTGAAACTTACGCCATCGTCTGACCCTGGCCTTAAGTCAGTAATCTGAAAAACATGCTGTCCGCTGAGAAAAAAACAAGCAAAAATAAGAGAAAAGGCTAATTGAAATTTTTTCATATTCGAAAATTTATGATTTATGTATTAAGTAAATTTTTAAAAAAAGCTAAGTTAGCTTTATTAAATTTACTGTAAGGAAAGATTTAAGTAATATATGAGTACTTTAATAGAAGAGTGGAAAAATAAAAAACATCAGATTAAGCAGCAAAGAGGCAAAGTGACAGGGAGGCTCAAGCAGGTTCCTCAGAAGGAGTTGATGGATCTTGCTAACGATACGCATGAAGAAGTATTCTCAGAGATAGACTGTCTAGACTGTGCCAACTGCTGCTCTAAGATTCCACCTATTGTCGATAATACAGATATAAATAGAATTGCTAAAACGCTAGGCATGAAAGCTGCCAATTTTAGAAAGCAATACACAAGAATAGATAATGATGGAGATACGGTGCTGAAGACTGTTCCCTGTACTTTTCTTATGGAAGACAATAAGTGTTTTATTTATGATATAAGACCTAAGGCATGCAGGAATTATCCGCATACAGAAGGTTATGAGTTTGTGGGTAATCTAGACCTACATACTAAGAATACCCAATATTGTCCAGCAGCTTATCATATTATTACAAGGATACTGAAGAAAGTTAAATAGATTTCTTTTTTATAAGCTAATTTTGAGTAGAAAATGTAAAATAAAAGATGTATAAATTCTTAAATCTTCTCACGATTCTATTTTTATTTCAAGCTTGTAGTGCACAAAAAAACAATAATAGAACTGGTGATTTAGAATTTAGAGATATTTCTGCTGATTCGATCAAAAATACTAAACCTACAAAGTCATATTCTCTATTCAGAGGATCAAGTAAAACTTTTTCTATGGAACAAACTTTGCAAAACCCTAAAGGTGTTAGAGAGCTTTTTCTAAATAGAGATAGCTTAGTAATGATACTAGAAGAAATAGTTAAGTTTAAGAAACTTGGAAAACTATACTTAAATGAAAATTAAAGAGATTCCTGATTTTATAGGTGAGCTGCAGGATTTAGAGTGGCTAGAAATAAGATATAATAGTATTGAAAAATACCAAGTAGCCTCTTTAGACTTAAAAATTTATAAGTGCTTAATCTAAAAGGGAATAAACTATCTGTAATTGAGAAAGGTATCGAAAGTCTTGATAGTTTATCTTATCTTGATTTATCGGAAAATAGATTAGAGAAGTTACCTAGTGGAATGGTTAGACTTGATAAGCTGAAAACATTATTTATAGGCTATAATTCGTTAATAGAACTGCCTTCAGATTTCCACGAGTTTAAAAATTTAGAAGTTATATGGGCAGGTTAAAAACAAATCGAAATTCTAGATTTCCGCTTTAATAGTATCCAAAGTATAGAGCTAGAAGAACTAAGTAAACAACTACCTAATTGCGAAGTGCGACAATAATCTTGAGATATAAACTTATACAGATTTATTTTATGCAATATTTACTTCTTTAGATTTTTAAGAACCTTCTAATAATAACCGCTGGATCTTAGCGCTATCACATTGGGTACACTATTCTACAATAATTTGAATACTTATTTTTTATGGGGTTTTACAATCCATAAAGAAGATTAATGTACATCTAAAGTGGCTATTAATAGTTTGTTGTGGCTATTTTGAAACCGATTTTCCTTACTTTAAGGATATTAATCAATAGGGGTGATTTACAAACTTATTATATATTTTTAAGATCAGTGCAACGTTTTAGAAACTCATTTCTTTATACATACATAAGCCATTAGAAATGTATAAAAATATTTACATATTAATTCTTTCTTTCAGCATACTCTGTAGCTGTCATGAGGATTATGATAATAAGCAGAGCACCTCGATAGATGCTGAACCAGAAATAAGAATAGATACTGAGATTACAGGTAAGATAACGGAAAGTGATGGCAGTATAGCAGAAAGATCATATGATATTATCGTAAACGGTGATGCTGTAACAACCAGTAATTATATTTTCCAGGAGGCATTACAATTCGTTAGAAAATTTGGACAAGTTATTACCATTATTTCTGAGGGAGAAGAAAGAGCTAAGGTCCTAACTACGCTTGTAGAAAATGATATAAATTATCTAGATATCCATCTTTTTCCTGAGTGGAACAAAACCGATGTGGAGATAAACAATTCTGTAGATATTTCTTCTTCTATCGTTCTAGAAGTAAATAAGCTAAGTGATGCATCTGGTACAATTGTAGTGTCAGAGGGAGTACTTACTTATGGAAATCTGGAGGAAGAAAAGTGGCAGAGACAATTAGGTAATCATGCTTATAAGGATGTAAATACATTATTATCTCTAGATGTCAAAGAAGCTTTTTTCATTTCTATAGCTGACCAGCAGGGAAGCAATTTACAAATAGATATAAATGAACCATCGATTGTAACCTATAATAATGGAGAAAACGCATTGGCTTTATTTTATCTCAACGAGGAGTTATCGAGATGGGAATATGTTCAGAATCTTGATGGTAATAATTCTGCAGAGATATTAAAAACAGGATATTTTTCATTAGCAACTTATACCGATGGAGTCTATGTAGAAGGTAAGCTAATGAAAGAAGAAAAGCCAATCGCATACCAATTATACAGTTGGGAGAGTGATGGTTTCTCGCAAGAATCATTCACAACTCTACGAGGAAATTGGCTCTCAATTCTGCCGCAGAGCAGCACACTGTCTTATCGAGTAAGTAATCCATGCAAGGAGGAAATACAAAATTATTCCCTAGTAACGGAATCAGATAACATAGATAATGTAAACTACGAACTTACGGAGGAAGATATATCTCTGTACAATTTGCAAACAGTAGTAATAGATTGCGATGGAGAGATAAAAGAAGGAGCTGCGATAAGAATAGCAGATTCTAATGGAGAAACTTGTTTATGCTTATAATAATAATGAGCTAGATACATGGATGAGTGTATGCGAGGATAGTTTCGAGATCAGTGCTTACGATATAGAAAGTCAGACAGAAGGTGTTCCTCTTGATTGGGATGCGACAATAGAAGAGCCAATTCTATTTCTTATGATGATAAGTTACTTAATGCTGGAGAGAGTTATACAATTCCATTCTACTTATCACGAGAAATGATAGCGAGAGGCTTAGAATTATCTATGATTACAGATAGTGAGGTAGTTGAAGTTACGGATATTACTAGCAGTTATTTTAATGAGCAGCTTAACTGGCACCAGCAGAGTAATGGTGAGCTTAATATCATTATGACGGATATTGAATCTGATGTTTTAGAGGATATTACATCTGATGATATACTGTTTGAAATACAACTTACAGCTAAAAGTAATTCTGTATTAGCTTGGTCTCTAAATGTAAATGAGGAAAAAGCTTCCTACTTAGTAGA
>CAYYWZ010000095.1:0-12354 GCA_964475415.1 uncultured Saprospiraceae bacterium | reverse complement strand
GTATATTCACCACCTATAGGAGTAGTTATTTTTTTGAGTTTGTTGGTTCTTTTAATTTTTGAGTGTTTTATGGTTAGATTACCAGTTTCATCATCAAAAAACAGATAATCTGGATAACCATCTGAATCATAATCCTGTATAGTTTTTAGAGTTAGGGACTTTGATTTTGAAAATGGTGTAGCTGCAAAGGTTATACCCGGTTTAACACAGGTAACAAATATTGGAATTGGAATTTCAATTGTAAAACTAGCATCAAATGAATGACTTGATGTTTTTGCCTCATCATTAAAAAGAATAGGCAATTCACATGGCTGCGAATCAAATCCACTTCCATTATTATACAAAACGAAATAAGCGGTAGAAGTAGGAACATTATATACATAATCAAGCAATCCATCTCCATTAATATCAATTAACTTACCTAACGAGGATGAATAACCATGTCCTCCGGAGTATCCTGCTGAAATACTTTTTCCTTGGCCTACAGAGATACCAAGTCCATACCCCCACGTTTTATTTTCTGAATTACTTAATTTTATCTCTCCCCACTCCGCAATAGTAAGATCTTGCTCTCCGTAGCCTAAGTTTAAAAATGTTTTCACGGTGTCATTCTCAAGAAAGAGTCTATCACTTAAGCCATCACCATTTATATCTACCCATAATAGCTCTGCATTAGATTCTCCATTTCCATAATTTCCACTTATACTTAAACCAGTGCCTGATATACCTAAAAATGTTTTAGTTTTTATAAATCCTATTCCATGTTTATCAGCTGTTGCAGTTCCGGGATCTCCAAATTCGCCCGTCAATGAGCCATTATTACCTGAACTAGAAGTAGAGAATTTTCCTGGATGAATAGGTTTAAGTATAAAATCGTCATATTCTATTTCAGTTAATAGCCCTCCAGTAGAACTAGTTGATTGGTATAAATTACTTTGTAATACATCTGGATATCTATCTCCATTAATATCAAAATAATCTGTCAAATTATAAGAATTACTAGAAACCGTATTATTTGCCCCAACCCCTATTCCAACACTGCCTCCTCCAGCACTAGCACTTAATTTGGCAACCACTGATTCCGAAAAGGAATATTTTCTGACAGATCTTGCTCCCTTATCTGACACTTCTATAACTAGATCTTCTTGCTCATCATTTTCTAGATCAAAAGATTCTAAGAAATCAGCTGCTCGAGCCGAATATTTAGCAGAAAAGTTGTTCTTATTCATTCCCTCCCAACGCGACCAAAAGAAGATACCGTTTTCATTTTCTACCTTCGATCTTTTGGGTGTAGGAAAATATACTATTGGCCTTAAGTTAATATCGCTAAGTGATCCTAGTGCTTCCGATTCAGGATTAACACTTAATTCATCAATATTAAAATCTATTTCTGGGTTAATACTCGATAGTGGGTCATCATCTTCTTCAGTATTTTCTACTGCCATTTCTATAACTTGCAGTTCTGAAATTTGATCCATACTTAATTTCTGGAACTCTAATTTCGGAACATTTATTAGTTTACCATTATCCTCTGGAATTAAAGAATCATCATCTTGTGATTCATCATACATAAATTGTCCCCAGGCACGATAAAAATTACCATCTAATCTGTAACTACTTTTTTCCAATAAACTTACCCAAGGTCTTGTTAGTTTACCATAAGAAGTACCTGAGTTTACATCTTTTACATTAGCTATTTTGAAGCTATAATCAGGATTCTTAGACCTATCATCTAATACCCTAAGTACCTCATTACTGTAAAAGCCACCTTTACTTATCAACTGTATTTCTATCTCTCCGTTACTTAACCACTTATTTACATCTAATGGAGAATTATCAATCAAACTAAAATTATCGTCGGTTATATAAATATCTCTATTATGAATTACTTTCCCCTCACGGATGATAACAAAGGATAAGATATCTCTGTCTGTAACTTCGTAATCATATTCCAAATCAAACTCATCAAAAATACCACCATCCAAATCTATTTCTATTTCATAGTTAGGACTCATGTTGATATATTCTTCATTAAAAGTATTATATGATTTCCATTTAAAATCATTCGAAGCATCAAAGTCTTCAGTATAATATTTATAAATAGACTTATTGACTAGTGGAAACTTTTCTATTTTCTCTGTAAAAATTTCTCCTGATGGCAAAGTATAATTAGCAATTGAAAATACGTGCGGGTACCAATTGATTAAATCCCAACGTTCATTTGTTTCTGATATAACTTCAAATACAACCGCTTTTACTTCACCTGCATCAATATTTATAGAACTACCTATAGTAGTTGCAGGGATAGTAAAATTTTCTACTGAGCCAGAAGGGTCAATTTCTTGTTCCCATAAAATATTCCCACTATCAATATCTTCTGCTCCATCTACATCCATAGCCCTAACTCTAAAAGTAAGCTTACCAACAGGATTCCCAAGTTTAACCTCTTCCCAGGAAATAATATGATTATAAGTCTCTCCTGTCTCTGTACCACCAGATAAAAATGTAAAATTCTGAGGCGAACTCATAACAAATCCATCAGCATAACTACTACTGAATGGACTAATCCCCGCTGCTGTTTTGTAATCTGAACTCTCAATAGGAACTCCCATTATAGTGGTATACTCAACTTCTGGATTCCAGGAGATTTCATCATTAGGATTTGCCTTATCTGTATGTAATCTAAAATATATTTTTTGACCTTTTTTTACCCATATAGGGCTATCATTTACTTCTTGCTCAACATCTGTTATCAATCCATAATTATTATCAGAATCTACACAATCTTCTATACTACCTAAATAAGTACCGCCCTCTAACACCTCAAATCCCTTCGTATTAGAATATTTCATGCTGACTTTTTGCCCTGCTAGATAGGCAGCATTACCTAGATTTTCTATATTACTATTGGTAGTAATTGTATTTCCAGCATGTTCTATCCTATTCATTCCAGCCAATATATCATCACTTATTTGTAGATCAGATATACATTCTGTACAAAGGAATTCACTTGTTGAGCATGCATAGCAACTACTTATATCTGTAAAACAAGGATCTAAAGTTCCTTTATCAACACAACCTAACGAAATACCACTTCCTAACTGATTTATTTCAGGATCGATATCACCTAGTTCTCCTATGTATAATCGACAGGTTCCTTGTACTTCAGGATCAACTTCAGCTCTACTGTAAAAGCCATTGTGATCGGTTTCTATTGAAATTTTTGCGCTTCCTATTAGATCTCTATTCTTTATAATGATAGTTCCATCATGAGGTGCTTCCCATACTTTTACAACATCATAAGTAGGAATATCTTGGAAGAATTCCTCAATCTCCACTGGCAAATCATCAACTAAGACCTCACCCATCACGATCATGTTTTCTGTAAACTGACTTGAGATATCGAAACTTGGTTGACCCGATTCTTTATCAACAATATTAAAATATACATTTCCATCTATAGAAATATCTGGTAATCCATCTCCATTTGCATCTGTTACAAAAATGTTTATTCTGTCAAGGCTTATAGATTTACTGATTCCCGCGTGAGCTCCGATAGGCCCGACTCCTGCAGAAATTCCAATGTGTGTTAATATAGATGCCGATTTACTTTTATAGGTATCTGATTTATTTAAATTTAACAATTCTAGAGGTTCTGAAGAGAAGCTATGAACTGGCTCGCCATTTACAAAGTCTAGTTGATGAAGATATAAATTGAGGACATCATTCTCTTTCTTCAGGACATCGGGCAATCCATCACCATTCATATCTAAGTTAGAAATTACTGCACTACTGCTCGTTCCAGATAGATTAAGTCCCCCAGCTAAAGAGACTGTTCCATCTTTTTTAAACACAGAACAACCTATGCCAAATTGAATATCAGCACCTGAAGATATCGCTATAGAACTAGAGCTACCTAAGGGTGAATGGAATTTAGAATATTCTGACTCCAAAATAGGGAGCATATCACCTATTTGAAGAAATGAACAATTCTCTTGTAAATTTTCGCTTGTTACAGGTCTAAACTTTATTAGCGATTTAACTGAAGGAAGATTTATATTTTTTTGGTCTCCATCCTTATTTATCCTCTTACCTAACTTATATTCTTTTACACCTGAGTTTAGATCGTCTAATTTCTGAATTTTAAATGATCCTTTTGTAGAATTCGTTTTAATCGATCCTACTTGCGCAACAATCATTGAATGTTTGAGCTTTTTGCTCTTTATTTTGATCGTTTGCTTTTTGCAAAATAGATCTATATACTCCAATTCTTCTCCTACAGCGCCTAAACAAGATATACGAAATTGCGCATAAGAAGGATTGGATACTTCCGGGCGATTCACTTCTATATATTCATAATTTTCTCTTAAATTACGTATTGTTATTTCCTTATCCCTATCTATATATTGCCTAGGATCATCTTCGGAATTAAAATCACTACTGTTAAAATAAACTAAAGTTTCAGCATCTATATTATTATTAGTATTTATTTCACCTCCTGAACCAGATATTATAGTAATAGTATAAGCAACCTCTCCACTCGAATTTTCAGGTGTGTAATTTCCTAAAAATCCAATATTTTTAGATGTTGATCCAGAAATAGATTCAGAAGTTGTCCAGATATGAAATGCAGGATTTAAAGCATAATATTCCCAAAACGAGTTATTGTAATTATAGGGTCCCAATTGAGTCAAAGTAGGATCCCAAGTAAAAGTTAATCTAGGGTCTTTAGGAATAACTACAGTTATAAGCCCTTCGGTGTCTCCACCCAGTAATTCCTGTACTCTAAGTTGCCATATTAATTCAGTACTTCCATTTACTACTCCAGGTAGAAAGTTTATTATTGGTGTAATATCCGTATAAGGATCATTACAATCAGAACCTGGGACATTAGGCGTGTATGGACAAGGATCACAATAGTATCCTATTCCATCTCCATCCCCGTCGTACTGACCTTGATTAAAATAAAAAGGACAATTATCGCAAGCATCACCTATACCATCTCCATCTGTATCCAACTGATCCGTATTAGCATTTTCAGGACAATTATCACATGGAGTACCCACGCCATCACCATCTGGATCTATTCCGTCAGGATCTAAAACTGTTGCTATTATGGTAGAATCTTGAGGACATAAATCACAAGCATTTCCTATACCATCACCATCTGTATCTAACTGAGAAGCGTTACCAATATTCGGACAATTATCACAGGCATCACCTAAGCCATCACCATCTGTGTCTAATTGATCTACATTCAGAATGTCAACACAATTATCACAAGCATTTCCTATACCATCACCATCTGCATCAAAGATTCCACATGGTGCATCATAACTGCAAGGTTGTTGATCAGGATTGAAAACATTAGGACAGTTATCACATATATCGGCTATACCATCTCCGTCTGAATCTACTCCTTGGCAATCTGAATCTACATCTGGACAAGGTGGATCAATAGTTTCTTCATCTTCTTCAAACAAATCGCCACAACCATCTAGATCATTATAATACTCTAGGATATGTTCGTAAAAAAAAGAACCGTTGACCTCTTCTTCTATTTCTTCTAGCAGGGTCTTAGAAAATGCACCATCTCCAGCCTTATATTTAAATGTATATTTTCTAGAACTACTTCCTTGTGTTATCTCTATATAATTTAGTAGCTCTCCATCTACTTGTTTGAATCCATATCTTCCATTTATTACTTTGTCAGACCTAGAAGGTAAACGACTGAAATGAATAGTATTCTGAGGTGTTAATCCGACCCCACCAGTATACTTAATTTCGCTGAGGTACAAATTGACTCCATCATTAGCCGGACCTCCATCACTAATGACTACATAGTCATAATTATATTCTATATAATTCCCGTACTTATCAGTAGATCGTTCTAAGTACCAGATACTTATCCCTTTTTCATTCCCAAGTCTATTAACATCATCTTGGGTTCCATATAAATGAATTGTTCCATCAGATGTTGTTACCTCCCAAGAATAATCTGTTGGTGAAACACCTATCCTTTTAATCCTAGAAAAAGAACCCAATTTACGTTCTTGAAAATAACGATCTCCACCTGTATTCCGATTCAGATATGCTGTATTACAACTGTTCTTATAGTGTCTATTAGGCATATAAACTTCATCACCCTCTCCTTCAATTACAAGCTGGGTTCCATTAAGTATATATAACTCTGTCTCATCTTCTTCATCAAATACTGGTACTCCCCATCTTGTATCAACAGAGATCGTTTGTACTGGAATATTCCAACCTAACCCAAGCCAACCACTGCCTCCATCGCTTGAATATTGTAATCCCAATGAAGGAGCCATTCCTCTCCTACCCGTGGGAACTGTCAATGGGTAGCTTACACTGGCATCACCCTTCTGACTTACTTGAGGTGGAGACATAATATTCATACCTGAAAATGGCGATGCCACTTCCATATCTGACATCATAGTAGGAGTAAAACTACTGGTAGATGGGCTTTCTGGCAACTGTATAACACCACTAATGTAATCACTGAAATGATCTGTTTTTATGTATAATAATTTTTTTAATTTATCTGTGCTATCTACCTTCACTGGAGACCAAACCTTAGCCCTTTCATTAAAATAGAAAGCTTGCAAATCTTTTTCTGAATAACCGGCTGGAATCAATCCTACATCGTAGGGTAAAGTAATGCTAACTTCTTTACTGAACTGTGTTCTGTGAGGACCAAATCTATAAGCTGCATTTCTTTTTGTAGTATTTACAAGACCTAAATTCAATGGTGCTAATTCTTGCTTCTCTATTTCTTCGATCGCTATTCTTGTGAAACCTTTTAAAGAAGATTTTGGTAAATTTAGATTTATCTCTTTATAGATCAAAGCACCATAAAATGTTGAATCTAAATCCTTAGTAAATCTATCTTGAATATTAGAATTAGATTCAAAATACGAATCTGCGATTTGCAAATCGTTTCCTAAAGTTAAAGTCTTAGTGAGCTCTTGACCGGTATTAGATATGAAAACTAATTCTAACTCACCATCAGTTTTCATCTCCTCTGTCAATTCTATTTCTTGATTGATCTCTTGAGTGTAGATAGGGAAAATTTTATTACCAATTTTATAACTAGAATAGATCTGATTATCGCACCAAGCTTTTAGAAATATTTTGTTTTTGTAAATCGTATTTATTACAGAATGTTCTAGGTATATCTGATCTCGACTATTATTTAGTACTTTTGATATACTAATATTAGATACTTTGTACTGATAGACCCCTTGAGTTTTAAATCGGATAGAATTAAATCCTATTAGCAGTGCTGACTTAGATAAAATATATCTTGATGACTCTGTCTCATCTGACTTTTTTAGCAATCTAGAATTGGTACTAAATGATTCGTTAATAATAAAAGAAACACCATTGTAAGCCTGGACTCCCACAACATCAAATTCTAGAACATACATCTCCTCTGTTGAGGCTTCTGTATCGATAGTAAAATGGAATACATTATCCTGGGGCGCATCTGTTTCTCCATCATTCTTTACACCTATAATTCCTTCTTGTATATCAGTTTCAAACTCTTCAATAATGCTTAATGGAGTTGTATTATGAATAGCAGCTTGTAATGTTATTAGAAGTAGATTTAGAAAAATTAATAAACTAAACCTGAGAGCTTGAAAATTGATACTAAAGAGGAAAATGCTTTGCATAATAATAATAATAATAATAATAATAATAATGATTAGTCTACTACAATGATTTGTTTCGTATTACGATTTTCGTTTTCTATAATTTCTACAGAATAGATTCCTGTATGCGGAAACCTTAGGGCTATCTCTGTGGATCTATTAGACATCTTAACTTTTTTTTCTTGTACCAGTCTTCCAGAACCATCACGAATAATATATTCAACAGTAGCTTCAGGTTTACTTTGTATGGTCAGGATACTAGACTCTCCAACTTTCACAGGATTAGGATATAGATCTATTGTACTTCGAGTCTCCAATTGAGGGCCTAAATTTACTAGCTGCATGTATTGTTCTTCGCCTCTTGATTTCTGTAATAAAATCTTAGAAGAAAAGAGTTTATCATTTTCTCTCTCTAGAGTAAAAACATCTCTTTCTCCAGAACCGTAAGCGGTCTCACTTATAACCACATACCAATTCTCGGGATGAACAGCTAAGATCTGATCAGGGATTTCTACACGGAGCTCCAACTCTATCTTTTCTTCTTTTAGAGCATCAATCGAAAACTTCCAAGATCTTTGGATTGTAGGATAGATACTTAATTCAGATGGTAACAAATCTAATGTCTGGTCATTATCCGACCAAAATATAAAACTGTGGTCCTCCAAAATACCAGAATTATCTCTATTGTATTCTGTAAGTTCACCAAGGGACAACACAAAGTAAATATCAGACTTGTTATTAAAGGATTGCTTCTGAAACAATCTTGATCCATCATCTCTACCTATAGCTGTAACCCTATGAATGAAATCATCACTCTTGGAATTTCGAAAAATAATTCTCCCATCGGAAGAAAGATAATCGACTCCCTCAAAGAGAGATACACCATATTTTATAGCAAGATAGGATTCGATTTTTTGTTGTTGGCTTTCATTAATCGCTCTATCAAAAACAATCAATTCAGCAATATCGTTATCTGAGGAATTATCAAATAGTAAGGATAGCTCTTCATTCGATTTCTCGTTCCATCTCCCTTTGTAAAATAAAATCTTTGACTTTTCTACATCAGCTGAGTAGGGCAATGTCTTTCTTGTGTAAATTTCTTTATCTGTTATAACCATGGGTTGAGATACTTTAGAACTAAGCATAAGCACATCTGTATCCACTGCATTAGAACTTACAAGAAAAAGGCTGATGTTTCTCCCCTTGAAATCTTCGGTAATAGATTGTAGATCTGAATCTAATGTAGGATGAAAATTAAATGATTGGATTACCTCATTTACTTGTCCTTTTAGCTTTGTATTTTTATAAATATCTCCTATAGACCAAGAATGGTGATGTTTCACACCTCCTGGACTACTTTGTGCCTTTGCCAGACAATGTAAGGACAAAAGAAAAATAAGAATATAGAAAGGATGTTTCATAAATGAAAATTTGAATAAACTAGAAAAGACATCGATAAAAAATACTTGTCATATTATGGTGTTAAATTACAACCACCAAATAATTTAAGCCAAGCTGATACTTCAGCATCATAATAATAGAATCCTCGTATGTCATCAGAAGGATCTGTGACATATACTAATAATCCATCTGCTGGATTTAATATCCCAGCTCTTTGTGCATCACTCATTCTTGGCGCAAGAAAGCCCTGTGTTTCACTATTTACTTCAAGCTTTGCGCTTGATTCTGGTTGCGAATTAGTACCTACTATTACGTCTGAATTATTGAGCACTTTTATTTGGGTAGAGGCTGGATTGCTAATCATTAATAGACAGAAAAAGCACCAGGATATCTTGATATTTAATTTATATGATTTCATTTTCTTGATTTTTTATTTTGTTTTATACAATACAACTTTAGACCGTAACTGTAATCTTTTTAGTTACGCTTCCATGATTCGTTTCTAGATATAGTAAATAGATATCATTGTCAAGATATGACACATCGATTGACTGCAGTCTGTCAGTACCTGTAAGTAACGACCTAGCTTTCCCCGAATACAGGTTCCTAGCTGTTACTTTTATTTCTTCTGGCAGATCAATCATTATTTCGTCTACTGCCGGATCAGGAGCTATAGATATTCTATTGCCAATAGAAGACTGGTCAGAGGTGCTAACTATATTGCCACTTATACGGAAATATTTTTCAAGATATTTACGCTTATTGAAACCAAGTAATATATCAAGATTAATATTCCCATCCAGTTTTAGATTTTGATTATTAGAAATTAAAATTTTATTACTAAGAACATCTATATTAGCAATCTCATCAATAGTTTCTAAATTAGAATTTTGAGTGATTTCAATACCTTGACAAATCTCTTTTAAGGAACTAAGTCCAATCTTATTAACTAAACCAATTGCAAAATCTAAAACGAGCAGACCTTCAGTTATTTCTATTTTTGATAATGCATCTATATTTTCTAATTGCGATCCTGATATAAATAAATCTCCTTCAATATATTTACAATCTGGGTATGAAATAATGAAATCATCGATTTGTTCTTGGGTCGTAAAAAATATATCTCCAAATGGATAATCTTGTGCTACAGATTGAATTTGAAAAATCGCAGATAATAAAATTATTTTAATTAAGGTATTCATACTTATTTTATTAGTTACAATTCGAAGTATTTAGTGAATACGTAGTTCCAGACGGAATCCAGTTTGCTTCTTGTATAGTAAATGGGGAATTAACAAAAGTTATAGCTATTTCACAACCATTTGTGTAAAGGGGTTCCCAAAATATTTCTAAATCCACTGTATCACAAGATTCTCCTAAACAAGATATTAATGAATCTAAAAGACTAGCAATTGAAGCATTATTCATATCTGTATTAGCTGTACTTATAGGATTAGAACATCTTAAGTCCACAAAAATATCACAAATAATACCTTCCGATGTAACTAAAGTACTCAACCTAGGTACCCCATCAGCCATAACAATTATTTGTTGTTCATTACAAGGTGTTTCATTACATAAATTCTCACAACAACTAACTTCTCCATTATCAAACTCCGATGAACAGCCATTATTTGGTGGTACTATTATCTCATAATTTCCATTTCCATACTCGTCACAGGGTATAAAAGAACTACTTAATGAATAGGGTGCGTTATTAGGCACGGATCCATTTGTTCCATTATTAGGTAATCCAGATTGATTACTGCCGTTTCCATCGTTATAAGTAACAAACCAAGGTCTATTAACACAGCCTTCTCCTTGGAGAGACCATTGTACTTCACAGTCTGTTGTAGTTAGACTGACTGTACAAGGTAAACATGGTTCCTCGCACTCATCTATAACCACCACCTCCACATGTGCTATATCCGTGCAATCTCCTACTCCCATAGGTGTTACAGTCACATCATAGGCTCCTAATGAAAGTCCAGATCCAAATACAATATCGTCATCAGGAAAATTAGTCGTCGTACTACCACCATCCCAATTCCATTGCAAACTTGTCCATCCTTCATCACAATTAAGTTGGGCTTCTAATACACCCGTCTCACCTATGCATATTGGATTATTCCAAGAAACATTTGTCACTAAACAAAAGCAATTATTATCTATGCACTCGACAGGCTCAAAAATTATTATTTCCTCACAATCATCTGACCCAGCATAAGTGACCCATAGAGAAAATATATTAGAGGTATTCGTAAAACTATAAGTAAAATCATCTATGATAGCAGCACTAGTTTCCAAGATTGCATCATTAAAATCTGTAGAGCTCGGGTGCGTATATACATTGACAGTCGTATATCCACCATCCAATAATTCTTGCAAAGTACAACTAGGGGATGCGGATAACTCAACTTCATCATTTATACAATTTACTGCTAAGTCTATACTACAGTCTGGACATACTGCACAATTAGGGAATGAAATATATTCTACAGTTGCGCAACAACAGTCAGAGTATAATAAGATAGAGACACTAGAACCATTAATATTTTCTGATTCGTAACATATTTCTCCTGAACTATCTAATTCCAAAATCCCAGTAACGGAATTTCCTCCTATAAATACTTCATATGTATTGTATTGTAAATCTTCATCGCATAAATCATTGAAGTTTGCAGAAATGCTAATTATATTATCGTTTCCTGTATCTCCACAATTTACACCACACTCATAACTAGTAATTATCTTATCTGGTATTCCATTGTTATTTGTATCTCCAAAAAAGAGGTCTGAACAGCCTCTGCAATTATTAGAAGGTATTCTTATCCATTCTTCAAATTTCCCATCATAATAGTAATACCCTCTAAGATCGACGCTAGTATCATTTACAAATACCATAACAGCATCTCTAGGATCTGCAATAGCATTCATCTGATCAAAGGACATTCTCGGCATAAGCATTCCTTTAGGAATATATCCTGAATCAAGGTTATTTAAAAGATTTACCTCCATCTTAGCAGATGGTTCTGAAGTCTTAGAATCTCCAACAATGACATCATTTGGCTGAATAACTTCTATCTGGGAATTTCCTATAAGGCCGGTGCCCAATAATATGATTATTATGTGTATTAAGTTATTCATATATATTATCCTCTGATTTTGTTACAAAACAAAAACTAATTATTCTATGGTGTTAGAAACAATGTAAATAATTTAGAGAATTATGTCATTCTTCCTATAACAATGTATAATTAAATTCTCATCTTTTACAAGT
>CAYYWZ010000094.1:0-12486 GCA_964475415.1 uncultured Saprospiraceae bacterium | reverse complement strand
ACAAAATAGAAAGGGACCTCAAAGTATATTTTCGCCAAGAGGAAAGATAGCTTTAGATACTATTAGATGAAAAGGATTACTATTATGAAGTAAACCTAATAGTATTAGTTATTAAGAACAATGCGTGTAGTAAAATAAGTAAGAGAAAACGCTTGTAAATAATCTTCTAACGTAATCGATCCATAGACTGAACCAAATTATCATCCTTCCTTATAAATCTTACGGCTAAGCCAGAAAAGATAATAGCCAGTATGGGCATAGCGATTCCAAATCCTTCTTCTATATTGGCTTCAGCAGCCATAGTCGATGCTTCGTTATAGAATAGTATTATACTAGCAACAATGAGTAGCACTGACATAATGATAGAGAAATAACCTAGCTTTAACTGTAAGGGTCTGTTCTTGAACAAGAAGATACTCACAAAACTAAACAAGGCTGAAAGAGAAACAAGAACTATCAGGATTACATTATCTTGAACGGTATAGACCTGATCACTTAGAAATTGTGATGTCTTCATGTCACTGCTAGCAAATGGAATTCCAAATAAACTTACCGCAGAAAGTCCACTTAGAAATAAAAATATGCTCTGTATTCTCTGAATCATGGATATAAGTTTGATGCGAATATATAAACTAAATAAATTTTAATCTAGCTTTAGGGTATTAATATGAAGACACTAAGCTACTGGGAAAAATATTTTTACACTAATTATGATCTCGTTATTATCGGATCTGGCATTGTAGGTCTTTCTAGTGCTATCTATGTGCAAAAGGCTCACCCTAACTGGAAAATCCTTGTCGCAGAACGTAGTACTACTCCGTATGGGGCTAGTACTAGGAATGCTGGTTTTGCTTGTTTTGGTAGCATCTCAGAGATGGCTAGCGACATAGAGCATCATAGCGAACAAGAATTAGTAGAGCTTATAAGAAATAGAGTAGAAGGATTAGAACTGCTTAAGAATAATGTTCCACCTAGCAAGATGGATTTTTTACCGCTAGGAGGGTATGAGATTTTTTTGAAGGAGGAGGCATCTAAATTTACAAATTACAGCAAAGCTTTGGATTATTATAATGATATCTGCTATAGAGCTACAGGTAGAGAAGATACATTTGTAGAGATCAATTTGCCTTTTGCATTCGATGCCTACCACAAGTGTTTTTATAATCAATACGAAGGACAGCTAAATCCTGCTAAGATGATCCATAACTTATCTAAGAAAGCAGTTTCGATGGGCGTACAAATAGTCTATGGAAAGGAGCTTGTAGAATACCTAGAAAAAGATCGTAACGTTCATCTTCATTTTACCGATGAGTCGCACTTAATAGCAGATAGATTGCTATTAGCTACTAATGCATTTACAAATAGCTTAATAGAAAATCTAGATATAACACCTCAGCGAAACCAAGTTTTAGTAACTGAAGAAATTCCATCATTGAGATTGAAAGGAACATTCCACTATAATGAAGGCTTTGTGTATTTTAGAAACGTTGACAATAGAATCTTATTAGGGGGCTTCAGAGATAAGGAAAGTGCACAAGAGCAGACAGAGGAGTTCGGACTTACAGATGATATCCAGCAGCATCTAGAAAATTTCTTATACAATGTTCTACAAGTAGATAAGGAGGTGAAAGTAGAACATCGCTGGAGCGGTATTCTAGCTACAGGGCAAAAGAAAGAACCTATAAATCAGCGCTTATCTGATAGTGTCTATTGTGCTGTCAGATTAGGAGGCATGGGTGTTGCCATAGGGACTAAAGCTGGTAAGGATATATCCGAATTGATCGTATGACAAAAAAATAGGGTTATCTTGTAAATAATGTAATAGTATAAAGCATCCTTATAATCGATGAAAGGAACAGATGTATATTATGAACAGAAAGAGGAACCTAGCAGAAGTTGTCTGTTAGCTTTGCGAGATATTATACTTAACCATGATAGTGATATAACAGAAACTCGAAAGTATGGTATGCCATGTTTTTGTGTAGCTCATAAGGCGATCTGCTACCTATGGACAGATAAGGAATCGGATCATCCATATATCCTTTTTGTAGATGGAATTAATATCGACCATCCACGATTAGAAAAGGGAGATAGAGCTCGGATGAAGATACTTAGGATAGATCCATTATCAGACTTGGAAATCAAAATTATCACAGAAATTCTAACGCTTGCTATACATTATCATTATCGGAAACAACATAAGTAAGAATAGCTTGAACATTGTTTCTAAGCTATTTTTAGACTTTAAAGTGAATTTAAATTGCACTTATTGGTTGATCACAGGATTTCATTAAAACTATAAATTATAAATAAATCTTAAAATTTTCGCTAAGCGCTAACTATAGGCTAATTTTGGACGGAACTTCTGTATATCTAATAGCAAAAGGTAGATTCAGTACGTTCTTGATAATATATTAGTTCTTATGATGAAATACTTTATTTCTGGGATCTTTCTGTTATGCTCTGTTGTGTCGTTTGCACAAGAGACGCAGGATACGACAAAGGAAGCGAGTAATATATTTGTCAAAAACTCAGACAGCTTTCTTAGAATAGCGGAAGAACTTCCAGCAATACAATACCTCAAAGGAAATGTGAAAATGTATCAAGATAGTATTTTCATGTTTTGCGACTCGGCAATTCTTATCGAGAATAATCTTACAGCAATCGGAAATGTTATAATTATCCAAGCAGATACTATAGTGGTTCATTCAGATTCTTTAGTCTATAATGGTAATCTGAAAATTGCTGATTTATACGGAAATGTTTCTTTAGAAAATGGAGAGAATCAACTTTTTACAAATACCTTACATTACGATCTTAATACGAAGTTAGCTACTTATCAGGATACGGCAATCTTGCAAAATGCTAGAACACAGGTCAGTAGTATAGAAGGTATTTTTGACGTCAATAGAAAAGAAGCAAAGTTTATCAAAGAGGTTCTTGTACTAGATTCTACTTTTACTATGACAGCAGATTCGCTCCTGTATAATACTTCTACTGACGTAGCTACTTTCTTAGGACCCACGGATATACTGAAGGAGGAAAAGAAAATTTATTGTGAGTCAGGCTATTATGATCTCCGGCGTGAATATGCAGAGTTTGTCCGTAATGCTAGATATGCTGATAGTACTTCTATAGCAACTGCTGATAGAATCATATATGACAGCAAGACAGATCTAATTACTCTAGATGGTAATGCCTATTATAAGAGTGAAGAGGAAGAGGCTAGAGCTACTAAGATAACAATGAACCAATCTACAGAAGATACAGAACTGATCGGCAATGCAAGTTATAAAGGAAAAGATAATAATGTCTCTGGTGAAAAAATTTTATTCAATAAAAAAACAGAGTCTCTACAAGTACAAGGAAGAAGTGCGCTGGAAGAAGATAATATGAGAATCTCTGCAGAAGATCTATCCTATATCAAAGAAACAGGTAAGGGACTAGCAAAGGGTAATGTGGTATGGAAAGATACCGTACAGAATAATGTTATTCTCAGTGAACTGATAAACTATAATAATACAAGCGAATATGCTGAAGCAATAAGAGTAGATGATGTAAGGCCCGTGCTGAAGCAATTGCTAGACAAGGATACACTCTATGTCTGTGCGGATACACTGTTGTCTTACGCGGACAATGTAGTCGTAGGAGACTCTATACCTGTAAATGATACCATTAGATATTTCAGGGCAAGTAAGGATGTTCGTATCTATAACGAGGACATAAGTGCAATAGCGGATAGTGTAAGATATAATGACCAGGATTCGACTTTTGTACTGATGGGTAATCCAGTTATGTGGTCAGATACTTCTCAGTTTTCAGGCGATACTATATTTTTGCATTTAGTCGAAAGTAAAGTAAAAGATATAAGAATTATAAATCAAGGGATGATTATAACCAGCTTAGCAGATAAATATTATAATCAGATTTCGGGTAAAAATATTCATGCATTTATGGATAGTAGTTACATAGAGAAAATGAATGTTGCAGGCAATGCGAGATCCCTTTATTTTATACAAGATGAAGAAGAGGATCTGGTAGGAGCTAATAGGACGGATTGCTCCAAAATGACTTTCTTCTTTGAGCAGGATTCCTTGACAGATATATTGTTTTTTACTAAGCCTGAGTCTCTTCTTACACCTATAGCTGATACGAAAGAATCTGATCTATACTTAGAGGGGTTTTCATGGATGATAGATCAGAAACCTTTTTCTGTAGAGGATATAAGAGATGTGAGTAGAGGGAGAAAGCAACTGGCAGCTATATCTTTGCAGGCAAAAAATGATACGCTTACAACCGATACGCTTGCAATGGACAGCTTAGAATTAGATAACCGTTTGAATTCCAAGATAGAAGATAAAACATTGCTTAAAGCTAAAGAGGTTTTGCTTAATTCGTCAGGAGAGGAGCCAGCATCAGATCTGCCAAAAGAAAAAGTAAAGAAAAAATCTAAAAGCATAAAAACCAAAGAACAATAAAATGACTCGAGTATTATTCTTTTTTGTTTTCCTATTCTTCCAACTCCATATTATGGTTGGGCAAGACCTTGATGATGTTTTTGAAGAGGGGAATAAAGCACTGGCTAATAATAATTATGATGGTGCCATACTTGCTTATAATGATGTCCTGAAAGCAGACAAAGTATCTATCGCTTTGTATTATAACTTGGGTACAGCCTATCTAGGAAAGGAGGATATAGCTATGTCAATTATTAATTTTGAAAGAGCGCTGAAGTTAGATCCGCTAGATGGCAAAACATTGAATAATCTAGAAATAGCTAAGAGTAAAATAAGTGATAGGATTTATGCTATAGAACCTTTTTTCTTAAGCAAGTACTGGAATATTTTTAGCGCAACAATGAGTTTCCAAGTATGGACGGTGCTTAGTATATTAAGTTTTATACTCTCCATTATAGGCTTATATTTTTTCCTATTAGGTAGGTCAGAAGGTCAGATTAAGCTAGGCAAGAAAATGATGATAACTTTCTTCTTACTGTTTATGCTAAGCACTATCGTCTGTATAAACAGATATAGTCAGCTACAATCAGATAACTATGCTATACTTATGCAGGATAGTAATAGATATGATGGGCCTGATGAGAGAAGTGTATCACAGGAAGCTAAGCTCTCTAGAGGTTTAAAAGTAAATATTTTAGATAGTTATCAAGCTTGGATACAGGTTTCTCTACCTGATCTAGAGCAGACCTGGATAGAATCTAAGCTAGTAGAAAGAATATAGTTCTTTCATAAAAATTTACAATTTAATAACTTTATCTAAACTTGTTTTTGATTTTTCTAAACAATGAGAATTTCTTATATAGTGCTTCTGCTATAGCCTTTCTATATATAGCTTCAGAAAATAAACTCATTTTACTTATCTCAGGTTCCTTTATATAAAAACCAGATAGATTGTCTACCTCGTTTTTATACGTTGCATATATCTTTTTAATGTTGGATAAGGTTTCTTGACTTAGTTTATCTGATGCTGATTGTCTAGGTTTTCTTTCTGGAAAATTGTCTATAAATGATGGAGGAAGATCTAAAAAAGAAGATAGATCTTGTATAGAATTATGTATATCATCATATTTTATAAAGAAAGTAGGATAGCATAAATACTTTTGCTCCCAATTGTTTTTATGCTCTTCAAAATAATGACCATCCTCATTTCTTGTTGCATAGTCTTCTACATGGTAGGTTGCCGGTATAATATATTTATCCTCTTGGAATTTAGTTGCCCACTTAGATTGAGCGTGATGATAATTTCTTCTAAAAAGTGATAGACAGGCTAGAACAGGATCTCCATATACATATACTACCTTTAAGGCAGAATTGAAGCTGATAGGAGGGATAGGTAGATGCTTATAGCCATCAGCATTAGAAGATTTATTTACTTTCTTATATTTTGCTATGGCTTCCATTAGAAAAGTTGTTCCTACACCTCCGGCTGATACGACTACCACTTCTATATGTCTATCTAAAAATATTGTCTTTTCCAAGAGGGTAGAGATATAATTATAAAATAGGGATTGACCTCATAACAAGTTAGCTTATTCTTCATAATAAATATTAGGAATGTAGTACAAAAGAAAGGATATAAGCCTAAAAGAAAAAGCCTCATCTGAATAATCAAATGAGGCTTTGTGTACGTCTTTATAGTCTAAGATTAAGCTCTACCTCCGTCTAGCTCATCTTGCAGTTTCTGTAATTCATCCCATTTGCCATCAGCAGCAAGCTGAGCTTGTTGTGGCCATGATGTAGGATCGTGCATCTTGTATCTGCTACTTGCTGCTACAAGAATTTCTCTCATCTTTTCTGGATCAGTAGCAGCCATTTTTGCAAAAGTATCTATCCCTGCAGCACTAAGTACTTCAGAAAGTTTAGGTCCTATACCTTCTATTTTTTTCAAATCATCAGCTGCAGCACTTTTTTCTGGAGCTGGAGCCGCCGGAGCAGATTCTACAACTGGTGCAGCAGCAGCTACTGGAGCTTCTTCCTTCTTAGGAGCAGCTTTTTTAGCACCTTTTATAGATGCTACAGTTTCTTGTACATCTGATAGTAAAGGCATAATAGAAACAAAAGTTCTATTAAGTCTCTTTTTCTTAAATACTACGTGACCCTCGACTTGTGCATGTATAGTATGGTCTCTACCCATATATACGTTATCTCCTGGATGGTATTTTGTACCTCTTTGTCTGATAATAATATTTCCAGCCTTAGCGTATTGTCCACCGAATAGTTTTACACCTAATCGTTTACTTTCGCTATCTCTTCCGTTATCAGTACTACCCGCACCTTTTTTATGTGCCATTGTATTAAGTTTTCTTAATTAGTAATTATGCAGATATAGAATCTATCTTGATCTTAGTATATTTTTGTCTGTGGCCATTCTTTACCTTATAACCTTTTCTTCTCTTTTTCTTGAAGACAATCACAGTATCTCCTTTTACATCTTCTATTACGGTAGCCTTTACAACTGCGCCCTTCAGTGTAGGTGTTCCTATCGTTGTGCTATCTCCGTTAGTCGTTAACAGTACCTCATCGAAATCTACAGATGCTCCTTGTTCTAAACCTAAGTTATTGACAAAAATCTCTTGACCTGATTCTACTTTGAACTGTTGACCTTTTATATTTACTATTGCAAACATGTTTCTGCTTTTTTAAAATGGTCTGCAAAGATAGAGTTTAATCTTTTATAAATCAAACAGTTTTTACTCTATTTTAAGGAATTAGGCCTCTAATTGCCTCTTTTAGGCACGATATACATATCTCTAAGGGTGAATTCTTTAGAAATCTTTTCGCCATTTCGCAAAATCTTCATTTTTATCTTCTTTCCAGCCTTACCAGATAATTTGTTCACTATCCGCTGCAAGGAGAGAAAACTAGAGGGCCAGAAGCCTACTTTCAGGATAAGATCACCTTCTTTTAATCCGGCTAGTTCTGCTGGAGACCCTGGAATAACCTCTTTGACATAATACTTATTCAGATCCCGACCATAAGCAAATACTAAGAGGCCACTCTTATCGTAGTCTATTTTTTCATTATAGTTTCCTATAGGCTTGAGATGAAGTTTTTGCTTGTTATAATCTATAATAACATGAAATCTAGAAATGATAATATTGCCTAGTAAGCCATTTCTCTCATTAATAACATCCTTATAGATAAGCGTGTCATTATTTTGAAAGCTGGTTATAAGATTAGAAAATCTATACTTGTCTATGGTTAAGGACTTGATCAGACCTGTATATCCTTCTATCATACCTCCCAGTCCCTGGCCTAAGTTTCCTTTGATCACATGCTCGGGGAGTTTCAGTTTGTCACTAGTGTTGGTATGTAACAAGAAGGTAAGTCCAGCGCCTGTATCGAACAATAGATTTATTTCAGCTGCAGCACCAGAAAAAAGTTCTAGATCGGCTTTTAGATAAGGTTTGTTTTGATTTACATCGATATCCATAGTCGTAAACTTCTTATGATACTTTTCTTTATAGTGGTTAGGATGATGTAGTACTATTTTTTTCTTTTTATAGTTAATTTCTACAATCAAGCCTTGAAAAAAGCTTCCTCCAAGAATGCCATGAATTCGAGTTCCTGTAAGCTCGTTGAGTTGCATGAAGTCTTCACTGAGAACGACTATATCTCTTTTTACTTGGATATTATCCTTTAGGCGTATGCCCACACCTCTAGTGATATAGGCGAGTATAGTACTACTCATGTCAGTGCCTAATATAGAGATTTCCTGAGTATAATTTAGACCCATAAGATCACCGTAGAATTTTTGAAAAAGAATAGTGTGTTCAGCTCCAGTATCCATAATAAAAGACAGAGGCAAGGTCTCATTAAGCATTATATCTAATAGAATGTAATCTTGTGCATATCTAAACTGGATTTCTATTTTTTTCTTATCACCAAGTAGGTCGACTCCTCTCAGCTGCGCAAAGCTAAGCTGATTGCACATAAATGTTAACCCAATAAGTAGGATAAGTTTTCTGAACATCATGGTCTAATTCATAATATTGATTAATTTAACACTATTACTTTACTTTATTAGTATAACAATGGCCCGACTACAGAGAAGATTGACTTTATATGGATTGACTATGATTGCTATAGGATCGTGTATAGGATCAGGTATTTTTATGACACCCAGCCATGTAGCCGCACATCTGTATGATCCCAAGCTTATATTATTGGTTTGGTTTCTCGGAGGTTCTGTATCTATGTTAGGTGCCCTTATATTTTCTGAACTGGGCGCTATGTTTCCGAGGGCCGGAGGTGTTTATATCTATATAAAAGAAGCCTATGGTCCGCTTGCTGGTTTTCTATATGGTTGGATTATCTTACTTATTGTTAATACAGGCGCCATGGCAGCTCTGAGTATGGCCTTTGCCGAATTTCTTGGGTTTTTCTTTGAAATACAGGGCTTTACTAAACAAATTGTAGCTGTTATTTTAGTACTGTCTCTAACTGGGGTCAATATCTTTGGCGTTAATATTTCTCAGATACTCGCTAGTTTTTTCTCGGGGATTAAGATTGTTGCTATTTTTATTTTATTAGGAATTGGGATGATCTATGGAGATTGGAATATGCATGAGTCTTCGCTTGTGGCATTAGATTATCCGGCCTTTTCGATCAATGCTTTTTTGTTAGCCTTTGTTGGTGTTTTCTGGTCTTTTGGAGGGTGGCACCATGCGACTTATCTTTCTGGGGAAGTTGTAGACGCCCAGCGGAATGTCCCTAGAGCAATGATAATAGGAACCATGTCAGTTACGGCATTATACCTCTTAGCTAATCTTGCCTATTTTTTCCTCTTACCTATGCCAGAGTTGATAGCCTCAGAGAAGGTGGCAGGCGATGCAATTTCTGCTGTTTTTCATAATGGGGGGAAGTTAGTTTCCATGTTAGTTATTTGTTCTGTGTTTGGCACGATTGCTATATACACGATGACAGCTCCAAGGATATATTATGCAATGGCTGAGGATAAGGTGTTTTTTAATTTCTTGGCTAAGGTACATCCTAAGTACGATACCCCGCATTATGCTATGATTTTCCAAGCTATTTGGGCAAGTTTATTGATACTCTTATGGGGATCTTTTATTCGGATAATTACTTTTGTGACTTTTATGGACATAGTCTTTATGATGGTAGCCGCAAGTACAATTTTCGTTTTTAGAATGAAGCGTCCACATGAGAACCGTCCTTATAGGGTCTTAGCGTATCCATTCCTTCCTATTCTATATGTCTTTGTTACTGCGGCCTTTGTTTTTAATCTATTGTGGGATCTATCTGCGGAGTCTTGGATAGGCGTTGTCATTTTACTGCTAGGTATTCCTACGTATTTCTTTTTTAAGTATAATAGAAAATAATAGTTAAATATAAGAGCGCAAGATTTTTAAGTTGTAGGGTATTCTTATTTGGGTGTATCCCTAGCACACTTGGGCCATACACAATTCGCTAGGGTCGGGCCCTTACAGACGCGTTATTCACTTGGTCCCCTGCTACCCGCAAAGCGCTTCACGGACGATGTCCTACGTCCATCCCTTCCAGGCACCTTACACGGTCGTCGTTTATTAGAGTGTTTTATACTAACATTGATTGGAACTCATTTTGATTGATTAGTTACATATTTGGTCCTTATAAGTTTAGTAAATGTGAAGGAGCCATTACTGCGTATCTATGATTATATTCTTTTTAATTTCTGAAACCAACCTATCATAATCTTCAATGTTTTTTGGAATAACAAGTCCTCCTTTTCCAAATAAACTTCTATCTAATATTGACTTTTTTTGTCTATTAGTAATTTTTTTTTCTGTTTTTATTTTAATATTCTCCCAAGAAATAGATTGATTTTCTTTTCTCCATCTTGTTTTTTCGAATTCATTAATTACAGGTTTATCAAAGCAAAATTCTATATCATTTTCATTTAATTTGACGTAAAAAGTTTCCCACATTCGGCTGGCATTCTTTAATCCAGAATAAAATGAATAATTTATTAATCCAGAAATAACAGATGTCATTAAGATGAAAATTGGAAAATTATTGATACCGATTATTTTGTAAAATAGGATCCCAATTAGTACTGTAATTATTAGTGAAAAATTACCAATTTCATTTTTATTCTCTTTGCTTTGACTTTCCATTTATGATTGTCAATCATAAAAGTTGTTTTTAATTGAGATATCATATTTGCATAAGTTTTCTCTTGGTTAATATATCCCAATTAAGAATATTCTAATGATTAGTACAGTACCTATTAGTGAGACAAGCTTAGATTCATGATCCTAAAAAAAGAAAAGTCCAGCTGCTCAATGCAACTGGACTTTTATATGTTCGAAGAATTACCTTGTTAATCTTACTTAGAAATAGTAACTTCTATTCTTCTATTCTGTGCTTTTCCTTCAGCAGTATCATTACTTGCTACTGGATCAGCAGCACCATGACCTTTTGTCATTATTCTATCAGCAGCAATACCTTGTACAAGTAATCTTGCTTTTACAGCATCAGCTCTAGACTGAGACAATCTTAGGTTAGCATCAGCATTTCCATCAGAATCAGTGTATCCATCTACAGAGATTTTTACATCTTCATATGCTTTTAAGATCGCAGCTAAGTTATCTACCTCTGAACCAGAAGTTCCAGCGATAGTAGCAGAACCAGAAGCAAAGTTTAGATTCTTGAATTGGAATTTTCCATCTCCTTTGAATCCACCGGCGATATACTTAGTCATTTGGTCTCCTACAGAACCTGCAGCAAATGATATCTTATCTAGAGCAGCCTTAGCAGCTTCATTTACATTTCCAAAAAGGTTTCCTACTGCATTTGCAGCATCACCAGCCATATCTTTCGCACCTTCAGCAACATTTTTTGTAGCGTCTACTGCTCCACTAGCTACTCCTTCTGTTGCATTTACAGTCTTTGCTGCTGCATCATCTAGTGCATCTATACCAGTATTACAACCTTGCTTTGCTAACCATCCAAGTGCTAGAAGTACTAAGAATAATGGTAATAACCACTTAAGAAGGCTTCCTCCAGCTTTCTTTCCTACATCTACAGCTCCTTCAGCAACGTTTCCTGCTCCTCTTACAACATTACCTGCTGCTCCAGTTGCACCTTCTACCATTTTCTTTCCTGAGTCAGAAACTCCAGAAACTACTTTTTTACCCGCATCACTTGCTCCTCCTAAGAAAGAAGAACCTAATCCAAGTACGTTTCCTAACACACCCGGAAGTGCACCAGCAACGCTGCTTTTCTGAGTACCTAGGAATTTTCCTAGACCTACAGCATCTAATGCTTTATTTTTTATGTGTCTACCTAACATACTCATAAGAAATGGCGCAGCCATTTTTATAAGTGATGAAGCAGAACCACTTTTTATACCGCCTAGACCAGCTAACTTTTCGATGAAACCACCCATGTTATTTCCTAATAACATAGAAAGTACGCCACCTCCACTGTTCATAAGGTCAGTTACTTTACTTGTAGATCCGAATAGATCTCCAATATTATCTAACATTCCTGTATCAGATTTTGAAGCGATTTCAAAGATACTCTTTGCTCCTTTTTGGTCAGAAGCCATATCGATTACTTTCCCTAAAATTGCTGGAAAAGCTCCGTCTAAAGCTTTTGTAACTCCAGATTCTGATTCTCCTAAAAATTTTGCCGCTTGTCCGGCTAAAGCTCCAGTAACCTGATCTTTAAGCAGATTTACTAAATTCATAGTTTGTTTGGTTTTGATTAATAAAAATTTATTATGATGTAATTTTTCCTTGTGATTGCGTATTTAGCTCGTAATCCACACCCTTTTTATACGCATGTTTTTAAGAAGTCACGCAAGATACATAGAAAAAAAAGATTTTTTTTCTATGCACTTTATTTTTTTAACAAAACATTAGCTTTTTGGTATCAATTAGCTTCTTTTGAAGGAAAACTGATACTTTAACTCCTTATATTCACTCATCAAAACATTAAAACTATTAATTTTAGTTCCAAGTTA
>CAYYWZ010000093.1:0-12561 GCA_964475415.1 uncultured Saprospiraceae bacterium | reverse complement strand
ACCTTTGACATAGAAAAAAAGAAAAAACTATGAATTGTGTGGTCACTTATAATATAGCTTTTATAATTATAACTTATTCTGATTGATCAGCTCTAACAAGCTTTCTCTATAGTTCTTTCCTATGGGTATATGTTTAGGCTGTCCCTTCTCTATAATCTCTACCATGTTACCTACAACAGCTTTAATCTTATTGATATTAAGAATATAGGATCTATGGATTCTTCTGAATACCGTCGAAGGAAGTTTTGTTTCTAAGCTCTTCATAGTCTGCAATGTGATAACTCTAGAATTAGCCTGTCGGATAATAACATAATCTTTCAGACCTTCGATATAGAGAATCTCATCGAAATTTACTTTTACAAATTTCTTATCCGCCTTAACAAAAAAGAATCCGTCTTCTTCGTTGATGCTTATTTCCGCTGACTGAGACTTCATTTTTTCTACAGCCTTATTTACACTTTTAGCAAATCTCTCAAAAGCGATAGGCTTTAGTAGATAGTCCACAGCGTTCAATTCGAATCCTTCTACAGCATATTCAGAATAAGCAGTAGTAAAAATCACCATAGGCGGATTAGCTAAAGTTTTCACGAAATCTATTCCTGTTAATTGTGGCATCTGTATATCTAGAAACATGATGTCTATGGAGTGCTGTTTTAGTGCTTCATTGGCTTCTAGAGCATTATTACATCTAGTAACGAGTTCTAGGTCAGGCATCTTAGCAATAAAGGTCTCTAGTATATCTAAAGCTAAAGGCTCATCATCGACGATTATAACTTTTATCATGGCTTAAGTTTTTTAGTTTTTTATTATATCAGTTGTATAGATAAGTTTACGAGATAGTTGTTAGGATTTTCATTTATTTCTAGTAGATATTTTCCAGGGTAGAGTAGTTCAAGTCTTCTCTTAATATTGACAAGTCCTATTCCTCCGCTTCTTTTCTTATGGGTGGAAGGTACGGAATGTGATTTGCTATTTTCTATTTGCATAAGAATCTCTTCTCCTTTGACCTGCATATCTATATGTACGTAGGTCTCACCTAGCTGTTTGTTTAGCCCATGTTTGAAACTATTTTCTATAAAGGGTATAAACATGAGTGGAGCAATATATCTGTTTTCTAGTTGACCCGATATGTCAAATAAGATTTTACAATCGGATCCATGTCTTATTTTTTCTAGCTCTAGATAATTTTTAATATAGTTAACTTCCTTCTCTAGTGGCACCTCTTTCTCATTACACTCATAAAGCATGTACCGCATCATTTCAGATAATTTGAGTACGATTTCTGGTGCTAGATCAGATTTTTTGATCGTCAGTGCGTACAAACTGTTCAGTGTATTAAATAAGAAATGTGGATTTATCTGAGACTTTAGAAATTTTAGTTCAGATTGCAAAGTCTGGTTTTTAAGCTCTTTTTTCTCCCGCTGGTTTATCAACCAATCATTGATTATGTGATAAATAGTTGCAGATATACCTATAAAATAAGAAGACATAAAGATATAAGCCTGATTTTCTATAAAGTTTGCCTGTAATATCGGCTCATTAAACGAAATCAAGTATAACACTAGGGTTTTTATAGGCGTAAGTATCGCAGCAGTTATAGCCAAAGAAATAAGATAATAAAAGAAGTTCTTTGTTGATAGGTAACTAGGAATAAGATATAAAAGGTTAATGTAGACGATCACAGCAAAGAAAATGACATTAATAAGCTCTTTTATAAGCGTATAGACGTAATGAGAGCCGTCATAATCTATGATAACTAGAAATACGTAGAAAAGCACCCAAAATATAACGTGGTAGGTCTTATCTAGCTTTAGCCAGTCAGAAAATTTTGCTCTGGCAATATTTTGCCACTTATCTATCATACTCTAAAAATACAAGAGTTTTTTTTATGAATGGATTTATACTCTACTAAAGTATGATTTATAAAGACGTAGGAAAGATCCTCCTATTTTTTACATACAAAAAGCTTACAAGAACAGTGTTAAAAATCTATATTTGAGTAATATTTGATGAACAAACTACTACGTATATAGGTTATTTTCTGTGCATACTAATTTCTATTGAGAAAAAGATTAAACTTAAACATGGCATACAGTAATAATGAAAAATATGATCCGAAAACTACAGAACACATACAACAGAGATATAAAGATATAATTACATCAGTTGGAGAGGATATAGATAGAGAAGGATTAGTAAAAACACCAGAAAGAGCATCTAAGGCTATACAATTCTTGACAAGAGGTTATAATCAAGATCCAGTAAAAATATTGCAAGGAGCTATGTTTAAGGAAGAATATAGCGAAATGGTTATTGTAAAAGATATAGAAGTTTACTCTCTATGTGAGCATCATCTTTTACCATTTTTTGGAAAAGCACATATTGCATACATCCCTAATGGTTATATCGTAGGACTTTCTAAGTTGCCTAGAATTGTAGATGTTTTTGCTAGAAGATTCCAAGTTCAAGAAAGACTTACACATGAGATATTGCACTGTATTCAAGATACGATGCAACCTCAGGGTGTAGCCGTTGTTATAGAGGCAGCGCATATGTGTATGATGATGAGAGGGGTGCAGAAGCAAAATTCTGTAACAACGACTTCTGCTTTTACAGGTCAGTTCAAAGTAGAAGAAACACGACAAGAGTTTTTAAATTTACTTAGTGCAAATTTAAGATAAGGATGAAAGCAGCGATTTTTCCTGGGCAAGGTTCTCAGTATGTAAATATGGGTGCTAAGCTACTAGAAGACAACCCAAAGAATAATAAATATATGGAGATAGCAAACTCTATATTAGGGTTTGACATAGCCGATGTAATGATTAACGGCTCAGAAGAGGCTCTGAAAGAAACTAAAATTACCCAGCCGGCTGTATTTCTGTATTCTATCATACGATACTACAATAATCGAGAGACTAGTGAGTACAATTGTTATGCAGGTCATTCTCTAGGCGAAATTACTGCCTTAGTAGCTTCAGATTGTTTGTCCCTAGAAGATGGTCTAGGCCTAGTAAGTAAGAGAGCAGGTGCCATGCAGTTAGCTTGTGAAGAGCAAAAAAGTACTATGGCAGCTGTATTAGGATTAGAAGATACCGTAGTCGAGGAAATATGTGATAAAATAGAAGAGACTGTTGTAGCAGCAAATTATAATTGCCCAGGACAGATTGTTATTTCCGGTTCTATGGAAGGAATAGATAAAGCAATGAAAGCTTGTGAGGCTGCAGAGGCGCGTAGAGTGCTTCCTCTTATGGTAGGTGGAGCCTTTCATTCACCACTCATGGCATCGGCGAAAGAGAGTCTTGCAGAAGCTATAGCTCAACTTAATTTTGAAGTGCCTACTGGACCTGTTTTTCAAAATGTAGATGCATTACCGTCAACAGATCCAGAACTTATTCAGAAAAAACTAATTGATCAACTTACTTCTCCAGTAAAATGGACCCAGACCATGGCAAATATGCATAATCATGGAGTAAGTCATTTTACGGAATTTGGAGCAAAAGTACTTTCTGGATTCATAAAGCGTTATGATAGAAGCATAGCTACAGAACAGTATAAGTAATGAAGGATGAAGTAGACATAGCAAAAGGTAAAGTTCTTATTGCCGAACCTTTTTCCAATGATATTCACTTTAGAAGATCAGTTGTTTTGCTATGTGAACACTCTCCAGAAGCAGGTACAATAGGATTTGTACTAAACAAAAAAACTAGTCTAAACCTACAAGAACTTGTAGAAGATTTTCCAGAATTCGAAGGCCCAGTATACTATGGTGGTCCTGTAGCTACAAGTACGCTTCATTACATACACAACGTAGGAGATATTCTAGAGGAGAGTATAGAAGTATGTAAGGGAATATATTGGGGAGGAGATTTTGAAAAATTAAAATTCCTAATAAAATCTAAACTTGTGACACCTATTAATATTAGATTTTATATAGGGTATTCTGGATGGAGTGAGGGTCAGCTTAGAAATGAATTGGAACATGGTTCTTGGGTAATAGAAGATGCATTTGCAAATTATATATTTAAGACCAATCCTAAAAATCTGTGGAGGCAGGTACTCAATAATAGGGGAGATACCTATTCTGTTATTGCCCAGATGCCTGATGCACCTAGTATGAATTAAGTCATGTTACAAGCTAATAATATTTCTCATTATTATGGAGATCGTGCTTTGTTTAAGCGGGTAAACTTTAATATATACGATAAAGAAAAAATAGGTCTTATCGGTAAGAACGGTACTGGTAAGACAACGCTCTTTAATATCATAGCCAATAATATAAACTCAACTGAAGGGAAAATAGAAATTCCTAGTTTGTATAAGATAGGTATGCTTGCTCAGTTTTTTACAGGTTCTAATGAGAAGACTGTCAGAGAAGAATCCAAAAGTGTGTATGAACAATATTTTGCAAATCAGAAAGAACTTATAGATCTAGAAAATCAGTTGCAAAACGGAGCAGAAGATCTCAGTATTCTTGAGAGGATAGATACACTTAATACCTATTTTACTACTTACAATATAAATCCAGAAGCTGAGATAGAAAAAATATTATTAGGTCTAGGTTTCCTTCCTACAGATCTTGATAGAAAGATGAAAGAGTTTAGTGGAGGATGGAAAATGAGGGTAGAAATAGCAAAGCTGCTTTTATCTAATAATGATCTGATTCTCCTAGATGAGCCTACGAACCATCTGGATATAGAGGCTATTATATGGTTTGAAAAATTTCTAGAACAGTATCCTAAGTCTTATATTCTCATAAGTCACGATAAGCGTTTTCTAGATAATACGATTACTAAGGTATACGAACTAGAAAACAATAAGTTAAGCATATATACAGGTAATTACTCTAAGTACCTTGTAGAGAAAAAAGAACGTGAAGATATCCTAAGAGAGACGGCTAAGAATCAGCATAAAAGATTAGATGAAAAACAGAAACTTGTAGATAGGTTTAGAGCTAAAGCAAGTAAAGCTAAGATGGCTCAGTCACTAGAAAAACAAATTCAAAAAGAGGAAAGGATAGAGTTTGAAGAAAGCAATGATGGAGGATTAAGAATGAGATTTCCTCCTGTAACTAGAACGGGAAGAGATGTTGCAAAAATAGAAAAACTCACTAAGTCTTACGGAGACCATACAGTGCTCTCACAAGTTTCACTACTTATAGAGAGAGGAGACAAGGTAGCTTTCGTAGGCCAGAATGGAATGGGGAAAACAACACTGCTGAAGATTATTGCAAATGAGTTAAGCTATAATGATGGAAATTACAGTGGCGGAGCTCAGGTGAATATTAACTACTTTGCCCAAGACCAAGCAGATACCTTAGATCCGAAAAAGACTGTACTAGAAACCATAGAGGATGCTTCAGAAGAGAAGTATAGACTTAAGGTTAGAGGAATACTGGGTTCTTTTCTTTTTTCTGGAGAAGATGTAGATAAGAAAGTTTCGGTCTTAAGTGGAGGAGAAAGGACAAGGCTTGCCTTAGCTTGTATGATCGTTAGAGATTCTAACTTCATTATATTAGATGAACCAACAAATCACTTAGACTTACACTCCAAGGCGATACTGAAAGATGCTATCAGAAATTATGAAGGTACGATTTTAGTTGTTTCACATGATAGAGATTTCCTTACCCACTTATCAACTAAGACCTTTGAATTTAGAGATGGCAAGGTCATAGAATATCTGGGAGATATAGATTATCTCTTAGAAAAAAGAGGAATGGATTTCCGGGATATGCAACTAGTGCAGAAAGAAGATATTGTAGAAGAGTCGGCTGAGACGAAAAAGGAAAAGTGGGAGCAAAGAAAAAAGTTGCAACGAAAAGTCGCTAACGCAGAAAAGAAAATAGAAAAACTCGAAGCAGAAATAGTGGATCTGAAAACTAAACTTATGGATCCTGCTGTTTATGAGAATTCAGAAGGAATAGAACTAGGTAAAAAGCTCAAAGCAAAACAAACGGAGATATCTTATCTTATGATGGAATGGGAAGAAGCTTCTGAAGAGTTCGAAAAATTAGAAGCTTAGTATATACCTTTTTAAAGTATTGCCGCATTCCATTTTTTAAGTTGATTTTGTAAAGCTCTTATATCTTTAGATAAGGGCGCATCTATAGAGATCGTTTTTTTATCTATAGGATGTTCAAAGCTTAGATGAGAGGCATGAAGCATCTGTCTAGAAATAAGCGGAAGCTCCTCATGGTCCTTTTTGAGATTAAACTTTTTCTTTTTTATAGTAGAAAGATAGAAAGCGTCTTCAGATCCATATGTCTCATCAGCTACAACAGGATTGCCGATATGTGCTAGATGAGCTCGGATCTGATGTCTTCTGCCAGTTATAAGTTCTAGTTCTAGCGTAGAGTAGTTTCTATAAGCTTCTAGGACATGGTAGTTGGTGACAGAAGGTTTTCCCTTATCAGATATACTTACCTTATTCTTTCCTGCTGGTATAAAAATGCCTTTATCTATAACGCCCTTTTCTTCATAGGGTATCCCGTGAACTATGGCAATATATTTTTTGACAAGTTTCCTTTTTTCAAAAAGTTCAGACATCTTTCTATGAGCGTCTTCTGTTCTACAATATAGTATAATGCCACTTGTGTGTCTATCTAGTCTATGGACAGGAAATATTTTACCATATTTAGCAGAAAGCATATGAGATAGGTTTTTTCTAGTCTCATCATATCTATCCGGTATGCTCAAAATCCCTGCTTGTTTATTGCACGCTATCAAGTGATTATCTTCATACAGTATAGTAAAGTTTTTTTTCATTTTATCTTATTTGAGATCACTGAACTTGCGTTTGCCTCTTATATAATATTGGCTTATAATAGAAAGAGCTGCATGTCCAACCTTGTTAGCTGTGCCTACTCTATATTTTTCTATAAGCTTATTATGGTGCTTTCTTTTGCGTATGATTGCAGCAAAATTGCCATACACACTTAGGTGAGCTTTAATAATGGCTAAACAATTTTTAGGTTTTAATTTTGCCAAAAACATAATCCCTGCTAATCCATCTAGAATTAATCTTAGGGGGAATAGCCACAATAATTTTGAGGTGGTTTCATTTTTGAGCAGCGTCGTAAGGTTGTTTTTGAAATTTAAAAATACTTTTTTCGGATTGTTATAGGATAGCGTACCACCTCCTAGGTGATATACTGTAGAGCTAGGCAGGACTACTACTTTATAACCTGCACTTTTTATTCTCCAGCAAAGATCTATTTCTTCCATATGTGCAAAATAATCAGCATCGAAACCTTCTAAGTTTTTCCACACATCACTTCTTATCACACAAGCTGCTCCACTTGCCCAAAACACTTCTGTAGTGTCATCATATTGACCTTGGTCTTTTTCGCATACTTCTAGTATTCTACCTCTGCAATAAGGATAACCTAGGCTATCTAGATAGCCTCCTGAGGCTCCTGCATACTCGAAGTGATCGGTCTCTTCTAGTGATAATATTTTAGGTTGTACAATTGCAACATCTGGATGTTCATCCATATAAGCGATGATAGGATCTAGCCAGTTTTCTGTCACCTTGACATCTGAATTAAGAAGAACAAAATATTTTTCTTTTAAGTCTACAGTTCCTTTGTTGTACCCACCTGCAAAACCATGATTTTTACTGAGTGGAATAATCGCTATCTCAGGAAACCAATCCTCTAGCATCTTTATAGAATCATCTGTACTTTGATTATCTATAATTGTAGTTAGAAAGTTGTGAGTGCTGCTATAACTTACAGAGGGTAGGAAAGATTCTAGATATTCCGTACCATTATAATTAAGTATTAGGATGTTGATATCAGTAGCTTCCTCTATATGGTTTTTTGGATTGTCAAAAAAATTCCTGATGCTGACCTCATCTAAAGCAATCTGAGATTTTAGGGCCTTTAGGTCTGGTAGTTTTTTGTCAGGACGTATATAGGACAGTAGTTCTACGCTTATTGCTTCGTCGTATATATTTCCTTTAAAATCTAAAAGATGGACTTCTACAACTTCCTTGGTCCTATCATTTATAGAAGGCCTATTGCCTATATATAGCATAGCATTATGGCGCTCATCATTGACCACTGCAACAGCTGCATAGATACCTTGTTTGGGTATGAGTTTATTCTTTTCTTTCCAGTCTATATTGGCTGTAGGGTAATCTATTTTAGTACCTATTCGATCTCCTTTGTCGACTATCCCAGATATGGTATAAGGACTGTTTAGAAGTTGGTTAGCTTTTTCTATGTAACCTTCCTTTAACGAATTTCTGATCTTTGTAGAACTGATCGTAACCTCTTCGAGCTCTTGCTTAGGGATTTCTATAATCTTAAAATGATCTTTAGCTTCATATCTCTTAAGTAAATTGATATCTCCTTCTCGGTTCAGACCGAATCTGTGATCATAGCCTATGACTATATATTTGGGATTGTAGAGGTCTATCAGGAACTTCTCAATATATTCTCTAGGATTCTGCTGAGAGAATTCCACTGTAAAAGGAACAATAACAAGATAGTCGACTTTCAGGGCTTCTATTCTTGCTTTCTTTTCTTCTAGCGTGTTGAGTAAGTACACCGCTTTGTCTTTGGGGTAGATGACAGATCGAGGATGAGGGTGGAACGTTATGACAACACTGGTGCCGTTTATTTCCTTAGCTAAACTCGTAACCCGTGAGATTATTTTTGCATGTCCACGATGTACTCCGTCGAAAGAACCTATGGTAAGTACAACATTCTCTGCATCTGTTAATTTTCCTAGCTTCTCTAGTATTCTCATTTTCTGTTCATGCACCCGCGATAAAGGAATCTAATGATTATTCAAAATCTAACAATTGTTCTTTTATTTTGTTGAAAATATCGCATAAGCAAAGGTAATAAAAGAAATTTACAACCACATTTTATAAGTTTATGTTATAATTGCAATTAAGTCGAAATATGATAGATAATAATAAAGTTGTACAGGCGCTTAGAGAGGTTATTGATCCTAGCTCCGGACATGATATAATATCCCAGCAGATAGTTAGTGATTTTAAGATAGCTGGAAACCAGATAAGTTTTTCCTTAAATCTGGAGAAGGCGGACTCTAAGGTGAAGTCTGCTGTCTATTTTGCCTGTGAGCAGGCTGTCAAGGCTGTATATCCTGATGCTGATCTCAATGTCCATATGAAAGCTGAAGCTCCAAAGCAGGGTGGCAATAAGACATTACCTCAGATCAAAAACCTAATAGCTGTAGGATCTGGAAAAGGAGGAGTAGGGAAATCTACAATGTCGCTTAATCTAGCTATGGGCCTTAAGGCAAAAGGATACAGTGTAGGGATAATGGACGCTGATCTTTATGGTCCTTCTATACCTACCATGTTAGGGATTACAGAGGAGAAACCTAAGGTTGTACAAGTATATGATAAACATAAACTCATTCCTATAGAAAGCAATGGATTACATGCCATTTCTATTGGTAACATTATAGACCCTGAACAAGCTGTGGTGCTTAGAGGTCCGAGATTGGGAGGGATAATTAAGCAGTTTGTTTACGATTGTGTGTGGCCTGAATTGGATTTTTTAATAATTGATCTACCTCCAGGGACGGGAGATATCCAACTTACATTGGTACAAACACTTGCATTGACAGGTGCTGTAATGGTAACTACGCCGCAAGAGGTAGCCGTTGCTGATGCGATAAAGGCTACTAATATGTTTAAGTTGCCTCATGTCAATGTTCCTATATTAGGAATAATAGAGAATATGTCCTGGTTTACACCACAGGAAATGCCAGACAAAAAGTATTTTATATTTGGTGAGAATGGTGGTAAGAAGTTGTCAAAATATGCTGATACAATGCTTTTAGGGCAGATGCCGCTTATTGCAGCAGCAAGAGCAAGTGGAGATAAGGGGCAACCAGCATATGGTGAAGTTTCGGAAGTAGAACAGCATTTTGCTCCTATTGTCGAGAACTTCCTTAAGCAATTGTCGCTAAGGCATGAATTTATGGCTCCTACAGAACGTGTACAGATAAAACAGTAGTAACTAATGCCACTATATCATATGAAAGATGTAAATTTGTAATATGTCAATAGCTGAAAAAGAAGAATATATCGCAGAAATAGACAAGGTACTTAATAACATAAGACCTCATCTAGCAGTAGATGGCGGTGATGTAGAGGTAGTGGATGTTACGGATGATCTTCTTGTCAAGGTGAAATGGTTGGGAAATTGTGAAAACTGCTTTATGTCCACTATGACAATGAAGGCTGGAATAGAACAAGAAATCATTAACAAATTTCCAGAGATTCGAGGGGTAGAAGCTATTAATGGTGTGAATGTATGAGACGATCTCAGCTCTTCGAAAATATCACAAACAAATCTAGTTTTCTCTGTGTTGGTTTGGATACTGATATCAATAGAATACCTTCTTTCTTACTAGATTTTGAGGATCCGATATTCGAGTTTAATAAAAGAATTATAGACGCAACAAAGGATCTATGTGTTGCTTATAAACCTAATATAGCTTTCTACGAATCCTTAGGTTCAGATGGATGGCGGTCTCTTGAGAAAACTATAGCTTATATTCCTGAAGATATATTTACAATTGCAGATGCTAAAAGGGGAGACATAGGTAATACCTCAGCAATGTATGCAAGGGCCTTTCTTGATAGAATGAATTTTGACAGCATAACGGTAGCTCCCTATATGGGTAAAGATTCTGTTTCACCTTTCCTCATAGAAAATAAGTGGGTAATTATACTAGCGCTAACCTCTAACAACGGAAGCTTTGATTTCCAACGAATCAACTCTAAGGATGATGTCGCTTTATATGAGCAAATCTTAAAAACCTCTTCTCAGTGGGGAAGTATAGAAAATACAATGTATGTAGTAGGTGCTACTCGAGCTGAAGACCTTTCTCATATAAGAACTATTATTCCCGATCACTTTCTTCTGGTACCTGGAGTAGGTGCTCAAGGTGGTAGCTTGCCAGATGTAGCAGCTGCAGGAATGAATAAGCAATGTGGATTATTAGTCAATTCGTCAAGGGGAATTATCTACGCAGATAATTCAGAAAATTTTGCTGATGCTGCTAGAGAAAAAGCTAGTGAGTTACAAAAGGAAATGAAGCGTTTGTTAGAGCAACATCTCTAAGGTTTTCTTTTCAATATATATTGCCTACTGTAATACTAAATAGAGCAAGAATGAAAATAATATTTCGCTTATCTGAAGCTTCTTGTATTGCTTACTGGATATTTGCTATAAATATAAATATTTCACTCATCTGAAAGTATTATTATAATATTTGTTTTGACCGGACTTGTTAGAAACGACTTCTATTTCTCCAAAAAAATTATAAAAGTAGTTATCATGTATTTCTGAAAATGAGTTATCAAGTGAAGTGCTACTATTGCCTATCCTTATCGCATCTTGATCATTATCATCATTGACTTCATTTATAGGCCTTCTACCTGCAAAGTAATTGTGATGAATTTCTAAATAATCAGGTTCAGCTGAATTCCTGTTATCATTAATTATACTGCCCAGTCCATATTTGTCTAAGAAAGAGTTGTAAGCAATTTCGTTATACTGACCATCACTCAGGATCCATTTAAATATCAATTCTTTTTGGCTCTCCGTTCCATTGTAGGAATCTATTCTGTTGTTAATAACTTTACAATAATCACAATCTTTTAATTCTATAACGGGTTCTATATTATTTCCGCTAGTGACAAGATTAGAAGGATCTTGAAAAGTTAGACCTGATAAAGTTAAGTATCTTCCCTCCATATAGATTCTTGAATTCCCCGTTAAGATTACTGCACCAGTATTTTGTGCCGTAATTGTAATGGGCTGGTTTTCTGTACCACTTTTTTCGATCTCTATAAAGCTATTATTCCATACTCCGTCTTCTAATATAATTGTTGATCCTGGAGAAGCAGAGGAAATGGCACTATTTAACTCAGTCATATTACTTACGACCTGGCTATATCCCATTGTAAAACTTAATAAGAATAAGGCGATTATTGGATAGAAAATCTTTATTGACATCACAAATTTTGAGGTGAACTAGTTAAGAATATTTACTTCCTATAAAGATGTTAGAATAATAAATTGGTTACTAAATATTCAGTAACTATTTTTTATTATTTGACACATCAATCTTATGAAATAAATATCTATTGTCAAGGACTCTGATAACCTATAGAATTAGCGCTCGTTCCTAAGGGGAAGAGATTAGATATAATTCTGAAATCATTATTATCTGGATCGGCAAAGAGTACAGAACCTTGGACATTATTATCTCCTTCAGGTAAAGCATTATCAGAAAGGCAGACTTTTACATTAGCTATAGTATTTTCATTTTGCTTAATGTTTTCGGAATGCTCTGCTAGTATAGAGTTGGACATCAGTAAGGTGCTCGCCCTTGAGCTATCTTGTGAAGTGTGGACCTCTACGCCTACGAGATTGTCATAGAAGGTGCAATTGGTAACATTTATATCCGAAGATTCTTTGACAATAATACCCTTAGCACAACCTACAATGAGATTGTTGTTCACGATAAGACCAGTGCTGCTTCCAAAGTTTTCACTACCTAATTCCATACC
>CAYYWZ010000092.1:5247-12734 GCA_964475415.1 uncultured Saprospiraceae bacterium | reverse complement strand
AGTAGACATCTCTGTCAAGGAATGAAAATAATCTTTAGATTTAATTCTAATAGTATTCTGATACAAATATTTAAAGCCTTGTAACAATTTTGCTATCTGTCAAAACATTACTATTGTCCTTACCATATGCAAACTAATCAGACCATAGTCTTAGAGATCCTCTAGATTCTTCTTAGCTTTAGACCACAAATTATAAATATGCTATACAGAATCCTTATCCTATTTCTACTTATTACTACAAGTTTGACAGCTCAGCGACGAGGCCCGCTCGATATTAATATAGATTTCGAAGCTTATGATCCACCCTCTACCCTCGTTGTCCCAGAGAACATTTTAGAGCATGCAAAGTTTCCTTTTATAGATGTACATAGTCATCACTGGAGGATGGCCGATATGGACCTAGATCAACTTATCCGAGAGATGGATTCCCTTAATATGCAGGTATGTGTCAATCTTAGTGGCAGAGGAGGAAGAGCTCTCAAAGATATTACCGACAATATAAAGGACCATGGATATGAAGACAGACTTGTCGTTTTTACCAATATAAATATCAAGTCTATCCTAGAACCAGACTGGACTGAAGAAACTGTCAAGCAGATAGAATATGATGTATCCAATGGTGCTAGAGGATTAAAAATCTATAAGAGCCAAGGTATGACCAATACTGATAGTATAGGCAATAGGGTAAAAATAAACGATCCACGTATAGATGCTGTTTGGGAAAAGTGTGGTGAATTAGGCATACCTGTGCTCATACATTCAGCAGATCCTAAGCCTTTCTGGTCACCGCATGATAGTCTTAATGAACGATGGTTAGAGCTTAAGTTACGTCCGGGTAGAAAAAGAGATAAGGACAATCCCGCAAGTTGGGAAACGATTATCGCAGAACAACATGACGTATTCAGAAAACATCCTAACACAACTTTCATCAATGCGCACATGGGATGGTATCCTAATGATCTTGCTAAGTTAGGAGAACTCCTAAATGACATCCCTAATATGTACGTTGAGATCGGAGCTGTGATAGCAGAACTCGGCAGACAACCTAGGATGGCCAATTGGTTTTTTGAAAAATATCAGGATAGAGTTATGTTCGGAAAAGACTCCTATAAACCCAAAGAGTATCCTACCTACTTCAGAGTACTAGAAACAGCTGATGAGCATTTCCCCTATTACAAGAGATATCATGCTTTCTGGAGAATGTATGGCTTAGAACTTCCCGATGATATCTTGGAGAAATTGTATTACAAGAATGCGCTAAAAGTTATTCCTGGATTGGATGCTGGGATGTGGGAGAAGTAGATAGCAGTAGCTCACAGCATGCTATTGTAGTATGGGTTTTTCTTGTTATGTTCCTATTTAATTGACTTTATCGTTTTTATTTTCTCCTACTGTAACAAAATGCTGTACAGCTAACGCTCCTATCCCTTCTAATTGTATTGTCAAATTCACATTATTAGCTTTTCTTTCTAAAATATTACGTCACAAAGAATCCTTTGGTCTATCATTAATATACACTACTAAAGTTATTAATATTTTAATTTATTCGATCTCAAACAACTATATGATTTAAGATTGGTTATACCTACATGCTATAAATTTTACCTGATTTAATAGATTAAGAAAAGTAAAATAATCTTTGTAGCTATAAGAGATTACCATCTTTATGAATATTAAAATAAAAACGAAAGTAACGGGCAATTACAAGGACATCATGAAGAAGTTCGATCGAGACCTATTTGAAGCTTTAAAGCCTAAAGGTGCAAAAATGGAAATCGTAGAATTTACAGGCTCAAAAAAGGGTGATATAGTCCATCTAAAATTTCTGAGTCCTATAAAGGCAGAGTGGATTAGTGAGATTACAGAAGATAGCGAAGATGAAAAAGAAAGCTACTTTATAGATGAAGGGGTTAAACTACCTTTTCCACTCTCTTACTGGCGGCATAAACATGTTGTACAAAAAATCACAGATGACACCTCTTATATCATAGATGACATGACTTTTAAAGGTCCATTTTTCCTAATCACTTTATTCCTTTATCCAGCAATGTATATTGGCTTTTACCCTAGAAAAAATATATATAAATCTTATTTTTCCTAAATCTCTTCAAAGGAAATTATGCTCAGAAGCAAATGATTTACTAAACGTATTAACTCCATTACTTCTTTTAACAATATTTTTCGATTTGTAAAACTGTCAATTTCTCTAAACTGCTCAAGAAACAAACGAGCATTAATCTAAAAAATAATTGACATATTTATAGCTGAGTAAGTCTAATCTATAAATCTAATATCAATAAAGGAAAAATATACAAGTCAACGGGAATTCTAGCCCTTAAATCTCTTATACTTTACCGTTATATTTGTATTGTGAAAAAAAGGAGAAAATCTCTTTTTTATTAAATTATAAAAATTAAAAATCATGAATTCAACATTTGACGTCCCTACTAGAGATGAAGTAAGCCCTACAAATCAAGGTATATTTGACAATCTGAAAAACGCATTAGGATTTGTTCCTAACCTATATGCAACATATGCATATAGTGAAAATGCACTAAAAAATTATCTCGATTTTTCGGGAGCTCCTTCTTCACTTAAAGCAAAAGAAAAAGAAGTAGTAAACCTAGCTGTAAGCGAGGTGAATCAATGTTCTTATTGTCTTTCTGCTCATACTGCTATTGCCGGAATGAATGGATATACTCCTGAACAAATATTAGAACTAAGAGCTGGTTCTGCATCTTTCGATACTAAGCTTAATGCCTTAGCTGCACTTGCTAAAAACATAACACTAAATAGAGGGGCAACAAGTCAGGAGTCTTTAGACGCTTTTTTCGCAGCAGGTTGGACTAAAGAAAATCTGATCGATACAATTAGTTTAGTAGGTGATAAGACGATCTCTAATTATCTACATAAAACAACACAGGTACCAGTTGATTTTCCAGCTGTTGAAGCGCTATAAAATTAGCACTGCATTCTTCAGTTTGATTTCTACGGAAAGAAACCACACAATAATCCAAACAGGTCTGCTATAATAGTGGACCTGTTTTCTATAACTAAGCAACTCATTATGTAAAGACTCTTACAAGAATTCCAAGTACATGACCTATTAGTGCTGTTTTATTCTATTGAAGAATTTAAAAGAAAAACAGTAGTACTATTCTACCCTAAGATAAACTAACTCTCTTTCATTAATTATATCATTAATATAAATCACGCCTTCTGCTCTTGTTATTTTCACTTCTAGGCTTGGATTGCTAGGAAGATCAAACCCAGGATTACTTTCATTTATTTCAATTACATCATTAAATGTTTTTCCTCCGATCACTTGACTTTCAGTAACTGTATTAAAAGCCATGCGATCTAGTTCCAAAACCATGACTGGTTCTGAGGTAAGAGGTGAGTCTTCGATATTACCATACTGAATTAATATTTCCCATGCATCTTCAGCTTCTGTACCTATCGCACTGACAATACTTGGAAATTCAGTTAATGAATATATAATGGACTCCTCGAGATCAGCGTTTGAAAACGCTAATTTAATCGATTCCGAATTACCATTAATGTTAGCAGTAACTCTAGGATTATCAGGGCAAGGACCAATTCCAGAATAGTTTAAAAAACCTTGATCGAGATCAGCTATAACAAATTCTACCTCCTCTTCAGAAACCAAATCTAAAAAGATAATTTTACTAACGTCTATATAATTATCTATATAAGATTTCGTATTTGCTGTCACCATATAATCAGGACCTTCAACGAATCCTTGACATTCATTATTTATATCACAAGAACAAAATATCCCGAATAACATCATTAAAGCAATTGCACTAAATTTCATTTTTCCGTTTCTATAACATTAAAATATTCTAACTCTATATTAACCAATTTTCATTTACTATTTGAGCACTAACAAAAAAAAAGGATAAATCTTGGTCAAGATTTATCCTTATAATTTATAATTTTCTTTATTATTTAAGCCCTTTTATAATGCTTGGTTTTATACTTTTCAGCAATGTTATATAATTTATCAGCAGCAACATCTAGAGCGTGATCGTGATCTCCTCCTCTAGCTTCAACAAATACATCTTTACCTTTTAATCTTATATGAAGCTTTATCTTCTTGTATTTGTGCTTACTCCCTCTACAAAAAATCTTGATAGATTCTATAAATGAATAGTTATCAAAATATTTCTTTAGTTTTTCAATGGCATAATTCTCAAAATAATTATTTCCGTCAACGTGATCTTTATCTACTTTAATATCCATATACTTTACTTTAAGTTTTTATAAAATTTCAAAGAAACCCTAGATATAACCTTTTATATCTATCTCATCCCTAAGTTAAGCATTTTATATCTTGATATCAATTATTATGACTAAAAAAGAATGATTTCTCTAGATTTTAAGAACTTAATATCGAAAACAGCCCTGATTACCCAATCGTATAGGTTTTTACCTCTTGTTAAAGCTAGCTCCTAACATATTAACGAAATATAGTCTCAAAAAGAGAACTATTGCGACATCTCTATATGGTTTTCAACGCTAAAAAGTACCTAAATCCAATAAATAATAGGGTTTAAATTCTTTGCAATAGCTAAACTTCTATAATTTATTAGGTGCCTAACCTTTGACCGTTACCGACCAGTCCTTTTGTAAGATTGAATAGATATCAATACTAACTAATTGATTATTTTTTATTTCACTCTCTCTCATTGTACCTTCATAAGTGAAATTTATTTTTTCTAAAGCGGTTTTGCACTTCTTATTATCATTTAGGACATAACCTTCGATTCTATTTAGATCCATGTTTTCAAAACCTTCGCTAAAGAGCTGAGGCATTACTTCTTTTAATATACCCTTACCCCAATATTCTCTCAACAACCAAAATCCTATTTCGGCCTTTTTATGTTTCTTTTCTAAATTATTAAATCCGCCTGCACCTCGAAATTTATGATCCTCAACTCCATATATCCCCCACCATAATCCAGTACCCTTTTCTTTAAGCTCTTGATACCAAGCCATCTGAGTTTCGGTCTCCTCAATAGTTGAAAAATGAACATCATAATATTTCGTCACCTCAGAATCAGATAATCCTTTATGAATGTTTACAATATCCTTAGACACTATTTCTTTAAGGTAATAATTTTCAGTTTTCAAATTAGGTTGTTTTATTTGAATTTCTTTATTAAGTTAATCTAGCAATTCATTCCTCCACTTCGTATATATATATATACGATTATATTGCTCTTCTTTCGGAACTAATTCTATTTTTTCTTCTTTCAATCTTTTTGATTTACAATACATTCCTCTTCTTAGATTATAATTTATTCTACCTTATACAACTCAGGGTTATAGGATAGAATTCTTTTTATAATTTCTTTCTCATCATCTGTAAGTGCTAGCAATTCTCCATACTTTTTTCCCTTAGATACTTTTTTCAATAAGTCCCACAATGGTCTTTCTTTAGTCCATCTTTTAGTGCCGAATAGTATCATAGGAGAAATATACCCCATGGATCCATAATGATTTTGGGTAGCATCTTGGAATATTTCCTGCGTTGTACCAGCACTACCAGGAGCAAATATAACCCCATGCTTTGCAATAGCTAACAAGCCTTCCTCTCTCACACTATTAGCAAAATACTTTCCTATATGTGTTGCAAAGGGAGCTGGCGGTTCATGGCCATACAACCATGTAGGAATACCTAAACTCATAGAAACTTTTTCAGCGTCTTTCTTCATAGGGTATTTCTTCATAATTCGCCATGCGCGATGTAACCAATCTTTATCATCATATTCCTTACCTGGCACTCCATTTGCGGGTCTTATCTTTATTTCATCAATGGCTTTCATCAGTTCCTTTTCAGGTCGTGCAGCAAAATATGCACCTAGATGTGTCGCTTCCATAGCACCTGGCCCACCACCTGTTATCATTAGAAAACCTTTGATCGTCAAATGTCTAGATAGTCGTGCAACCTTAGAATAGAATTCATCCTTTCTCTCCATACCATGCCCACCCATAACAGCTACTACTTTCTTATTTTCTATGAGTTCATAAATTGCATCGGTAATACTATGGTCATGAATTCTTCTCAGCAAACTCGTCTGGATACTTGTGGGCTTATCTTTCCCCTGCCTTAGATACTCGGCGTAGATTTTGTAATCATAAGTATTCTTATATCCCTCCTTATCGGATAGTTTAAATCCTTTGAATAATTCATTGACCGAATACAACTTACTTCTATGTACTTCAAAAGTATGGAGCTTATTTCTAGGTATCACGAAGCCTCCTGTCTTAACAATATGACCAGAAGTTGAGTTACTTATTTTGCAACCAAAAAAGATCGAATTTTCAAAATTTAATTTTTCAATCTTAGATTCATAGTTTGTTAGATCTAAACTTTGTATCGCAATATTATGGGTCAAACCACTTGATATTATTTTCTGAAATTCTTTGAGATTGTCTATTTCTTTCATGAACTACATTTACATTATGTCTAATTATATATTCGCTAATATCTTTGCTCAAATGTATTGTAATAATCAAATAGCTTAAGAGTCCTAATTTTTTCCATTAACTTCTATCTACCTAAAACTGCAAACAAAAATGGAATAATAACCATAAAAAAAAGTAAAAATATTTTTACAGCAAAGTTCAGAAAAGGCATGTAGACTTTATAAGGTTTATACTGTGATTCCCATAAGCTGTGTTTATTCCCTTCTTCAATCAAAAATAAAAATGCTTCTGCTGTGCAGTCTGACATATTTCTTTGTACTAGCTCTCCACTAGCTCTAGTATATTCAATTTCTATTTGATAGCATTTATTAAGCTGGTTCTCTATTTTTAGGATTTCACTCTCATACTTCTGTCCCAAAAATACTAAGTGAAAATTCCAATTAAATAATACTAGAATAAGAATTCCTATAATACCTATTACAATACATACCTTCCGAGCATATTGCTTCTTTCTCTGTTCCATTAGATTTCTTTCTATCGTTTTACTTTTTTTATAACTAGCTTAAACAAGAAAAAAGATTTCATAAGACTATGAAAAACAAAAAATCAAATATTTTTGAGTAAAGATAATCGACTTTTTTTGAAGGACTATCTTCCACAATACTAAGTAGCCAAAAATTTATAAATTAAAATTTGGACAGGTACTTTCAGATATTAACCCATCTTCTAACTTTATCTAAGTAAGATTGATAATTAATTCCGATCTTATTTAAAAGATATTTTTTCTCTAGTCGTATTTTTACTTCAAGCACTACATAACTTAGTGCGAAAATACTTAAGCTTATCGCATTAGGCATCATCATAAAAAAACCAATGTTAGCAATCAGATATCCTAGATAAATTGGATTTCTAGAGTAAGCGTAAATGCCTTTGCTCACTAATTATGTGGTTTCATTTTTATTAAATCCTAGTCTCCAAGAATCGCCCATTTGCAATTGGGAAATAAATCCAAACACTAAGCCAACAACACT
>CAYYWZ010000092.1:0-5147 GCA_964475415.1 uncultured Saprospiraceae bacterium | reverse complement strand
ACCATATTTTTTTCTACTCTTCAATGAATTTATACCTGTTCTCTTATAAAGTAAATAAGATCTAAATCCAACGAGCATACCACAGTAAAAAAATAAATGGATTAATGCTGCTATTTGAAGAACATTCATTTAGGTTATTTTATGTTCTTAATATAGATAGAATTATTATTAAGTCAGTACTTTATCGACTAACGAAACTTCTAAACATCTTTACATATTATCTATGGATAGAGAAATAGATCAGTCGCAAAATATAAAACTAAGGTTTCATTTCCGTTAAGCCCGGTAGTACAAAAATTTGACCTCCTACCTTGTTAGTTAAAGACTTAGGAGTTCCACTTTGAGAGTTACCTTCTAAAATAATTTCTTCTAACCTGAGGACACCTTCATTAAGAATGGCTCCACCATCTATATCGGCTGAACCGTTTTTTAAAATTAAATGGGCCAATGATAATTCGGCTTCTTCATGCACATGAAATAACCTATGACTGCCACTCCCCAAAAATTCTATAAGGCTGTCATCTTGGCCTTCGATATGAAGGTTTTTATTGATATCAAATTCATTATCCACAATGGTAATAGTTGCGCCTGCAAGTTCTGGAATAAAAGTTAAAGAATCTCCAGGACATGACTCCTCCACAAGATGCTGTAATGAAAAATCACCTGATGAAGCATTATTTTGCACTGTATATATAAAAGACTCATCTTCATCAGTTACAAATATTTTATCTAACTGAGCACCTGGTTCCCTGATGGCAAATTGTACTTCATTCTCGCCTTCCATTAGATAAAATTCCACTGGAGTGGCAAGGTCATCTCCATTGTTATAATGACCTACCTGAGACCACTGGAATACAGGATCCGAAGCTCCATGAGGCCAGTTAATTCTATTCCACTTTTGCCATTCGCCATCATTGGCACGTACCCAGAACGAGTCATTATCAGCATCATCAGTTCTTATTCTTGCGAATACCTTATACATTCCTGTTGCATCCACAGTAACTGAGAATGTGGCTATATCTTCAGGATTATCGATAGGCAGGTGATTAGTTGGTTGATCAGAAGGCGTAAGCAGGTAACTACAATTACAAGCAGCAGGTCCTTCTGTTGTAATCCAGTTATTCCCTAATGAGGAACTTTCAGCTTCTATAAACGTAGTGATCGGAGTTGGCTCTTCTGGTGTTTCGGAATAACTTATCTTGACTAATCCTGTACCACTTTGTGATATGTAGACATATCCGTCACTAGATACATCTATACCACTAGGTTGTATAGCAAGATTTCTATAAGCATCAGTAGTAAGATCCACGAAGGAAAGATCAGTTGTTGGATTTTCCATAACATAAAGTCCCGCAGTAATATTATTTGGAGAATTTTGCTGCTGAGTCAACCATAACTTACCATCTTGCCCAAAAACTATGGGACCTGGCCGTTGTATGGCCACATTTCCTGTATGCATTGTGATGTCAGTAATATCGTCATCCAGATTAGGCTTATCAAATAATCCTTGATCTGCACCAGTCATTCTGTATACCTTGAAATTTGTTCCTATAGGAGATCCTGATCCACCCTGCAATGAAACATATAGCGTTGTAGGATCACCATCATCAGCTGTTATATATCCAGCGTTGAAAAAATCCTTATTGTTAAAATTCATATCAGGCCAGATGTCAGTCCAATTCTGCCCTCCATCCGTGGAACGATATAATCCTATAGAAAGATCTAATAAATATACAACTCCTGAATTCTCATTATCAGGCCATACAAAATTACTACGCTCAGTGGCCCCTATATTTGCACCACTACTTTCTGCCCAGCTACCGTTAAAATATCTAAATACACCTTCTTCTTCTACTGCTGCTAATATCGTTTGATCAGTTTCTGAGCTACCATTATGATAACCGGAAGTTATAGCACGAACTCGTCCATTAGTTGATGATGTTTCACCTTGTAGATTAGTATTGGTCCACTCTAGATTAGAATTACCTAAGGTACTTGTTGATTTAGTGTATACTTCCCCGCCTCCAGGATCATTTTTATCTCTATCTCCTATACCGGCTATAACTTCATTACTAACAACATCAAACATAATATCATAGGCTCTAGATTCAGCACCCTGAGGTTTATCTCTAGATAGATCCTCGCCTTCAAATCTACTACTGGTTTCCAAAACCACAAAATCAGTATTGGCAATTACAACTTGACTTGGATTACTAGGATTTACAGCTACACCTCTATTGGCTGTTACTTGCATATTATATACCGCAGGTTTCCAAGTAGTTCCCCCATCTACTCCTTTCCAAATACCTCCTCGTCCAGATACATATACTATATCATCTGTTGCAACATTGGGAAATGCTCCTAGAGCAATGTCTATTGAACTAACAACACTGTTCTTCCTTCCTAGTCCAGCCTGCGGAAAAGCATCTATTCTGAACCACCAGTCATACGACTGTCCATAGACCTGATCTTCAACATTAACATCTGCATCAACAAGTGGTGTCCAAGTATTACCTCCGTTCACTGATCTCCATATACTAGAATAATCCTCCCCGGATTCCGTGCCCCCCAAGTTATTAAGTCCTATATATATTACATCATTATTAGCTTCTCTGCTATATCCTTTTGCGGCGGTCCATTGTCTGTTTGTATTTCCTATATTCAGATTGTTGTTTTTTAGACTCCATGAAGTACCGTTATATTTTACGATACCAGCATCACCTATTGCAGCATATACATTCCCATTACCCAAAACGGTTAGCCCTTCTGGATTAGGCGTCTGAAAGGCAAGTGTTGAAACTGGATTATTGATGTCTGTATAATCAATCTCATAAATGCCATTAAACTCATCTTCTAAAAAGTAAATAGCAGCATAAGCTTTATTAGAGACATCATTATGATAAGCCACAGAACGGACAAATCCTGAAGAATTTACAGCTGACGATTCTATATTACCACCTTCAGAAAATAATACTACACCATTTTTATAGGTGCCTGCAATTACGATATCATCCAAATGACTAGCAGGATCTGCTCCATAATCTACTACGATCAAGTCTCCATTAGATCTTGGGTGGCTATCAGGTACTGGATCAGCATCTGCAGAATGATTACCTGCAAATTGGGCGCTGTTCCCTGCATTGGTTAATTCCCAGTGTCCACCACCATCAACAGATCTGTACAATCCACCAGACCCTCCTTTATCTCCTGTACCAGCATAAAGTATCTGATCATTATCAGGCGTGATGGCAAGACTAGCCACTTTAGGACTTTTTAAGCCCTCGTTCATACTTTCATATGTTAATCCCCCATCTAAAGACCTAGATATACCTGCAACATCAGCTGCAGAATAAACAGTAAGTCCGTCTTCCGTAATACTTACATCACTCTGAAAACCACCACCACTAACATTATTGGTTTCTACCGTAATAGACGCGACTTGGGCATCTAAAAAATAAGCTGATAATAAAATAATCAATGTCGAAAACAAAAATCTTAACATAGTTTCAAATTTACAAGCTTCTATGGTTCAACGGGGCTGTATAGACATTAGCAAAAACAAAGGGATCAGCGTGATAGGATAATAATCCTTGTCATAAAGATAAGGATTTGCCTTTAAATTGTCTGAATTTACTTAATGAAATGGGGAATATGCCTTACAGTTGCTGTAGATCAAGCTATCTCCCCTATTTTTCGAGCAGTTTAAAACTTAAAATCCTTGATGGGAGAAGATATATCTACTAATGTGCCACTCGGATCGTTTAATAATAGTCTTCTCTGACCATAAGCTGTATCAGTTGGTTTACCAACAATTTTGTACTTTTCTTTTTCAGCAATTGCATATATTTCATCAGCATTATCAACTACAAAGGTGATGTAAAACCCTTGGGGTTTATTTTGAAATTCCACAGGAACTAGATCATGAGACCTTTTAATTAAACCCAATTCAAGTTTCTTATCATTTGATACTAAGTGAATAAACCAATCACTATCATAGTTAATTTTAAAATCAAAAAGATTGGTGTAGAAATCTTTAGTTTCTTTTAAATTGTCAGAGCATATATTGGTCATTAATCTATTAAGTCCTTTCATCAATATTTTTTTTACGCTAATTAATATTCTAAAAATTCAATTATTTAAATCTTATGCTTATGTTCTGTATTAGCCCCTTAAATATAGACGAATTGAAATTTTGTTGTGTTAGATATAAGTAATAATAAAAAAGTCACTTAACACCAAGATAGAAAAGTATGGAGTGTTCATTCAATCGATAGTTCAGAAAAGTTAGAAACTAAAAGAAATAATTAGATTCTATTCAACTGTATCCTTATTTATAAAATTTCTATTCTCAGTAAAAGAAATTCACCCGATTCTCTATCAATTGAGAATTCTATGAATCCTATTTGATTGATATTATTTTCTACGAGTTTTACTCCAATTATGTAGCTTTCTTTTTCTTCTACACTATATATGGTCCATGCATCATTCCATGTGTGATTTCATCATAATCAGTTCTTATTCTTGCTATGGGAAAAGAGATGTTAGAAGCTGGATTAGTTACTTCCCAATAAAGCGGCGTGTCAACTTCTGTTTCTATCAGACCTATATCTTCTAAAAATACAGGTGGCGCATTTTCACTTTTTAAGACTTGCGCATTTTCTGTAGATTGCAGATTCATTATTATTGTCTGATAATTTCCTGCTGGATCGCCCTCTGTTCTCAGCAAATAGCTAACTACAAAATCAGCATTGCCGTCTTGACTAATGTCAAGTTCTATGTTATCTGGTATTGAATCAGCTAGATTCTTATCGCAACCCAAAGTGATTACTGTTATCGACATTAATAATAAAAAAATACGCATATACTTATATTTTCTTAGGGACGTAATTTAGTGCTTAAACTTCTATTCGCTCAGTTTATACTTAACAAAGCTTGAATATTAACTGACACCTTACCTATTTTTTTTATGAATCCATCTTTCCCACTTCTGGGTAATTGCAATCAACGTTTGCACCATACGAGGCTCCCAAGCTTCTACATTCCAATCAGAGTTTGACAGTGCTGATACTTGTAGCTCCTTTATAGTCGTTTCATAATCTACCGCTTTCTCTAGTATTGAACTTAGTAAAAGTTGTTCTTGATACAAG
>CAYYWZ010000091.1:0-12896 GCA_964475415.1 uncultured Saprospiraceae bacterium | reverse complement strand
CATTCATTGCCACATTGGTTCTTCCAACATAATTTCTCAAATTACCTGAGGATCTATTTCTATCAAACCATCTTAGACCATAGATATCACTATTTGTTGCATCCATTCCTGTAACAAAAGGAAAAAATGCATAACCCGTCATTGTGGGGAAACTACTGATTCCTTCTTTCACATATATACCGTCCTCGATAAGTTGCTCTATAACTGGCAACTGCTTTTCCTGAAGCATAGACACAAAAGCAGAATTGAGTAAGCCATCTATTAAGATAAAGCTTACAGTAGGTCCTTCTACCGGTTTATGCTGACCTGAATACTCAGCATTTCGTGAAAGTAAAAATACCATTATTGATAAGAGCAAGAATAACAAAAAGACTAATCCAACAAGAAATTTGAACAGTAATATGAACTTACGGGTAATCACAAAACACCATCTATTATTTTCTTTGTAGCTAAGCCATCTCCCATTGTGTAATAGTGGAGTACTGGAACCCCCCCAGCTTTTAATTGTTTAGATTGCTCTATGCACCATTCTATTCCAAGTTGCTTTATTTTCTTGGAGTCTCCATCTAATTTCTGGACTTCTTTGATAAGCGTATCCGGCATATTGATAAAGAAATTTCTTGGTAGAGAATTAATTTGATATCCTCTAGTTAGGGGCTTAAGACCTGGAATGATGGGAACATCAATACCTTCCGCTCTACATGCGTCTACATATTTGAAATAATAGTCATTATCAAAAAACATCTGTGTAACTATATAACTTGCTCCAGCTTCTATTTTCTGTTTAGTATATCTTAGATCCGTTTCTAAATTAGGAGCTTCGAAATGTTTCTCAGGATATCCTGCAACCCCTATACAAAAATCCATTTTGAATCCATTCTCAATATTAGGATCCATATAGACTCCTTTGTTCATTCCATCTACTTGCTTTACAAGATCTACAGCATAGTGATGTCCATCCTTTTCTGGAATAAACTTTCCTTCAAATTTTCTCGCATCTCCTCTAAGAGCAAGTACATTTTTGATTCCTAAAAAATTAAGATCAATCAATGCGTTCTCTGTCTCATCTTTAGAAAAACCTCCACAGATAAGATGTGGCACAGCTTCTACAGAATACCTATGCATTATAGAAGCACATATACCTACTGTACCAGGTCTTTTTCGGATAGCAATTTTTTCGTAATACCCACTTGGTCTAACGTTGTATATGAACTCCTCACGATGATAAGTTACATCTACAAAAGGAGGTTTGTAATCCATCAAAGGATCTAAGGTTTTGAAAATATCTTGCATACTTCCGCCCTTGAGCGGTGGCAAAATCTCAAAAGAAACTAACGTATCTTTAGCCTCCTTGATGTAATCTATAACCTTCATGTTTGATGAGTTCTTTTATTAGAGTCTAAAGATAGTAATAGATATAAGTAATTATTACTAGTTATCGTCTTTCTTTTTCTTTTTGAAGTCTCCGCGTTTCCAAGCTTTTATAAACTGGGCCCAGGCAATGGGGCTAAATATATTCTGAGGTTTGTATTGCCCCTCGTATTTATATTCGTTTATCCGTTTCTTAAATTCATAATTATAAGCTTCTGTGCCATCTGCCGGAACTGAATACCGAAGTTCTTTCATTACCTTTTCAGCAATGTTTTCTCTAGCATTGGATCTTAGTTCATCAGATATATCTAATGCTAAGAATTCTATTTTGTAAAAATCTCTATCTGGCCATGGATATATTACAGCTTCTGGAAGAAGCACGCTATCCTGACTCATAATCTGAATCCACGAGTAATATAATGATCCTAAAGTATCTGGAACCGCAATGGTTGCATCAGCATAACCCACTCTAGTAAATCTTATGGTATCTCCTTGTGCAGCTACCATACTGAAAAAACCATCTACTTCAGAATAAGTACCTCGTGAAGTGCCCAAAATCCCTATGGATACGTAAGGTAAGGCCACAACTTCTCCTCCAACATCTTCTGTCACCACTTTACCAGAAAATTGGATATAAACTTTTGTGCTATCTATATTTTTTTCCTGACCATAAGAGACTATGGAAAAAAGAAAAAAAACTAGTATGGTATATATTCTACTCACTGTATTAACTAACTATGTTATGCTAATGAACGAAAAGAAAAAAGTTGTAAATCAATATATCTATACATTTAACCTCTCCTTAACTAAGTTATATATTACAAAACATATTCTAAAACTTCTTCCATAGTATTTACATAGATAAAGTTTATATTCTTTAAATAGGCTTCGTTGATTTTTGAAATATCCTTTTTATTCTCTGAACAAAGAATAATTTCTTTAATACCACTTCTTTTGGCCGCTAGTACTTTTTCTTTAATGCCTCCTACTGGCAACACCTTTCCTCTCAGGGTTATTTCACCAGTCATAGCCAAGAAAGGCTTTAGTTTCTTACCCATAAAAGCTGAAGTCAATGCTGACAACATTGTTATACCCGCACTAGGTCCGTCCTTAGGAATTGCGCCCTGTGGAACATGTATATGTATATCTTTCTCAGAAAAAATATTATCATCTATTCCTAACGCACCACTATGGGCTTTGAGATAACTGAGCGCTGTAGAAGCTGATTCTTTCATCACATCTCCTAAGTTCCCAGTAAGTGTTAATTTACCTTTCCCTTTACTCAAACTAGATTCTATAAATAGTATATCTCCTCCTACTCTAGTCCATGCAAGACCCACCGCTACTCCTGGAACTGCAGACTTAATATACTTATCTCGAGAGAACTTAGCAGGTCCTAGGATATCGATTATTTCTGCAGGATCTAAGGATTTCTTATAATCCTTTTTCATGGCTACTTTCTTTGCGATATTTCTCATCACACTTCCTATTGTTCTATCTAGGGAACGCACACCAGACTCCCTTGTGTAATCTGATATAAGATGCATAAGTGCTTTACTAGAAAATTTTAGGTCTTTAGCTTTTAGTCCGTGTGCAACTCTTTGCTTAGGAACTAAGTGTCGCTTAGCAATCTCCTGTTTCTCCTCATTAGAGTAACCGCTAATTTCTATTATCTCCATTCTATCTAGCAGAGCTGGCTGTATAGTACTCAGAGAATTAGCCGTAGCTATGAATAGTGTTTTAGATAGATCGTATTCTAGTTCTAGGTAGTTATCGTGAAAACTTGTATTCTGTTCTGGATCTAACACCTCTAACAATGCTGATGAAGGATCTCCTCTAAAGTCTTTTCCTATCTTATCTATTTCGTCAAGAATAAAAACTGGGTTTGAAGATTTAGATTTTTTTAATGCTTGAATAATCCTACCTGGCATCGCACCGATATAAGTCTTTCTATGTCCACGTATCTCGCTCTCATCATGTAATCCTCCTAAGGACATCCGCACAAATTTCCTATCCAAGGCTGATGCAACAGATTTACCAAGACTAGTTTTTCCAACTCCTGGAGGTCCTACAAGACATATGATAGGAGCTTTCATATCTCCTTTAAGTTTGAGCACCGCTAGGTGTTCTAATATTCTTTCTTTGACATCATCTAATCCGAAATGATCTTTGTCCAGAACCTCCTTAACTTTTTCTAGATCAAAATTATCTGTAGTGTACGTATCCCAAGGAAGATCCAACATCAATTCCAGATAATTAAGCGTAACCGAATATTCTGCTACTTGAGGATTTATTCTTTTTGCTTTATTGAGTTCTTTCTGAAAATGCTTCTCTGCTCTTTCTGGCCATTGTTTCTTCTTTGCCCTTTTCTCTAGCTCTACTAATTCTGCTTGTTGAGGATTCTGGCCTAGTTCCTCTTGTATAGTCTTAAGTTGTTGGTTTAGAAAATAATCTCTTTGCTGCCTTTCTAGGTCTCCTCTTACCTTAGATTCTATCTGACTTTTTACCTCTAATAATTGCAACTCTTTATCCACAAGTGCATGTATCTGCTTAGCTCTAGCCTTAGGATCTAATTCTTTTATAATCTCTATTTTTTTTGCAACATCTATATTTAGATTAGAAGCAATAAAATTCATGAGAAAGGCATTACTCTTAATATTTTCAAGCATCATTACTGCCTCCGAAGGAATATTAGGAGATAGTTCGATTATCTTTCTAGCTATATCTCTTATAGATGATATGGTTGCATCAAACTCCACATCATTTTCTGGATTTACTTCGGTTAGCACCTCTATCTCCCCTTCTAACAACTCATCTACCTCATAGAGTGAATTCAACTGGCACTTCACTCTTCCTTGCAAAATAGCTGTAGTATTACCATCTGGCATTTTTAGGAATTTGATAATCTTGGCTACCGTTCCTACCTTGTATAGATCAGCGTAAGTAGGCTCTTCATTCTTTAGATCTTTCTGAGAAAAAACAGCCATCAATTTATCATTCTTGAAAGCTTTTTTTATGGCATTAATGCTTTTTACTCTTCCTATCGTTATGGGAATAACAATGCCTGGATATAATACCGTATTCTTAAGTGCTAGGACAGGAAGTTTAGATGGGATATCTATTTTTTCGTTATTTTCTGTCTCATCTGCGATTGTAAACATGGGCACAAATTCTCCGTCGCCTCTCCCTTCTACGAGTATATTTAATGATTCGAACATATCTTTTCTGTTTGCCAGATTGGCATATTTATTTATTAATTTTTATTAGTACCTTATAAGGCAAGTATTGTACCATCAGGAAATGAAAGGCCAATGTGCTAAATTCACTAGTAAATGTATATGAGATTGCGCCATAAAGTCAGGAAGTAAAAAAGTTAGTTTACTTTTCTGCTCCCTATTTATTTGACATAAAAGAAAATGTGATGATGATTATCAACTAAATTCTAAACAAGCTCTTAGCCTACTTTTTCTTCGACTAATGTTTCTTCTTCTGAAAGATCTACAATCTCATCTTCGTCTATTTCATCTATCTCTACTTTCAGATTGTCAATAATAAACTCTTGTCGAGTAGGAGAATTCTTACCCATATAATAGCCAAGGATACTTTCTATATTGGTATTATCACTCATTAGCACTGGCTCTAATTTTATATCAGAGCCTATAAAGTCGCCGAACTCATCTGGAGAGATTTCTCCTAATCCTTTAAACCGAGTGATCTCGGCTTTTCCTCTGAGAGCAGCAATTGCATCCTTTTTCTCCTGCGGCGTATAACAATAAAAGGTCTTCTTTTTATCTCTAACTCTAAACAGAGGTGTCTCCAGAATATATAGATGTCCTGCTTTTACAAGATCAGGAAAAAACTGCAAGAAGAAGGTAAGTAACAATAGTCTAATGTGCATACCATCGACATCGGCATCCGTTGCAATAATCACATTATTAAACCTTAAGCCCTCTAAGCCATCTTCTATGTTAAGTGCGTGTTGCAAAAGGTTAAGCTCCTCATTTTCGTATACAATTTTCTTACTCAGCCCGAAACAGTTTAGCGGTTTTCCCCTCAGCGAAAAGACGGCTTGCGTCGTTACATTCCTCGCTTTGGTGATAGATCCACTAGCTGAATCTCCCTCCGTTATAAAAACCATCGTACTAAGGATGTTCTCTTGGTCTCCCTTCTTATCATTGAAGTGCACTCTACAGTCTCTGAGTTTTTTGTTATGTATATTGGCTTTCCTGGCTCGCTGATTTGCGAGTTTTTTTATACCCGCTATTTCTTTTCGCTCTCGTTCTGATTGTTGTATCCTCTTTAGAATAGACTCTGCAACATCTTTATTCTTGTGTAAAAAATTATCTAGATGTTGCTTGACAAAGTCTATGATGAAAGTTCTTACTGTAGGTCCTTTAGGTCCTATACTTAGAGAGCCTAACTTTGTTTTGGTCTGTGACTCGAAGACAGGTTCTTCTACCCTTACACTGACAGCACCAATAATTGCAGTCTGTATATCCTTGGTATCAAAGTTTTTACCATAGTGATCACGTATGGTTTTTACAATAGCCTCTCTAAAGGCAGCTAAGTGTGTCCCTCCTTGGGTAGTATTCTGACCATTGACAAAAGAATAATATTCTTCTCCATATTGCGAACCGTGGGTCAAGGCCATCTCTATGTCATCTCCCTTTAGATGTATGATAGGATATCTTAGAGTTTCAGGATTAGTTTTTCTCTCTAGTAGATCTCTAAGACCATTTTTAGAATAAAGAACTTTGCCGTTAAAATTTAACTTGAGACCAGCATTAAGGTAAGCATAGTTCCATAACTGATTCTCAATATACTCAGCTCTATACTTATAATTCTTAAAGATGGATCTATCCGGAATAAATTCCATCAATGTTCCATTAGGTTCGGCACTTTTTACAATCTTTCCATTCTTAACCAGCTCACCACGTTCGAATTCAGCAGTCTTACTTTTTCCATCTCTTATCGCCAGTACCTTAAAGTGATCAGATAAGGCATTTACTGCTTTGGTACCTACACCGTTTAGTCCTACAGATTTCTTGAAAGCTTTAGAGTCGTATTTTCCACCAGTATTTATCTTAGACACACAGTCTACAACCTTACCTAGGGGAATCCCTCTACCAAAATCTCTTATAGATACCTTTCCATCATCGATAGACAACTTGATCTGCTTACCATAGCCCATAACATACTCATCTATAGAGTTGTCTATGATTTCCTTGAGCAATATATATATACCATCGTCCGCTGATGATCCATCTCCTAACTTCCCGATATACATACCTGGCCTTAGCCTTATATGTTCTTTCCAATCCAAGGACCTAATATTATCTTCCGTATACTTTACCTCACTCATAGCTTATCCTGATTTTTCTATTTTTTTTGCGATAACCGACTGCTAAGATACAAGAAAATCATATTAGATTAAATTGTAATTTGATCTTCTTTATACTAACAATAGAATAATGCGAGAGAAAATACAGCTTAAGTCCAAACAGATTGCTTATTTTTGATCATATGATCAGCTTACTTCGTAGATTCAGACCAGCTATTTCGCTATATAATTTTTTTAGGAAATCCGAACTGGATTATAATGTGTCTGTTTACAAAAAACTAGGCATCTCTAAGAAATATTACTCTTCTGTTTCTAGCAAAGATTTCGCTCAACTAAATCAAGCTGCTCAACTAGAAAACAATCTAAGTCAGCTACAACACTGTGATTTGTTTAAATCATCTAGCGCTGTTTCTCAGAAAAGTCTGCTTTCTTTCAATGATAATGGCTATGCTATTCTAGAAGAATTTCTATCTCATAAAGAGGTTAATGAGATCAACAATTCCATTGACAACTTACTAGAGAATGGAACACTAGAATATAAGTATGGAAACAAAATTATGTTTGCTTTCAGACATGCTCAAGAAATAGAAAAGATTGGTAAAAACAAAAAGCTACAAGAAATACTAGATGTTCTACTAGGCAGAAAAGCCATCCTATTTCAAAGTATAAATTTCACTGCAGGCTCGGAGCAGGCATCACATTCTGACAGTATACACATGACTACCTACCCGCTGGGTGGATTACTAGGCGTATGGTTTGCTCTAGAAGATATAACAGAAAATAACGGGCCTCTTCATTACTACCCAGGATCTCATAAGCTACCTTACTACCTAAACAAAGATTATGATAATGAAGGAACCAGATGGTTTATCGGTGATAAGGATTACCAGGCCTATGAAAACATGATCGACAAGAAAATAGTGGATCAAAAATTAAAGAAAAAAAGATTTCTAGCAAAGAAAGGTGATGTCCTGATATGGCATGCTAATCTGATCCATGGTGGCGATGCACACATTGACAAAAACAAAACACGTAAGAGTATGGTCTTTCATTATTTTGGTAAAGATGTCGTCTGCTATCATGAAATTTCTCAGCGACCCGCACTGATGATTAGCTAAGCAAAACTATATACCATGAAAATTATATCTACCTGTAAGTCCTGCAAATCACCAACTAAACTAAAAACCGGTGCTACTAATAGACCTGATCTTATAAAGGAACAAGGGGAAGAAATAAACATCAACTGTTCTAATTGCGGTAATAATCAAAAACACCATGTCAATGATTTTCAAGCAGTGGCAAATCCTACCTTCGCCATTATAGCCGCTATTATTTCCCTTATCCTTAGTGTAGTTTTATGGAACTCCGTAGGCATAATAGGAACTGCCAGCATCATTATACCTCTACTGATATGGAAACAACAGATGAGTACAACTGCCATATTTAACAATTATAGAACAAGAAGAAAACCTAACTAATAGACAAATGCTATGTATTAACTACTCAGGAGTTCCATTATCTATCCAAGCTTCTAGCTTTTCTATAGTGCAATCATCTAGCATATCAGCTCCTCTAGGCATAGCAGAAAATCCTGCCGTCCTATTCACAGCACCCAGCATTCTTCCGAAACCTACAGCTGTAACAGCTTCATCATAGGTAGACAATGGAAAGTTAGTTGTAGTACCTGCATTATGACATCCAGCATTAGAACAATTATTATCAAATAGATCTTTGGCGAAATTGTTGTAAGTGACATCTTCTGTATCGCATGTAGGGGTTGGACCTACTGGATCTTCATCATCGCCACAAGAAGAAATAAAGCCTATCGCTAATAAAGCAAAGCAAACAATAAATACATTTTTTAAACTAGTCATAGGTATATAGTATGTGTATTATCAAAACTAAAATAAATCAAAGCCGAAGATCAACTAAATTTATTATATTCTAAAATTATTGTTGCTCTAGTGTCTGCGCTATTACTTCGGGGTAATATCTGTGCTCTAAGGCTAAGACCTTAGCAGCAATCTCTTCAGGATTATCCTCGGGTATCAGTTTTACAGATTGTTGGAAAATAATTTCTCCTTCATCGTATACAGCATTGACATAGTGTATAGTTATACCTGTCTCTAACACACCCTGCTCTTTTACAGCTTTATGGATATGCATTCCATACATTCCTTTTCCACCAAATGCTGGGAGTAATGCTGGATGTATATTGACAATCGCTTTCGGATAATTTACAATAAGTGATTCAGGGATAAGCCACAAAAATCCAGCTAGTACAATGAGATCTAGCATCTCTTGCTTAAGATCTTTTATAAAATCATCTGAATTATAGTAAGCTTTATCTTTAATAATAAGGGTGGGTATATTGAATTTTTCTGCTCGTTCTAGAACCTTGGCCTTACTTCGGTTACTTACTACAAGGGATACCTTGACATCCTTACGATGCTGAAAATATTCCATTATCTTCTGGGCATTAGACCCAGAACCGGAAGCAAAAATGGCAATACGCTTCACCCAGTATTATTTAAATAATCCGTAGTCAGAAATTCTTGCAGGATCTATTTTGACCATGGCTTTATAGACTGCCGATTGTTGTGCCTTAGTTGCGTTCTTAAATATTTCTAGAATTTCTTCACGCTTACTATCGACAAACATCTGCACCAACATTGCATTAGGCTCTGATCGTTCTACCTGCCTCATCGTTTCTATAGTCTTAACCATTACATCTTTCGCCTCATCAGGTGACTCAGCCATCCGGTCAAGACTCAATCTATGATAATCATAAAAAGCATTTCTATAATCTACGAACTTTGCATTCTGAGAATTTTCCCAGATCCAATACCTACTTCTTCTAGGTCCTCTAACGGTCCATGCCGCATCACTTTCTCTTACATCTGAAGGTACAGCATCCATAATATTTTGCGCAATTGTAAAATAGGTTTGTCCACCTTGTGGGGAAAAACTATCATAATCAAAAGCAATAATGGTGTACGCAAAATAACTTAATATCGAAGAAAGATTATCTACATAACCGTTAACACTCTTATCTATAGGTTGTAGTTCTCTGTAAGAAAAAGCTATATCCTTTTCTATATAATTCATCAGCTGAGTGGAATAATTAGATCCAAACACTGGTCTTATACTTTGTATTCTTAGGTCAGCTAGAAAGCTAGTTGCTGAGAGTTCATCTTTTATAATCAGTTGTATATTACCCTGTATTCTCTCATCATCTTCGAACTCATCATCCGTAAAACTAGTATTATTAAAGAATTCAGTCATGCTGTTTTCCAGTGTCTTGAATACATTAGGATCTACTAAGTTTAGTTTAGGGGTAGTAATGCTTACATCAAAATTTAATTCTTGAGCCACAGCTGCTTTGACAAAAAACAAGAAAGAAAAAAGTACTACTACAACACGCATGTTTTCTATTTTTGAAATTCAACAATTTGGTTAACGATGTCTTCTGCTACAGCTCTTTTTGACTTTAGCTCGTAATCGATAACGTCTCCCTTAGTATTAATGATTTTTACTTTGTTTGTATTGTGTTGGAAGCCTGCTCCTTTATCTTTTAGCGAATTTAGAACAATCATGTCAAAATTCTTTTTTTCTAACTTCCTCTTGGCATTAGCCTCTTCATTAGTCGTTTCCAGAGCAAACCCAATCGTTAGTTGATGAGATTTTTTTATACTTCCTAGGTGAGCAGCTATATCTTTTGTACGCTCCAACTCTATGGTCATCTCACCTTGTTTCTTTTTGATCTTTATGTCAGAATATGTCTTAGGTCTATAATCAGCCACTGCTGCAGCCATAATAGCAATATCTGAAGAAGAAAAGGCTTCTACAGCAGCATTATACATATCCTCTGCCGACCGAACCGAAACTAGCTTAATCCCTGGATACTCTGGCAGAAGTACAGATGGTCCTAGAACAAGGGTAACTTCAGCTCCCCTACCAGCACATACATCAGCTAATTCTATACCCATCTTTCCAGAACTATGATTGCCTAGAAAACGGACAGGATCTAGAGATTCTTGCGTAGGACCAGCAGTAATAACTACTTTTTTTCCTGCTAGATCTTGCTGGGTAGTGAATAACTTACTCAGCGCTGTGATTATATCTTCAGGTTCAGCCATCCTTCCCGCTCCTACGAGTCCACTTGCTAGTTCTCCGTTACCGACAGGAATAATCTTATTACCATAAGAAGTTAACTTTCTAATATTCTCTTGTGTGCTAGGATGTGTCCACATATCTCTGTCCATTGCTGGAGCAAACCATACAGGGCATTTTGCCGAGAGGTATACGGCTGTCACTATCGTATCCGCGATACCGTTGGCCATTTTTCCTAGAGAACTTGCTGTACAAGGAGCTATAAGCATAAGGTCTCCCCAAAGTCCTAGTTCCACATGATTGTTCCATGCTTCTTCATCGATAACCGATGTGTATACCGGATGTTTGGATAAGGTGCTGAAAGTTAGTGGGGCAACAAACTTGGTAGCTGATGGCGTCATTATAACTCTTACCTCAGCTCCAGCCTTAATAAGTAATCTTGTAAGGAATAGGCTCTTATAACAAGCAATACTGCCTGTTACAGCTAGCACAATTTTTTTATGCTTGAGTGGATTCATAGGAGGAGTACCTAGAATCTATGATTAGGCGTTATCGTCTCCGTCAGAATTAGATCTATCTCTATATTTGAACTCTAGCTTATCATCTAGATATTCCATAGTAGCAATGATCGTTGGGTTAGGTAATCTTTCATAAAACTTAGATATCTCTATCTGCTCTTTATTTTCATGAATTTCCTCTATCGTATCTGGGGTTACGGCAAACTCTTCTAATTTGCTATGTAATTCCGTTTTCAGATCTCTTGACAACATTCTAGCTCTTCTAGTAATAACAGCTAGTGCTTCATACAAGTTCGTTGTTGGTTCTGCAAGCGTCACAAGATCTCTAGCTTTGATGTTAGGATCTATACCCTGTACTTTTGTTTTAATATCAGACATCTTTTAAATTTTTGAGTGATTCCTTAGTTGCTTTATGAATATCCTCTAATTCTCTATTGTATTTAGAACTAGGATACTTATACTTAAATTGATTAAAACGCTTAATAGTTTCATTATAGCGTTCTTCTTTTTTCTCGTAGATACTATTTTCTGCCCATTGGTAGCAAGATTTTACAATCAAATACCGTACCTCTAGTGCTTTTTCTGATTCTGGGAAATCTTTCAGCATATTATCAAATGACGCTATGGCTGAGTTATAGTTCTTCAGATCGTAATATAATTTCCCTTGCTCGTATGATTTAGCCTCTAGCTTATCCCTCATCTCATCTATATGCTGATTACATAAGGCAACACGCTCACTTTTAGGATATTTATTGGTAAATGCTTGGAATTCATCTATTGCTTTTAGCGAATAGGTCTGATCCAGTTTATGATTTGGCGACATCTCCATATTGCTAAATGCAGCCATATAATCGGCTTCTTCACGCTTATCAGAGTTGAAAAATGTCTTAGCAAATGAAGTGAAGTAATGGTTTGCTAATATATATTCTCCTAGATAATAGTGTGTGTAAGCGTATTTGTAAAATAACTCCTCAGCTTCAGCCTTCCCTCTGTAATACGGAATTACAAGCTCAAAAAGAGACTGCGCATTCCTATATTCTTCCGCATCATAGTAAGCTAAAGCCTCCTTATAGATTCTAGGCGGATCATTACTTGTTCTTACCTTCTCGAAGTTGGTCTTACAAGAGCTAAGAAACAAGACAGAAAGAAGTATTAATAAGGTATTTTTCATAATAAGCGTGCGAATTTACTCATAATACAACGAAGAAGCAATAATAATTGTCTAAGAATAGAAGTTAATTTTATCCTCATTGGTACTTTATCAGGCATTTTCGTCACTCTTTACTGATTTTAAGAGGTATTTGGGCACCTCCTATGGATCGTGCTATCCATTCCTACTGCTTAAGTATATCCAGTTTGTGATCTATAGTCAGCTCTTGTCTTCTCTATTCGTTAAGCCTTCGACCTTCCTTAGATCACTAAGCTGCCTATTCTTGCAGTACCATTTCTATCACTGGTGCGGGGATATCGGAAAATGATAAGCGGAGGACTACAGAAGGAGGTCTTATATCATCTCTAGCCTTATCAGCTGGAATTTATCCTAATACATTCCC
>CAYYWZ010000090.1:0-13002 GCA_964475415.1 uncultured Saprospiraceae bacterium | reverse complement strand
CAACACAGATTTCTGTTGGGTAACTTTAATTATCCATGGAGAAGCTTGTGAAGATGTACCTGTACCTAGAGCAGACATACAAGGATCAGTAGCAACACCTGCTGGAACAATGATGAATGGTGTAGAAGTATCAGTAATGAGCGCACAACCTGAATATCCTAGAATAGATATGACGGAGAATGGTGAGTATGCATTCAATGATAACTTAATAGGTATCGGATACGAAATCACTGCAAGCAAGAATGATGATTACTTGAATGGTGTATCTACACTAGATCTAGTATTGATTCAGAAGCACATCTTAGGACTACAATCATTAGAGAGTGGATACCAGATGATAGCAGCAGATATCAACAATGATGAGCAAGTAAGTTCAGTGGATCTAGTAGAGCTAAGAAAACTAATCTTAGGAATCTACAGTGAATTACCTAACAACGGTAGCTGGAGATTTGTAGATGCTTCTCAGACGGTTGACGTAGCAAATGCATGGCCATTTACAGAGATGTTAGAAATAACAACTCTAGATAGTGATATGATGTCAGAAGATTACGTAGGTGTTAAAGTTGGAGATATCAACGGTAACGCTGATGCAAACTTCACAGGAGGACCTAGTACAGAGAATAGATCATCAAATGTAGAGTTTGTATTAGAAGATCTAGGAAATGGACAGGTAGCAGTAAAAGCAGGAAGTAACTTTAATGATATCCATGGATACCAGTTCACTATGCAGATGAACGGAACAGTAACAAATGTAGAAGCAGGTGCTCTAGAAGTATCAGCTGATAACTTTGGAGTTCTAGGAAACGGAGTAGTAACGACATCTTACGCAAGTGCAGCAGCACAGAGTGTAACAGCAGGTGAAGTATTATTCACGATGAACGTAACAGGAGGAAGTGATGTAGCAATGGTAGCAGGCATAACAAGTGCTGAAGCATACCAGGGTGAGTCATTAGAAGTACTGAATGTAAACTTGAGAGATGCGAACGGTTCAGCTGAGTATAGCTTAGCACAGAATGAGCCTAACCCATTCGGATCAAGAACACAGATAGCCTTTACATTAGGAAAAGCAGGTGCTGCAACAGTAACTGTATATGATGTAACAGGAAAAGTACTAGTAGTGAAGAGAGGAAATTACGACAGAGGAGCTAACGTAGTAACAATAGACAAAGCTGAGGTAGGAACTTCAGGTGTATTATACTACCAGTTAGAGAGTGGAGATTTCACTGCTACCAAGAAGATGATTGTGATTGAGTAATTATATAGAGTAAAATCGGTTTTTGGGATGGCCTCTCTCCATTTATTTGGAGGGGGGCTTTTTTTTGTTACCCCTTATCCTTTACTTTCTGAAATTTCGTGTGTTTTTAAAATCAGGATTTAATGTATTTCTTTTAAATTCAAAGCTATAGTTTACTTCTTAAGTAAGACTGCTTATTTCTAAGCATTTACTTTCAATCAATAGTTCGGTAAAGGATTAAGCGGCAATTTTACCAAAATCGAATAGTTTACTAATACTCTTGCGAATATTTATAATGTTCGGGTTTAAACCAGAGTTTAAAAATATTCTTTTCATGAAATTACGGTTTTGAAATTCTTTGGTAATATTAAATATGGAGAGTGTTTTCCGTTCTGTTTTAGCAACTCCTGTTCTCAAAAGTATTTTGCCTATAGAGACAGCTGTTAAACAAGTGTTGAAGTGGAAATATAATTTTTCTTTACTTCTTGCTTGACAATGTTGAAGCCCACAAAATTGCTTACTATCACGAAACAAAAATTCCATTTGAAAACGAGAGGAGTATTTTTCAAATATTTCAATTCCTGCCATTTCCAAATCAGTAGAGAAAAAGAATTTTTTTGTGAAAACTTGACATCTGTCATCAAGAAATTCAACGTAGGACAGTTTTATATTTCTCTTCAAGCTTTTACTAAAAACTACTCCTTGATAGATTCTGCGATTTGTATCAGAATGACAAAGTTTAATTCTTCGCTTATCTACTTTTTTAGTGATTACTTTCCCGTCATGTTTCTTTGGTCGACCTCGACCTTTACTTTTTGGGCCTAAATACAAATAGTTAAGATTTGCATCATCTCGTAATCTACAGATAATTGTCAAGCCTGTCTGATCACTTACACCATTTAAGAACTTAGATTTTGAAATGTAACCATCAACTACTAGTATATTTCTCATTTCTAGTAATTTAGGTGCTTTGTTTATAATTAATTCAGTATAATAATCAACCAGTGTTTTGGAAACTTTATCTCCTTTTATTCTTGTTGGAGCGGGGGTCTGAATACTTTCTCAATGAAGTTTGTTGTTCTAAATCTACTATTGCGATGCCTCCAATTTCTAACCCTCTTTTATATCCTTTTGCAACTCCTGAATAAAAATATCCAATCTCTGGAGTATGCTTTTCACTTTTACAAACAAAGCTAGGATCAAAACCGATAATTAAGTTATCACTGCAATGATCCTTTACTAATTCCATATTGAACTTAAGAAAGTCAAAATCCTTATGGAAATTGTTTCGATAGGTTTGCTCACTGTAATTACCTTCTCTTTCCATCTGAAGAAAATTGAATCGTCCCTTCATACTAAGACACAAAATAAAAATATGAGTTATAAAACCTTACTGCCATTTATCAATGTTAGGCAATTTATTTAATATTGTACTTATGAGGTTTTTACCTCTGGTAAATACATCAGTAGTTGTCATTTTTGGTTGAGCTTAAATGTTACTACTGTTCTTGGTGTATTTTCTATATCAAGATATGCATTTACCTTTTTATTTTATAATTGATCTTTTTTCCTTACCGAACTATTGTTCAATAGTCTATTCATTTAATAAATAGTGCAGCATTAGAATAGATTATCATTAAAAGTGAGGTATTGGAATAGAAGTTTGTATCCATTATGCTCTTCTTTTCTATAAATTTATTTTGAAGCATAACTCGCTGAAGATCATGTACATATATAATAAAAACATATATGTAAAAATAAAATATAAAAATTTCTTTTGAGTACATATACTTACATATTAAAATTAATTATATATTTGTTATGACTTACGGTGAGAGGTAAGTCAAAATTGTTTTGATTTACGGTGAGAGGTAAATCAAAAACTAGAACCTATCTAATTATTCCAACCTAAGAATAGTTTATTTAACTTATTATTTAATCAGAAAATTTAATCTCATTGCTGGGGCCTTATCGGTTTATATTAAGGTCATTCCCAATGCAGTGTAGTTAATTCACAAAAAGAGGATCTCATGATGCAAATGAATTTTACATTACATCACCTATACAGGTGTGTAGTAACATGTTTTGTCCTTTCGACTATTGTTTTATTTCCAAACTTATTAAAGTCTCAATGCTCACTTGCCTGTAGTGGTACAGTACAGGTTTCCCTCGACAGTAACTGCGAGGCAGAATTAACACCGGATATGGTGCTAAATGATGCCATGACGTCTTGTCCTGATGGAATTTTTCACGTTATGATAGAAGATCATTACGGTAATCAAATTATTTTTCCAGAAATAACTGATGCTAACGGTAATACGGTACCAGTTATTGATGCTTCTCTTATAGGAGAAGATGTATACGCTAAGATAGTGGATACAGAATCTGGTAACTCATGTTGGGGAAATCTTATCGTTGAAGATAAGATAGCACCAATTTTAGTATGCGAAAACGATACAATTCCTTGTAATCAGATATCTGATTACGAACCGATGGTCGTAAATAATTGCGATGATTCAGATATTACATTAATCTCTGAACAAGTTTTTCCTTTAGATTGTGATCCTCTTCATATTAAGAGAATCGACAGAACGTATACAGCAACTGATGGATCAGGTAATGTTTCTGATCCTTGTACAGTTTCTATATTTTTAGAAAGATTTAATTTCGATACACTGACGTGTCCAGCTGATTTCTTGAAAGTAGAAGATACTGCATTAGAATGTAGTGATACTTTCTTATTGGATGAGAATGGACATCCACACCCAGATGTAACAGGAGTTCCTACAGCTTATGGAGAAGATCTATGGCCTAATGTAGACTTCTACTGTAACATAGGCGTATTCTATACAGATTTAGAATTACCTACTCCAGACTGTGTGACCAAGATTATGAGAACATGGGAGATCAGAGAATGGTGGTGTAATCAAGAGATAGATAGTTTGTGTCTACAGGTTATAGAGATAGTTGACTCAGAAGGTCCAACAATCACATGTCCTGATGATATGACTATAACAACTAACACTACAATGGACTATGAAGATCCTATTATAGGACATATTACTTGTGGAGGTTTAGTACAATTACCCATGTTGCCTGTATCAGACTTATGTTCAGATGATGTTTCTGTAACAGTAGATTATCCAGGCGGGTTCTTAAACACAAATGGAGGTCAGGCGATATTGCCTATGGGAAGACACTTAATAACTTATACAGCTTATGATGATTGTTACAATGCAACGCCATGTTCATTTTATATAGATGTTGTAGATGAGACATCGCCAGTAGCGATTTGTACTCAGTTTACTACAGTATCATTGACTAACGATGGACAAGCTCACGTTTATGCAGATGTTTTCGATAATGGCAGTTATGATGATTGTAAATTATTGAATACAATTGTAAAAAGAATGAATCCAGATCCATGCAATTGTGAAGTTCCACATTTTGATGGATTTGAATATCTAGGAGATAGAAATGGTAATTACTATTATTTATCTGATAGAGCAGTGCCAGGATGGTTAGCTAAGAAAGAAGCAATGTGTTATGAAGGCACAGTTGCTGTAACAAATACTGCGGCAGAATTTAATTGGGTTCATGCACAGGTATCACCTGAGTTAGATCCTGATGAAGCTTATTATATTGGTTTAGAAAGACACTATGGTGACTTCTTATGGACAGATGGAACTCCATTGACATATACTAACTGGGAAGCTGGTGAACCTAATAATATAGATGGTAATGAAAATTGTGTAGAAGTATGGCCTAACGGAAAGTGGAATGATGTTCCTTGTCATGAGGAAATGAGATATGTAATGGAAATTTCTAATGTTTGTGGATTCAATGAATTTACAACACTATGTTGTGCTGATATTGGACAAGAAACTATGGTAGTTTTCAGAACGATAGATTACTATGGTAACCATAATGATTGTATGGTGAGTGTAGATGTTCAAGATAAATTGGCTCCTACAATTGTATGTCCTCCACACATGATTGTGGAATGTACAGAAGATTATGATCCAGATAATTTAGCATCTACTTTCGGTGAAGCAACTGCTTCTGACAACTGTAATGTTATGATGTCGGAATCAGCAGTATTCGACGTGAACCAATGTAATCTAGGAACAATAACTAGAACATTTACCGCTACAGATGATGGAGGTAGACAGACGAGCTGTACTCAGATTATTTACATAGAAAATAATGATCCATTTTACATCAATAAGGAAAATCCTTTAGATCCTAATGATGATATCATATGGCCTACGGATGTAACTATGGAAGGATGTAACTCTCCTGATGATTTCGGTCCAGATGTTACAGGTTATCCAGTGTTTTTAGAAGATGAGTGCGATCTAGTGGGTGCAAATTATGAAGATGAAGTATTTGCATTCAATACGAATAACCAAGAAAATGCTTGTTTCAAAATCCTTAGGACTTGGACAGTAATTGACTGGTGTCAGTTTAGTAATGGCCAGTATGTTACTTGTTCTTATACGCAGGTAATCAAAATTAATAATAGCGAAGATCCAGAGATAACAAGTGATTGTTCTCCAGTATCTACGTGTACTTATGATAGTGATTGTATGAGTGGACCTATCACTCTGATGGCTTCTGCCACAGATGATTGTACACTTGCAGATGACCTAGAATGGGAATATGTAATAGATGCAAACAACGATGGCTCTTTCGACTTTTTACCAGTAACAGGATTTGGGGGAACAGCTGATGCGAGCGGCGACTACCCAGTTGGTTCTCACAGAATACTATGGACTTTCAGAGATAGATGTGGAAATAAGATTTCATGCGAACAATTATTCAGTGTTGTAAATTGTAAAGCACCGACACCTTATTGTCTTAATGGATTAGCAGTAGATCTTATGCCGATAGATACTGATGGTGATGGAGAAGTAGATACAGGAGAAGTAGAATTATGGGCATCTGATTTTGATGCAGGAAGTTATCATACCTGTCCTCAGTATGATGTAGAAGTTTCTTTTACGCCAGATATTAATGATAAGAACATGTTATTTACATGTGCAGATTTTGGTGAAGCGCAAGTAATGATTTACGCTACAGCTGTAGATCCTATTACAGGAGATGTTATACTAGATTTAGATGGAAATCCACTACAATCATTTTGTAACACTTTTGTAGATGTTCAGGATAACATGGGAGCATGTGAAGGTTTACTACCGGAGGGTAGAATAGTAGGAAATATCTATACTGAAATGGAGGAGAACATAGAAGAAGTATCTGTAGAATTAGAAGGAAGCGAATTCGATGCGACTCTGACAGATATAGATGGTATGTATGCCTTCCCTACAATGATAGCAGGAGGTGCTTATGAAGTAGATCCTTCTAAAGACATAGATGCTCTGAATGGTGTATCTACCCTTGACCTTGTTCTTATACAGAGACATGTTCTAGGCTTAAATGCTATAGAATCTCCATACAAAATTATTGCAGCAGATATCAATAATGATGATAAAGTAACTGCAGTAGATTTAGTAGAGTTAAGAAAATTAATTCTAGGTATATATGATTCGTATCCAGAAAATGAGTCTTGGAGATTTATAGACAGAGATTATCTCTTTGCTGATAATGATCCACTAGATGAGGAATTTCCAGAAAGTTACATGATAGAGAATTTTGTTTCTGACATGACTGTAAACTTTATAGGTGTAAAAGTAGGTGATGTAAATAACTCAGCTGCCGTAAACTTAAATGGAAATACAGCAATAGAAAATAGATCTAGTGAGCAGCTAGTACTTACAACAGAAGCAAGTATTAAAACATCAAGCGAACTTATATCTATACCAGTATATGCTGAACAAGCAAGACTGATGGGTATGCAGTTTACAATGGAGTTAGAAGGGATAGAGATTCAAAATATTAGATCTGGACAGATCACGTTGACTGAAGCTAACTATGCTGTACTTTCTCAGGATGTTGTAACCTTCTCATGGGATGCAAGAGAAGATGTCAATATAGATAGTAATACACCAATATTTATTATAGAAGCGAAAGCTGGAAATAATGTAAATGTGAGTGACGCTATAAAAATATCTTCAGCTATTACGGTAGCAGAAGCATATAATGACAATCAAGAAGTAATGGATGTAACGTTGAACAACAGAAGTGTAGAACAGGTATATAGCTTGGCTCAGAACACTCCGAATCCATTTACTAATAACACAGTTATCGAGTTTGTAATTCCTACAGACCAGTCAGTAAGCATAGCTATACACGATGTAAGTGGTAAGCTAGTAACTGAAATAAAAGGTAACTATAGCAAAGGAGTAAACAGAGTTGAATTTGACGCAGAAGAAGTAAATGCGCAAGGAATTCTCTACTACTCTATGAAATCAGGTGAATTTACTGCAACCAAAAAAATGGTTGTTATCAAATAAGTAATTAAAGATTTTACTGTTTTTGGGATGGGACCCCTCTCTGAGAATGCTTAGAGGGGGTCTTTTTTTTTGAACTATTTAAGCTTTTTTCTGATTCACATTATGTATACTTTGAGATGGCAAGAATATTAGGAATAGATTACGGAGCTAAAAGATGCGGCATAGCAGCTACTGACCCCCTACAAATTATAGTATCGCCTATCTCTACGGAGGCGACTGAGCATATATTGACATTCTTAAAATCTTATTTTGTACAAGAAGATGTGGAAAAGGTGGTCATAGGATTACCTACGCATTCTGACGGAAGTTTTACCCATTTAAAGCCTAACATTGATAACTTTGCAGCCAAATTAAAAAACTTGTATCCTGAACTAGAAATAGATTTTCAAGATGAGAGCTTTACCTCTCTAGAGGCAAAAAATATAATCTTGAATTCTGGTAAGAAAAAGAAAGCAAGAAGAAATAAAGAGAACATAGATCTGGTGAGTGCTGTTCTTATCTTACAAAGATACTTAAAACATATATGATGAAAAAAATGATTCTTCCAGTTATAGCTTATGGACATCCTGTCCTAAGGAAAAAAGCCGTGGATATATCTGAGGATTATGCAGACCTAGAGATCTTAATAGAAAACATGTGGGACACAATGTATAATGCTCAAGGTGTAGGTCTTGCCGCACCACAAATAGGTAAGTCTATGAGACTATTTATTATAGATACTTTACAAATAGATGAAGAGGGAAAAGAAGCAAAAGGTATCAAGCAAGTTTTTATAAATGCTGAGATGTTAGAAGAGTCTGGTAAGGCATGGACTTATGAGGAGGGCTGCCTAAGTATTCCTCATATACGAGGAGACGTAGAAAGATTAGATGCTATTAGGATCAAGTATTTTGATGAGCAATTCAAAGAACACATTAAAGCCTTTGATGGTGTAAACGCAAGAGTGATACAGCATGAGTATGATCACATAGAAGGTAAGCTGTTTACGGAAATGCTAAAGCCTCTAAAGAAAAGACTAATCCAAAGGAAACTAGAAGCTATAAGGAAAGGGAAGGTTAAAGCTGATTACAGAATGAAATTTGTATAAGCTTATTTTCTTCCAAAATCTGCTGGGATCTCGCCCCACAATTTGGTCTCCCACTTAGCAATAGGATTTTTGTAAGTATTGTTAGCCAGCCAAGTTTCGGCTCTACTTATAAGCATAAATATAGGCTTGTTGATACTTGATTGTGCTAGTTTGGTTTTAGCTTTTTTCTTTTTAACCCAACCCATAGCTATTTTAGAATCTGTATATATCAGTACGTCCTCTTTATCTAATTTCTTTAAGTAAGCTAGGGCATGTACAAGAGCGAGAAATTCGCCTACATTATTTGTTCCTTTTTTTAATGGACCTACTCTAAATATTTCGTCTGCACTATAGGTGTCCACACCTCTATATTCCATATCACCAGGATTCCCACTACAAGCGGCATCTACTGCAATACTGTTTTTGACAATAACGGATTCGTCCCAAGCAGTGACTTTAGATTCCTTTCGTTCGATATTTTCATCGTAAGTGGAATTATAAGCAGCAAGAGCTTGTTCTTTTGTTTTAAAAGATTTATACTTTGCATTCGGGAAGCCAGCTATTTGTAGTTGGCATTCAGTCCACGATTCATAAATTCCTGGAGTGACACCTTCCCATACAACGTAATATTTTTTTGATTTCTTAGCCATAATAATTTACATGCTTATAGATACTCATACGCACCTTTACCTTCCAGAGTTCCATGATGAGATGGAAAAATATATTGACAGGTGTAAGAAACAAAATATTTCAAAACTTTATCTGCCTAACATAGATGCTTCCTCTATTGATGAAGTACATAAGTTGGCGGATGATTACCCAGGATATTGTATCCCGATGATGGGCCTGCATCCTTGTTATGTCAAAAAAGATTATCGTGACCAATTGTCCATTATAGAAAAGAATCTTGCTGAGAGAAAATATGCAGCAGTAGGGGAGATAGGCATAGATCTACATTGGGATAAGACATTTAAGGAAGAGCAGGTGGATGCTTTTAGGAGGCAGATTAGCTTAGCTAAACAGTACAAAATACCTATCGTAATACATTCTAGAGAAGCCCAAGACCTTACTATAGAGATCGTAACAGAAATGAAAGATGAGAACTTACGTGGTATCTTCCACTGTTTTTCTGGGAGTATAGAACAGGCAAAGCAGATTATGGATATCGGTGATTTCTATATGGGGATAGGCGGTGTGCTTACCTACAAGAATAGCGGATTGGACAAGGTAGTAGAAAATATACCTTTATCCTATCTAGTATTAGAAACCGATTCTCCCTATCTGACGCCGACGCCACATAGAGGAAAGCGTAATGAAAGTTCCTATATTATTTTTATTGCAGAAAAGTTAGCTTTGGTAAAAAATACAACTTTAGAGGAGGTAAGTAGGCTTACTTCTGATAATGCTGCTAAAGTATTTCAGGATTAGAAAGGATTTAATAACTTTGTGAGCTAATCTAAAACGGAGGAATGCTCGAGTGGCTGAAGAGGCACGCTTGGAAAGCGTGTAAACGGGTGACCGTTTCGGGGGTTCGAATCCCTCTTCCTCCGCATATTTTGCTTCTATTATGTTGATGTAAATTAGTTTTAACAGTCTCTATCTTGTAGTTCTTAGTAAATTATAAGGATAGTTTAAGCTATAATTTATATTGTTGTATATATTTACCTATATTACTTTTATGTAAAAGCACCAATACTTGGTAATTAATCATCTAGAAGTAAAGAATAACTAGATAAGCGTATTTAGAAATCTTTATTTAAAGTTAAAATTTATTGGATGTCTTTGCAGAACTTTACTAATAATTTCTATTTTTAGGATTCTATAAACCAATTATTCTTTTAAAAGTTAAAAAACAGAAAATTCGACTAGTTATGCGGAAGATTATTGCATTAGGAATTGTGTTCGTTTTGTTTGCTTGCTTTGGAGCAACAGAAATTTTAGCACAAGAAGCTGCTGGAGCAGCTAAGACAGGAATTCATCAAACTATGAAGGAATACTTCATACAAGGTGATTGGAAATTTATGTCATTTGTACTTGTTTGTTTGATTTTAGGACTGGCTTTCTGCATAGAAAGAATTATCACATTAAATATAGCAACTGCTAATACTGATAAGCTCTTAGCTAAGATAGATGAGCGTCTTGCAGATGGTGATATAGAAGGAGCTAAAGAAGTAGCTAAGTCTACTCCAGGACCTGCAGCAAGTGTATTATACGAGGGTCTAAGACACGCAGGTGATGGACCAGAAGCTGTAGAAAAAGCTATCGTAGGTTACGGTTCAGTACAAATGGGTCTTTTGGAGAAAGGACTTGTATGGATATCTCTATTTATAGCGATTGCACCGATGCTCGGATTTATGGGTACGGTAATCGGGATGATCCAGGCCTTTAACCAGATTGAGATTGTAGGTGATCTTTCTCCAGCAGTAGTTGCGGGGGGTATCAAGGTAGCCTTATTAACAACAGTATTTGGATTGATTACAGCGATTATACTTCAAATATTCTATAATTATATCGTTTCTAAAATTGACGGAATTGTCAATAGAATGGAAGATGCCTCTATAGGCCTCGTAGATGTAATGGCTAAGAATAGAATATTCAAATAATCAAAAAGTATTAATATTATGTATCAATTTTTCATAAAAAGAGGCTTGATGGGCGCACTAATACTAGGAATAGTAGCTGTGGCGATATCTATGCTTTCTCTGATAAATGGAATAAAGGGTGCAGGATTTACCATGTCAGATGATCTTAATGCTGCCATGAAAAACAATCCTGATCTATCCTTTGATTTCATCAATCCTGCTATAAATATAGTACTTTTACTTATAGCTGTAGCAGTAATTGCTTGGTTGGTTTTCGGACTTTTTGGTTTAGTTTCTAATCCTAAAGGTTCCCTGAAAGCTATCTTAGCAGCCCTAGCGATCGTAATAGTTTTATTTGTCCTATATACAATGTCTGTTTCTGAAACCTCTGGGCCTATCTCAGAATTAATACAGAAGAATAACATAAGTGAAGGCATAAGTAAGATGATTACAGCAGGAACAAAAGGTGCTTGGTACCTGGCTATCTTGTCCTTCGTTATTATAGTAGTTTTAGAATTAAGAAATCTATTTAAATAATAACCTATGGCTAAGCAGAGTTCAAGATCTAGAATGACAAATGAAGTAAATGCAGGCTCTATGGCCGATATAGCATTCTTACTACTTATTTTCTTTCTAGTGACAACGACGATAGACGTGGATAAAGGGGTTTTAGTTAAACTTCCGCCATGGTCTGATGAAGAGCCGGATATTCAAAAGTTAAAAACAAGAAATGTCTACTCTGTACTTGTAAATGCTCAAAACCAATTATTAGTAAGAGGTGAGCAAATGAAAATAGATGAGTTAAGAGAAAATACGAAAACATTTATCTCTAATCCTCAGCGACTAGAAAATATGGCTGAGGCCCCTAATAAGGCCATCATCTCATTAAAAAATGATAGAGGTACTAAATATAAGACCTACTTATCTGTATATAATGAGCTGAAAGCAGCATATAGAGAATTATGGGATGATGCTTCTAACGCAAGATTTGGGAAAGGATATGAGTATTTAGAAAGAACTCAACAAAAAGAGATTCGTTCGAAGATACCATTGGTAATTTCTGAAGCTGAACCTACCGATTTTGGTAACGAATAAATAGAAAAAAAATGGGAAAATTTACAAAGAAAAGAGGTAAGTCTACTCCAGCGATTTCTACTGCATCGTTGCCGGATATTATTTTCATGTTACTATTCTTTTTTATGGTCGTAACCGTATTAAGAGATGCATCTCTGAAAGTACAAGTTTCTGTGCCAGAAGCAACAGAACTTACAAAACTAGAGAAAAAGTCACTAGTAAATTATATCTACATCGGTAAGCCAGTAAAACAAGAGCAAGCGATATACGGAACAAATCCTCGTATACAATTAGGTGATAAGATTTCAGATCTAGCAGATATTCCTTTGTTTCTAGAAAAGCACAGATCTAGTGTAGATGAGAGACAAATTCCTGCGATAAAGACATCACTTAGAGTGGATAATGAGGTTACAATGGGTATTATTGCGGATCTTAAAGAAAAGCTGAGAAAGTCTGGACAGTTGATCATTAATTATTCAGCTAGACCTAGACCTAAATAAGACTTAATTATAAGTTATATATAAAGCCTAGTAATATTATTGCTAGGCTTTTTTTTAGGGATATTCAGAAATAACCTAACTACTTCGCTTACAACATATTATTACTTATCTTAATACAAAGAAAACCCCG
>CAYYWZ010000089.1:0-14218 GCA_964475415.1 uncultured Saprospiraceae bacterium | reverse complement strand
CTCTTCTCGTACTCACGGAGACGACACGTATAATTTTTGTATATACTTTAATTAGAAATAAGAAGAAAAACAGCAGTGGTTGTTACTATACAAGCTTAGTCAACGTGAACTCTCGGTAAGAGATACCAAGCCTTTTTTGCACCCTTTATATTTCTCCTGATGTCGTGAATATAATCCCTGAGGTCTTCATTTTGACAGTCAAACTGAATACCCACTCTAGTGAGATTTCCATCTATATTTACCTCAGTGAACGTTTTATATCCCAGAGTCTCTAGGTTTCTCTGCATCTTAAGTACATTTCTATTTTTCTTAAAGGAACCAGTTATAATTATGCACTCCTCTGGATTTACTTTCAATTCATGTAGCATAATAAGTTTAGAAGGATCGTGTACCTCTTCGTAGGTTTTTCCTTCATACTGATTACTATTATCTTCCTTCGTCTCACTATAATCTAGTGAATCACTATCTCCATTATCATTACTGACATCTACAATTTCGGTAACATCAGGATCAGCATCTATTGCTGTCTTGTTAGCATCTAGTGCAGAAAAACAAAACTTAGTTACTAATGCAAGTAATAGAAAGAAAGCGAGTAGCGCTAATAGTGGAATAACAATGTAAGAACAACCTGATTTTTCCTCATATTTAGGAGGGATAATTATCGGCTTTTCTTCTTTTACAACCTCTATCTTTTCTTCAAAGGTATTGTTAGTCTTTGTCTCAGCAAATGAACTGTTTATCGTTTTCTCAGTAGTAGGTATCGGTTCTACCACTTCTTCTTTGGGAATATTGGAAATAGATTCTGTTTTTGTTACTACAACTTCTTCTTCTTCTACTTTTACAGGTTCTTCTATTATATCTTCTATTTTTTCCTCTGTAGTCTCCTCTAGATTTGTATCTAATAACTCACCACTATGACCTAAGGTTTCCAATGGCAAGAAAGATAAAGCTCTATTATCTCCTTTATATAACTTTCCTAAATCTTGAATATAGACATCATCATAATTAAGAACGCCATTCAAAACTTTACTAGAAAAAACATTAATAATACGAGTGGATTTGTTTTTGCTGATGCCGTATTCCTCTGAAATATAATCTCTAAGAGACTTGTCATCGATAACTTCTTGGTCAAAGATTACAGCTTCATATGGGGGTTTCCCAATAGCTTTTCCACCATTATCTACTTTGAAAGTACCTAAACCAGAAACACTAACCTTATGGTTCTTCTCTAATAGTGTACTTATTGCTTTTCCTATGTTAACATTCATTTTAATAGAACTTCTAGTATTAATGTTAACCAATTTTTGTACCAAATTCTAAAAATACCCTTATTTACTCGGTTTATTAATGATTAAAGTGCCTCTATTAGTTCAACTTATAAGACTAAAAGCACTATTTGGGACTTCATCTCAGATAGTAAAAATTATATAATTCGTAGTAAACAACAATTCATGTAATACAATTAACTTCCTAGTCTATTCACTCCATTATTGACCATATAAAAGGCAGATACAATAAAGAAATCCCATCTAAAACAATACAAGAAATAAAGAGTTAATATCTTTGTGAGGTAGTACATTTTCAATAAAATTTAGAAATTTTGAATCGAGAGCAATCAGCAGCGTTATTTGAAGAAGCCAAGAAATTATTTCCGGGAGGTGTAAATTCACCAGTAAGAGCATTTAAATCTGTATATGGACCTCCCCTATTCATAAAAAAAGGAGAAGGAGCTCATATTATAGATGAAGACAATAATAGATTCCTCGATTTCTGCTGTTCCTGGGGTCCTCTGATCCTAGGTCATGCTAATGAGAAGGTTGTAGATCGTATATGCTCGACAGTAGCTGATGGTACTTCTTTCGGAACACCTACAGCATTAGGAAACAAAATAGGTCGTTTAATATTAGAGAACAATCGCTATATAGATAAATTAAGATTTGTAAGTTCTGGAACCGAGGCCGTTATGTCTGCACTCAGGTTAGCAAGAGGCTATTCTGGGAAGAGTAAGATTGTAAAATTTGAAGGTTGCTATCATGGACATGTAGATAGTCTACTTGTGAAGGCAGGAAGTGGTCTTGCAACTTTTGGTGTTAGTACCTCTGCAGGTATTCCAGAATCGTTTATCAATGAGACTATAGTTCTTCCTCTTAATGATCTTCTAGCCTTAGAAAAAACGTTCAAGGAAAACGATGATATTGCCTGTGTCATTATCGAACCCATCCCTGCTAACAATGGTTTATTATTACAAGATAGAAACTACCTAGTATGGCTTAGAAAGCTATGTGATGACTATAATATATTACTTATTTTTGATGAGGTGATATCAGGTTTCAGAGTAGGTTATGAGGGTGCAGCTGGATACTATTCTATCCAACCTGATATTATCACTTATGGAAAGATCATTGGCGGTGGCATGCCAGTGGGTGCTTATGGAGCAAGTCATGAAATTATGTCTCACATATCTCCTGATGGAGATGTATATCAGGCAGGAACACTATCTGCAAATCCAGTAGCGATGGCAGCTGGAATAGCCACTCTAGAACAACTTATAGAAGAAAACTTCTATGAGGATCTAGAAGCCAAAACATATAGGTTTGTTAGTAAGATACAAGCTCATTGCACTACTAAAGACTATACTCTTAATATACAATCTATAGGATCCATCTTCTGGTTTAACTTTTCTCATCATAGGACAATGACACCAGATCAGATCTCTAATGATGGAATGGAACATTTCAAAAATTTACATAGATATCTATTGGATAATGGCATTTACATGGGACCTTCAGGTTATGAAGTTGGATTCGTTTCTTCAGCTCATACCGAAGAACAGTTAAGTCATGCTGCGGAGATTATCATAGAAGGATTAGACAAAATATTTACATAAAAAATAGCTACAACTGAACTGCAATTAAGACATATAAATTGTAGACAATAAATTAGGACTTTCCTAAAAGATAATGAAAAAACTAAATTCATCATCAAAGTATATAACTACCCTCTTCATGTTATACATGCTGGCAGCGCTATGCTGGTGGAGTATCTTGTTACTAAAGTTCAATGAAGAAAACTACCAACTAAAACAAGCTACAGCACAAAGCTCGACTGAAGAAATCAGTCTTGCAGAAAAAGAATATAACAAACAACGTAAAATGATTCTAGGGGAAGGAATGGTTTTCGGTATAGCACTTATAGTAGGAATCTACTTCATCTACCGATCTTATAAGAGAGAGATGAATGTCACAAAACGACAAAACAACTTTTTACTTTCCATAACCCATGAGCTAAAATCTCCCCTTTCTGTAGTTAAGCTTATCAATCAAACTCTACAGAAAAGAAATTTAAATAAAGAACAACAAACGGAATTACTTTCCGATGGAGAAACTGAAATTCTGAGATTAGAAAACCTCATAAGCAATCTGCTACTTACTACAAAGCTAGATGATTACGCAGGAAATTTCGAAGAAACAGAACTTTCTAGTCTAATACAAGAACGAGTTGACATCTATAACAAAAGGTACAAGGATAGAATCATCTTTTCCCAAAGTAAAAAATTCAACTTAGCATTAGACAAAGAATTATTTTCTACTGCCATAGACAATCTTATTTCTAATGCGCTCAAGTATAGTGGAGAGCAAACAAAAGTAAAAATAGATATCAATGCTAGTAAAAAGCATACCTCAATAAGTATAAGTGACGTGGGAAAAGGCATCACTGATCTGGAAAAAGAAAAGGTATTTACTAAGTTCTATAGAAGTGGAGATGAGGAAACAAGAAATTCGCAAGGCTCAGGTTTAGGCTTATATCTTGTCAAAGAAATTATCAAATTACATAATGGAAGTATAAGCATAAAGGACAACCATCCTAAGGGATCTACCTTCCTTATAATACTGGATCAAAACAAATAAGCATAGTGAATACAAAAGAAAGAATACTAGTTGTAGAAGATGAGATTAATATCAGTAAGCTAGTCAAACTAAATCTAGAAATGGAGGGCTATGAAGTTAACATTTCTGCTAATGGGAAAGATGCGCTTAAACAAGTAGAGGAAGCTCACTACGATCTTGTTGTACTAGATCTTATGTTACCGGAATTAGATGGTATCAAAGTTCTACAAAGGCTTAAATTAAACTTCCCACTTCTTCCTGTAATCATAACTTCTGCAAAAGATACTTCTAAGGATAGGATAAAAGGACTAAAAGCTGGTGCTGAAGATTATCTAATAAAACCATATAATCTAGAAGAACTGATCATAAGAATTCACAAACTCCTAGAACGATTTCAAGAAAAAGATGCAGATCTAGATAATGTATACAAATTCGGATCAAATCAAATAAATTTTTCTTCCTATGAGGCTAAAGGAATAGATGGCACCTTCCAACTAACAAAAAAAGAGATCCTATTACTTAAGATGCTAATAGAAAAGAAAAACCAAGTAGTATCGAGAGAGGAAATGCTTAAGAATGTGTGGGGCTACGATGTCTACCCTTCTACTAGAACCATAGATAATTTTATTATGTCACTTAGAAAATATTTCGAGGTGGATCCTAGGAATCCTGAATACATACTATCTATTAGAGGAGTGGGTTATAAATTTGTTACAGGATAAACTTATAATATTTCTTGCTCAGCATAATCACGTTCAGATCTATATCCCGCAAAAGGTAGCTTCAGCAAGGTTCCTAAGTGGTTCGTCGATTCGACTTCCATATGCGTATCTAGTCCATAGACTAACTTTCTATTATCAACTATCTTATAGGTTCCGAAAATTCTATCCCAAAACGAAAATATATTACCGTAATTAGAATCAGAATAAGGTTGCCTATAATGGTGATGTACCCTATGCATACTGGGCGTGCAAATAACTGTAACGAGTATCTTATCCAACCACAATGGAAATGCAAAATTAGAATGATTGAACTGTGTAAGCACCAATGATAAAGTCTGATAGATAAAGAATACCCAAATAGGAATACCTACAATAAAAATACCTAGTATAGTAAATACTACACGGATGACACTTTCTCCCGGGTGATGCCTATTTGCTGTAGTTGTATCGACATGCTGATCTGTATGATGCACTATATGGAATTGCCACATCCACTTGACATGGTGCTCTGCCCAGTGCGGCAAATATGCGCCTATCAAATCCATTAATAGTAAACCAATAACAGCAGTACCAATCATAGGAAGATGAAGCCACTGAACAATACCAAAATTATGTTCTACAACCCACTGGGTAGAGAGAACTAAAACGAAAGCAAGTGAAAAATTTACTATTATAGTCGTAAGGGTAAAAAAAATATTTAACCCAGTATGCTTTACCTTATTATAAGGCTGAGTAAAAAAGGGAATAACATTTTCTAAAAACAGAAAAAAGCTCATGCCTCCTACTAGCAAAAGGGTTCTATGTAGTGTAGGCATATTTGAAAAATAATCCACAATTGATTCCATGTTTCTAAAATAGGGAAACAAATCAAAATGGACGAGCTTTTATTACAAAAATCATTATTCTAATAAAAGGAATTAGTCAATAACCTTGAACGTTGTTCTTCTGTTGGTCTGGTGTTGTTCTTCTGTACAATCATCGCAGATACAATCTATACTTAGCAGATTTTCACCATACCCTTTGGCAACCATTCTTGTAGCACTTACACTTTTTCCCGCTATATAATCTACAGCTGACTGTGCTCTTTTCTGAGATAGTTCTTCATTATAATCCACCTCCCCTCTACAATCTGTATGTGAAGAAAGTTGAATCTTTATTGAGGGATTATCGATGAGTAGTTGAGTCAACTCATCTAAAGAAGGTCGTGCATCCTCTCTAATATCCCACTTGTCAAAATCATAATAGATATTCTCCAATACAATTTCTTTGTCTTTTATAATAGGACTTAGTGTAATTGTTTTGTTGATGGTATAACTTGAATTCTCGTAGGTATCTGGTAATTCATCAGGTATATTTATAACAACAGTTTTAGTAAAATAATTAGGATTAGAAACCTTGATTTCTATACTACCTTCTTTGTCGATTTGCTTGATGAGGTAAGCTTTATTATCTAGCTTTTCACTTGTTGTTGTTTTATTCATATTAAATAACAACTTACTTTCTGGCAGTGGAATTGTAACAGTTGATTGCTCATCAGGATCAGCTCCTACAACTTTTAAGGCTAGATATAATTCTGCAAGCTCTATGGTGTCTTGCTCTAATTCTGGTTCTTCTTCTATGACTTCAGGATTCTTACGAGCAGTAAATTTGAAAATATCGTCAGCCCCTTTGTTTCCTCTGGAGGAACTCAGGAATCCTTTCACTTCCTTATCTGTTCTTTCTACTACAGCATATCCAAAATCATCATAGCTAGAGTTAACAGGAGATCTTAGATTTTCAGGTCTAGAGAAACTTCCATCTGCACGTAATACAATTTTAAAAATATCCAATCCGCCTAAGCCAGCATGATAGTCAGAGGAAAAATATAAAGTATCATTATCGGCAGTAGGAAACTTTTCGTTGCCTCTAGTATTTATATAGTCAGGCATGGGGATAGCTTCAGACCATGCTCTATTTTCCCTGACTGAATAATATAGATCATGTACACCAGATACATCTGCTGAGAATACCAAAATAGAATCTTCTCTAAACAAAGTAGGTGCACCATAATTTACATTCTCCTTAAAAAAAGTAAGCTGGTACGGATCCGACCAACCATTAAAATCATAGAAGGAAAAATAGATTCTACAATATTCATCTCTTAATTCTTCAGACTCACAACGTGTAAAATAAATCTCCGTGAAGTCTTTATTAAAACAAGCCATCCCATCATTATGCTCAGAATTAATAGGCTTATCGAACACTTGTAAATTGTTACCATTATAATCTGAAATATAGATATCAGAAAAACTATTCCCTGTCCAATTATAAGATTCTGTATTCAATTCTGAATTACGGTCAGAAGTAAAGACTATCTGCTCATCTTCAAACTTGGTAACTCCAAATTCCGAAAATTCTGTATTGACCCCTATTGGCTGAATTTTATACAATATTTCTTTCCGCTCTTTTTCCCACTCTACTACCCTTTTACATATAAGTAATTCTCTCTCCACATCATCTTTATAATCCACCTCTTTATAGAGTGCAGAAAAAGCCTTTACAGCCGAAGTATAATTTCCACTACGCTTATAAGCATACGCCAGTTCTGTAAGTATCTCTGTTCTATCTTCGAGTTCTAGAGCGGTCTCGAACCATCCTAGTGCACTAGAATAATCATTCATAGCATTGTAGCTCTTTCCGATCAGATAAGCGTTTCTAGATTTGGCTGATTTGTTAGAGTTATTCTTGTATTCTTCTGCTAATATATCGATAGCTACCTTATACTGCTTCCGATTATAAGCTTCTTCTCCAGACTTAAACTTATAAGTAGTATTACAAGAGAACTGTAATATACAGCAAAGCAACAAGCAGAAACTAGAAAATAGTATAGAGATAGATCCCTTCAATTAAGTAAGATATTTACGTCAATAATAAACAAAAAAAAATCCTTGCATTACATATAACGCAAGGATTCTTTAATTCTATATTTTATCAGACCTTTTATCTAGCGGTAGAAGCCTTAGAAAAACTGCTTTTCTTAGCTGTCACCTTAGGTTTAAGATCATCAGATAAATCTCTTACTATAGGAGTTGCTACGAAGATAGATGAGTAGGTACCCACTAAAATACCTATTATCAATGCAAAGGCAAATCCTTTGATACTTCCTCCTCCAAAAATAAACAGTGTTAATACAACTACTAAGGTAGTTACAGAGGTAATAACTGTTCTACTTACTGTACTATTAATTGCTAGGTTTAATACCTCATCCGTAGACTTGTTAGAGTATATACCTAAGTATTCTCTTATTCTATCGAATACAACAACCGTATCGTTAATAGAATATGCTATAACGGTCAGGATCGCTGCTATAAACGCTTGATCTACCTCCAAGGCAAATGGTACAATATTATGTAAAAGTGAGAATAGCCCAAGAACCACAAGCGAATCATGGAACAAGGCAGCTACCGCACCTAAACTAAACTGCCATCTATTAAATCTTATAAAGATGTATAAGAATATAAGTAGCAAGGCAAATATACCTGCATAGATAGAACTCTTCTTGATATCATCTGCAATTGTAGGTCCTATCTTACTAGATCTAGTAATATGTGTTCCTTGAGAATCTGTCAATAAGAATCTTTCTTTAGATGTACTTATTCCTGTCAATGCAGCAACACCCTCATATAGTTTAGAAGCTACTTCATTAGCTACTGTCTCTCCTGATTCTCTTATTCTATAGTCTGTTACGATGTTAAAAGTGTTTTTAGTATCTACACTTTTTACAACTGGAGCTGATCCAAAATAATTAGCAAGACCATTTCTCAAGGTCTCTGAATCTACATTTACATCATCAGCAAAAACAACATCGTAAGAATATCCACCTTTGAAATCTACGCCAAAATCAAAACCTCTAGTAAACATAGATACTAGTCCAGCTATGATAATGAAGCCAGAGAACATATATGCAAACTTTCTCTTACCGATCCAGTCAATATTTAGATTTGCCATTGTATTCTTAAACGGAGACGTCCAGAATGTAAGATCATTTCCTCTTCCTGTCCACCAGTCAATAACCATCTTACCTAGTAGTACTGCTGTAAATAGTGAGCAAAGCACACCTATAATCAATACAACTGCAAAACCTTTGATCGGTCCCATTCCGTAATAAGCCAATACCATAGCAACAAGTATCGTAGTTACATTGGCATCTATAATGGCAGAATACGAATTCTTAAAACCATCTGCTATAGATGCAAGTGTAGACTTACCTGCCCTAAGTTCTTCACGTACCCTCTCGAATATGATTACGTTGGCATCGACTGCCATACCTATCGTCAAGATTATACCTGCAATTCCAGGCAAGGTTAGCACCGTACCAAATGATGCAAGTGCTCCAAAAATGAAAAACAAGTTAAGTAATAGGGCGATGATCGCTACTATACCTGCACCTCCATAATAAAGTATCATAAATAATAATAGCATAGAAAACCCTATTGCTAAGGCCATCATACTAGAGTTAATATTTTTCTTTCCTAACGACGGTCCTACATTTGATTCTTGGACTATCGATGTTTTTGCAGGCAACTTACCTACTTCTAAGATACTAGACAAATCAGAGGCTTCTTGTACGCTGAAGTTTCCTGTTATCTCTGAACTACCTCCCGTAATCGGAGAGTTAACTCTAGGCGCTGATACAACCTCATCATCCAGTACGATTGCTATTTCTCTAGCACCGCCCTGCGAAGCTGCAGTTGTCATTTCTCCCCAGGTTCTAGTACCGTTAGCATCCATTCTTAGGTTAACTGCTATTTCTCCATTCGGATTAGGTCCTTGAGAAGCATCTACTATTACATCACCTGTCAATGGTGCACTTTCTTTTCCAGGATCCATTTTGATCATGTACAGCTGATACATATCTTCTATACCGTCTTCTCCCTCTACACCTTCAAAAGAAACTGGTTTGTTAGACCATAGAAGTTTTAGATCTGCTGGTAGCATTCCCTGAACTTCAGGTCTAGCAAGCATAGCATCTATGGCATCTTTCTTATTTTTTTCAGCAAGACCTAATACATTATCAGAATATCTAGGCTGCATTTGTAGCAAGCTTAACAGTGGTCCCATCTGAGCGAAAGGATCCATCTGCTTAGGTACTGTAGTAAATGTAGAATCTCCTGTTGGATTTCCTAAGTCATCTAGTGTTTGAGTCCATGTAGTATCAAACTCTGCTACAGTTTCCTCTACGCCACCTTCTAAGTTTTTCAGCTTAGTATCCATCTGTGTGATCGCATTAGCGATAGCTCCGTTATTATCAGAAAGTCTATAAGTATTCCAGAATTCTAACTTAGCTGCAGAAACTAGCATCTTTCTTGCTCTTTCAGGATTTTCTATACCTGGCATTTCTACAGTAATAAGATCTCTAGAAGCATCAAGAGAGACATTAGGTTGTGTTACTCCTAGCTTATCGATTCTCTGCTTTAATCTCATAAAAGTAAGATTTACAGTTTCATCAGCCTTTTCTCTTAGGATTCTAGCAACCTCACCATTTGTTGTATTAGCATTAATATCTTCTCTTAGTCCCGGATTACGCATGAATATGGTAGATAATTTCTTATCTGTGTTCAGGTTTTCGTAAGCTCTAGAAAATAAAGTGATATAATCAGATTGAGAATTTTGTTGAGCTGCATCAGCATCATCAAGTGCTTTTCTGAAATTTTCATCTCTACTACTATTTGACAAATTGATGAGTAAATCTTTAAGATCCACTTGCAGAACTGCACTCATACCACCTTTAAGATCCAAACCATATGCTAACTGTCTATTTTTCAGCTCGTCATATGTAAAATCTTTGAAAAATGGAATAGAGAATATCTTCTCAGAAGAAATAGAATCTAAATAGCTTAACCTTGCAGCTTTTCCAGCATCTAGTGCTTCTTCACCCGAAAACTTACTTGCAACTTGCTCTGCATACTCATCAGCAGCCTTCTCAGCCTTCCTTGTTGGGTACATAAAAAAGAACTGAAGTACCGTTACTATCAAAAGAAGCCAAAAAAACAGCTTAATTATCCCTTTACCTTGCATATTTTTATCTTTATTAAAAAACTCCGCAAATATAAGTAATATCCGTAATTTTTCGCCTTTAGCTTAGATTAAAACAAGCCAACAAGCAAAAACTATAAATTATGCCTGATTGAGTATCTTATTAGACCATCTAAGGGTTGATTTACTAATAGTACTCATTTCACTAATAGGTGATTTCGCTATTTTTTCCAGAAAAACACCTTATCTAATTATACTTTTTAGAAAATTGTAAAATAAACAACAGGTGACGGAATTTTTCTAAGTCTATGAGAGTTATTACTTTTGTTCATATTTCACATCATTTTAAAACTAAAAAACTAATAAATGGGTTTATTTTCATTTCTAAAAAACGTAGGTAGTAAAGTACTTTCTAACAAGGCTGAAGAAAAAGCTGAAGCAGCTGCAGATTCTGCTGAAGTAAAAAGACATAGAGAAAGCTTACTTACGTCAGTTGTTCAAAGCTCAGGAATCAAAGTCGATAATCTTGCTGTAGAACTGGACGATGACAAAGCAACTGTATACGGCCAAACAGATTCTGTAGATGATAAAGAGAAAATTGTTCTTATCTTAGGTAATACCGAGGGAATCGCTACGGTAGATGATAGATTATCCGTTGTTGCTCCTCCGCAGTCAAGATTTTACGAAGTACAGTCTGGTGATTCTCTTTCTAAGATAGCGAAAGAAATGTATGGTGACCCAATGAAGTACAACGAAATATTCGAAGCTAACAAGCCTATGTTGAGTGACCCGAATAAAATCTATCCTGGTCAGCAACTAAGAATACCTAACTTATAATAGTTTAACAAATAAAAAAAGAAACCTCTCTTTGTAGAGGTTTTTTTTTGTCTAATTCAGTTAACCAGGTTGTGGACATCCTTTTGATGATGGGTCAGCTATGCTATGGCTCGCTATTAAAAAACCCTTATTAAGATATAGATCTTAATAAGGGTCAAATCATTATAGAACAACTTCATTAGCAACTCATATACTACAATAAGTCTGGCAGATAATGTTATTATAGAATTTAAAATATACTATCTTATAAGAGATAAAAATACCTTTGGTTACATGAAAGTAACCGTTCATTACAAATACGTGACCGTTCATTACAAAAGTCAAATACTTAAAGAAAAAATAAATAACTTGCTTGAAATTATATTGCAAAATTCGTAATATTTGAAATGCGTAATTTTACTCTACTTTTTATCATTTTTTCCTGTTGGCTCCAGGTCTTTCTGTGTTAGTTCATAATTGCAATTTATTAATTAATTTTAAACTGCTAAAGCTCTCCAGTTATTTAGGGAGCTAGAAGGAGACCTAAAGTTAAAGACGATCTAAAATATTTACTATCTCAAGATTATCCAATTAACTATGTACCATGCGGAAACTAAAAAAGTCTATTTTCCTGATAGCTTTCTATTTATTTGCTATTGTCTTAATTTACCTTCTATTCAAAATATTTTTAAATTTTTTTATTAATGACGAAAGTTTATATAATTTAAGAAGTCAAATTATTCAGTTTGTAATTCAGTTTGTCTTTTATGTTTCAATACCATTGTATGGATTTTGTTTATTTTATATATTTATTTTCATTAAAATTGAAGATTTATTTAACTTCCTAAAAATTAATAATAAATACAAACTATTATCCTCACTAATAATATTTACTATCTCATTTTTAATCTTGGGCTATACTAATTTTTACAAATTAAAAAAACCTACTTTCTTATCATTTTACAACGATCTAAAGAGTGAAATTCTATTATTATTAATTATAACAATTGCCACTAATCTGTTATTGAATTATAACCTTAAAAAAAGGATTTGTTAGAAATGGACTTCCAAACATTAGCAAAACTATTTTTAGATCAATTATAGATCCAAGTACCTTTAAAAACCTAAATCCCAAAAATCTAACTAATTCGTCCTCAGGCAATTCTATTTCTGGAGGATTCATAAATACGAATGCAAATAAATTTAATGTAACAGAACCTAATTTAAAAGCACAATTTGACGATATTGTAGCGAATGGAGATCAACTTGGGACAAAAACTGAAGATCTTTTAAAAGAGATAATAGAAGATGGAGAAACCAGTGGCTTCAGTCATTTTGATGGTACTTATGGATCTAATAATGGGTTCGATGGCGTATTTATTAATAACGAAACAGGAGAAGTAATAATAAATAAAAGTAAGCAATGGACTGGTGGAAGCATAAGTTTAACTGGAGCTAATCCCAACACAGCATTACCAGCACAAATGACAGACGAATGGATAGACTTTGTTATTGAAAATTTATATGATACAGATAATCCACTTAAAATAATAACAGCGAATTCAATTATTCAAGCCAAGGCGATGGGTAAACTTATTAAAATCGTAACTGTAGTTGACCGAACTACAACAGGTAATGCGAATAATTTAATTGGGGAAGTCCAATATTATAAAAGTTAATTAATGAACGATTTACATAATAAATTAAATCCCCGAATATTAAGGGAATTAGAAAATGAAAAAAAATATTTAGGTTGGCTTAATGATCCAAAATATAATAAAAAACAAGTTCAAATGACAATGAAATCTAACACTAAAATCATTGGACTTTACAAAAGCTTATTAGACAAAAATCAAGAAAGTGCTAAATTATATCTTAGCACAACCGGAATGTTATTTGATTTATTTAATGAATCCTACAACAGAAAAGAAGAATATTGGTTTCCTGTTCAATCATTAGCAGCAGTACTAATATCTGGAAACGAAAAATTATACAAGATCATTAACCAACGAAAAAAGATTAATTTATCTAATGATAAAACAGGTCTATTTATTCGCAATAAAGCCTTATTTGAAATTGCTTTAGGTGATTGGATTAAACTAGAAAAGACATATACCCACTTTGATAAAATATATGAACATCATCATAATACCTTTGATGATAAGAAACAGATTAAAATGGTTTACCAAGCGTTTTTGGAAAAAGATGTTAATAAATTAAACCTAGGCTTAAATTCATTAGAAACAAAAACTCTAAGAAGAGCAAGACAAAAGCATGCTAATATTGAAAAATACATATCTGTTCTAACTTTAGCTTTTGCAAAACTAGCTTGGATGCATGGAATGGAAGTAGAGATCGATTCTAAATATGTACCTAAAGAATTACTTCCGTTTAAACCGCTTGAAGAATATACCATCCCCTATAAGTTTCTACGAGATTTCTATCGTAAACAAGGTCTTGATTGGCGCTATGACCCTGTTCATCCTGAACTACAAAATTGGGAAAATGATCCGGAGAATCCTGATAGAAAAAAAGGAGGTCTATTTGGAAAATTGCTTCACTAATCCTAATAGATTATTTATTAATAAATCTGATAGACTAATAGAACAAAAAATCAAAAAATTTAAAGAGCGGAAATATTTCAATTGTAAGATACTTTGTACAAATAAAAATAATAGATATTGATATTCAAGAAAAAATAGATTTAGCTGATACGATTGAAACCGCTAAAGACTCAGGAAATTTAACAAAAATTGTAACTGTTATTGATAGAACGCC
>CAYYWZ010000088.1:0-14552 GCA_964475415.1 uncultured Saprospiraceae bacterium | reverse complement strand
CGTTATAGGTCAGCAACTCAAAAAATAGAACTATGAAAAACGAACCAATCTTTAGCGAATACTTCAGAGCAGGGAATAGGACTTACTTTTTTGATATTAAGGAGTCAAAAGATAGCAAACGTTACTTATCAATTGTTGAAAGCAAGAAGAAGGATGGCGTATTTGAAAAATTCAAAATCATGATATATGAAGAAGATATTGAGTTATTTGCTAAGTACTTCAATTCGTCACTTCTCAAGTTCTTTAAAGCCAAAAAGACAGAAGATTCTGTTTCACACCAAAACAAGGTGAAAGCTAAATATCCAAATGCATATTCTCCTTGGAGTCCAGAGGCAGATGAAGAACTTGAAATTTTGTTTTGCAAAGGGCTATCTAACAAGGAGCTTTCTATTCACTTCAAGCGAAATATAGGTGGCATCCAATCAAGAATTAAGAAGCTTGAACTAACAGATAAATATCCTGATATTAGATAATAAACTTGATTTTTAGTAACATTTATGTTACCTTGCTTTTATGAAGTGTGATGAATTACTCAAAAAGCTAAAGAAAGCAGGATGGAGGCAAATTCGTCAGAAGGGAAGTCACAAAATTCTTCGCAATGAAGATAGCCCAGAAACAATAGTCTTCCCATACCATAGAGGCAAAGAGATACCGACAGGTACTGCAAATCGAATTATGAAACAAGCAGGATTAAAATGAGCAAGTACAAACTAATAATTGAGAAGAACAAGGATGGCTATTGGAGTCAAGTTGATAAATTACCTTCAGTATTTAGCTCGGGTGAAACCATAGCTAAACTAATTGAGAACTCAAAGGAGGCTTTAGAACTATACTTTGAAGAGACCGAAAGGAAAACTCCAAAGATTCAATTTGAATTAGTAATGGATATTCAGGAGTTCTTTAAGGTAAACGAGTACATAAACATCACAAGTCTGGCCAAGCGAATTGGAATGAATTCAAGCTTACTTAGACAATATTCTAAAGGAATAAAATTCCCAAGTCTAGAACAGGTTGCTAAAATAGAAAAGGCTATCAAACAAATCGGGAAAGAATTGGTAAGTACAGAATTACAACCCGTATGAGCCAATGCCGACCTATAACACATGACGATGATGCCATACCCTACGGGATACGGTACATGTCATCATCCGTTATCTGTAATGCCAAAGAATGACAAAAGAAGACAGCTTAAAAGACTCTTAAACCAAGCCATGGGCTCAATATTCTTTCTTCAATAGTTGCCCTTTAGTGAAACTTATCGTATATTACGGCAATGGGTAAATTTAGAACGGTTGAAACTTACAAAGAATACACAACGGACTTCTTAGATACCCAGCCAAATTAGATTCGGAATAAATTCATTTGGACTTTCCAATTGATTGAAGAAATTGAAGTTGTTCCTACAACCTACCTGAAACACATAGAAGATGGCATTTATGAAGTGCGGGTCAAATTCGGTTCTAACATATACAGAGTTATGTCATTCTTTGACGACGACAAACTTGTTATAACAATTAATAGGTTCCAAAAGAAAACTCAAAAAACACCAAAATCAGTAATTACAAGAGCTAAGAAAATCAGAAAAGAATATGAGAAAGAAAAATCCTAATACAAAATCATTAGATAATCTCAAGGAGAGGTACTATGGAAAAGAGGGGACCCCTGAACGAGATGAATTAGAAAAAGGATATGAAGAATTTAAACTTGGGTTTATGATTAGAGAAGCAAGGATAAAATCAGGATTAACCCAACAGGAATTAGCTGATAAAGTGGGCACAACCAAATCGTACATTTCTAAAATTGAAAACAATATCAAAGAGGTTAGAATCTCAACATTGAAAAAAATTGTTGAATTTGGACTGGGTGGAAATCTCGAATTAAAAATAAACCTAAGCTAAGAGGTGAAGCAAAACAGATAACACATGATGACGATGGCATACCCTAAGGGATACGCCACGTATAATAATTTCGTTAGGTGGAATGAGGTCTTTGATCAATGTATAAAATATCAGAATAACAACATTGAGATTTTTGAAAAACTAATGCTTTAAAAAAAAAATAGTTGCAGCAAATATTGAAATTTTCATACTTTAGGAAATAGTGTAACGCGAATAAAATAAATCAAATGACAAATAAAGTAATTCTCTTAATCATACTATTCACAATCACTCTGGGGGTAAAAGCTCAAGATCGTATCACAGGAAAATCTTTCGCCACAAGATCGGAAGTAATTGCCCAGCATGGAATGGCAGCCACATCACAGCCTCTAGCTACACAGGTAGCTCTGGATATCTTAAAGAAGGGAGGAAGTGCAATAGATGCAGCTATTGCTGCCAATGCAGTTTTAGGTTTAGTAGAACCAACAGGGAATGGAATGGGTGGAGATTTATTTGCAATAATATGGGATGCTGATAAGAATGAATTAACGGCATTAAATGCAAGTGGACGATCACCTAAATCTTTAACACTAGATTACTTCATAAAAAACGAGATGACTAAAATTCCATCCCATGGTCCCTTACCTGTTTCAGTGCCGGGTTGTGTAGATGGATGGTTTGAATTACATAAAGAATATGGTAAGCTGCCTATGTCTGAAATACTACAACCCGCTATAGAATATTCAGAAAATGGTTTTCCTGTTACAGAATTAGTAGCATACTACATGAATCTTAGTGTGCCGTTCCTATCGAAATACGCGGGCTTTGCTGAGGTGTTTGCGCCGAAAGGGAAGGCGCCTGTCAAAGGAGAAATATTTAAGAATCCTGCGCTGGCTAATACATTCAAAAAGATAGTAGAGGGAGGACGTGATGCTTTTTATAAAGGAGAGATTGCTCGGACTATTGCTAACTATATGAAGCAGCAAGGAGGATTTATATCTTATGAAGATATGGCCAGTCATACTTCAGAATGGGTAAATCCCGTTTCCACAAATTACCGAGGATATGATGTGTGGGAAATACCACCTAATGGGCAAGGTATTGCTGCATTGCAGATATTGAATCTGCTAGAAGACTATGATATTTCTGAAATGGGTTTTGGAAGTGAGGAGTATATACACACTTTTACAGAAGCGAAGAAATTAGCCTTTGAAGATAGAGCTAAATACTATTCTGATATGGATTTTGCAACAGTTCCTGTGAAACAATTGATCTCTAAATCTTACGCAGATGACCGCCGAAAGTTAATCAATCCCCAAAAGGCAGCCAAACGTATAACAGAAAGCAAGTTGAAAGATGGGGATACTATTTATCTGACTGTTGCTGATGGAGATGGTAATATGATATCACTCATACAGAGTAACTACAGAGGCATGGGGTCTGGTATGACTCCTCCTGGATTAGGTTTTGTATTACAAGATCGAGGTGAATTATTTGCCCTTGATGCGAATCATATGAATGCATACGAACCGGGTAAACGTCCCTTCCATACAATCATCCCTGCATTCATAACCAAAGATGGAAAACCTTGGGTTAGTTTCGGAGTGATGGGTGGTGCTATGCAGCCACAGGGACATGCACAAATTGTGATTAATCTAATCGACTTCAATATGAATCTACAAGAAGCGGGAGATGCACCACGAATACAACATGGTGGATCTTCTCAGCCTACTGGCAGTAAGATGGAGGATGGTGGTATTCTGTATTTGGAAACAGGTATTGATTACGAAGTTATTCGTGAGTTATCTAAAAAGGGGCATAAGGTACAGTGGAATATAGGAGGATATGGAGGATACCAAGCAATCATGTGGGACGAAAAAAATAAAGTTTATTATGGTGCTAGCGAGAGTAGGAAAGACGGACAAGCTGCTGGATATTAAATTTAAAACGCAAAGCCATAACTTAGTTTATTTCGGAATAGTTGAAAAATAAAAATGGATAACTAAGGCCGTTCATAAGTATTTCAAAAATTAAGAAAACATGAAGATCTTAATGATTATGCTTTAGATCATTCTATCAGTCGGCTGCAACTCTCAAGATAAAGAGGTAGAATTAGTAATGGTGCTTACAAATACTCAGATAACAAGTTCGTGAACTATAAGCTGCCTAGATCGACTATGGCTTTTGTGAAAGACAAAGAAATGAATATTTGGTTAGCCTGTACTAGCGGATTATATATAATCGATAAAGAGGGAATTGTAATAAATGTGATGACCGACGGACCTTGGAAATAAAAATACGAACTGACAGGGCAGAGGCGAATTAGCCGATCATGGTCAGTTCGTATTTTTATATAAATTGTACTTATTCATTTATAATAACTTCGCCATCCTCACTTATGGTTAAGCTACTGTTATTTGTAAAAACCTTAGGCGTAAGCACTTCCATATTAGCTTCAAATTCAATATTCTCTTTGAGAAATAGGACACCATTATTTATAAACGCACCTCCATCTACGGGGGCAAATCCATTCATCATATTTAAATTGTTAATAGAAGGATTGTTAGACATGGTATTTGTAAATATGTGATATTGTCCATCTCCGCTTAGTAAAGTCTGGGTTGTACCATTACCGATTTCAATTTGAGCATTACTCTGGAGTGCAATAGTGATAAATAATATACAGGATAATATCCTGATTATAGATTTACTGTTAATAGACAGTAAGCTGATATTGTTTTCATTATTTTGGTTTGCTGCGAATAATTTTCTTTAGCTTAGGGTAATTGTTGTAAGCAATTTATCCAAGATCTCACATCTAATTTAGATGCAATTTTATTTTAACAGTCACGGTGTTTTGTAATACTTATATGGCGGGCTTAACTATAATGTATAATTAGTCAAATAAGCTGTAAAAGATAGATATATAACAGAATTAGTCAGGAATTTTACTAAATGAATTCATCAGGATCAGAGGTTCTTCCTACGTAGAACATTGCCATCCCTCCAAATATCATTACTAAGCGTATCACAAAACCAAAAGTTGCGCCTGGTTTGTCAATAAAAGTCAAAAAGCTTAGCTTAAGATTGACCAAGCTTAGACAAAGAGCTATAAAGCCAAACATAAAGAGAAGAAAGCCGACTACTGTTAATGTTGTTTTCATAGGGGACAAATATATGTAATTGAACAATATAACATGAGCTAATTCTAAGCTTTGATTTGTGTAAAAGGGTATTTTTTTCGTATATAGCATAGAATTAAGTTATCAAGATTGAGTGGAGATAAAATCAAAAAAGGGGTTTAGACAAATGTTCGATATCTATTACAATCCGTTATGTAATTTTGCTTATTCTATCCTTAGAAATAAGACAAAGGCTGAAGATATTGTACAAGATGTATTGCTGAAAATGTGGGAAAAACGTCTAGAAATAGATATAAACTCTAAGCTTAAAAACTATCTTTTTACATCAGTTAAGAATAAAAGTTTAGAATATATCAGATCAGAAAAATCGGAACGAGATAAAATTTCTGATTATACTGTATTACAATCAAGGCTTACAGACGACAAAATAGACAAAGAAGCGACTATCCTTATGATGAAAGAGGAGCTTAATAATTCCATACGACATTTACCTCCCAAATGTCGAGATATATTTGTACTAAGTAAACTACAGGGGCTTACTTATAACGAAATTGCGGAATTGAAGGATATATCTGTAAAAACTGTAGAAACTCAGGTATCTATAGCCCTAAGGAACTTAAGAGAAAAATATAAAGCAAAATTAGACAATGAACATTGACTCTGTCATACATAATTACTTACTAAGCAAAGAATCTAAGGAAGAGTTAGCAGCTCTGGAGTTGTGGAAAGAGGAATCTAAGAATAATCTATTAGCCTTACAGCAGTTAGAGAAAAATTGGGAATTGCTAGACGATATGAAAGATTATCAAGAATTCGATTCTCCTAAAGCTTGGGATAAACTAGATGTCCAGCTTACAGAAGAGAAAGAGATTATTACTACAGAGGAAAAAGAAATTATAGTTTCCGAAGAAAAAGGTACATCTGTTTTTCCATTATGGAAGATGGCTATGGCTGCTTCTATAGCACTCTTAGCAGGATTTTTCATTTGGAACAGCACAACTGAAACACAAATAGGTGATACAGAAGATAACTTAGGTTTACTAGCAGCTTCAGATCAAGTGATCTCTAAGAATCTAGAAGATGGATCAGCTATTTGGGTAAACAAAGCGTCAGAGCTAGATTTAGGTCATTTTACAAAAGAAAATAGAAATATAAATCTTAATAAAGGAGAGGCATTTTTTCAGGTTGCTCCAGATCAGAATCATCCATTTACTGTAGATGTATCAGATTTTGAAATAAGGGTAGTTGGTACAGCATTCAATGTTAAAAAAATGGGAGCTGAGATAGAAGTATATGTACAAGAAGGAATTGTAGCCGTTTCTAACGGAAAGAGGACAGTACAATTAAGTGCTGGTGACATGATTACTGGAACAGTTGATAACTTCATGAAATTTGACAAAAATAATGATAATCTAGTTTCTTGGAAAACAGAAAAACTAGTTTTCAATAATACTTTTCTTCCAGAGGCATTACAAGATCTGTCAAGGCACTACGGCAAAACTATAGAATTGTCTGTAGATACGAAAACAGAAAATTGTTTTATCAATACAGAATTTCAACTAGAGACTTTAGATGAAGTCATAGAAGAATTAAAAGTATTATTTCAGATCAAGGTTAACAATACTCAAAATAAGATCGTTATAACAGAGATCAATTGCTAATATGTGAAAAATCGCATCTATCTAGTTTTCCTACTTCTCTTAATTGTACTACAACAATCCAAGGCCCAAAATTCCCTTTCTATTCTAGACGTAATTCCTATATGTAACATCAGAAATGGGAGTATACAGATGTTTCTCGATCATCTGGAACAAGAAAACAATATAGTCTTCAGCTATAATGCCAAGAATCTAAAACTAGATCGAAAGGTAATTCTATACAAGGATTTCGAGTCTCTCAGGGAGCTTGTCATTTTTCTATTTGATAATGAGATAGAACTGAAAGAAATATCCAGAAATAAAATTATCCTGCTTCCTAAGACTGCAAATCGAATACTGACTGGAGTTATACGTGATGCTAGGAGCGGGGAGAGTCTTGCGGCGGCGCAAGTGACAAGTACAGGAGGTGATGCTATCTTAACTAATGATTCTGGATATTTTGCCTATGAGACGATAACAGAAGATACGATGAGTCTAGAGTTTTCTTATCTAGGATTCAAATCTCAAACTATAGTTATTATGCCCGGTCAGGATAATATAAATGTCTATATGGAAACAGATAATTCGTTACCAGATATTATTATTACCTCTGGCGTTCATACAGAAGATTCTACGGGATATGCAGAAGTCTTTATAAGTGAGGCGAGTTCTTTTCCTTCTTTGTTAGGAGAGAAAGATGTATTAAATACCCTAAAAAAATATCCGGGTGTAGTTTCTGGGGGAGAAGCTCAGAATGGCCTTTTTGTTAGAGGAGGAGGTAGAGATCAGAACTTGATTTTGTTAGACGGAGTACCTATATATGAATTTGGTCATATGGGAGGGATTTCATCTATTCTTGTCAATGATGCTATCAAGAGTACAGAATATATTTCTTCTGGATTTCCATCTAGGTATGGAGGGCGATTATCATCAGTTGTAGATATCAAACTCAAAGATGGTAATTCTAGATCCCAGTCGGGAAATGTGCAAGCAAGTTTGTTAGGAATAAAGGCTAGTCTCGAAGGACCTATAGATGATGAAAAAACAACTTACAATATTGCAGCACGTTACTCTTGGTTTGATCTATATCTCAATCCTATTTTAGAAAGTACGCCAGACGTTCTTAATACGAATATGAATTATGAAGATTTGCTAGGCAAGGTAACCCATTATTTTTCTCCTTCTAACAAGATATCCATCATGGGGTATAGAGGATCAGATCGTATAGCTATATCACAGACTCAAGAATTTACAGGTAATTCAACATTGGATTTTAGAAATGATAATCGTATAAACTGGGGTAATGATGTAATCAAATTAGATTGGTCAAGATCAATAGGGTCTAAGCTATTTTTACAAACTGACGCCTATTATAATAACTACTCCTCATTTACCAGTGGGAAATATACTTTTGACAATATAATAAATGAAGAACTTGTAGAAGATATCGTATATGATGTGCAGACTCAATCTGGAATAAGAGACATAGGACTAGGCGTAGGGCTTAATATTTACATAAACAATAAGTACACAATTAGTACTGGAGTAAAAACGATTTTTCATGAGTATGAACCAAGTATAACACAGTCTCAAGTTTTTGTTTCTGACACCACTATTAATGATCCTGTAAGAGGTATGAAACTTAATGCGCAGGAAAGTTCTATATACATGGACAATAGTATACAGTTGCTTAGAAACTTAGATCTATCAACGGGGTTTCATGTATCTTTTTTTACAAATGAAACAACTTATGTTTCTTTCCAGCCTAGATTCAAATTAGATTATTACCCTGGTAAAAAGTTGAAAATGGGTTTGTCAGCATCGAAGATGACTCAGAATGTACATTTGCTTGCTAATCCTTCTGCAGGACTGCCTACAGAATTATGGGTGCCTAGTACGGAAAGGGTGAGGCCACAGGACGCTTATGAAATTTCCTTAAGCACTCTATATAATATGGATGATAATCTAAGCATATCAATATCAGGTTATTATAAACGTATGAATAACCTGATAGACTTTGACAATAATACGGATCTGTTTCTATATATACTTAATAATGATGAGTTTATACCTGACAACGTAGAAACGACAGAATGGGAAGACCGAGTTACTACTGGTATAGGAAGAGCTTATGGTGCGGAAACTTATCTACAATATAATTCTTCTAAAATCAAAGCGTGGATTTCTTATGGATTAGGTAAATCAGAAAGGAAATTTGAAGAAATTCTGGGAGATAGATATTTCCCATATAGATTTGATTACAGACATGATATCAATACCGGAGTTTATTATGTATTAAACGAGCAATTAACGCTAAGCCTGCTTTGGACATATAACTCAGGACAGCGCACAACGATTGCAAATAGCCGCTCTAAATCACCGATAGATTGTACTAGTATCATTAATTTACCAGATCGTAATAATCGGCAAATTCCGGCATTTCATCATCTGGATGTCAATGTAGAATATAAGAAGGAAACGAAAAACGCAAACTGGGTAATAAGTGCTGGCGTGTACAATGTTTATAACAGATTTAACCCTTATTATTTGTATTTACTTCAAGATCAGAATGGAGCTTTCCAAGTTAATCAGTTAAGTATATTTCCCATATTACCACAGTTAAGTGTAGAATTTCAGTTTTAACAATAGAAATATCGACATTAACTGTACTTTTAGATTAAGATTCTGTAAATTAGGAGCACACAATGATTAAAATCAGTCACATATCATTTTTTTGCTTGCTAATCATAACGATAGGTTGTCAAAAGCAGATAGATTTTGGTGGATCGGATTTTGTTCCCGAAATTGTACTTAACTCTGTTTTTACACCTGATTCTCTGTGGATTATATCCCTGGCTTCAACGGAAAATATCTTTGATGAATCAAGTAGAATCGAGCCTATTGTAGATGCTACTATTCTTCTAGAAGATAGGAATACTGGGGATGAAATACTTATCAATAATCATGGTGATGGTACTTATTCGAGTAAGGGGGCTAAGCCTCAAGAAGGTCATCTATATGAAATCTTTGTACAAGCGCCGGGATACAAACAAGTCTCAGCTGTAAGTTATGTACCCTCTATTCCTGAGGTAGAAATTACCGCTATAGAACAACACAATATAGATGGTAATCCAGTTTTCGAAGTAAATATGGAAATTAAGGATGACGGTAACGAACAGAATTATTATATATGGGAAATTGTGAAGAAAGATCCTGATAATATAAAAGACTCAAGAGGGCAGGTATATAATGGTTCTAATCTAGAAACGCTCAAACAGAAGTTAACGGGGGATGCTGCAGTAGGATCTTTAAGAAGAGATGTAGATAAGTTATTATTCCTCTCTGATTCAGGATTTAATGGATCAGTTCATAATGCTTCTTTTTTTGCTATTCCCCCAGACGATAATATAAGTGAAACCGCTGACACACCTGGTCAAGGACCTATCGTAGATCCTAATGCTGGCGGCGATGTCAATTATTTAGTAAATAACCTATCCATCAAAGTACGCGCAGTATCATCGGATCTTTTCGAGCATATAAAATCTCTAGAAGAGTACAAGTCTAGTTCTACTTCTAGTACTAATCTTAAGAATGGTGCTAATATCTTTAGTAACGTAGATAACGGTCTAGGGATATTCGGAGCATTTACACTTACGCACGTAGAGATATAATTTTTCTCTTATTACATTTTCTAAATGTACAATTTACTTAATTGGATCTATGTCTATTTTGCAGGTGTAGGCTGGTCTATAATGTAAACAAGGGTACATATTATTTATGTAAATGTAGATCTTTCACGGCATAGTAAAATACTAAGAAAGATCCAATTGCTTATTTCTAATTTGTGTAGCCACATATTTTTTCTAGTAGTGCTTATTTTTGTAATTTAAATTATAAAGGCTTAGATACCAAAAGAAATAGATTCCTTCGCAGGTATCTATATTTTATTTTTTACAACTATAAAAATAGATTAACTGAAGAAGTATATGCTTATTTACATTATGAGAATTGTATAATACAATTAATGAGTAGAGTAATGATAGAAAATCAAGTTATTAAAACTCTAAGTGGATAATTATGATTACCACCAAACAATAAAAAATGAAATAAAAGAATCTCCGTACTTCTGCCAGCACAAGAGAGCCTGTTTTTCTTTAATAGAATTTTTTAGTTGGTTCTCTATTTCATAAAACTCTAACCATGTTTTGTTCTTAGCTGGATCCATTCCCCATGCTTGCTTAGAAGGCAGGAAATACATTTTCTCGGTATTATTCAAACTAATAAATTTGTCAATGGTTAAATAATAACCTTTTATAGCTTTTTGATAAGAGGAACTGAAAGATGCTTTGCATTCATAAGGAATATACAAAGAAGCTAAAAGACAAAGGACTTGAGAAACGTTGTCAAGGTTTATTTTGTCAAACTTTAGTTTAGAGCAATTATGATAGAGCAGGGGGAATTGTTTGTTTTTTGTTTTATCTAACTTCTTTATTAGTGAATCATTCCTATTGGGGCCAACCCAATTATGGACAGATTCTGAAGATATATTTGGATCATATAGATAAAACTTATAGGCCAACTCCATATGAAATAACTGCTTAGTATAGTTTTCTTCTAGAATAAAATCGATTTCGCCTATTGTTTTTTTAGCTTCAAGTAACTGAATATTTTCGTAGCGTATATTATAGTTAGTGGATGAATGGATTAATTTAGAAACTATGGTTTCAGCTAAATGACCTAATCTTAAATTTGTAGGCAGTTCAAAATCCACATCAGAAAGCAGGTTTAGATCTGATAAGTTAAATGTAGGTAAACCTGTAATAGTAGAATCTAAACTATGGGCATTTATTACAGAAGTAATTCTTAAGTGACTATTTACCATGTGAGGTTTCTAATTCTAAATAGAGTTAAGGATTATTGCTATCTTTTTCTACATTCCTCATTATAAGAACTTCTTGGTCAGTGAATATTGCCCAAGAGAAATCATATACATGATGTATCGTTTTGTTCTTGGTGTTAATATGAAATCCTGTGATGTAATCGAAGCTGAAGTTTTTTTTATCAAGTATTATTCTAGATATTTTTTTTCTTGTTTTAGATCGACCCATGAGTTCTAGTAGGATAGATCTATTTCTATGTAAAATTTTGTCTGTTTCTTCTGTGGCATTAGAGGTATGTTTTTGTAATCTAATATGATAATTATTCTTGCAATCTAATGAGCAAAATCTTTTGTCAGATCTGCCTACCACTTTTTTCTTACAGATAGGACATCGTTTAAAATTAGTCATATATGTGATATTAAGATTGCATGATACTTATGTTTACTATAAGTTTAAATTTAGGTGTCAACTTACCGGTTTTTATAAGCGTCGTCACTCACAAGGTACGCAGTGAGATATGATCGTCTTATATAATGTTACCCTTAGTTCTTTCTTTCATTTAGTATATAAGTTGTTGCTCTACCTTTCCCAATTTTCTTGATCAGTCCTTCATCCACCATATATTTAATATCCTTCTTTAAGATATATGAAGTATATTCTGGTAAAGTGCTGACGAGGTCTCCAATTTTAATTGGTTCATTCTTTCTTATGAAGTCTATAGCCTCTTTTTGCCTTTGGTTAAGATAACTCTTTTTATCTTTGATTTCTTGATAGTTGTGCTCTAATTTTTCAATCGTTTTTTTAATAGTGTTTAAGAAGAATAGAACCCATTTATTAATTTTTTCTTTCTTGGTGTATCTATTCTTTTGACCTGCCATTAAAGCTTTGTAATACTCTTTCTTTTGCTTTTCAATTTCATATTCAACTGATGCATATTGCACAAAATCATAGTTTGATTTAAGAAGTAATAATGTGGTTAATAATCTTGATAATCTTCCATTTCCATCTTGGTAAGGATGAATTGATAGAAACTCATATATAAATGTAGCTATAGCTATTAAAGGATGTATTTCTTCGTTTTGTATTGCTTTATTTGTCCATTCAATAATTGATTTCATTTCCGTTTGCACAAGATGTATTTCGGTTGTATTAAAAATTATCTTTTGGCTTCCATCTGGGTAATTTGCAACAACCTTATTTGATAAAATTTTATATTTACCTCTATGCCTATAGTCCTTTTTACTTTTGTTTAGAAGTGTTTTATGAATTTGGTGGATATGATTTTCAGATATATCTATAGAATCATATGAGTCTAACACTAAATTAAGAGCATCGTAATATCCAAATACTTCCTGCTCATCTCTCGATTTGAATGAGGTGATTTTGATTAAGTTCACAAAATCTTCTACTTCTTCATTCGACATTTTTGAGCCTTCAATTCGTGTTGATGAACCAATGCTTTCGATTGTAGCTATTTGTCGGAGTTCATTGAGATACCTTGATTCTTTACCGCCAATTTGATTCCACTTACCTCGAAAGCCATCTATAAAACCTATGATTTTGAGGATCTCCTGGTTAATTTTAAAGCTGAATGATAGTTTGGACTCCATTTCTGATTATTTGATTCCTATTTGTATCTTATTTGAATATAACAATCAATCTGATTATTCGCAATTTATTTGTATTTTATTTATTGAATTAAGAGTAACTGTAGTACAAAATTAACAATTTATCTGTTTTTATCGGTTAATAACGGTTATTATCAGATAATAACACTTATGATACTATAAATAATGCTTTTCACCATTCGTTTACTGGATTGTTATAAATATTTTAGTCATATTGGCAGTTCAACTACTTAACATGATTATTACAATTTATAAACCACTAAAAAACGCTAAGCGTATCAAATTTCATTTACCCAACAAGGCAAAAGAGTGGCGTGCTGAGATAAAAGCGATGAATACTTCTTTCTATCATCCGTACCAAAAGTTATGGAGTATTGTCAATTCTGAGCCTATTATTAACACTCTTGTCGAGATTGTCGGTGGCAAGGTGAAGTATGTCGAGCAGAAGCAAGCTATAGAGTGGAAACCTAAGATACTAAGTGAATCTTCTAGAGATATTCTGGACACGGTGGTCCAGAAGCTTATATTAGGAGCGTATAGTAAGCATACAGTGAGTACTTATCGAAATGGGCTCATAAAGTTTTTGACTTATTTTGATGGTGAGGTTATTACTTCTTTATCAAAGGCACAGATAGAGCGGTTTATGTATATTATGGTAACCAAGCATAATATATCTAGAAGTCATCAGAATGGGATCATCAATGCGATAAAGTATTACTATGAGACGGTAGTAGGGCAGCCTCGAGAGTTATATGATATACAACGTCCTAAGAAAGCGTTGTCATTGCCGGATGTACTCACTTCCAGGGAGATTATAAAACTACTGAATACTCCTAGGAGTTTGAAGCATAGGGCTGTCTTATATACCATATACAGTGGTGGTTTAAGAAAAAGCGAGTTGCTCAATTTAAGATTAAGTGATATACATTCTGATGAGGGCGTTATATTTATCAAGGCTGGAAAAGGTAAAAAAGACAGGAAGACCATCTTGTCTCCGCTCACCTTGAAAATTCTCAGGGCATATTATGTTGCTTTTAAGCCTTCTTACTGGTTGTTCGAAGGGCAGACAGGGGAGCAATACAGTGCTTCTAGTGTCAATAGTTTGTTTAGAAAAGCGGTCAAGAAGTCGGGTGTTAATGCATGGGCTACTGTACATACTTTGCGTCATAGTTTTGCTACACATCTTCTAGAGCAGGGGGTAAGTACTCGGTATATTCAGACCTTACTGGGTCATAGTTCCTCCAAAACAACAGAGATTTATACCCACGTTGTTGCCATAAATAACAAAATTGTAGCTAGTCCGCTAGATAAAATAGTAGAAAGTGTTAATTTGGACATCAACACATAAGCGATATATAAGCAACAAACCTAAAGATACACGGTAGTT
>CAYYWZ010000087.1:5142-14658 GCA_964475415.1 uncultured Saprospiraceae bacterium | reverse complement strand
GAGGTCTTATATCATCTCTAGCCTTATCAGCTGGAATTTATCCTAATACATTCCCATCTTTCAAAAACGGTTGTTCATAAAATCTCTTTCCAGTAGCCTTATACATTGCATTTGCTAATGCTCCAAATATCGGAGGAAAAGGCGGCTCTCCTAAACCAGTAGGATCGATTTCATTTTCTACAAAATAAACTTCTATTTTTTTAGGTGCCTCCGGCATTCTAATCATGCGATATTGATGGAAATTTGTTTTTTGAGGTTTACCCTCTAAGAATGTCATTTCGCCATAGAGGGCATTTCCAATCCCATCAATTATTCCACCTTCTGCCATGTTAGCTGATGCATCTGGATTGATAACAATACCACAATCTATGGCACATGTAACCTTATCAATGATAGGTTCACCCTCAACTATTCTTAAATCTAATATGTGGGCTGCGTAAGAATTATGACAAAAGTATGCGGATACACCACGATGTAGATTGGAACTGTTTGTATTCCACTCAGCTTTTTCTCTTACAAGTTTTAAGACTTCAGCATATCTTTTTGCATCATAATCATTAGATTCTCCAACTGGATTTTCTTCTGCTCTTTTAAGTAATTCTAATCTGAAATCTATGGGATCTTTACCTATTTCTTGGGCAAGCTCATCGAGAAAAGATTGTTCAGCACCTGCCATAAAATTTGAACGGGGTGCTCTGAAAGCTCCTGTAGTAATATTAGAGTCTATAGAAAATTCTTCAGCCAAATAGTTATCAATGCTACCTGCTGGAAATCTGTTTGCAAATAGTGGACTTTCTGGAACACCACCTGCCTTGATATGTATAGCTAAAATCTTGTTGTTCGTATCAATTGCTGCCCTATAAACAGCTTGATAGGTCGGACGGTAAATACCATTAAGCATATCATCTTCTCGAGAGTACATGAATTTTACAGGAGCATTTACTTTTTGAGAAATGAGAGCAGCCTCAACCATATAAGAGCTGTATGCTCTTCTTCCAAAACCACCTCCCATCCTTGTCATTTCTATCTCTATGTTTTCGGCTGGGATATCCAATCTTGCTGATATAGTCGGCTCTATCAGTCCTGGAGCTTGTAGTGGTCCCACAATTTTGACTTTATCGTTTGTAACATGTGCAAAGGTGTTCATCGGCTCCATACAATTATGAGCAAGGTATGGTGCTTTGTAGTGTCTTTCAATTACTCTGTCAGCAACTTCAAAAGCTCTTTCTGGATTTCCATCTCGACGAACAGTTTTTAGATTTCCAGATAGTAATGATGTCATTTGAGAATCATGATTCAAGGTATCTTCTAATCCTGCTGGAGTATGAACAGTCACATCTCTTCCAAATCTATTAATTTTTTCTGTCCTTGCTAGGCTTGGTTTCCAAAGTGCTTGCACCTGTTTTTTTGCGTTCATAACTTCCCAAGTTGAATTCCCTACTATTGCAATAAATTCTGGGAAAGCATTGGTATCAAAGAAGCCTCGCTTATAATTTTCATTATAAGTTGAAACAGAAAAAACATCCACTATACCTGGCATACTTTTAAGTTCAGTAGCATTTGATATTTTGTCAAGTGTCAATCCAAATGCTGGAGGGAATACAGGCATAGCATACAACATACCATTAGTACTATAGTCTATTCCAAATCGAGTTTTGCCAGTTACAATATTCTTAGTTTCTACATTTTTCTTGGATTGACCTATTATATTATATTCCTGTGGCTGCTTAAATTTTATGTTTTCAGGAACTGTTAGTTTGGATGCATGAGTTGCTATCTCACCATAACTTATATTTTTACCGCTATTATCATGATAAAGATGACCTAACTCTGTTCTAATCTCTTCTATTGGAACCATCCATTTTTGAGCAGCTGCTTCTTTGAGCATGTGCTTAGCTGTAGCACCAGCAGTTCTTAATGGTTTCCACTTCATCATTATCCCTCGACTGCCACCAGTAAACTGACCGAATGCGCCTCCTGGATACTTATCTTGATTGTAGGCAGCTTGTTCTACAATTACATTTTTCCAATCCACATCAAGCTCCTCCGCAACTATCATTGGCATCGAGGTCATGACATTCTGGCCAAATTCAGGGTTTGGAGAATATATAGTAACTATACCATTATTACCAATCTTGAGATATGCATTAAAATCATACCAATGATCAGGCATTACAATTTTTTGTGTGTCCTCACTATCTGGCTTACATGCTGAGAGCCAACTAATACTCAGCAACATCCCGCCACCTGCTAACGTAGAAGATTTAATAAAACTTCGTCTATCTATTTTGTTTGTAGTATTATCCATCTTGGGTTCTTTTATTTCGTTGCACTTTTAATAGCGGCTTTAATTCGGTTATATGTTCCACACCTACATATATTGCCATACATCGCTTGATCAATATCTTCATCTGTTGGATTGGAATTTTTGTTTAACAATGCTGCAGCACTCATAATTTGACCTGCTTGACAATAACCACATTGCGGAACATCATGTTCTATCCATGCTTTTTGTAAGGAGTGACTGCCATTATCTGAAAGCCCTTCTATTGTTGTGATTTTTTTTTCGATTGCACTATCTATTGGCATCACACATGATCTTACTGGTTCTCCATCCAAGTGAATAGTACAGGCACCACATTGCGCTATTCCACAACCATATTTAGTACCTGTTAGTTTTAAATAATCTCTTAACACCCAAAGAATAGGGGTTTTAGGGTCGACTTTTATTATTTCTTCGTTTCCATTTATATTAACTTCAATTTCCTTCATCATTTCTGTAAGTTAGGTTATTTCATATCTTGCTGCAATGTTTAGAAACTATAATTGTCTATTCCATATTCTTCTTTGATCTATATTCTCCACGGCGGGTGGACTCTCTTTTCACCACCATAGAATAATATTAGTTGATTGCCATCGACATCTTTCAGTCTAGCTTCTCTCCATAACCATCTTTGATCTGTTGGTTCCAAATCAAAGGAAATGCCTTTTGCTTTTAATTCCTCAACATGCTCATCCAGATTTTCACATTCAAAATAAACGTAGACGCCATCTCCCTTGGGCAACTCCTCTCTAAGGTGTAGAGAAAAAGTAGAACTTCCATCTGGACATTCGAATCTAGCGTAATGTGGCAAAGATTTAACAATTAGTTTTAATCCCAGTTTTTCATAAAAAGGAATCGACTTAGTTAGATCTAATGAAGGAACTGTTACTGGTTTAAGTTCATAACTTACTTTTAGAACGATTACTTATTCTTACAAATTATAGCTTTGGGTAGATCCTTATATTCTACTAGATAGTTGAACTGTATTTTTCGTTTGTTCCAGAATATCATTCTCTGTTTTTATATAATGCTATAGCCTTTAAGTATTTTTTGCCGCCTATCTCTGTTTGATCATTTATGAAGTCACTCAGTTCAGGATGATTTTTGTCAATCCAGCTAATAAGCGTATCTCTATTTTTTACAAAGAACCTTTCTTTAAAAATCAAGTATTGAGCTTTTTCGACTTTTATTATTTTTCCTTTATCAAAATGAATAACTTCATTCGTAACAATAGGTTCGTTATGAAGAAAAGTAATTCTTTTATCTATTTTAGAAATCTTAGCTTTTACCTTACCATTATCTTTTTCTATTTCGAGCACTTCGTAAGTGGGACCAAATACTGAATCCCATTTAAACCATTCGACATATCCATTTGAAGAGAAAGTCTCTTGATAATCATATTCACTTTCTCGGATAATTATGCTGTCAGCTACTAAATCTTTTATCTTAGAAGCGTCAGAACTATTTAGAACCTCATAGAATTGTTTTGCTATTTCAAGCCAATCGATTTCTTGATTAGAATTTTTACAGGATACAAATCCTAAGATCAATACCAATACTATAATTTGAGATTTACTCATTTAGTTTTTTTTTCCTTTATATTTTTATTTGTTTGAGTATCTTTATTTTCTGCCATACGCTAACCCAACTATTGTCCACTAATTTCATAGAATCCCTTACCTCTGCTATTTCTAAACCATCTGGGTTTAGCTTCAATTCTATTTGCGCCCAGTTACCACAGTCATGGCAATACCCTACTCCCGCTTCCTCGATAATTTCAAAACTGTCAACACTACTGTCAATACTATTAAGTTTTACTATAGTCAGTTCATCCCAATTTTCTCCACCTTCTCCTCCTTCCCAATATATAGACAAATAATTTTCTCCTCTCAAGTCTAATAATTCTATTGAAACTATATTTGAGTATACTTTTTCCAAAATAGGATGTAGCAGTTTGTCAAAGACAATAGAATCAGGGGATATTATTTTCCACTGAGTCAAATGAGTTCTATCCTCGTTAGATGTAAAAGGAATAATAAGTGCATTATTAATCTTACAAATGGGGAGACTATCCTTCTTAGGGGATATATACATACTCTGTGCTCTCAATTCTATTAGGTTTATAAATTCTTCATGGCTGGGATTAATAATGTATCCTTTTAGATCGCCAAGATTTATATTTTCCCAAGTGCTTGCAGGTTCATTTTTTCCTATTCCGAAAACGAGACAAAATTTATTTGTGAGATCTTTTAAAGTAAATATTCCATTAGTTGTTTTTACGTTTTTTAGATATGGACTTGTATGGCTTTCATTCTGAACCAAAGTATCCGCGACAGGCAATACTTCCTCAGGAACAGGATTCCTCTTCGTCGATTGGTTACAAGCAAAAAAGAAAAACAGAATAGATACTTTTATTATTATTTTCATAGAATTAAAATCACTAAAATCGGAAATACAATTCGTTGTTAATTAACACAATCTTCTTAATTCCAGACGCTATACAAACCCCAATAAGCAAAACCTACAATCAACATAAGATAGACCATATTGTTAGAGACCAAAATAGCTTTTATCCACGTCTTTGTTTTGACTTTCTTCAATTGACTTATTGCAAACAAAGTAAAAGGGATAATAGCCAAGAGTAGAAAAAAGGGAAGGTAGGATGATAAACTAATTAATTTTGAACTGTAATGTTGATAAGGAGCATCCATGTAGAAAATGTTTTTATGCGTTGCTAAGACAATTAGATATACTGCCAACAGCAAATTTAAAACAGAGATCAAAACTACATTTTTAAAAGAAACAGATGAATTCCAAAATAGGGAAATGCCTAAGGCAAAAGCAAACAAGCCTAAAAAGCCCGCTAGAAAAACTAATGACATTCTTAGTCGAGGGGTATTAAAAGGTGTCCTATAATTTATGAGTCTTTCGTATTCAGGGTTCCTAGGAAACAAGCTAGGAATATTCATAACATGATCTCCTTTAGCCAGCTCTTCCTTCAGTTTAAATTGTACTGTAGTATCATAGGAGTGGTAAAAATACAAGTTCAGTAACTTGTCCTTAGTATCCCAGATAGAGGTCAGCAGTGTACCATCACCATTTCTACTTCTACATACAGACATTGTATCTGATGCGGCGGCACAAAAAGCTAATGAAGAATTAATCTTATTCAACTTCAGAAAATCTTCTCCATGTCTGTAGCGGTTTAGTTTTCTTGCGGTTTCATTCTCTGTAATAGATGGACAAAAATTAGATAAGACATAATAGGAATCATCCCCCTCTATTAAGTTGTAAGGCTCAACGATCAAATATCTTCCTGTACTGTCTGTAAAAATAGTTACACCTTCTTTAAACTTAGTATAATCATATTGTTCTATGTATTGCTTCACCTCTTCTACACTCGAGCAAGTGTGCAAAATATCAGGAAGGTATTTGTCTTCGTTTAGAATATTTTTTCTCGTAAGAGATGGATCATTTTGTCTTGGATGATAAGCTGCCAAGCGCGCAAACATAAGCCCTACTTCATTCATTCCCGAATTAGGAGCAGTTCTGTTATTTGATACTTTTCTTGCTCCATTAAATGCGGCACCATACTCACTAGGACTTTCCGCATTTTCAAACCATATTACAGGAGTAGTATACCAAGTATCATAATTACAGCCAACTAGTGTTTTGCCTTGATTAGAAATTTTATACATGCTACAGGCCTGCACCTTATTTACAAACTGCATGCAGAAGAAAAGAATAAATAGAGATAGGTACAGTTTATTAGCTATCATGAAATCTAAACGGATTTTCTTAGTTTGGATTGTATGAAAATAAAACTTGATACCAAAGTCTGAACATTTTTTGATTGCAATATATAACTTCAAGAGAATAAGAATTAAACAATAATGCCTAACTTGATCTTACCAACACAAATAGGATGAAAAAGCTTGTCTATACTAGGGCTAATGAGATCAAAGATCTTGAACAAATAAAACAATTACAAGAAGAAAACTTGTTAGCTAATGTTCCGGATGAAACTATACCGCTACAAGGATTTGTTACCTGCTCACATACGCTCGAACTACTAGAAAAGATGAACCATCCTCATCCCCATTTTATAGCTAAGTCCAACGGTCAAGTTGTAGGCTACACTCTGGTGATGGAATGCAAATTCCAGAACCATATCCCTGTATTGAAAGATCTTTTTACAAAAATATCTAGTGTATCTTATAAAGGAGAAAAAATAAAACAAGAGGATTATTTTATCATGGGACAAGTTTGCGTAGATAGTTCTTACAGAGGTAAAGGAATATTCAGAAAACTATATCAAGAAATGAAATCAAAGATGTCGAATCATTACCGATTCATCATAACAGAAGTATCAAGCAAAAACATAAGATCTGTAAATGCGCATGAAGCTATTGGATTCCATAGATTACTATCTTATCCATATAGAGAGGATGAAGAGTGGATCGTCTACCTCCTAGAAACTAATAAGCAGAATAGCTAAAGTGTATAAGGTTTTAGCTTATCAGCTATCTTTCTATCATTAGATAATCTCGGCACTTTATTTTGTCCTCCTAGCTTACCCTCTCCTTCCATATAAGATCTGAAAGCATTGCGCTGCATAAGCCTTATCTTCAGTGGGACTAAAATATTACCATCGATAAGATCTTGATAATATATATTCTGCTTGCACATCCACTTGTCTAGACTTTCTGCAAAATGATCTAGAGACTCAGGTGCCTGATCAAATTCTATAAACCACTCATGATAAGGCAGGGAAGAATCCTCCGGGTTAACATTAGGTGCAACTGTAAATTCTACAATTTTAGTCTTAAACTCCTTACAAGTTTCTATGATTGCAGTTTCTACTTCTTTAGAAATCACATGTTCTCCGAATGCTGAAATAAAATGTTTTATCCTTCCGCTAACAACTAGTCGATAAGGAGAGAGCGATACGAACCGTACGGTATCCCCTAGATTGTAGGCCCATAGTCCAGCATTACTTGTAACGATTACAGCATAATCTTTTCCTATCTCCACATCTGCTAATTCGAGTCTAGTTGGTGACTCCACGAAGATTTCTGATAATGGCACAAACTCATAGTAAATTCCTGCATCTGCCTGAAGTAACAAACCATCATTTTCTACACGATCCTGAAAAGCAATAAATCCTTCAGAGGCAGGATAAGTCTCTAGCGTATGAATCTTTTCTCCTATTAACTCATCTAACTTATTTCTGTAAGGTTCGTAGTTCACGCCTCCATAGACAAACATATTGAACTTAGGAAAAATATCTTTTACACATGACTTTCCTGTGTAGTCCAGCAACTGCTCAAAATACATTTGTACCCAAGGCGGTATACCGGATATTAATCGCATATCCTGCTTTGCAGTGATCTCTACAATCTTTTCTAACTTCTTTTCCCATGGCTCTATACAATTAGTGGCGTAATCTGGGACTTGGTTAGGTTTGACCCAAGCAGGTATTTCATGATTTACAATTCCAGATAATCTTCCGGTAGCCACACCCGCTACCAGATCCATCTCTGGAGAACCTGACAAAAAAATCATCTTACCATCAAATATTTTTTCTTGTCCTGCAATCGATACATAATTCAATAGTGCATTCCTAGCACAACTCATATGATAGGGCATACTTTCTTTTGATATAGGAATATATTTTACCCCTGAGGTTGTTCCTGATGTCTTGGCAAAATATTTTGGTTTTCCTTTCCATAACACATTATCATTACCTTGTTGTATCAGTTCTACATAGGACTTTAGCCCTTCGTAATCTCTTATAGGAACTTGCTTGATATAATCTTTGTGCTGTTTGATAATTGAAAAAGCGTGATCCTTTGCAAATTTTGTATTTACCGCATTTCTAATAATCGACTGGAAAACCTTTTTCTGATCTTGGACCTGTGTCTTACTTTTCTTAGCTACTTGTCTAGCGGTGTGGGTTGCATAAGGCTTTATGAAGAGAGATCTTATCATGTAATAATAATGACTTAGCCTAAAGATAAAAAAAAAGCGATTCTCGGTTTAAAGAATCGCTCAGGTTGGTTGACCGAGAATTAAAGGTTCTATTCGATCCTCAGGTCTTCAATGTAAATATTCGGATATTTTTTCTGGTTAAAGGAAAAAATATTATCTCCGAAGATTTCGTCTTCCACAAAATTAACCACTTTCATGACAATTTTGGTTCCATCGACAGAAAAAATTTCCATTTTTTTCATTTGGTTTTTTGATGTATTGACGGAGATCCTTATCTTCTTATAATCAGAAAAGTCATCAGAAGGTTTCATTTCTATCTCTAAAAGATCATTTTCTTCATTAACTATGGCATAGGAAAAGTTTTCTGTCTCATATATACGCATCATCTCTGATGGTGATAGCAAGCTGCCGTCTTCTCCGAAATCTGGGTCATTTATCTGCAATTCATTATCTGCTTTCAGATGCACCCACACGGCGGTACCATCAGCATATATGGCCTGTGTCCCCATGTCAAATACAAACTTGTTGCCTTTCTGAATAAGAAAGCCTTCGTGTTTTTCCGCTTCTTGGCCAGGAATCACTACATCTAGTGTAAAGTCTACCTTATAAGATTCTAGACCATCATAGCGAGTAGATAGTTTATCTAAGGCTACTTTAGCCTTGGGATCAACAATTTCCTGAGCAACGATAAGCGAAGAACTCATACTGACTAGGAATAGACCCATTATTAGCTGTTGTATTTTCTTCTTCATAGTCCTATTTTTTTTGTTTCTCTATTGTTTTTAAGACGCTGATCCATCTTGAAACTGGGTTAATATCTTGTTAAACCTTGAATTATCCAATAAAAACCACCCAACGGTGAATTATCATCTAATTTAAATCAAAGCTATAAATACTCCCCTGCTCTGAAATGAGAATAACTTTATTTTCATATAAAATAACATCATTATAATCCTCATCTGGTAATCCTTCTATCGCCACCCAGCTATCTCCATTGTTTTCTGTCAATTGTATTTTACCATTATCGCCTGCAATGAGACCTCTACTATTATCATCAAAATATATGCTTCTTATTTGCTGTATTCCTCCAGTGAGACTCTGACCATTTCTTATTTCCTCCCAGGAAATTCCTCCGTCTGAAGTGTGCATAACTTGTCCAGCAAACCCCACAATATAACCGACCTGTTCATTGACAAACTGAA
>CAYYWZ010000087.1:0-5042 GCA_964475415.1 uncultured Saprospiraceae bacterium | reverse complement strand
ATAACTTGTCCAGCAAACCCCACAATATAACCGACCTGTTCATTGACAAACTGAATTTTCCTAAAAAAATCTCCTTCCACATCTAATCTATTCCAGCTGAGCCCATTATCCTCCGATCGATATACGGAACCATAACCTACTGACATAAAGATAGATTCTTTGACATGAGCAACATCACTTATCTCCGAGTCCAATGAATCTCTAGTTGTAAAAGTTTCTTCTACTGCTGTACTATAGACATATCCCTCGAAATAAGCCTGGCCCCCAACCGCTATCAAAACCTGCTCATTCTGGGCAACACCTCTTATTATACTAGCTTGTGAGATAGTCTTATCTACCCAGTTATCAGCACTTTTTACATAAAAATTACTATTAAAACCCGCTGTAAATAATCCTTCCTCATACGAATCTATTGCTAGAAAACCGGATGTACTTTCTAACTCTATATCCCACGTATTGCCCTCATCATCTGAACGCATCACAATACCTGATTCCCACTCATTGCCTCCAGCGATATATATCTGATTATCTTGAATAGTTATGGATTTCCAACTTACGTTCGGATCATTATATAAGGTCTCAAAAACAACTTCCTGAGATTTTTGACAAGCGCAAACAATAATAAAAATAGCGAAAAGTAGATAGCGAAACATAATCCTACTCTGGTCTAGGGAACCTTGCAAAGGTAGGGAAAGCTGCTATACCGTTGTGTGAAAAACAATTTTCATTCTTCTTAGGTAGTATGTATGTTTTAGAAAAATCATTAAGAAATTCGGACAACTTGTCGAAGTCCATATTCTTAGAACTAGGCTTAGGATAATAGACGATATGCTTAATAGATCCATCTGTGTTCCAATAAGCTGTCATCCATATCTTTACGCCTTTGATGTCAAATTCTACAGCATCTGCATATTCTTCCATCTCAGCTAGCATTTCTATCCATAAGCTATAAGCATCTTCCATAGATCCATCGCAAACTGATAGTAAATGATCTCCGCATTCAAGAACAAGATTTTCGTAAATGGACTCGTATTCCCCTGTGAAAAACACCTTAGGAAGTATAATATCCTGCCTAGGCGCAGGCTGTGCACTTAAGGTGAAACCTGCAAATAACAGGCAAAAAAGGGTACTAACATTCTTGAACATACAAGTCTTTACGTTATCGAAAATACTAATTTAAACCAAAAATAAATGATAATCTATATATTATAAACTACAATTATATTTTACTCATCTAGAAATAAGCTATAAACATCTATATTTCTGTGATTTATGTGATAAGTTTTATAATCTTTGTGATCAGTTACAAAGGTTTAATTATCTAACTTAACTGCAAAATGCACTACTTTAATTCAAGATACTTGCTTTTATATATACTTTAACACTTAATTACATAGAATGATTATTGATATTATTGCCGGATTATTACTTGCATACGGCTTTTACACTGGATTTTCGAGAGGACTTATAAAAACTGTTTTTGACACACTTTCACTAATAATAGGAATAGTAGCGGCGCTCAAAATATCGCCCATAGTTATTTCCTTACTGCAAGGCATTTTGCCCCTCAATAAATCACTAGTTTTCGTTATAGGCTTTGTACTCACCTTTCTCATTATTATGGGCTTAATAAGGTTTGTAGGAAAAAAACTAGAATCTGTACTGGAGACTGCTAATATCAATATCATCAATAAGTTACTCGGAGGTATCCTTATGTCGATATTCTATTCAGTACTACTAAGCTACCTCGTATGGGGTGTGAACAAGTTGCAGCTCCTCAATCCAGAACTAAAAGAGGCTTCCATGAGTTATCCTATGTTAGAAAAGCTTCCGGAACAATCTAAATCTGTAGCTATGGCTGTCAAACCAGTATTTTCAGAATTCTGGGAAAAGATGATGGATACAATGGATGGGATAAAAGAAGCCGGTGAAAACATAAACTCTGAAGACGGAAATTAGAATAGATAAACCATATGATATTAAATCTTAAAATACTGGATCTTATAAAAAAGCAGTTCAAATCTAAAGAGAAAAATTCTCCTAAGATTCCGCTCATAAGAGAGGCTCTAGAAGATCACAAAATATCATATGAAGAGATTAATACTTGGTACACGAATGAGGCAAAACAAATAGGTACGGAAATCTATGATGGTTATCAAAAATTTCTAGAGAAAAAACCCTATCCTAAGTATTTAAACTTTCACAATGAGAATGGTATTAACGCCTTATCATTAGATATAACTCCTGCAAAAATCAGTTTTGATCAGTGTAGAAAACTGATGACCTATATCTCGCTGAGTCTTAAAGAAAAGAAATACGTAATTCATCTTAATGAGGTGAGCACAGATACAAAAGCAGATACTATAAATTGTAATTACAGGTATTACCTAAAACCGTCACATAAGCTGATGACTCAACTTCCTGCAAAACAATTATATGGTAATATAACCATAGAGCTCAAACTGAAAAATGACCTTCCCCACCGATTATTACTAAAAGCAAATTACTATTCCGATCATAATTACCAAGAACCGGAATCCTATAATTCTATGTTAGAATATTTGTTTGTAAAATAAATAATAAGCTATGGCAGAAGGACAAAAACCTAAAAGAGTTACTGGAGTAGGCGGTGTATTTTTTAAATGCAATGATCCTGAAAAAGTAAAATCTTGGTATGCTAAACATCTAGGGTTCGATACCGACGAGTACGGTGCAGCTTTTGTTTTTAAGAAAAAAGAAAATCCTGAAAAAAACGGCTACCTCCAGTGGAGTCCATTTTCTCAAAAGAGTGAACATTTTGCTCCATCCAAGAAAGACTTCATGTTCAACTATAGAGTAGAAAACCTGGTATGGCTGGTAGATCAACTCAAGAAAGAAGGAGTAGAAGTTATCGATGAGATAGAGGAATTCGATTACGGAAAATTTGTCCACATCATGGATCTAGAAGGAAACAAGATAGAGCTGTGGGAACCAGTAGATGAAGTTTTCGATGCCTATATGGAAGAAAAAAAGAAAAACATTTAAAATATATTATGATGAATAAACTAATGTATACCCTGCTTATATCAGGGATATTTCTTACTGCTTGTCAGCAAGAAAAAGCTCAAGTATTAGAGCCAGGCCTAGACCTCAGCCTTATAGACACGACTATATCTCCATCAGATGATTTCTTCCGATATGTCAATGGAAAATGGCTAGACAATACAGACATTCCTTCTGATAGGAGTAGATGGGGAAGTTTCGATGAGCTCAGAAAAAAATCTAGCGAAGATGTCCTTAAGGTACTAGAAGCATCTATCGCCAGTGGTAAATACGAAAAAGGAACAGATCAATATAAAGCATCTGCTTTCTACGAAACAGCTATGGATGTAGAACTAGCTGATAAGACTGGTCTAGAACCTCTGACACCTTATCTAGAGCAGATCGCTGCTATAGAAGATTTCTCTGGAGTGCAGAAGTACATAGAAAACACCGCTGCTCTGGGAAGTAGATGTTTTCTAGATTTTGCCATCTTCCCCGACCTAAAAAATAGCTCTGTTAATGCTGCCTATCTCACAAGCGGTAGCTTAGGACTACCAGAGAGAGACTATTATCTCAAAAGCGAAGAGGACTACGTAGAAAAAAGAAAAAAGTATGTTACGCACATCGTAAAAATGATGAAACACCTAGGGGTCGAAGGAAATGTAGCTCAAGAAAAAGCTGAAAATATTCTCAACCTAGAAACTAAACTTGCTAGCGAAATGATGAGTAAGGAAGAGAGTAGAAATCCTACGCTGATGTATAACAAGAAATCTATGAGCGACCTAGAAGAAATGATGCCGGGAATAGTATGGACTGATTTTTTCACAAACTTAGGTGCAAAGGGACTAGACACTATTATAGTTATGGATCCTAAATATACTAGCTCCTTACCACAGACCTTGTCTCAGACTACTGTACAAGACTGGAAAGACTATCTTACTTGGAATGAGTTAAACAATAGTGCTAGCTTCTTATCTAGTGAAATAGAGAACGATGATTTTGATTTCTATGGCAAGACGCTAAGAGGAACTGAGCAGATGAGACCTAGATGGGAAAAAGTGCTAGATGTAGCTAACGGTTCTCTAGGTGAGGCTATAGGCAAACTATATGTAGACGAGCACTTCCCACCAGAAGCAAAGGAAAAAGCTCAGAAAATGGTTGACTATATTCTTGCTGCCTATGAAGACAGAATAAATGGACTAGAGTGGATGACACCAGAAACAAAGAAGAAAGCATTAGAAAAGCTTAACAACTTTACCGTAAAAATAGGCTACCCTGATGAATGGGAAGACTACAGCAATATGGATATTAAAGGTGCTGATGACGGCGGAACATATGCCTCTAACATGATAGCTGTTTCTAAGTGGGCTTATGAAAAAAGTCTGAGTAAGCTAGGAAAAGAAGTAGATAAAAAAGAATGGGGTATGTCACCACAAACTGTCAATGCATACTATAATCCTCTCAACAACGAAATCGTTTTTCCAGCAGCTATACTACAACCACCTTTTTATAATTACAAAGCGGACGAAGCGATCAACTATGGTGGTATAGGTGCTGTTATAGGTCATGAAATTTCTCATGGATTTGATGATCAGGGAAGTAGATTCGATGCTACAGGAAATATGACCAACTGGTGGACAGATGAAGATAGAGAAGCTTTCGATGCAAGAAACAAAGTTCTGATAGAACAATTTAATGCTTATGAACCACTTCCAGGTATACATGTCAATGGTGAGTTTACCCTAGGAGAAAACATCGGAGATATAGGAGGTGTAAATAGTGCTTATGATGGCCTACAAAAATATCTTGCGGATAATGATCGTCCAGATCCTATCGATGGTCTCACACCGGAACAAAGATTCTTCATGTCATGGGGTACGATATGGAGAACGAAAATGAGAGATGAAGAAATGAAAACTAGAATCAATACAGATCCGCACTCTCCTGGACAATATAGAGCTAATGGACCACTATCTAATATGCCCGAGTTCTATGCTGCATTTAATGTAAAGGAAGGAGAT
>CAYYWZ010000086.1:0-14946 GCA_964475415.1 uncultured Saprospiraceae bacterium | reverse complement strand
GCTTGCGAAGTGCCAGGGTGTAGGCTTACTAGTTCCACAGACCCCTCCGTAATAGAAGATAATAATATAAACGTATTTCCTAATCCAGTAATAGACGAGCTGAATATAAGCGTCGCTGATAACCATGAAATCTATAAGATAAAATTGTTTTCTGTAGAAGGAAAACTGATAAGAGAGACTGAGTTTTATAACACAACAAAAATCCAACTTAGTGATCTCAGAAGAGGAGTATATCTTGTAGAGTTAGAAAATCAGAAAGGTATAAAAACTACTAAGAAAATTATCAAAGAATAAAGGAGTGATAAGATTGAGAATTGTTAATTCAAAAATAAAAAACACCCCCTGAGGAAGTAGTTTTATTTAGTTAGGCCCTAAAAGGGCCCGCTCGATCAAAACAGAGTGTATTCATCGTTATCGGTTTCAGCTCGTTTATCTTTCCTCTCCTGGTATTTTACATATCTCACTACTTTGTCTTCATCTATTCCTATTGTGCTTGCAAAGTATCCTCTTGAACAAAAATGATTTCCCCAATATAATTTCTTCTTCAAATTCGGATAACTCTTAAACATCTTTATCGCCGTCTTCCCTTTTAGTATTCCTATAAAACTTGATACACTTATCTTTGGTGGTATCGAACATACTAAATGTACATGGTCTTCCTGTACATTTAACTCTATCAGCTCTACTGATTTCCATTCACATATTGCTCGAATTTTCTCTTCTAAATTATCTGCTACAAATCCTATCAATACTCTATATCTATATTTTGGTGTCCATACTATATGATAGTTACAATGATAGTTGCTATGAGATAATTTACGATATCTTATCTTTTTGGCCATCCTACTATATAATAATTTATGCTTCGCTTTTAACCCTGACCTCCAACTTAGGTGGTGGTTTTATAGAGCAATAAAATATAGGATTTTCTTGACTGAGTCATAGCACTGCTACCGCGTATCGCGGCGGGAGTTATGGTGAAAGAAGAAAATCGTGCGTAGCGTTATATTTTGCAGATCTTTCAGAACGGAATAGATTTTCTATCGCATAATCTTTAAAGGTAAGTATAGTAGAAGCTACTAAATGAGCTAGTTCATAGCTTTTCCTTTTAGCGGCTGACCACTTTTCATGATTTGCTGGTTCTGTATATTTTATAATATCTCTAAGGTAGGTATCACAGTCACAGAGTAATTCTGTACGAATCTTTGGACCAAAAGAAACCGGCATTGTTTTCTTCCATGTAGCTTTTTTGAGTCTTGAGTAGACAACCGCCATATGGGGAAACTTTCCAGACGTTTCCAATTCATCGCATATTGCATTACTGACATCGTAGAGAGGATGACCATGTTGTATTTTTCCGAAAACTTTTATAGTCTGCTGTGTGTAGCAAAAGAGTGGTAGCAAAATCAATAGAAGAATGAAAGATTGCTTTATAGAATTGGATGTTGGTGTTTTCATAGATCAAATGGCTAAGATGTTATAAATGATAATTCCTTCTCCACTTTTCAGTAATTACCTCAAGTAGTTTGTGAATAACTAAAGTTATAGATTCCTTAGGCCAAAGTTGTGATCATATCACGATATGGCGCTTTGATTCGATCACCGTGCACTGTCATCAAATAATCGAGAAACACCTCCTAGGGAATACACCGCACCTGGGTTAGAATGGTACTGCAAGCGGATATAGTCTAGTGAGCTAAGGAGGATCGATGGCATGCACGCAGTACATAGTACGTAGTACTAAGGCAGGCGGAGCTGACTGCATAGGGAAGACAAGAGTCGACTATAGCTCACAGACTAGATGCACTTAAGCAGAAGGAATAGAAAGCGCGAAAAGGTGCCCAAATACTAGAAATATGTTATCGCAATTGGCAGACAGAAATATATTTTGCCTATAAAGTAAAAGGCTACTGATTATTAGGGATTTAGAATAATATAGGGTGCCTAGAATTGGTAAAATGCAGGAATACCGTTCATGGGATTTGCTGTGGATTATAGAAATGTATACAAGGAGTCAAAATAATTACAAAAAAATCAATGATATAGGGAAAAAAGACTCAGATACATGAGCGTTTCTAAGCATAGATTTTTACCTTTGCAGCGAAATTGAAGCAGCAAAATTCTATGAAGAATTACTATATTCTTTTTATCCTTATGATCTCAGCAAGCTTAAGCTTCGCTCAGACGCATAATCATGATCACGGAAATCATGAGGGTCACAATCATGGGTCCCAAACACAACAGCACGATAATCACCAAGGTCATGACCATTCTGGGCATAATCATGACGGACATAATCATGCTAAGCCACAGAAAAAAAACAATGCTCATCAGGGACATGATCACAGCGGTCACGATCATAGTGCTCATGGAGATCATGGAGATCATGGAGATCATGGAGATCATGGAGATCATGGAGATCATCACACAAACAATATCGTAAGTGATTGTGGTTCTCCAGCTCAGCCTGTTCACCACACTGGATATGATCCAGCTGCAACAGCGATACATCACATCAGTGATGCGAATGTTTACACTATACTAGATAAAATAAGAATACCGCTTCCTGCGATTATCTATAATAAGGATAGAGGAATGGAGTTTTTCTCTACAGGGAAGTTTGGTGCGGGCCATCATGATGATGGACATCATGGCTACAAAGATTACGTACTCTATCAAGGAAATATACACAGAATTACTTGCCCTGGATATACAAACAATACTGGATTATTCAATGTAGAAGGGTTTGACAAAACGATAACAAAGGATGCAGCCGGTAAAGAGGTAGAAAAAAGATTTGCCATTATAGACGGGAAGGCTTACAATATAGAGCAGAAAACGATTTGGGATGGTGGATTACTAGGCGGTGGAGTTACTAGCTTCTACGACCTGAGTCCTACGAAGAATGTAGTTTCTATGATTCTAGTTTGTGCGCTGTTATTTTTCTTATTCAGAAAAGTAGCTAAGGCATATAAGACAAGAGAAGGGATGGCACCGAGTGGATTGCAATCCTTTATGGAACCTATGTTTCAGTTTATAAGAGATGATGTTGCGGTTCCTTTTATTAAGGAAGATTATGAGAAATACCTACCATTTCTAATGACGGTATTCTTTTTCATCTTAGGACTTAACCTATGGGGACAGGTTCCTTTCTTAGGTGGTACTAATGTAACGGGTAATCTTACAGTTACTGCAATACTTGCGATAATAGTTTTCATCATTACGAATATAAATGGTAACGGTGATTATTGGAAACATATATTTAATATGCCTGGGGTTCCATGGTTTGTGAAAATCATATTGACACCAGTAGAATTATTAGGATTATTTATCAAGCCCTTAACCCTTATGCTGCGTCTTGCTGGTAACATCATGGCAGGACACATAGCGATATTGAGTTTTATAGGTCTGATTTTTATATTTGGTAAAGCTGGAGAAAGTATGTTAGGAAGTGTGACAGGAACAGCCTTAGCTATACCGCTTACCATCTTTATGATGGCGATAGAGTTAATCGTTGCTTTTATTCAAGCATTTGTATTTACCCTATTGACTGCTTCATATATAGGAGCGGCAACAGAGAAACATGATGATCACCACTAGGTGATTTGATTATATTTTTATTTTTTAAACAATACTAAAATTTAGTAACATGACTGGAACTTTAGCAGCAATAGGTGCAGGTCTTGCAGTAATCGGAGCCGGAATCGGCTTAGGACAAATCGGTGGAAAAGCCGTGGAAGCTATCGCAAGACAACCTGAAGCTTCAGGAGATATCAGAGGAGCGATGATCCTTATGGCAGCCTTTATAGAGGGTGCTGCACTGATCGCAATTCTTCTTTCTATCTTCTTTACGTAGGCTTTGCAAGTTTAGAAAAAGTTAGAGAGCAATGACACTGCGGTTGGCAGGTGGTTGCTCTCATTCTTAAATTTTTAGTATCTATATTTAATAAGAAAAGTTAACTCAAATAACTATGATAATTTTAGCAGCATTTCCACCATTTCAACCGACTCCAGGACTAGCATTATGGTCATTAGTCATATTTCTATTATTCTGGTGGCTTATGTCAAAGTATGCATTCAAACCTATAGCTTCTGCACTAAAGACAAGAGAGACAGATATACAGACTGCTCTAGATGAGGCTAACAAAGCTAAGTCAGAGATGGCTAACTTAAAAGCAGAGAACGAGCGTCTACTTACGGAAGCAAGAGAAGAGAAAGCAATCATGCTAAGGGAAGCTAAAGACTCTGGTAACAAGATCATAGCAGATGCAAAAGATAAAGCAAAGGCAGAAAGTAGCAAACTAATCAATAGCGCTAAACTAGAGATAGATAATCAAAAGAAAGCAGCACTTACAGAGGTTAAAAATAAGGTAGGTGTTATGGCGCTAGATATAGCAGAGAAAGTGATCAAGAGAGAACTTAAGGGAAATCCTGAGCAAGAAGGTTTTGTAAACCAGTTAGTAGAAGAAATAAACTTAAACTAGAATGTCTGCACACAGAATAGCAACTACCTACGCTAAGTCCTTACTAGATCTTTCTATAGATCAGGGTAACTTAGAGGAGGTAAAAGAAGATATAAATACTTTCAAAGCTAGTCTAGAAAGCAGAGATCTTTTCTTGCTTCTGAAAAGCCCCATCATCAACAAGGGAAAAAAGAAGCAGGTTTTTGATGCTATCTTTTCTGGTAAACTGAATAAAGTAACGAGTGCCTTTTTTGATATAGTGCTCAACAAAGGTAGAGAGATGTACTTACCTGAGATTGCCGATGCATTCCTCTTACAGTATAAGTCTCATCACAAGATTACCCCTATAAAAATAAAAACTGCTGTAGCTATATCTGATGCTAAACTAGAAAGCATCAAAGCCAAGCTTTTAGAAAGTAATATTACTGAATCAAGCCTGGATATCGTGACGGAGGTAGATCCTACTATTATAGGAGGATTTGTCATAGAAGTAGGAGATAAGTTATATGATGCTAGTGTAGCACACAAGTTAGAAACGATCAAAAAGGAATTTTTGACCAACGAATACGTAAAAGCTTTTTAAAAAATACTATAAAACATAGAACTCATGGTGAATATAAAGCCAGATGAAATATCAGCAATACTAAAACAACAGTTATCAGGTTTCAAAACTGAGGCTGAATTAGAAGAAGTAGGTACAGTATTACAAGTAGGTGATGGTATCGCAAGGGCTTATGGTCTTACTAAGGTAAGAGCAGGAGAACTTGTAGAATTCGAAACAGGAACTCAGGCCATCGTACTGAACTTAGAGGAAGATAATGTAGGGGTTGTACTCCTAGGATCTTCTGATGGTATCAGAGAAGGATCTACTGTAAGAAGAACAGGTAAGATTGCCTCCCTCCAAGTAGGTGATGGTTTTGCTGGTAGAGTTGTCAATGCACTAGGAGCTCCTATTGATGGAAAAGGTCCTATAAAAGGTGACAAGTATGATATGCCTCTAGAGCGTAAAGCACCAGGGGTAATCTACAGACAGCCTGTAACTGAACCATTGCAGACAGGTATCAAAGCGATCGATGCGATGATTCCTATAGGAAGAGGACAGAGAGAGCTTATCATTGGTGATAGACAGACTGGAAAGTCAGCTATTGCTATAGATACGATCATCAACCAGAAAGAGTTCTACGATAGAGGAGAACCTGTATATTGTATATATGTAGCTTCAGGACAGAAAGCGTCGACTGTTGCACAGGTAGCTAAGGTACTAGAAGAAAATGGAGCGATGGCTTATACATGTATCGTTGCTTCATCTGCTGCTGATCCAGCACCGATGCAGTTTTATGCACCGTTTGCAGGAGCTGCGATAGGAGAGTTTTTCAGAGATACTGGAAGACCTGCACTTATCGTTTATGATGATTTATCAAAGCAGGCAGTTGCCTATAGAGAGGTATCTCTTCTACTGAGAAGACCTCCAGGAAGAGAAGCATATCCAGGTGATGTATTCTACTTACACTCAAGATTATTAGAAAGAGCTGCCAAGGTCATCAATGATGATGAGATAGCTCAGAGTATGAACGATCTACCAGAATCACTTAAGGCTGCAGGTATAGTTAAGGGTGGCGGTTCTCTTACTGCACTTCCGATTATCGAAACGCAAGCGGGTGATGTATCAGCATATATTCCTACGAATGTGATCTCTATTACAGATGGTCAGATATTCCTAGAGTCTAACTTGTTTAACGCAGGTATCAGACCAGCGATTAACGTAGGTATCTCTGTATCTAGAGTAGGAGGATCTGCACAGATCAAGTCTATGAAGAAGGTATCAGGAACGCTTAAGTTAGATCAAGCACAGTTTAGAGAATTAGAAGCATTTGCAAAGTTCGGATCTGATCTGGATGCTGCAACACTTGCTGTACTAGATAAGGGACAGAGAAACGTGGAGATACTTAAGCAACCACAATACTCTCCATTATCAGTAGAGAAGCAGGTAGCTATCATATACTTAGGTTCTAAAGGTTTATTGAAAAATGTACCTACTGATAAGGTAAAAGAATTCGAAGAGGATTTCTTAACGCAGATGGAAACTAGCCATGCTGATATCTTAGGAAATTTCAAATCTGGAAAACTTAACCCGGAGGATCTGAAGAAAGTAGAAGAACTAGCAGCGCAGCTGTCAAAGAGATTCGCTTAATTAATAATAATTCTTAAAGTCAATATCACAATAGTATGAGTGGTGCCTTAAAAGAAGTAAGAGAAAGAATAACATCAGTAAAATCAACTCAGCAGATCACTAATGCCATGAAGATGGTATCAGCGGCAAAACTGAGAAGAGCTCAACAGGCAATTACTGAGATGCGTCCTTATGCAGATAGACTGCAAAAGATGATGAAGAATATTCTTTCTAATATAGAAGGAGATGCTAGTAGTTCTTTCGGAAAGGAAAGAGAGAAGAACAAGGTAGCTATGGTAATCATAACTTCTAACAGAGGATTATGTGGAGCATTCAATACCAATGTGATCAAGGCAGCAATCAATAAGATCAATACAGATTATAAGTCATTTGTAGATAGTGGCAATCTTACCATCTATTGTATCGGTAAAAAAGGATATGATACTGCAAGAAAGCTATATGGTGAAGCTCTAGTAGAAGATAAGTATGTCAATCTTTTCAGTGATCTAGCTTACGATAATGTAGCAGAAGTGTCACAAGAACTTATGGACAGCTTTATAGACGGCACCTATGATGAGGTATTTGTTTCTTACGGTAGATTCAAAAACCCTGTTGTACAATATCCTGAGTGTCTCCAGTTTCTACCTGTCAAAAAGATAGAACCTGTAGTAAGTGAAGAAAAGTCTACTAAGAAAGCTGATTACTTATTCGAACCTAGTAAAGAAGAATTGTTAGAGCAGTTGATACCTTCTATACTACAGACTACTTTCCATAAGTATGTTTTAGAAAATCATGCCTCGGAACATGGAGCTAGGATGTCAGCGATGGATTCTGCTACTGAGAATGCAAGAGAATTACTAGGGGATCTGAAAATCAGTTATAACAAAGCGAGACAGGAATCTATCACCAATGAGATCTTAGAAATTGTAGGAGGTGCCGCAGCACTAGAAGGAGGATAGAAAAAAATTAAACAAAATGGAAGGCTCTACTGAATATTTTGGTAGGGCCTTTTTTGATAATATTAGTATTATGGAAATTTCAGAAAGAGGCAAAAATCAAGTAGACTCCCCGATAAGAAGTCTGAGTCCTTTTGCAGACCAGGCAAAGGTTGAAGGTGTAGAAGTACTTCACCTTAACATAGGACAACCAGATATCCCTACCCCACCTAATGCTATAAAGCATTTACAAGAGTCTATCGATGGCATCATTGCTTACGGAAGTTCTGAAGGAAATTTGAGTCTAAGAAAAGTAGCCAGCGAGTACTATCAGTCAAAAGGACTACCCATAAGTAGTGACGATATCTTTGTTACAACTGGAGCCAGTGAAGCGATCCATTTTGCGCTACTTTCTTGTACTGATCTAGGAGATGAGATCATCATACCTGAACCTTTTTATGCGAATTACTTGGGCTATGCCCAGATGGCAGGCATAAATATCAAGGCAATAACAGCTAGCATAAAATCGGAGTTTGCTTTGCCAAAACCTGAGATGTTCGAACAACTGATCAATTCTAAAACGAAGGCTATCTTCTTATGTAATCCAGGCAATCCAACTGGACAATTATATAGCAAACATGATCTAAAAGAACTTGCGCAACTTGTCAAGAAACACGATCTCTATCTGATTGTAGATGAGGTCTATAGGGAATTTTGCTATGAGGAAGATTTTACTTCCGTACTAAGCCTAGAAGAGATTGATCAACAAGTTATTGTATTAGATTCCATATCCAAAGTATTCAGTTCATGTGGGGCAAGAATAGGCTACTTAATTACTAAGAATAAAAAGCTACAAACTGCGATCATGAAATATGCTCAACTCAGATTATCTCCTCCTGCCTTAGGTCAAGTCCTTGCTGAAGCCTGTTACAAAAACAGAGCTACTTATCTAAAAGAAGTCATCGCCGCTTACAAATCTAGAAGAAACATTTTGTTCGAAAGACTTTCTAATATAGAAGGAATTCGCTGTTATAAACCCAAAGCGGCATTTTATAATATTGTCGAATTGCCGGTAGAAGATGCTGCTGCATTCTGCAAATGGATGCTCACAGATTTTAGACATAACGGGAAAACTGTAATGTTCAGTCCAGCAAATGGATTCTATTATAATAAAGAATTAGGAAAGAAACAGATCAGGATTGCTTTTATATTGAATGAGGAGAAATTGAATCAGACGATGGACTGTTTGGAGAGGGGGCTCGCACTTTATCGTGAAATGGAAATGGCAGTTGTTACTAATGGATAACATTCTGGAAGAAGAACTTTAATGAAGCCATTTCGCAATAAGGTAAATGATTTGGATAAGAGAATTTATACCAATTGTACTTCTATATGTTCCATAAGATTAATTTTAAATTTTCTTATAGACAAGGCAAAAAACACAGTAATAGCATAGCTATTGCGAGTATTTTTATCGCAGTATATAGAAAATTTAATTTAATATGTGGAGTAATTTAGAGTTCAATTGGTATTAGAAAGAAGCTAGATAGAAAGTGATTTGTTATAGCAACGCTGAAGCCCTTAAGAATATAACATCCAATAATATGTAGTATTTCTCATTTCATACATTAAAAGCTTCAATTCAAACAAAAAGAACAATCTACTTTCAAGTAAGATTAGATATTAGTATTGTAATTATTAACAAAACAAAACAATACTATGAAAAATCTAATATTACTTGCATGTATGATCTTCACTGTAAATTTATTTGGACAATGTATAGAAGGTGATTGTAAAAATGGAGAAGGTACAATTTTATATAAATCTGGAAATAAATATAAAGGAGAATTTGCAAATGGCAAGAGACATGGATACGGAAGATTCATATGGACATCAGGTGCACGTTACAAGGGGGAATGGAAAAATAATAAGAAAGACGGACAAGGAATAGAGTTACTTGCTGATGGAAGTCGTTATGAAGGACAATTTGAAAATCATAAGAAAAGTGGTGAAGGAAAATACTACGATGCTAATGGTAAGGTAATAAAAGATGGAATATGGGAAAATGGGGTTTATGCAGAACAAAGTAAAACTACGAAAACAGCTAAATCAAATTCCAATTTAATGAAATCTAATAGGTTTCTAAATTTAGGAGTTGGTCTCGGTTCTACTTATGCGAACACTAGCTTTCTTCCTCTTTCCATATCTTTTGATTTTAAAGAATTAGAAAATGGGGTGACACTTGGACTATACGGGGGTTATGTAGGTCAGAAGCTTACCTCTGGTAATATATTAGGAAGTGATTACGGATACAAGTATAGACACTTCGTTTTAGGATTAAGAGGCACATATCCTATCGATATGTTAAGTTCAGATAAGACTACAACTTATGTAGGTGGTATGCTAGGCTATAATATAGTGTCTAGTAGCTATTTTGGAGATTCCCTATTTAATACGAGTACAGCTAGTTCCAGTTCATTTTTCTATTCAGGATTTGCAGGAGTAAGACATGCAATAAATAAATCGATATATGGTTTTGCAGAGATAGGATATGGGATTTCTTATCTTACGTGTGGTGTTTCTAAAAAATTCTAAGAAATAGTAAGGTTAATTAACTTTCATATATAGATATATTTAGGATTTTTATAACTTTCTAGTAAGAACAATTTCACCAATCACACAATGGACAAGCAAACTTTTAAAGAACGATTTGAATTCGACGTAAAAGAAGACAAATTAGGAGATGGTTCTTTTGGCGAAGTCTATAAGGCCTATGATCATGAAAAAGATGTCTGGGTCGCTATTAAAAAAGCACAAGTAAAAAATGTAGCATCTAAAGAATTTTCCCTAATAGAAGAAGTAAAAGCAACAAAGGGGATTGATCTTCATAGGAATATTGCAAACTATGAAGATGTATATCGGTTTGAATTAGATTTTGGAATATATGATTTTGCTATTATGCAATATTATTCTGAGGGGAACTTAGAACAGTTAGCTGACAGAGAAAAACTGAATTTCGAACAAAAGGACAGAATTCTTAAAGGTTTATACAAAGGAGTAGCTTTCTTACATAAGAATAAAATTCTACATCGTGATCTTAAACCTAGTAATGTTTTAATATCCAAGAATACTCGAGGTGAATATATTCCTAAAATAGCTGACTTTGGCCTAGCGAAATTAGTAGATAATAATATAAATGAATCCATAGCTAATAGTTTCTTAGGAGGAACACTAGAATATGCATCTCCTGAACAATATTATGGTCATAAGCTAAGATTCAATGCAGATATCTGGTCATTAGGTGTAATTACTTATGAAGTATTACTAGATGAAAAACCATTTAGTGCTGATGGAAGCACTGGATCTCCAGATGCGAAAAGAGCTATTTTCTTTAAGAAAATATTTGAAGAATCTATTCCAGATAAACATAATGAATGTAAAAGTCCTTATAATAAAATAATAAGAGGATGTCTTGTAAAAGACCCTAAGGATAGATATCAGAAAGTTGAAGAAATACTGGAAGAATTCAGTTATCCTAAAGACATAATGAAACAAAAGAATGATACGACAATTATTCTTAGTAAAACAAGTGATGAATCTACAGAAGATAAAACTGAAGTTATATCAAAGTTTGATCTTCTCTACGGAAAAGTAATTTCACTAATCGCATCCGATGATCTCATAAGTTCGAGAGGGTATTATGACAAGTTAAATAACTTAAACTACATAACAGAAAATAAAACTGAACAAAAAATTAATCAAGACAATTTACAGAATCTAAGTATATTTTTTACGCAATATCAAGAGGGTCAAAAGTGTTTTGAAAAGAATCTATTAGATAAAGCTAAAAGCCATTTTGAAAAAGCGTTAAAGATTTTTCCTGAACAAAATAGTGTACAAAATAAAGTAGAGGATATTCAGTATGCCCTTGAAGAACAACAGGAACTCGAAAGCTTTAATAAGCTAAAGAAGGAAGCAGAGAAATTTACTCAAAAGAAAAAATGGAAAGAAGCAATTGAAAAATATAACGGATGTTTAGAAATATTTCCAAACAACCAAGATGTTATTCAATTAAAAAAAGAAACCTTAGATCTCCAATTAAAAGAAGAAACGGAGAATGAAAATAATAAACAGTTTAACGACCTTTTTCAAAAAGCAAATATAGCATATAAAAGAGGAGAATTAGAAAACGGATATAACATTCTGATAAAAGCACTCCACTTTCAGCCTAAAAATAGAAAGGCGCTTAAACTAGAGAAAAAAATAAAAACTCAGCTTAAGAAAGAAAATGAAACCGAAGTATTTCCGATTCCTGTTGATGCAACAAAGGATAATAAATCGAATAACTCAAAAAGATTATTGTTTCCCCTGTTACTGCTCCTATCTGTGGCTATATTTTTCGTGACAAGATATTACAATACTTCTGAAACTGTAAATGATACTATAAAATCACAAAATCAAGAATTAGCTACGGTTAATGGCAGTAAAGATGTCCTAGAACTAAAAAAACTAATAGAAACTAATCCTAATCATCCGGATAAAGTTAAGATAGAAGAACGAATAGATGAGTTACAATCACAGAAAGAAAAGGATGAATGGAATAAGATAGAAGGTTCAGAGAATATTTCAAATTTTGAACAGTACATAAGAATATACCCAAATAGTAAATTCGTAAAACAAGCAGAAGAAAAAATAAATGTCTTAAATAATAAAGTAGAAAAAATAGATGTGAAACTTGCTTATCAGAATTTACAAAAAAATCCATCTCTTTCTTCAATCAATAGATTTCTATCACTATATCCAGATGAGCCAGAATTCATCAAGTTAACCAATGAATTAAAAGTAAAATATTTAAGAGAAATTGAAACTGCTTCTTTTCAAAAAGCAAAATCATCTAGATTAATCTCTGAATTACAGAATTTTATTACTCAATACCCTAAGAGTAAATTTGTTCTAGATGCAAAATCATTAATAGCAGAAATAAATTCTGAAAAATTAATTCAGGTCGCTTGGTCAAAGACTGAAAAGGAAAATACAATTGAAGGATATAGAAAATTTATAGAAAGCTATCCTCAGAGCATATATTCTTTAGAGGCAAAAACTGCACTAGCCAACTTAGACAATGCAATGTTTAAAATGGCAGAGGATAAAAATTCAGTTGAAGCATTTCAGTCTTATCTAAAAACATTTCCAACTGGCATAAATTCTAAAAAAGCCAAACTATCTATTAATGATCTGCTAGACGATATTGCTTGGGCAACTGCAAGTTCTCTAAATACTCTTGCGGCATACGAAAAATACATAAATGATTTCCCGAATGGGAAGCACATAGATAATGCTAAAAAAGAAATTGATAAATTCAAGCCGATTAACAATGCACCACCAGTTGTACTTGCTATAGAAAAAAACCTAATCCCCTTACAAGGTGGTCAATTTACTATAGGGTGTAATGGAAGAAATGATGATTGTCAAAATGATGAAACTCCGACAAAAAGTGTGTTCATCAATAAAATAGCCTTTTCTAAGTATGAGCTTACTCAATCACAATTCGAACAAGTTATGGGATATAATCCTAGCTTCAACAATAGAGAAGGTAATAAGTGTAATAACTGTCCAGTAGAAAATGTTTCGTTTGAAGAAACACAAGCTTTTTTCCAAAAACTAAATAGGCTTGCTGGAAATAAAACCACCTATAGGCTTCCCACCGAAGCAGAATGGGAATATGCTGCAAGTTATGGAAAGAGTTCTAGATATGCTGGCTCCAATGAAGCGAAAGAAGTAGCCAATTATAATAGTGACAGCACTTTAAAAGTAGGAAGCAAAAAACCCAACGGAGCTAAGATCTACGATATGTCTGGTAACGTAGCTGAATGGACAAGTACCTGGTATGATGAGAATGCGTATGTGAAAGATTTAGCAGCAAAGGGTCCATACACAGGTGAGGCCAAAGTAATAAGAGGCGGATCAATTTTAGATTCATCAGAAAAAAGCTGTAGAATAAGAAATAGAAAATCAAGAGAACCTAGTCGAAAAAGCAAAGGATTAGGATTTAGAATTGTTAAAGAAATATTGTAAATTAGAATTGAAAGGAACAAAAACTTACCCCGTCTTGACCTCTCAATAATATTAGAATTATTACCCAATAGTATGAAAAAGCTTATTTGTTCTCTAGTTGTAATATGTTACTTAGCAGGTAATCTATCTGCTCAGCAGATAGCTAACTGGAGTTCATATTATGAGAATGGATTGATGTGGAATCCTGCTCTAACTGCTAAGTGGATGTACTGGGAAATGAATGCTACCCATAGAACTGAATGGTCTGGGTTTGAAGATGCACCAGAGTATGGAAGTATAAGCTATCAATTTCCTTTTACTAAAAGAAAAACTAGAGGTGTTTCTGTAGGTGCCTTTGCTGAATATGATAAAATTGGTGCTTTACAAAATACAACTTTTGGTGGTACTTATGTTTATAAAATAAGACCTCAGCTATTTAACAAAAATAACGATGTACTTAGCTTTGGACTACTCGCAAAATTCCAACAACTTAGAATAAACCCCATAAAGCTCGTACATCATGAATTACTAGAAGGAGACTTTACCGATACAGAAACTAACTCTAAATTCGGATTAAATGCGGGTTTTGGTGTATTCTATATTAGTGAGTACGAATTCGGAGAATATAATAGAGATAGCCATTTTTATTTTGGAGCATCAGCTCTAAATCTGATTCCAAATTCGATTACTGCCATCGAGGGATTAAAAATAACGCAAATACCGCATTTTACCTTTAATGCTGGATATAGACACTACCCTTGGAATTCTAGATCATTTATAGAGACAAACCTATTAGCCGTATATGCCTTGCAAAGACCTCTAAATGTAATGGCGAATTTACGATACGAAAAACTAAACAAATACTGGGCATCTGTAGGCGCTGTTACCAGTGGTGATATATTCTTACAAGTAGGATTAATATTTAATGAAGATAGCTTTCTCAAAAAAATAGTACGTGATGGATCCTTAAGATTAGGGTTCAAGTCCGATTACAGTATGGGAAGTATATCTAGTGTTGCAGGAGTAGGATATGAAGTATATATCGCTTATAGATTTGAATTTGAAAATTAAAATGCTTTAAAAATGAAAAACACTTTACTTATTTGCTTAACGTGCTTTTTACAAGTAACAATATATGGTCAAGATTTTTGTGAAGAAGCCATTTGCATTTCAGACAATGAAATTTTTAACGGGGTATTAAATAGAACTAATTTGGATTTTCAAGCCTGCGACAATTCATATATATCGTATGAAGCAGTTCATGTTTTCTCTTCATTCGAAAGTGGAACGGCTACCATATTATTTCTAGAAGAACATTTTGCTG
>CAYYWZ010000085.1:0-15210 GCA_964475415.1 uncultured Saprospiraceae bacterium | reverse complement strand
CTAGGAACAAAAGTTACAGGGCCTGCACCTAACCTAAGGTATATAAGAAAGAACTTAGGTTTTTCTAAAGAAGCTATTAAAGAAGCTATTGACCTTTCATTGGCTCGCTTACAAACCGATTATATAGATCTATATCAAATACACTGGCCAGATAGAGGATCTAATATGTTCGGTGTAAGAAATTATAAACATAACCCTGCATGGGAAGATAATATAGCAGAAGTTGTCGAAACCCTAAGTCAGCTAAAAAAAGAAGGTAAGTTGAGATATTACGGAATCTCCAATGAAACGCCCTGGGGAACAATGCGACACTTAACTGAAGCTGACAAGAGCGAAATCAATCGTCCTCTGACTGTACAAAATGCATACAGCCTTCTGAATAGAACCTATGAGATTGCTATGTCAGAAGTTTCTATCAGAGAACAGATAGGATTGATTGCTTATTCTCCTTTAGCTATGGGATTGCTATCAGGTAAGTATCACCAAGGAATAGATAAACCAGAAAATCGACTCAATCAGTATAAGAGTAGAATGAATCGATATCTAGGAGAGAATAGTTACACCGCAACAGGAAAATATCTGGCTGTAGCAGAAAAACATGGCTTGACTTTGACACAATTAGCCTTAGGATTTATTAACACCAGACCTTTCGTTACAAGTAACATTATAGGTGCTACAAGTATGGAACAGCTCAAGGAGAATATAGATACAGTAAATGTAGATATGACTAAAGATATGTTGAAAGATATCAATGAAGTCCACGAAATGATTCCTAATCCTGCTCCATAAGCTAGATATTGGTATATCTTTATATATAGGTACCCAACCAAAAAGTGTAAAGCAAACGTCTATAAAGAAAAGCTATACCATGTATAAATCATTAAGCTTCGCATTTCTTATTCTTCTTTGTTTTGGATGTAACGGTGATAATGTAGATGCTAAGTCCTCAGATGATTGTGGATATCTTCATTATGCTAGTTTGTCTCTAAAGCCGATGAGTAAATCCATCTTAGTCAATTATGGTTTTTATAATCCTGCCGACATTCCTTGGGATCCTTCTCCATCTCCACAATTAAGTTGTGAACCACAAACAATAGAATTAATGATTTCTAGGGATGGGCTTAATTTTGAAAATATTGCAACACTAGAAGATATAAGTGGAACCTATCTGATAGAAAACTTGGAAGATTGTTCATTCCTAACAGTGAGAATAGAAGGAAGTCATCCTGATTTCGAAACAGTTTTTGCTACAAGAACAGGACTAGTAGGAGAGGTTTCTTCACCACAAATTATGAATAATCCGCTTTCGATGGAAGATTTTACTTTAGCAAGTGATGGAGATCAGTTTATTTATCGTACAACTGGTGATAATTGGTATTTAAGTTCTTTTAGTAATCCTTCACAAGGCCAATCTATTTTTGAAGATGTTGTTAAAGTAAGATGGAATACAAGCGAAAGCAACAAAATAGCAGGAGTTGAAAATATTCTAGTACCTATTCTTCCAAATCTGAATGGAAGCACCTCCAAAAATCTTGTAGAATATGATCTCAACACAGGGATAAAAGAGGTGTTGCATGAGGTAGAAAAACCTATGGATTTTGATAATGAGGTCTATGATCCAGAACAATATTGGATTCATGAATTTCATTATGGTCTGGATGGACGAGGTATTTACTTTATGTCAAACAAAGAGAATGGGGGTTCTTCTAATTTTGAACAAAAGGTATATGATAATATTTGGAAATTAGATTTAGCAACTAAAGAGATAGAAGTGATTACTGATTTTCTTCCTTTAGGTTTTGATTTAGTAGATTTTATTGAAGATCCTAAGCAAGATGGAAATTTCTATATTTCAGGAGGAGAAAGGGGTGTGGAAGTAGTTACAGATGACAATACCTATTTTGTTGATAGAATTGATATTCATTATTACAATTCCGCTGATCAATCAATCACTCCAATATTTATTAGTGATGAAGAAACTGAATATTTGAACATAGATCCTATTGGAGAAAATCTTATCTATACAACAACAATTTCGGGAAAATTTGAATTAAGAAGTTTTCATCTTTCTAATAAAAAACATAAGCAAATTACAGTAAGTGATGAATACAAGCCTTTGAAAAAATGGACGCATATCAATTGGATATCATCAAATCAATTTATCACAACAGTAATCAGAAATGGTGATCAAAGTTTTGCAACATTCAGTATAGATTAGACTTTTTTGTAAGTATTTCTTTTCGTTAGTATCCACCTTTAGGGTCAGGTCTGGTATACCACAAGCTATATCCATTGAAGAATAGTTATGGAATATATTATATAGAAAGTTCGGTAGACTATATAGCTTAGCTCCAGAGGAGTGAAATATTCATTGAAAAAAAATTAAAAGAATCAACTAGCTTCAGCGAAGCGACATATCTATCATTTAAAAATAAGCAGCTCTCATTCACATATCGCTCCTCAGGAGCTTAGGTAATCTTAGATCATTTGTTTCTATTCATTTTTTGCCACACAGTGGCAATCAAGCTAAATTCCTATTTACTATATCTAATGTGTCTTATTAATTAAATCAAATAATTTTTAAAATTTTTTTCAGCTTTAGGCACCCAGTTGACCTAATTTAGGGTTATAGCTATTAGAGCATCAATTCAACTGATTTGAAGGAAAACGAAATTATATATAATTGTAAAATAGGGGATTCTACAGCACAGCGAATGCTGTTTGATCAGTATTACAAATATGTATTTACAATCTGTCATAGATATCTCCAAAATCATCATGATGCTGAAGATGTTGTTTCTGTTGTTTTCATTAGAATCTTTAAAAATATCTCCAACCTTAAAGATTCAGAAAATAGGGGACTCAAGCGATGGATTCAAACTATTTCAATAAATGAGTCACTAAGATTTTTAAAAAAACGAGAACCCATCGATTATACAGCAGAATATAAATTATTGGATACAAAAGTGGAACCTAAAACACTCGGTAGTGAAATATTCTATCGCTCAGAAATAAAGAAAGTAATCAATGAAATGCCTCAGGGTTATCGGACGATATTCTTAATGAATGTAGTAGAAGGACTTAGTCATAGCGAGATAGCCAAACATTTAGATATAAGTAGAAACACTTCTAAGTCACAGATGCTGAAGGCGCGTAAATATTTACAAACTAAATTGAGAAAAGATGAGTCAAGACGATATGGATGATAAGGTAAAAAACATATTTGGTTATCTTGATGAACAAGATCTGTTAGCAGCACTAGAAAGTAAAGAAAACGTCTGGGCTAAAGTTCAGCAGAGAAAGCAAAAAAAGAAGACTAATCAATGGTGGCTTTTGTTATTCCTTGGAGGAATACTCTTTGCTGCAGGTTGGTTCCTAGGACTAAGTCAAGTGAAAGAATCAGTACCTCAGGACAAAAAAATACAAGAGCAATCAATTCCTTATGTAGACTTAGAGATAGCGCTCAATAGAGCTGAGTCATTTCTGATTAGTCAACAAAAATCTTTGGATTCTTTACAAGTATTAAACGCTTCCTTATCTGAAAGCCTTACAGCAGGTAGTCAGAATAACAATCCAGCAGTAGATCAGAAGTTAGCAGAACATCAAACAATAATATTAAGAGACACGATATTCCTAACAAAAGTAGAACAAAGGATAGTAGAGAAAATAATTAGAGACACCATAATACTAGAATTGCCTATTAAGGAAGAGATTGAAGCTTTCGTAGATCTAAGCGAAAATAAACCAGAGGTGAATGAAGACGAGGCTCCTAAGACAAATAGAGCTGCTCCTCCTTCATCAGTGCAGTTTAACTTTAGTGAAACTTATAATAAAGACAAATAAAAATTTATAAACTAGAAATACTATGAATAAGAAAATATTATTAGCCGTATTTTTAATAACTATCGCAATTCCATCATTAAAATTACAAGCGCAATCAGGTGTAAGTTTATTGACTGATGTAAATGCTATTACCTCTGATAGTCTCACGATAGAAAGAGCCAGTGGCCAAAAAATAATTTTGGTCTGGCCTTACAAACAAAATATTCAAAAAGATGTGGCTTGGGAGGAGCTACTAGATGACTTTCATTCAGATTTCAAGAAAATTTCTAGTGACATACCTGATTACGATTATTACCACATCAACTACGTCCAGAAAAAAAATCTGATTGTCAATCAAGTTATTGGTCGCCAAACCTTTACCGTGAATGAAAAAGAAGAAGTATACTATGTAAAATCTAATTTATGTTTACTCAGAGGGGATAAACTAAGAATCTCTATTGAGTTTACGGATCACAAAGAATTATTAGATCCTTCTCTTAAGCAGGATATTAGCAATGCTGTAGCACAAGTAGAAAGTAAATTCTATATATCGAGGGTTAGTGCAGAAAGACATCTATTTGATGCCAAGAACAATACGATGCTTCCTAAACCTAAGCGAAACTTTAAGCTATTTGTACCTTTAGGTTTTCAAGCAGGACTGCTCCGCAATAATCCATATATAGAATTCAGACCTGGCATAGGAGTGATAGTAGATAATAGAGCTTTTTTTGCTCTGCAATATAACATTATGACTCAGTACAACGAACAGCGACGTAGAACAGAATATGATCATTACATCGGACTTTCTAGTGGAAGTATACCTCATGGTTTTGGATCGGATTTAGGTATAGTAGTAAAAAATGGTATTTCAGGTCAAAATATTGCACTTAGAGCTGGTTTTAATTTCAGAACTAAAGGAGGTATATTAATGAGTACCCATTATTATATAAATTCTTCTGAAGAAATAGATAACGGATCTATAGATTTTGGTTTTGGCATCGGTTATGGCTTCTAGGATAGTTATAATTTTCCATTAATTTCTATGCTCGTTCGTGCTTAAGATGCTAGATGTGATAACTCATATCGCTCCTCTGGAGCTGAGGTAATTTTGGATGATTTGCATATATTCATATTTTGCCAAGCTTTGGCAAAGGAAGAGATAATTAAAGATGTAAATGATGTTTATGAATAGTCACTTAAGCTTGCTATATAAAATAGCAACGAATCTTATTCTTCTGACCAAAAATAAAATTATCCCTCTAGAGAGGTCAGGTCTGGAATAGCACAATCAGTATCCATTTAACATTGCTTATGGAATATATTATCTAGAAAGTTTCTTCAACTATATAACTTAGCTCCAGAGGAGCGAAATATTCATAGAAAAAAATATTGAATGAATCAACAAGATTCAGAGAAGCGACATGTTCCTATATAAATACGATATCATTAAAATTCACATGCCACTCATCTGGAGCTTATCTTATTTTGCATGATTTGTTTCTATTTATATTTTGCCACGCTGTGGCAATTTAACCTTAGACAAACTAATACACTTCAATATTTTAAATATTCAATAATTTTTGAAAATACAGAAAGTTAATATATCTTTATAATGTAAAAAGAAGATATGGAATACAAAGAAGCTAAAGATCAGTTTGTACAATCATGGGGAGCCCTAGGAAGCAGTTGGGGGATAAGCAGGACGATGGCTCAGATACACGCTATATTGATGGTGTCCCCTCAGTCTATGACTGCTGAAGAAATCATGGAAGATTTAGGCATATCTAGAGGAAATGTAAGTATGAGTCTCAAATCGCTCATAGAGTGGGGTATAGTCTTCAAAGAATACAAGCCTAACGATAGGAAAGAATATTTTCGATCAGAAAAAGATATCTGGGCTATGACCTTACAAGTTGCAGAAGAAAGAAGGCGTAGAGAGTTACTACCCGTTATACGTATGCTGGATAAGGTTTCAAGTGCTAAACTAGAACTTAAAAACAAGGATCATAAAGAGTTTAATAAGATGACTAAGGAACTGAACAAAATGGCGAAGCAATCTGATAAGGCCTTAGGTGCTTTTGTGAAAGCTGAAAAAAACTGGTTCTTTTCTAAGTTTTTGAAATTCTTTTGATGTCCTTATTTTTATCTAATAGTTTCAATTTTTTCTGAAAATACAAAATATTAATAATGGAAGAAATGACCTTATCGAGCGAATACAAATTAGCGAAACAGAAATCTCTTGTAAAATACTACGAAAAAGCAGGAGCTGACTACGGACATTGGAGTCCTAATTACAATATGCATTTTGGTTATGCTACATCATTTTTATCATGGTTTAAATTAGAGGGGATGTTAGAAGAGATGAATAATCAAATTTTAAAAAGAGTGGCTAGCCCAAATAAAAAACTGAAATTATTAGATATGGGTTGTGGGACGGGAGCCTTCCTAAGGTATGCTAAGAAATCCAATATTGACATAGAAGCTGAAGGTGTTACAGTAGTAGAATGGCAAATAGAAAAAGCTAAGATATTAGACCTTAGGGCAGGTTCTACAACGGAGATAAAACTACAGGATTATAGCTCAACAGAGATGGAAGACAATAGCTATAATGCGATTACAGCCATGGAGAGTGCTTGTTATGCAGATGGTGTATCTAAAAAGAAATTCCTTACAGAAGTATATCGTCTTTTAGAACCTGGTGGGAAGGTAGCTATCGGAGATGGATTTAGAAAACAAGAACATTTTTCTAATACCATCACAAAATCTGCTTATCGAAAACTATGTGACTGTTGGGTTATAAACGATCTAGCTTTATTGCCAGAGTTTATCGCTACGATGAAGGCTATAGGTTTTCGAGATATTAGGGTAGAAGATATATCTTGGCGTGTCGCACCTTCAGTTGCCTACACACCACTCAAAGTAATAAGTTTTCTAACCAAGGAACTATTTAGCTCGGGCCTTAGAAAGATGAACAAGGAACGATGGAATAATCTGATATCTCCCTTACTGACGATGGTGCTAGGACTAGACAGAAAAACTTTTAGCTACTGTATTGTTAGTGCTAAAAAGTAATGGCAAAACTTATTATAATGTACAAAAGGGTAGTCTTCTGCCCTCATATCAGGCATATAAACTAAATAAAATAGTTCTAATTCGTTTTTTGTGTTTTATGAATTTTTAGTCAGGTAAAACACAATGTTATTTTCAATTAAAATTGAACCTCTTAGCTATAAAGAAATTGAATCTTGGACTAATCCATTACCGTCTGGTTTATTTGCGACAATGCAATTTATTTTAGATCTAATTTACTCCTTAATTTCCATTCTTTAGTTCTCGGGCCACCCAGTAACTTTTCTATTTTAGCTCTCAAATTTAAGAATGAAGATACTTTATTTCAATCTTCAATCAATTTGTGTTGGTGGGTTTTTGAAGTACTCAATGTCAATATCATTAATCCAAGTATTACCTCTTATTTTATAATCACATTTTGGATCTAAGATAACATATATGTCAATTTGTAAGTTTATATCAATTGTTGAATAATGAAATGAGTCTGATATTATAATTCCTATTACATCATCATTGAGCTTTTCTGATTCGACCTATATCTTACTAGCTTCTTTATACCTTTCCTTTCATATGATTTAGCTATTTTTATTTTCGATTTTTTCTTTGTAGTTTTCTATAAACCTTTCGGCTAATTATAGAAAAATTATCTACAGAGTAAAAATAAATTTATTTATCTATACCTGTTTTTTTATAGGTACTATTATCTATTACTGCCACATCTAGTATTACCTTCTTCGTTTTCCATTTAGATTTTTTGTTGCCTTCTTTGAGAACGTTTTCTGATTCTAATAAGAAGCCTTTTACTTTCATCATATTTTCCTGATAGTCTTTGGGCATAAAATCTTTCATCATGGTGCCGAAGCTTTCGTTCCAACTGATAGGGAAGTCCTCGGCCATATATGCCTTGACTTTTTCTTTTTCATTTTCACCCTTCCATTCTTGACAGACATAGCCTAGACTCTTTTTAGTCTTAGAGGTTTTCTCTAGAGCAACAAATTCATTTTTTATCGTTTGGCTTTTCACCATAGCTCCTGCAAACTTCATCATATTGGGAAGTGCCTGTACGGTCTTTTTCTGTTCATTATATAGAGCAACAATATCCTGCTCTGTATCTACGACGATGGTCTGATAAGCGCCGTCGTCTAATTGTCTTATACCGAAGATGCCTTTCGTATTGGATAACATCATATTCATTTTAGTTTTCTCTTTATTATAGTCTTCTACTTCTATTTCTAATTCGACATCAAATTGATAAGAAGCAGGCAGATTAGCAGCCTTGTTCATCTCAGTAAGAAAATCACCATAAGATTTGCCCAAGTCAGCCCAGTCTGCACTATCCGCTTCGTAGCTTTGCTGGAACATAGAATCAAAAACTTGATCCACCTTTCTTACGGCTCTATTAGATATTTCTTCTGCTATTCTATCGGCAATAGCATTCTCGACTTTGTTCTCTATTTTATTTTTAGTTCTATCCACGATTTTACCGAAAAGCTGTGCATCTAGCGAAATAGTACTTATAAGTGTTATAATAATGACGAGAAAAAACAATGATTTGTTTTTCATGAGGAGTGTTTTAAGGTTATTAGATAAGGGATTGATGATATTAAGATAATAGAAATGGTTTATTTGACATAGTAAATTGTTTAATAGAAACTAGAAACTTATTATACATAGGCTTCTAGTGAGTAATAGTCTAATTGACATGAATCCTTATATTTGTATGTCAATTAAAACTATGTACCCAATGAATAAGAATATCAGAGCTAAGATAGAAGAGCTTTTCATCTATAGGAAATTACCTCTCTTACTAAAGAAAGGAAATTATGTTAGAGGTTGTACACTGTATGAAAACCTAGTAGAATTACAGTTTTTAATTTATGAGTTAGATAACTATCTAGAATCTAGCTGGAAGATAACAAAGAAAGGATTGAAGCCTTATTGGAAAGCTATAGCAGTTAGTCTTACCAAGCTCGGAGTACCTAAGTCAAAGCATGATGACTACCTTTCTCAGATAAGAAAGTATCAGAAGCATGAATTGGAATTAAGAGAGGGCAAACTACCTACCAGATACAAGCTATCGTATTATTATTTTTACAAATCATGTGATGTCAAATTGCTACGTAGAATAATCTATGATTATATCCCACAACTGAAAAAAGAATATTCCCTTAGTGCATGGAGAAACTTCGATCTGATTACAGAAATAAATGATGATGTCGAAGATCTTCAGGAAGACGTAAAAACGATCAATGGTAATTGTTTTTTTATACACCTACTTCAGCATGAAAAAGAGGAAACCTATCAACATTTCAATAGTTATCTCTTAACTGTAGCAGATGATATAGAGAGCGTAAAAGATGCAAATAAAAATTTGCATAAATGGGGGAGTAAGGTAAATAGAGATACACAGAGACTGCTGAAAAAGCAGATCAAGTCTTACGAATTTAAGAAGTGTAAACGCTCTATATTATACAAGCAGTTAGCAGAAGTTTTATAGTGCACGTATGTAAAACATGTATTATATAATAGTGTTTAATCTTAATGTAATCTACTGAATGAAAAGGTGAAGTAGGCGAAGCCTTAAGCCGAACCTAAGTTATTCTTAGCTAGGCATATGCTAAGCCTATTTCTTTTATTAGTATCTCATTTAGAATTTGACTACACTCACAGAATTCCCACTCAGTACTCCAATTGTCATCCTGACCAAATGAAATGAGCGTAAGGATCATAATAGCTAAATACTTAAATAAATTTCGACCACCGCGGAGAAATCTTGCACTGTTCTAGTATTAATTTACTCGGCTGTGATACAGAAGATTTATCGGTTGACCCACAAACCTAAAAATGAAGTAATATCCTTCTAGATATTCAACTTCAAAGAATCTTATTTTTTATCTTTAAAAGATTAGTTAAGAACTTCAAACCATAAAACCTATCCTTTATGTCATCCCAATTAAAAAAGTTTAAAAGAGAACAGGAAAAAATATCTGAGAAAAAGCTCGAATCAAAAAAGTATCCCAAGGAATTAGTGATCGTTGCAGAAGGCGATTCTTGGTTTAACTATCCACTCAAGAAGGATATCATAGACTACCTGAGGGGATATGGCTATGCCATCAAGAGTCATGCTAAAGCAGGGGATACCTTAGAAAATATGGTATATGGTACAGCCTATAGTAAACTAGAAAATAATGAGGTAAAACATCTAGGTCCTGAGTCTTTCCAAAAGACCATAAGCGCTATAAAGAAACTAAAGCCTGCCTTTTTTCTGTTTAGTGCTGGTGGGAATGATATCGTAGGCAGTGAAATCATAAGCTACCTAAATCACAAATATGATAAAACCTCCGAAACCATCAACCAGGATATCTTTAAAGCTAAACTGAAAAGGATAGGAGCCGCTTTAGAATTTTATATCCAGGCTATTATAAAAACGGATAAGAAGATCCACATCCTGATGGATGGATATGATTACGCCAAAGTCAATGGAAAAGGCTACTCCTTTATTTTTAAAAATATCAAAGGTCCATGGATTCTTCCTTCTATGGCCATGAAGGGTATCACTAATAAAAAAGAACAAGCGGAAATCATCGAATACTTTGTAGATCAGTATAATATCCTCCTAAAAAAATTAGACAAGAAGTACGACCAATTTAACTACATAGATCTACGTGGAAATTTTCCTACAGATGCAGAATGGGATAATGAAATTCATCTAAAAAATACAGGCTTCAAGATAATAGCTAGTATCTATCATGATAAGATCTGTGTGTTGCTTAATCATAATCCGATTATAGAATATAAGGAAGAGATTTTAGTGTTTAAATAGGAGGGGAGAGAGGTTAGAATAATTGAACAGGTTGCTAGTTAGGTTGTTATGAAACTACATAATTCTGGCATAGATATTTGCATTAGCATCAATAAAACTCCCAACTTTCAATCTTGGTCTTTGAGTTGGTCTGATTTAATGATTTTTGAAGCTGAAGATGACGAGAAAAATTCGACGAACTTTTTATTAATTTGAATAGCTATCGTGGTTCAGTGAAGAAAGTACAGAAGCTTCCGAACGCATCCAAACTAACAAGTGGTTTATTATAGACAAAAAACTCAGTGGAAAGATTATTATCGTATTTTATGAATAGCGACTCTCTCCAAATTGATGCAGAAATTGCCTTACTTGTTCTTTCGTTTCAAGAAGAATTTGGAAAAAATATTACTCGCTCGAAAGCGCCCATAAGATTTAGACTTAAATGTCATCCCAAAGATTGATATTCAAGAATTATCCGTAAATGAAAAGAAAGTATGGGAACAGTTTTTAAGGATTTACTCGATTACTGAAATAGTTATAAGATAATCAGAATGCTGCTAGTGCATAATAACTTATATAAATAGATCTAAATGCACAGCTTTTTTTTTGCATGAAACTTTTATGCGATCAATAAATCAGAACTAAAATTTTCTAAATACAGTTTGCTATTACTCTTTAAGAATAATTCTATGTCCATTCAATCTTTCTCATTATTACTCACACACACCCTCTTACTAATTCTCCACCTCATAATAGATCTTATAAAACTTCCTCCCATTCTCATCCTGACCTCTATGGATAAGATCTCTGTCGCCATGGATGTAGACATGGAAATTTTTATCTAGTTTCAGGACGCTTCTGAAAACAGCAGATTGGTTTTTGTAGGCGGCATCGGAGACATTAAAAGTTGGTGCTAGGTAGACGGTTTTTTCTTCGGCGATGTCCTTGCTGTATTCATCAAATAAGGCGACTGCTTTTTCATCTTGGAAGACGGTCTTTTTGTAATCTTCCTCGTTAAATTCTGTTTCATTCTTGAAGTAGTTTTTAGAACGATTGAGGATAGCAGCCTCATCGGTCTTATCGATCTCGAATAGGGGCTTGAGACGTTCTTTAACAAAGCCCTTTGTGGCTTGTATATAATCTTTGGTCATATGGTAGTCATCGGATCTGTTGATGACATTAAGGAAGTCTGATTTCCAAAACTGCGCTTCCGATTTCTTGTTGAGCTTATCGGCGATGCATAGCTTGTAGCCCTGATCTCTTTCTGTGTTGAGTATGATGCAGGCCTTATCTAGCTTTTCTATATTGACGCCTTTATCGAGATTGAGCGATATCACTTTGCTGGCCTTCTCTATCTTAAGGAAGGTATCTTTGGATTCTGATTTGACGATGGCGATAGCATCTACCAGCTCGTCTTCTACAAGGACATCCTTGATATAAGACATCATCAGATCTCCGTTCTTGATATTGGGATGATTGGACTTTTCGTATAGCTGCTCGGCGATATCCTTAGACACCTCATGGAAGCTTGTCGGATCTTCAAAAATCTGGGTAGCAAACTTATAGATGGCATTGAGACTCAGATCTCCACTAGAGAAATGAAAGCTATGGAAGGCAGGCTCTTTGAAACTAGAGAAGAAGTACTTCAGCAGAGAGTGCTTCAGATCTTCCGTTTCTATGATGTTAGGTCTCTCAGATAATAGGACACCCTCATTCTCTTGTTTGTTTCCGATCCCGTGTACGCTTACTGCATTTAGATGAGCAGAAGAAAAATTTATCATAAGCTTTGTTATTATTCCACAAAATTAAAAAACCTAGATCAATCGCCGTCCTTTTGAATTTCTTTTTACAGAAACCAGCTACTATTGTATTATTGTATATTTTTAGGAAAAATATACAATGATGTTGCAAAGCTTATGGCGTTCTATTTTATCTCTCACTATACTGCTGATGCTGTGTATCCTATCTTGTAAGCCTGCTGCCGATCAACAGTCAGCTACGACAGAGGTGAAGCAAAAAGCTATTCCTGTAGGTAGCAATACCCAACTCAAAGAAAAACTCAGCTTTATGGCGGAGCAGGATCAGATAGCCGCCTTTATTCCTATGGGAAAATACAAGGATTATTCACCAGCCAAGTGGAAGACTTTCAAGGATAGCGTTTTTAGCTCCAACAAAGAAGAGCTAGAAATCATATTCAAAGATCATGGTTATCCAGGTTATGATCTAGTTGGGAAGGAAGGGGAGTCTAACTTCTGGGTGATGGTTCAACATTGTGATTTTGATCCTAACTTCCAAGGGAAGGTACTCAAGAAGCAACTCGAGGCCGTCAAAAAGGATAATGCAGATCCAGCCAATTACGCCTACCTAAAAGATAGGGTACTGATCAATACCGGTAGAAAACAAATCTATGGTACGCAGATCATGTATGACAGAGATAATGGTCAGGCACTGCCTCAGTCCTTAGATGCGACTAAGGATGTTGATGAACTCAGAAGTGAGATAGGTCTAGAGTCGCTTAAGGATTATCTGAATATGATGACGCTATCGCATTTTGAGATGAACAAAAATAATTTTGAGTCTCGCGGAATATTTAAACCTACCTTATATGAATGATGCTACAAAAACTACAAGAAATAATTATATCCTAGCGATAGGAATATTAAGAATGGTCATCTTTCTATAACAAATAATTTTTGTCTAGACTCGTGTTCCTGTATAGCTATATGTAATTATCTAAAAACAACTAAATGGAGATTAATAGAAAATAATAGTACAGGATGTAAGAGTGAAGAAAATATATTTCTATACTGCCCTGGAATATAGAACGATAATGACGGCTTTGGACCTCTGGAGGATTGCGATGATAATTACCCTTTTATAAATCCTGTGGCGGAAGAAATACCTAATAACGGTATAGACGAAGATTGTGATGACATGGATTTGATTTCTTCTACCTACTCTTTATCAGATCATACGATATCTATATTTCCAAACCCTTCAACAGAATATATCACTATTGATGTAGAAGGGCTGATCAATTATTCAGCTGCTCTTTTATCTCAATATGGAGTCTTCGTAAAGCAATCTATTAATTCAGAAAAAATATATCTAAATTCTGTACCGAATGGTTCATTTATTTTGGAAATAAAAGATCTAAGTACGTGCTATAGAATCGTAGAGAAAATAGTTGTTGGTACTTTATAGTTACATGCAAGCTAAAACGAATGCCAACCCACAAGAGCAAAGAGTGCTGTCCACACATTGCTCTTTTTGCCAATCTCATTGAGATAATTATGTTTCGTACGACGAAAATCAGCTTTTTCCTGATTTTAGGCATATGAAACATAATTTTATTTGAAATTTGTTATCTTTGATACGACCAAAGTCAGGTAATACCTGATTTTAAAGATATGAAACATAATAAATGCAATTAGACTCAGAGAAACTTATATCACAATTTATGGAGCAAGATCAATCTTGTTTTCATATTGAGGAGGTATATCATGAATTTCCGGAAGTATCCAAAGGTGCAATAAGAGAGTTGCTGAGTGATATGGCAAATAGAGGTAAAATATCAAGACTCAAAGAAGGTCTATATGCAATTATACCTCTTGGAGAAACAAGATCAACTTATATTCCGGAATGGCATAAACTGACCAATCATTTAGTTGAAAGTGCCGAATACTATATTGGTTATTATTCTGCATTACAAATACACAATCTAATAACTCAGCCTTCAATAAAACAGCAAATAGTCGTTTCAAAGCAGCAGAAAAAATCTAAACTAAAAATTCAAAGGATTGAATTTCAATTTATATACCATAATAAGGATCATTTTTTTGGAAGTAAAAAAATATGGATAAACCAATTCGATAAAGTATTGTGCTCGGATTTAGAGAAGTCAATTATTGACTGTTTGTTTAAACCAGAATATGCAGGAGGAATAGTAGAAATAGCTAAAGCCATCTATGAATCAAAAGACAAATTAGACTTTGGCAAACTTCTTAATTACACTATACAGTTTAAATCGCAGTCAGTGATAAAGAGATTGGGATATCTCCTTGAATTATTAGAAATACGATCCAATATTACTAACTCTTTACTGACTTTAAGATCAAACTCATACGCAACTTTAGATACAGAACTACCAAAAGAGGGTAAAAGGTTATCTCGATGGAAAATTCTAAAAAACATTGATGAAGAAACCATTAAATCAGCTCTCTATACATGATAAAACCTGGCGAAATACAAAAGTGGGCCAATAAAGTTGGCGTTAGAGATTCTCAAATTGAGAAGGACTATATCTTGTCTTGGATATTATGTGGAATTGCAAATCATTCCGAATTATCAAAAGAGATTGTCTTCAAAGGAGGAACTGTATTAAAGAAGGTATACTTTGATGATTACAGATACTCTGAAGATCTGGACTTTACATTGATTACTGATCGATCAAATGATCAATTAAGAGAATGGTTTGAAGATGTCTTTGATTACATTAAGGAAGAAGCAAATATACC
>CAYYWZ010000084.1:4734-15386 GCA_964475415.1 uncultured Saprospiraceae bacterium | reverse complement strand
TTATTTGTCAATAGAAAGAATATTTCAGGAGATAGTATATCGTTCATCTGCAATTAGCTAACTTAGAAATCTTATGTTAAAAAATCTATCAAACAAGGATGCTTTCGATCTTCAAAAACTCAAAGACTATTTGCTTAAAGTAGAATGGCTACAGGATAAGCATTCTGAATTAGATATAAAGCAGTTTACAAATGGATATTCTAATCTTACTTATCAAATCACTGCAGGTAATCAAAAATGTGTTCTGAGAAGACCTCCTCATGGTGCCGTCAAATATGGGCATGATATGGGTAGAGAATATAAAGTGCAAGATAAACTGAGTAAGGTGTTTGATAAACTACCAAAGGTGTATGCCTTTTGTGAAGATAATGCCGTGATGGGAGCACCTTTTTATTTGATGGAAAAAGTAGAAGGTGTAATTCTTAATTTGTTCGAAGCCCAGAAAAGGAAGATAAGTTCATCTGAGTTTAGAATCATATCTAATTCATGGTTAGATACTTGGGTAGAATTACATCGTGTGGATTTGCATGAGACAGATCTTCGAGATCTTGGAAAACCTGTTGGTTATGTAGAGCGACAAATTAGCAACTGGAGTAAGCAATATGTCAAAGCTGCTACACAGGAAATCCCTTCTGCTCATAAGGTAATGGAATGGATGGCAGATAGTCAGCCAACAACATATGATCATTGTCTCATACATAATGATTATAGATATGATAATGTGGTTTTTGCGAATGACAGTTGGGAAAAAATTCATGCTGTACTAGATTGGGAGATGTGTACCATAGGAGATCCATTGATGGATCTTGGGACAACCTTAGGGTATTGGACTATGGCTTCAGACGGGCCATTGGATAAGATAGGAATACCTTCGCCTACTATTATGAACGGAAATCCAGGTAGAATTGCTTTAGCTGAAATGTATGAAAAAAAATCTGGAAGAAAAGTAGATCATTTGGTATTTTATTATGTCTTTGGTTTGTTCAAAATTGCTGTAATAGCACAACAGATATTTTATAGATTTGATAAAGGATTGGCAACTAATCCTAAGTTTGCTCATCTAGATCAACTAGCAAAATTCCTAAGTGATATGGCCTGGCAGGCGATCCGAAAAGATAGGATAGAGGATCTATTCTAGGTTTTTAATCATTGTCAATTATTTAAGAAATTATCTGAGGCGTCTAGTTTTATTACTTTGCAAATTTAACTTAGAGTTAAATTTTATCCTATTAGTTACTTCTGGCAATTAGTATTTTATTATTTTGCGTTATGGGATATATAGAAAGAACAGATAAAAACATGTACTCTATTCTTACGATGAATAGGCCAAAGGTGAATGCGCTGAACATGGACTTAGTAGAAGAGATCAGATCTTCTTTTAAAGCTATAGAATCGGACGATAAGATAAGAGGTGTTATTCTTACAGGCACGGATAATGTGTTTTCAGCGGGTTTAGATTTGGTAGAGTTATATAATTATAATGAAGAGGAGATCAGAGCTTTCTTTATTTCTTTTGGAACGATGTATATAGAGTTGGCAAGATTTACTAAACCTTTTATCTGTGCACTGAATGGTCATTCTCCTGCAGGAGGAACCGTGATTGCTGTCACTGCAGATTATAGAATAATGGCTAAGGGCGATAAGTTTAAAGTAGGACTCAATGAGGTTGCTGTCAATGTGCAAATTACAAATAATCTTATCAATGCTTATTCTTTTTGGTTAGGCAGAAGTCTTGCTTACAAATATATTCTAGAAGGAAAATTGCTCAACAATGATGAAGCTCTAGCTGCGAATCTATTAGATGAGGTAGTACCACAAGACAAGCTAATGCTGCACGCAGAATCTAGAATGAAACACTATCTACAGGCTGATCCTAATATCCTTATAAATACAAAAGCAAAACTCAGAAAACCATTGCTAGATAATATTCTCGAGGGATCTGACAAAGATCTAGAAGAAACGATCAAAGTATGGTGGAGCCCTGAAGTTAGAACTAAGATGGAATGGTTTATTGCGATGTTAAAGGCTAAGAAAGGGTAGGGTGTGCGATTTATTTTTGACATAAAAAAAGTGAGTACTTCTGACGAAATGCTCACTATTATATTTTAGTAAATTATCTACTAACTCAAGCGCTCATATATTCCAGCAATTCCCTGACCGCCACCTACGCAGGCAGTCACCATTCCGTATTTCTGATCTCTTCTTCTCATTTCATTAAGTAGCTGTATGGTAAGTTTTGCGCCAGTACAACCTAGCGGGTGTCCTAGTGCAATTGCACCACCATTTACATTGACATTTTCAGGATCTAATCCCATGGTTCTTATTACAGCTAGTGCTTGAGTAGCGAAGGCTTCGTTAAGCTCTGTCTGTTGTATATCTTGTAATTTAAGGCCTGCTATCTTTAGAGCTTTCGGTATAGCTGCACAAGGACCGATACCCATATATAATGGATCTACTCCTCCTACTGAACAAGAAACAAGTCTTGCTATAGGTTCTAGATTTAGTTGTTTGACCATCTCCTCACTCATCACAATTGTAAAGGCTGCACCGTCTGAAGTTTGAGAGGAATTTCCTGCTGTTACGATTCCTCCATTTTTGAATACGGCTCTTAGTCTTGCAAGTCCCTCCATAGAGGTAGATCTTCTTACGCCTTCATCGGTATCAACAACATGACTACTTTCTACTCTCTTTCCGTCTTTGACATAGACATCTTCTACTGTTACAGGAACGATCTCATCTTTGAATTTACCTCCGTCTATTGCAGCTGCAGCTCTTTCATGCGAACGCACAGAAAAAGCATCAGCATCTTCTCTTGTAATATCATATTTTGAAGCTACAGCTTCTGCAGTGGCTCCCATACCTACATGGTAATTGATATATTCCATATTGGCTTTGTAACTAGGAGCGAGCTTGTATCCTGTCATTGGAATAACACTCATACTCTCTGCTCCTCCAGCAATGTATATATGACCAAAGCCTGCTTTAATCTTACCCACAGCCATGGAAATAGATTCTAGCCCAGAGGCACAATATCTATTGATAGTTATACCAGGAACCTCATGCCCTAGCGCTCTTGCAGCTATTAATCTTCCTACCTGCAGTCCCTGCTCACCCTCAGGATTAGCACATCCTACAATTACATCGTCTACAATTTTAGGATCTAGATCGGGAACAGAGGCAACGAGATGTTTTATTACATCTACGGCTAGATCGTCAGATCTATAATTTTTGAAGCCACCTCTTTTTGCTTTTGCGACAGCTGATCTGAATCCTTTTATAATATACGCTTCCATATTTTTATTTTCTATGTCTTTACTTATTAGAAGTATCTGACTTTTTTTAATTTTAGTTTCTTAGTGGTTTATTATTGACCAACATATATTGTATTCTATCTAATGTTTTTTGGTTGCCTAGTAAACTTAGGAAACCTTCTCTTTCTATATCTAGAAGATATTGTTCGCTTACTTTTTGAGAACTTGTGAGATCACCTCCACACATTACATAAGCTACCTTACGTGCAATTTCTACATCATATTCTGACATATAATTTCCAAGTCTAAATTCATTGATAGCAGAATACAGGGTCGATAATCCAGCTCTACCAAGTACTTCTACATCCATTCTAGGTGTAGGCGCAATGTAGTCTTTAGCTAGATCCAGTACCTTTTCTTTAGCTAGTGTAATATTTCTAAGCTGGTTTACAGATACTTGATCCCTTTCAGGTAATAGGTAATTATGTGTAAATCCTTCCGCAGCCGAAGTAGAAACTGCTGCTGTAGCTATTGCTTTGAAATGTTCTATAAGTGTAGGCATTTGTACATCACCTTCGAAAAATTTGTCAGATGCTCTTAAGGCCATCTCTTTAGTTCCTCCTCCTCCTGGGAGAAGACCTACGCCTACCTCTACTAATCCAATGTAGGACTCTGCTGCATAAACCCCAGCATCGCAGTGCATAGAAATCTCGCATCCACCACCGAATACATAACCCTGAGTAGCTACAACTACAGGAACCTTACAAGTTCTTATGCGCATGTTGACCTGCTGGAATCCATGAACCATTTCGCCTAGCTTGTCAAAGTCTTTCTGCATTGCTATCATACCTATATTCATAAGATTAGCTCCTACGGTAAAGTTTTTAGCATTATTGCCGATAACGATTCCCTTCCAGCCATCTTTCTCAGCTAAGTCTATAGCTTCCGCTACTGCCTGTCCTATACCTTCTCCTATGGCATTACTCTTACTTGTAAATTCTACGCACATAACTCCATCACCAATATCATGAACAGTACACTCACTATTTTTAATAATTGGCTTATTAGATCTAATTGCATCTAAGAAGATAAAGTCTTCTGTTCCAGGTACAGGAATGTAAGTTGAAGAATTGAAGTCATAGACCATTTTTTTGCCTGCCTCCATCTTATAAAAAGATGAGATACCCTTAGAGCTGAGATCTGTAATCCATTGAGGAATTTTTTCTCCACAGTCCTTTATAATCTGCATCCCTTTTTCCATTCCAATAAAATCCCAATATTCAAAAGGACCGTAATCCCAAGCGTAACCTGTTCTCATAGCGTCATCTACACTGTAGATATCATCAGATATTTCTGGAACCCTATTAGCACTATAGGCAAGTAAGGCCGCAAAGTATTCTTTTAAAAATTTATTTTCTCGCTCTTCGCCATCTACAAGATGTTGTAGTCGCTTATCTAGCAATTCTATTTTCCTTGCTGTACCCACTGCAGCTAGTCTTGGTTTTACAGCTGGTGCATATTCTAGTGTTTTTAGATTTAGCGCGTTGATAATTCTTTTTCCATTTTCGTCCTTTTCGTTTGTACGCTCGTAGAAACCTTTCTTTGTTTTGTTTCCTAAGAATTTATTCTCTACAAGAAACTCCATGAACTTAGGAACCGCTTTTCCATCTAGAGAATCTATAAACTCATCATCTTTTACATTAGCTAGTACAAACTTACTGACCTTATCACTTGTATCTATTCCCACTAAATCTTGTAGTCTATAAGTAGCTGTCTTAGGCCGACCGATCAGTGGACCTGTTATTGCGTCTACTTCCTCTATAGTCATATCATACTTCTCCGTAAGATTAAAAATTTTAGAGCCAGACATAACTCCTATACGGTTTGCGATAAAGGCAGGTGTATCCTTACATAATACGGTTTGCTTTCCTAAATTGACATCACCGAAGTGCATAAAGAAATCTATTACATCCTGAGAGCTATTATCATGAGGAATAATCTCTAATAGTCGCATGTATCTTGGAGGATTAAAAAAATGGGTGCCACAGAAGTGCTGCTGGAAATCATCAGATCTACCTTCCGCTAACATTTTGATCGGAATACTAGATGTATTAGAACTCACTAGTGAACCTGCTTTTCTATGTTTTTCTACTTTTTCGAAAATTTGCCTTTTGACATCTAGTCGTTCTACAACAACCTCTATAATCCAGTCTGCATCCGCTATTTTGTCAAAATCATCATCGAAATTACCTGTAGTAATTCTACTTGCAAATTTTTTGTTATACAATGCAGCAGGTCTATTCTTTAAAGCACTTTTTAATGCTCCGTTAGCAACACTATTCCTGACTACCGGATTTTTCTTTTCTTCTTCACTTGCTCCAAAAGGGATAATATCCAGTAATAATACATCCATTCCGATATTCGCTAAGTGGCAGGCAATACCCGTTCCCATAACACCGGAACCCAGAACTGCTGCTTTTTGTAATCTGTACTTCATCTGTATAATTGAAAGATTAGTATTTTATGTATGTTAAATAAAATTTAACTCTGAGTAAAGATTTTAAAGCTAATGAATTTTGTCGACATAAATTAATAAATGTTTATCAATTCTCATTGTATTACTAAAATATGTGTCGTTGAATTACTATAACTGTAATTTAATCAGAATGTTTTCGAACACTAATTCTGAACTATCTAAGAAGTAGTTCCCCTGTCTATCTTTTACTATACACTTAAATATTTGTAGATCTACTAACAATATCAGTAGACGATTTCTGGGTTCTTCTCTAATTATCTAACATCTCATTTTAATTATTGCTATTTTGTATAAACTTCAAACCAAAATTAAAGTACATGAAAAACTATTACTTTGTTTCTCTATTATTTATAGCTATAGCATCTTGCAAAACAGATAATCAAGCAGAAATTAAAATTGAAACAGAGGACTCTAGCGTCGTAATAGGAGAATCAGGGATACAGGTAAGTGACGCTGATTCAGAAGTAGACATTAGTTGGGATGGTATAACTGCTGGAGATTCCAAGAAAGTAGGTCAGACTCATAAGTTTGAAGGTGTAGGACTCGAAAAGACTGTATCCCTAAATAACGAAAATATAAATGTCGAAGGTGTGGGAAATACAGTTTATGCAACTGGAAGAGCTGATAGGATAAGTATTGAAGGGATAAGAAACCGTGTCTATGTAGATCAGGTTACGAATATCGAAATGGAAGGATTAGGAAATAGAATATATTACAAAAGTAATATGGATGGTGCTACACCTACTGTTCGTAAAGATGGTTTGGGTAATAAAGTAAAAATGGAGGACTGGAAAAATTAATATCTACTTTGGATAGATTGACCTCAACTTATGGAAAGGGTAAAGACAAAATGCATAGATAAGACCTATAAAGTAGCCAATAACAACTGAACATAGTGTAACAAGAATTTATTAATCTTATATTCAGTAAAAATATAAATGTGAAAAATTTATCCTTCTTACTTTTAGGCTTCCTTATCCTTGTTTTTAGTTATTGTGGAGAGAAATCTAAGTCTTCTATTAGCGTGGATTTTACTGAATTGTCTACCGATCTTATTCCAATAGATCAAATACAATTAGGTATTACGGACTCCTTACGCAGAAGTGTAGGAGAAGTTATAGAGCTAGATTTATCCTCGCCGAGTATCATTAGTATAGGGGATAAAAATAAAGTTTATGCCTATGTAAAAGCTGGAGAAGCGATAAGACTTACTAACGCGAGCAAGGATTCTTTTACCTTAGATTTTGCAGGTGAGCTTTCTCCAGAGAATAGATATTTACAGAAGTATACTGAGTTAAATAGAAAAGCTGATTCTGACTTTGACATTTTTCCCCTTTCTAAATACGAGCCTGCATTATTCTTAGATTCACTAACTATAAAATATGCTGGACTAACTTCTTTGGTTGATGAAATCCAAAAAGATAATACAGTAGATCCTAGGTTTGTCTCTGTTATCAAAGAACGATTGTCGGCAAAGAAAGCAGCAGATCTAATTTTCTATCCAGATTATTACAAATACCAGAACGAGAATGATCCTGAACTCCTAGAAGGCTATTATGATTTTGTAGAAGGTATAGATCTAAATAGTGAGTCCCTACTGTGCTTTTCTGAGGGTAGAAGGATAGGCGATCAGATCATAGGGAGAGATATTAATTACGAAGAATTCGAATCAACAACAGATTATTTTAATGCTAAGTTGGATAAGGTGGCATCTGTCTTTACAAACAAGACGAACAGAGATTATTTTACCTTCTTACAAATGGAAAGTTTGATAGATTTTGGAGGAGGGATAGACGGTCTTGATGACAAGATAGCATCTTTTAGAAAGGCTACTAAAAACAAGTATTTGCTAGGCCAGATGAAAGCGGTTGTTGATCCATGGATAGATCTTAAATCTGGTAAAACTGCTCCTGATTTTGCAGGCTATACTCGAGATGGCGAGAAGATAGATATTTCTAGTCTCAGAGGAAAAAATGTATATGTAGATGTATGGGCAACGTGGTGTGGCCCTTGTATCCGAGAGATTCCAGCACTTAAAGAAGTAGAAAAATCCCACCATGATGATAACATAGCGTTCGTAAGTATATCTATAGATGAACAAAAAGATGCAGACAAGTGGAAAAAGTTTGTCGAAGATAAATCCTTGAGCGGAACTCAGATTATGGCGGACAAAGATTGGAGTTCTGATGTTGTGAAAGAGTATAACATCAAGGGAATTCCACGGTTTATACTTATAGATGACAAGGGCAATATAGTAAAGGCAGATGCTCCTAGACCTTCTGATCCTAAGTTGTTAGACCTGTTTAAGCAACTAGACATCTAAGGGTAGTTGGGTTAAATCTGTATTTTATTTATGTAAAATAAATGCAGATATTAATCACTTTATATTTTTCTTTGACATCTAATAAAAACTTCACGCTAATATCTGTGTTAGCTATACTATGATTTTACTTTATGCTATTTTATTATTCCCTGTAGCGGTTTTTCTATATATGAAATTACCATTGTTTGGAGCAAGTGTTCAAGGCGAATTATTAGAGCGGCTAGAGCAATCTCCTCAGTTTGTTAAGGGAAGATTTAGAAATAGAAATAGGAAAAGGGCAGACATGAGTTTTGCGAAAATGCCTAAGCTCATTCAGGAATCCAATAACAGTAAGGTAGATAAGAAACCCAAAGTTGCCATCCCATTTATTAGGCGAAGTAAAAAGGATTTTGCGGAGACTTATAAGGGTAAGATGCGATTGACTTGGTTTGGTCATTCCGCTTTTCTTTTGGAAGTAGATGGAAAGAAAATATTATTAGATCCTATGCTTGGACGAGCGGCAGCTCCGGTGTTTTTTGCTGTTAGAAGATTCAACAAAAATGTTCCAATAAAGGCAAAAGATCTTCCTGAAATCGATGCTGTAATATATACCCACGATCATTATGACCATCTAGACTTTGGAACTGTCAAGAAACTGAAAAATAAGGTAAAACATTTCTATACACCATTAGGAGTGGGAGCTCATCTAGAAAAATGGGGTGTGGACAAAAATAAGATAACGGAGTTAGACTGGTGGGGTAAGACGAAGTTAGGATCAATAGAGCTGACAGCTACGCCTACTCAGCATTTTAGCGGAAGAACTTTTTCGGATAGAGACAAAACTCTTTGGTGTTCTTGGGTGATAAAGACTGCTGAACTTAGTTTGTTTTTTAACGGTGACTCTGGATATTTTGGAGGATTCGAAGAAATAGGAGAGAAGTATGGTCCATTTGATTTATGCATGATGGAGTGTGGACAGTATCACTATATGTGGAAGGAGAACCACATGACACCGGAAGAATCCGCACAAGCATTTTTAGATTTAGGTGGGAAGAAAATGATTACCATGCACTGGGGAGCATTTTCTCTGGCACCCCATGACTGGAGAGATCCTATAGAAAGAATGGTACAAGTAACTGGGCAAAATAACATAGAACTTATTATCCCGCGGATAGGTGAGTCTATAGAGTTAGAAGTATATGAACCTAAACATTATTGGTGGAGAGAACTTTAATTACCAATTATAGAAAGAATAATAATCTTCTTCATAAGCTCTGGTAAGCCTGTATATTTGTATGAAAATAAAAAAGCAAATGATATGAGATATTATACTATGATTTTTATATGCATAAGTTTTTTAACAGCAGTGGCTTGTCAAAATAATGAACCCAATACAAATCCAGAACAAGAAGAAATGGAAGACACTATGAATATGGAAGAAGATAAGGAACAAGCAGTAGTAACTAATGTAGCTGTTAGCGGATCAGAGAATGCATACACTTTTAGTGTGACTATCGAAAGTCCAGATACAGGCTGCGATCAGTACGCGGATTGGTGGGAGGTTTTTACAGAAGACGGTACTCTTATCTACAGAAGAATACTAGGACATAGTCATGTAGAAGAACAGCCTTTTACACGGTCTGGAGGAGCTGTAGAAATAAGCGCTGATACTAAGGTGATTGTAAGAGCACATATGAATCCACTAGGATATGGAACTAATGTGTTTATGGGTAGTGTAAATGATGGATTCGAAGCTACCGAAATTTCAAGTGGTACAGCATCAGAACTAGAAAGTCAGGCTCCACTTCCAACGAATTGTGCGTTCTAGGAAAAAAAATGGGTTCTACCCAACCATTTTTAAATTCCGATACGTCTAGCTAAGAAAATCATTAATTATGAAAAATATATTTAGCTTATTATTTCTTGTTAGTCTATTTTTTGCTTCTTGTGATAAAAGTGATCTTGTGGTTCAGGATCCAGAAGACTGTGAAGATACTATGATATGCTATGGTGATTGCTTATTTACCGAATATAATACAGAAGGAATCATAGCCTTTCAGCAATGTTATCAGACTTGGAGTATTGCTTACCTAGCAGAGAATGGGGAGGAGTGGGTAGCTTTATTTCCAGATATGCCAACAGCTTTTCAAGTAGAAGGTAAGGAAGTCGTATTTAGTGCAACATTCTTTGAGAATGATATACCATTTGTTTTACCAGATCCTATGATATTTCTTGGTTTGCATAAAGCAGAGTTGTGTGATGTGATTTCTCTTAATTAAGTTAGCGTAAAGAAATACCGTAAAGAATTACCTTATATAAAAACCTTATTTCTAGCTTAATAAATCTATGTGAATTTTAGATTTTTAATCTTTAAAGCTTAATAATCTTCTTAGTATAATTTTTACCAGATCTATTTGCAATTTATAGGAAGTAAATGCCAGTATCTAAAGATGAAACATCTATAAAATTGCTAAAAACTTCTGTGCGAACAATTCTTCCATGTAGATCCATAATAGTAAGTTTGTCATATACCGAATCATCTTTAGTCTGAATATTTAATTCA
>CAYYWZ010000084.1:0-4634 GCA_964475415.1 uncultured Saprospiraceae bacterium | reverse complement strand
GTGGTCATTGTCAGCTGATGTCTGATGGTGATGAGTTCTTCTTGTTCAGGATTTAGACTGGTCCATCCTTCTCCTAAATAGGTGGTACTAGGATCTTCTATACTAAGCAATCCGGATTCCTGAGCAACACCTACTGAGAATGCTGTCAATGTCTTACCAGCGGATGCCCAATACCAAGTACTATCTATTGTAAAAGAATCAAAATATTGTTCTAAAACGATCTTTCCGTCTTTAAGAATATAAGAAAGGCCTTCGTATTTTTTTCTTCTAGAAAGCCATATAACTCATCGATATTTTCTTCACACCATGAAAGCGTCGAAGGATCTATTGTTTCCCATTCATCTGAGTTTGTAGGAGGGTAGTATAGGGTCTGAGCAATCGAATTGATACTGATAAAACAAAGTAGTAATAGATTGAGATTTTTCATAGGGTTAGCATTTTATCTATTCAAGACTTATGTGTAGTGTTTTCGTTTAATCTGATAATGTTAAAATTTTTGGATTTTCTTTTAGCTTATAATCTGATCTTTGGCAGTTGAAATTTGAATCTACTATATTTTATTTATTATCTACAGATTTAAAAGTGAACCTTTTAATTGTTTTCCAGTCTTTAGGATGTAATTTGGTTGAATAAAATGAATAACAAGCAAAAATCTACTGATGGTTTTCTCATTCTACAATATCGTGAAGGTAGTATGACAGCTCTATCTCAGCTTGTAGAAAGATATCATAAGGATTTTTGTAAAAGAGCTTATTGGATTATCAAAGACCCAGATCTAGCCAAAGATGTTGCACAAGAATCCTGGATGATTATCATCAATAAGCTTAAAGACTTAGAGAAAGTAGACAGCTTTAAATCTTGGGCTTTTAGGATAGTGTATACTAAGGCTATTGATAGAATAAAGCTACTTCATAAAGAGCGGAATAGTATAGATTCTATAGGAAGTTTAGATACGAATAATCATGAATCAGAAGATAAGAAAAGCGTTGTGCAGCAAAGATTGCTTGACGCAATTCATAAGCTGCCTAAGGAAAAGCAAGATATCATAAGATTATTTTATAAAGAAGGATATTCGATAAACGAAATAAGTACTTTTCTAGATATCCCTAAAGGAACCGTAAAGTCTAGATTATTTAAGGCAAGAGAAAAATTAAAATCTATCATAAAAAATAAATCATGAAAGAAAAAATGGAAGAAATAGACCAACTGATTAAGGATACTTTATCTAAAGAAGAAGCTGCTTTTTATGATTCCTTAGAAGAGCAGAATGTTTTTGAAATGGTATTCGGTTTATTCAAAGGGAAGAATGCATGGTTCTTGATCATTACTAATATTTTGATCTTTCCATTATTAGGATTTTTCATTTATTGTACCTACCAGTTTTTTAATGTAGACTCTGCAGAAGAGTTGATAAGATGGGGATTTGGCAGTTTTGTATTTTTGCTAAGTGTAAGTATGCTAAAAGTATACGCTTGGATGCAGATGGACAAGAATGCTATCCTTAGAGAGATGAAAAGACTAGAACTTCAGGTGATGTCTTTATCTGGTAAGTTGACAGATTGATACGATAAGCTGCTTTATATTTACAAATTTAGCTACAGCTTTTTATTACTAATTGTCTCGCCTTTTACAGGAGAATAATCTTTCTTTAGTTCACCATTGACATAGATGTTTTCAAAAAAGCATTTGGCTCCTGTGGCACCATTCATCTCTTCTATATTCTGGATATGAAAATGTAGATGTGCTTCTGAAGAATTTCCAGAATTACCACAAAGTCCAAGGACTTGTCCTTGCTTTACCATATCGCCTTCTTTTACTTTGACACTAGATTGTTTGAAGTGGGCAAAGTATAAGTATTCTTCATTTGCAGTCTTAAGGACAACGGCGTTACCTAGTAAGAATGTTGGATTCATTTTTCCAGGTATATTATCTTTTACACCGTCTACCGCTAGTACGACTTCTGCATCACAAGGTGCTATGAGTTCTTTTCCAAATGCGTAATAATCTTCATTTTTAGATCCATCATTTTTATAGGACTTGCCGTCTTCATCGGTGATGACTAGATCGAAAGCACTCTTTTGTGCTTTGCTTTGTACATGATAATTCTGTTCTTCTGTATCGCCTCCCCAGAATACATGCCATACTCCATTCATAGGAAGGATAAGCTTGGTAGTATTACGTTCTTTTACGGGGTAGTTTTCTTCGACATAGGGAGTTATAGAAATTCCATCTATTTGCTTGTCTTTGCTTACTGCAACGTTTAATGCAAAGAGTCCATTTTTAAAAGTGGTCTTATACTTAGCCATTCCAGAATCGAAACCTTTGAATTCATACGTTTTGATATTTCCAGAATAAGTTTGTAAAGATTTGAAAAAAAGTTCTGTTTTTTCTAAAGGAAGGAAATCTTTCATTCCATCTCCAAAAAGCTCGAAAATAGAGCCATAAGATTCTGCATTATAATTTTTTACTAGCTCAGTTGTAACTTCCTTATAATACTCTGGCTCATCTTGTGCTGAAATTGTATAAGAAGCTAAAGCAAATAGAAGAATTAAAAGTATTTTCATTAATTAGTATTAATTTTTGATATTCAATTTCTGACTTCCTGCTTTGTTCATTTATTAGAAAAAGATTTTTCTATTGCTTCTGTAGTAAGTTTTGCCATAAGAAGATATCCTTCTTTATTTGGGTGTACACCATCATAGGTATAAACTTCTATGAGTCCATTATCAGGTGTAGCCATTTCCTGAAAATAATCAAGGAAGATAAAAGAATTATCTACACAATAATTTTTTAAGATATTATTTATAGCGGGAATTCTCGTATTGGGTTCTTTTCCTTTAGCCCATGGATAATCATGGACTGGAATGATAGAACAGATGATAACCTGGATATCGTTCTTGCTTGCTAATTCCGCCATTGACATAATATTGTCCGTAATCATCTTGTCGGTAGAAGGTCCTGTATTACCAGCTATATCATTTGTGCCTGCCAGTATAACGACGGTATGTGGATCTAAATCTATTACATCCTGTCTGAAACGACATAACATCTGAGGAGTAGTTTGTCCACTGATTCCACGATTGACATAAGGTTTGTCTCGCATAAATGCTGGGTAATGATGATCCCAACCCTCGGTAATAGAGTTCCCCATAAAAACTACTCTGTTTTTTTCGAAGGGTAGTTGGAGTAAGCTGTCATTTTGAGTCTTATATCTTTGTAGACTAGGCCAGTCTTGACCTATTAGATTTATACTAGAAAGAGTGATCATACTAAGTAATAGAAGGTGGATGCATTTTTTCGAATATGCTTTTAGCAGTTTTTTAGTTATAGTTGGCCTAATCATAGCTTAAGAGTTTTTCTTTTTATACAAGGTACTCTAAAATATTTTAGGAATAAAAATAATTCCAGCGATAAATAAGGATATTATTGCTGCGATCAAAACAGCTGCCGCAGCAAGATCTTTAGATTTTTTGATTAATGGATCTTTTTCTTTAGTACAAAAATCTGCTAGGTTTTCTATGCTTGAGTTTATGGCTTCTAGAGCAAAGACTAAGCCCATACAAAGAAGTATCGCTACCCACTCATAGGTATCGATCTTGTAAAAGAATCCTAAAAGAATAACAACTATGCTTAGAAAAAAATGAATTCTCGCATTATGCTCTTCGATGAATAAGGTTTTTATACCATCAAAAGCGTAGGAAAAACTTTTAATTCTTTCGCGTATAGAAAAGGATTTCTTTTTCATAATTACTAAATGTAGAAAATTTTGACTTTATGAAGAAAGATCAAGTGAGTTCCATATTTCACATATTGTAATCTTAAGGATACAATTAGTAAAGTTTTACTCAAGATGCTAGAGTAAATGTTTTACTAATTGATTACTTTACGGCCAATAAAAATTATTAATATTTATGGATAAGTACGGAATTGCAATTCATGGTGGTGCAGGTACTATTCTAAAGTCAACGATGACGGATGAAAAGGAGAAAGCCTATAGATCAGCATTGGAGCAGGCCTTAGAAGCAGGATATAAAGTTTTAGAAGAAAATGGTACTGCCACCCAAGGGGTAGAAGCAGCTATCATTGAACTAGAGAATAATCATCTATTCAATGCAGGCAAAGGATCTGTATTCAATGCCTTAGGTCAGCACGAAATGGATGCAAGTATAATGGATGGAAAAACACTTAATGGAGGTGCGATAGCAGCGGTAAGAAACGTAAAAAATCCTATAGCCTTAGCTAAAAAGGTACTGCAATATTCTGATCATATATTATTGATAGGTGAGGGAGCAGCTACCTTTGCTAATCAGCATAATATCACCTTTGAGTCTGATGAGTATTTCTATGATGAACTGAGATATAAGCAATGGCAAAAAGTAAAGGATACGGATCAGTTTCAACTAGATCACACGGAGGATCCTAAAAAATATCTGGGCACGGTAGGAGCTGTGGCATTAGATAAGTCGGGTAATCTTGCTGCGGGAACATCTACTGGAGGGATGACTAATAAAAAATATGGGAGAGTAGGAGATAGCCCTATCATGGGAGTTGGAAATTATGCGAACAATAAGACCTGTGCTGTTTCTTGTACGGGAAGTGGTGAATATATTATGCGTGCGATGACGGCATACGAT
>CAYYWZ010000083.1:0-15836 GCA_964475415.1 uncultured Saprospiraceae bacterium | reverse complement strand
CATCTAAGTCTTCAAAAATAGTATCACCAATAGAACCAAGCGGGGCATAACCAAAGTCTGCAGTTATATGATCTTCATTAGAATCTAAGCTTACATCAATAGATCCATCATCTCCGCCATCTTCATCAAAAGTCTGTGTATAGTCTTCCAGTGCACCTCCTGCTGAGAAATTAGAAGGATCTATTACTACAGTATAATCACCAGCAGGTAAATTATCAAATAAGTATTCACCATTCGCATCCGTTGTTGCAGTTATAGGGTTGCCCGCAGGGTCTAAAACCGGATTACCCATATCGTCTAATAAGTTTACTAATATCCCTGCAATACCATTTTCACCAGCATCTTGAACGCCATCTCCATTGATATCTTCCCATATATAATTACTGATACTTGCCCCAAAAGGAGTAGAATCTTCACAAGACATTCCTTCTACATCATTTCCATTTACGGAAAGAATAGGATCACCGATTACGGCTCCGGTAATTTGATCTACTAAATATAAATCTCCACCACCGTTGTTAGCATATAAATTACAATTTGCATCAAAGGTAATACTCTCTACATCTGGAATTCCAAAAGGACCTATTTCTGTCGCAATACCACTCACAGGGTCAATCGTTGCTAAAACAAAACCTGATGCTGTACTAATTGTGGCATATAATAATCCCGCATTCGAACACGTATTAGGAGGGACGGTTAATTCATCTACATCAGGACCTGACCCTGTCACTTCTACTTCTGTTCCAGGGAGTGGAAGTCCAGCATTTGGTCCAGAAGTTTCTATGCATACAAGTTCATCATTTCCTCCTGATCTTATACTTGCGTACAGTTTGTTACTATTCGGATCCCAAGCTAAACCATCTATATCTCCGTAACCAGAAGGGTTTGCAAAAGGTGTAAATATTCCAGTATTTGGATCTAAAATACCTACCTGTCCTCCGTCTGAAGCATAGACAGGAGAACCCGAAGGGTCAATTGATAAAGCCTCGATAAATTGGGCGGGAGTACCATCAGGATAAGTTATAGGAATGCACGAATCACTAGGATCTGTTTGGCATACAGAGTCGGTACTATCATCTACGAACCAACACTGAGCTTTTATATTTATTGCAAAAAATAAAACTAAAGTTAGGATTGTAATTATTTGTTTCATCATTATTTTTTTTAACTATTACTTGACTAATTTATTATTTGAATTTCAAAAAACTGGAGGTTATTATACTGAAGTAGGAAGATTTCTATTTATAAAATCTACTGTATTTCTAGCAGATTATATCAACCGCATAAGGCTGGAAGTGTACACAAGAGGAGGTCCCCAAGTAACGTAATCGTTCCAGTCCCCACTCTGGACTGATGTAAAAGTTTTTTGTGAAATTAAAGTTGTACTAAAAAAAAGACACGCCAAGGTCATTGTAAACAGAGTTACATTTCTCATTATTTTAACATTTGAAAATTATTAAATCATATACCCACCAATAAGACACTTATTGGCATTGTTGTCACACCTAAAGTATAAGATATTTTATGTTAATTTTTTAATAAGTTGATAAACAAGTGATTATGCATATATAAATATGTAATTTAGAAAAAATAGGTGTCGGCTATCTTACAAAATTATTTTGTCTTCCACTTTATTTTTCTTTTTTCAACCAAATTAAGTAGAGAAGTATAGCCTATCATGTAGAGGATTTGTTATTTATTCTGGATAAGTTTTGTAGTACTTTACAATAGTATATTTATTTGCATAATAACGTTTATAATGTACACTTTTATGTTGGATTTTACTTTTCAAAATAAAACATAGGGTTGTATTTATAATTCATTTTAAGGATTAATGCTTAGAATGCTTCTTGTTTTCTATAAGCTTTATATTTTTGTGCAAAATAAAAGTTATGAATGTTAGTTTTTTAAAGAAACTAGGACTTAAGAAAAAAAATGATGGTACTTGGACAGGGCTAAAGTCCCTAAAATCCAAAGAGTATATCGATTCTTATTCTCCAGTGGACGGTAAATATATAGGTAGTGTAAGTGTAACAACAGAGAAAGATTACAATAAAGTTATTGCTACAGCACAAAAAGCATATTCGGAATGGAGATTGATGCCAGCTCCTCTGAGAGGAGAGATTGTTCGCCAATATGGTGAGGCACTAAGAAAAAACAAAGATTCGCTAGGAAGATTAGTATCATACGAAATGGGTAAATCTCTCCAAGAGGGATTTGGAGAAGTTCAGGAGATGATAGATATCTGTGATTTTGCGGTAGGCTTGTCTAGACAACTCTATGGACTTACTATGCATAGTGAGCGTCCATTTCATAGAATGTATGAACAATGGCATCCTTTAGGTATTGTAGGCATTATATCAGCTTTTAACTTTCCAGTTGCGGTATGGTCATGGAATGCTATGATTGCCATGGTATGTGGAGATGTTGTCGTATGGAAGGGGAGTGAGAAAACACCGCTCTGTAGTATTGCATGTCAAAATATCTTGCAAGACGTACTCAAAGCAAATAAGATTCCTGAAGGCGTAAGCTCTATTATAAATGGGAATTACAAGGTGGGAGAATATATGACTACAGATAAGAGGATACCTCTTGTGTCTGCTACAGGTAGTACAAGAATGGGTAGGATAGTAGGTGCAACTGTAGCGGAGAGACTGGGTAGAAGTTTACTAGAACTTGGAGGAAATAATGCTATTATTGTTACTCCAGATGCAGATCTTAATCTTGTATTGACTGGCGCAGTATTTGGTGCTGTTGGAACCTGTGGGCAGAGATGTACAAGTACTAGGAGATTGATAGTACATGAGGCAAAATATGATAAGGTTAAATCTATTTTGAAAAAAGCATATAAGCAACTGAAGATAGGTAACCCTTTAGATCCGAAAATGCATGTTGGACCACTAATCGATAAGGATTCTGTATCAGCTTATCTAGATACCATCAAAGAAGTAAAAAAACAGAAAGGTAAGTTCCTTGTTAGTGGAGGTGTCTTAAAAGGTAGAGGATATGAAAGCGGATGTTTTGTTAAGCCTTGTGTTGCAGAAATAGAACATGGGTTAGAAATTGTACATCACGAAACTTTTGCTCCTATTTTGTATCTTATAAAATACACTGGTGAGCTAGAAAATGCTATAGCCATTCAGAATGAAGTTCCTCAGGGATTATCTTCAGCGATAATGACAACCAATATGAGAGAAGCTGAAATGTTTCTATCAGCTGCGGGATCTGATTGTGGAATCGCTAATGTAAATATAGGAACAAGTGGTGCTGAAATAGGTGGTGCATTTGGTGGAGAGAAAGATACTGGAGGTGGAAGAGAGTCTGGCTCTGATTCTTGGAAGGCTTATATGAGAAGGCAAACAAATACTATAAACTATAGTAAGGAAGTGCCATTAGCTCAGGGCATAAAATTTGATTTGTAAATGAAAACAAAAAAGGATACTGCAATCCTTATGATGCATTGCCAAGAGAAGCGAGGCATAGTACATGCGGTAACTGGATTTATTCTCGACAATAATGGAGAATTGATCCAGTTAGACCAGCATGTGGATCATGATGAGGATCATTTTTTCATGCGTGTTGAGTGGAGCTTAGATGGCTTTGATATTGATAGAGAGAAGATATCTGATTATTTCGAGACTCTAATCGTAAAGAAATTTGGTGATATATATTGGGAATTACATATAGAAAAGTCAATTCCTAAGATGGCACTTTTTGTATCTAAGTATTCCCACTGTTTTCATGATATACTTTCTCGTTATGAATCGAAAGAATGGAAGATAGACATACCTGTTATCATCAGTAATCATGAAGATTTTAGACCTGTAGCAGAAAGACATAATATTCCTTATCACCATATTCCGATAACCAAGACTAATAAAAAAGAACAAGAGCAGAAAACTATTGAGATTCTGAGAAAGAGCGATATAGATTTTATCGTACTGGCCAGATATATGCAAATTCTAAGTGGAAATTTTGTCGATCAGTTTCCGAATAAAATTATAAATATTCATCATTCATCTCTGCCTGCTTTTCCGGGAGCTAATCCTTATAAAGCAGCCTTCCAGAGAGGGGTGAAATTTATGGGAGCTACTGGACATTATGTAACTACAGAATTAGATGGTGGTCCTATAATATCACAAGATGTAATTCCTATATCTCATCGCAACTCTTATACTGATCTGAAAAGAAAAGGTAAGAACATAGAAAAGATTGTCCTCGCTAATGCTATATGGGCACATCTTAATCATAAAATCATTACGTACAAAAATAAGACTGTAGTATTCGAATAATTGCAAGCTACTTGCTTGCAACTATTTCTACTCTTCTGTTTTGTGATCTACCTTTTCCATCCTCATTAGAAGTTATAGGTTGTGTATATCCTCTAGAGGCTGTAGAAAAACTAAGGTTTAAGTTTGCATAATTTTCTTCTATATATTTTCTTGTTGCATTTGCTCTATGCATACCTAACTGTTTATTCTTAGTCTCAGATCCTATATTGTCAGTATGTCCTATAATTTTTAAATGAATAGCTGACTGCTTATCTAGTGCTTTTATCCAAGTATCTATGTTCTTTTTGAGCTCTTCATTCAATTCAGATACATTGCTGTCGAAATGTATATTTAAAGAACCAGGTAAGCTGGCGACAACTTCTTTTTTTCCTAGAAAAGCAGTCTCTAGTATAAGCCCTAGTTTGTCAGGCCATAGCTGAAAGTAAAAGAGTTTCATATGATGATCTCCGCTATCTAGGAAGATTGTATTTTCTTTTGTTGTCATCTTATGTATGCCATCATTGTTTACTACTTCCTGATCATCTATCCATATGACTGAGCCATCATCAGAGCTCAGCGTAAATTTGTACACGCCAGCTTCGTCTACAGTGAATTCACTATGAATAATCATAGCAAAACGCTCATAATAGATTCCAGGAAAACCTTCCTCAATAGATCTATTTGGAAAGTATATCACTTCCCATTCTTCTTCTTGTAAAACATCTAGTGTTTCAACATTAGGAGAGTATCTTGTAAGTGTGTCTCTTATCTCTAAGATAGACACATACATTTCTTCAAATTTTAAAGAGCTGTGAAGATTTAATTCACTCTGACTAGATAAGATTTGATGACTGGCAAGTAATACAAGTAAACTAAAGATTCTGGAATACATACTATATTACAGTTATAATAATAGGACCTAATTTTTTTGAAGTCTCCCCATTGACTAGAATATTTCTAATATATATTAAAGATCCATTTTTTAATTGATTGAAATCAATTCCTTCTACTTGTTTTTTTCTTTGAGTAAGCATATTGCTATTTATCTCAGTATAGTCTGAAGATAAAAGAGATATACTGAAAGAAAAGTTTTTTACCTCTTTACAATCTTTAATACTAACGATAGAAATTTCTTGTTTTAATAGTTTTACTAAAATTGACTTCTCAATAGATATGTTTTGTTTGGTTTCGGAAAGTGTTATAATCTTACTTCCTAATTCTAAAAGAATGCAGTCACTAGTATTTTTAGCCGTATTAGGATTTCTGTATTGTTCTAGTCTTTGCCTCTCTGAAATATAGTCTTCTAAGGGCATATCTGTTTTCACTATTTGAACAGTTTCTTCGTAAGTGTCATAGTCAAAAGTTATAATTGTGTCTATGACTTCTACAAGTTGAACTTTATTTTTTATTACCTGAACGGTTTCCTCATAAGTTTCAGAATTAAAAGTAGTTACTGTATCTATAACGAATTTTTCTTTTATAGGTGTCTCTATTATGGTAATTTGTTCTTCATAAGTATCAGGATTTATAGAGATTATAGTGTCTTTGATTATGATAGGTTTGATTGTATCTTGTATTAGCACTTTAGATGAGACAGGTACATAATAATTGTCAAAAGTAAAGCTTCCAAATATTATGGCTATTAAAGGTAGTAATGCAAAATAGTAGAAAGGAGATGATTTTTTTTCTTGATTTTTAGATAGCATAATGATTCTCTTTTTTAGTTGATAAGCGAAATAGTTAACTAGAGTTGAAGTTTGTGTTGTACTTGCATATTGTGATAGCAAAGAAGCATAAGTATAAACATCAGATTTTTTAGCTACTATTCTATCACAGATATATTCGTGGTTTAATTTTATTTTTGTAGTCATAAACCAAGATAGGGGATGAAACCAAAGTAATATTTTTACAAATTCTGATATCAATATATCCGCGGTATGTAGCTGTTTGATATGTACTGTTTCGTGCTCTAGAATATTTTCGTCTAGAGGTAATCTGGGCGAGTTAAAAATATAATTGAAAAAACTAGAATGACTTTTCACCTGCTTAGAAAGTACTATCGTATAGCTTTGTAATTTCTCCTTTTTTGAGTTTCTAATAAGCTGCACTATATGTATTAGATTCCTTGCGAAGAATATGCCTGTGAAAGAAACGCCAAATAAGTAGATTAGCCCTAATATATTATTAAAGGTCCATGTAGGTGTGATAACTTGCGAAGTTATCTCAGGTGTTATAGTAGTAGATGGGCTGGAATTGCTAGTGATGGCCTCTAGGTATATAGGAAATACGTCTATAGATATCAATGGAATTGCAAGAGATAATGGATAGATGAGTAGGAGATATATTCTATTTATCTGAAAAGCAGATTTTCCATCTATAAGCAGTAAATACAAACCATAAAATAGAGAGAAAATTATACTTACTTCCAATAAGTAATTCAAAAAATTTTCCATAGTTATTTTTTTAGCTTTTTGATAAGTTGTTGAATCTCCTTCGTATCTACATTTTCTTCTTCCATAAAAAATGATAGTAGTTGTTCTTTGGAACCACCTAAATAATTTCGGAAGAAATTTTTAAATAGAGACTTACTGTAATCTTTCTTGGAGATAATAGGAAAGTATTGATGTGATTTTCCAAATTTAGTAAAGCCCAAATAACCTTCTTTTTCTAGTTTGCGGATCGTACTCAGAATAGTGTTATATGGTAGAGGACTTTCCATATATCTTAATATCTCTTTAGGGAATCCCTTTTGTATTTTCCATAAGATCTGCATGATCTGTTCTTCAGTTGCACTAAACTTTTTCATAAGGCTAATATAGGTATATAATTAAATATTCGTTATATAAACGATAAATTAGTTATAGATATTATATCATAGCTGATTTTTATTTAATAGGATAGCTTATCCAAGTACTTGTTATCTACTACTTTCATCTATGATATTATAGCACCAATAAATACGTAATGAAATTTGTAATTCCTCGACGGCAAATCAATATTTGTTTTGCTCAAATAAATGAGTATAAGTTATTTGATGGAAGTACGAACTTGGATAGAATAAAAATAGTCCATAGCTAGCGGACTACGGACTACATTAAATTTATTTTAGTGTGCTAGTAAAACACTTGGTTTGTTTGGAAAACAGGACTATTTAATTTTTACAAACTATCTAGCAAGAACAATGTCTCCATAGAACACATAAGGGAGACCACTAGTTAGGCAGATAGCCGTTATCTTCATAACATATACTGCAGGAATAGCCTCTTGTCCTTGAAAATTTCCATCCCATCCTTGTTCCGGATCTTCTGTAGCAAACATTTGGTTTCCCCATCGATCATAGATAGCTAGAGATATGAATTCATTCACATCTGCAGGGAATACTAGAGCAAAATCATTTTGCCCATCTCCGTTAGGGGAGAAAATGTTCGGCAAATAAAAAGCCTGCTCTGTACACTCTTCATTATATCTTATACTTATTTCTTTATCTAACTGGCAACCTGTATCTGCATCAGTAATGATAAGCTGATAATCTGCATCATCTGTAACTCGGATGAATGGACTATCACAGTCATAGCAGCTAAGACCTGAGAAGGGTAACCACTCGAATACGTAATTTTTATCCTTATCATAATCTACATTGATCTGTATATTCTGATTGGCAAATACTTCATATTTTTCTTCTAGTTCGGCGACTACTTCATCATGAACAATAATTTCAGAAAAACTTGTATCTGATATGCATGTACCTCGGGATCCTATAACTAGAAATTGACTAGTAGCGCTAGGACTTAATTCTATGCTGTTTACATCATCTTCATTAAAATCATTATCAACACCTTCCCATCTGTAAGATGTGGCATTCCCTTCTACTTCTAAGATTGCTATATCTTCAGGGCATATGGTATCGTTTGTAGAACTAATATCGGTTTTGTACAATACATTGACATAAACTGAATCTTCTATAATACACTCGTCTATCGTAGCTTGGATATAGAAATACATAGAGCTATCAGGACTTACCTTTGTTATGAGTTCATTAGGTGCGCTATTCTCTAGAGCAGGACTCCATACTATTTCTCCTATCGCATCTGCAGTGAGCGAAATGGTTTCTCCTAAGCATATGGTTGCATCTTCACCTGCCGAGATCCCGCTTTCCGCTATGCCGAAAATTGCTATAGTATCTGTGTAAGGACAACCCGCATCTGAGGTGATGTCTACAAAATAAGAGGTGCCTCCTAGACTGACCTCTATCTCAGGGCTAAGGCAATCTGTACAACTCAGATTTGGGCCTGACCATATAGGATCATTTCCATATAGGACCGCTAAGTTTGTTTCACTGCCTTCACAATATATCTTGTCATCATTAAGTATTGGGCTTGGAAGGGTGTCGATAAGAATACTTATTTCCGCATTTTCGACACAACCTAGATTATTGGTTACACTAAGCTGGAAATTAATACTGTCTTCTGGAAACGCAATAATCGAAGTTCCTTCGGAGGTTTCATCATATTGGTTATTAGATCCCTCCCAGGTATAACTATAATCATTGTTGTAATTAGTAATAGTTACCGTTGTGGTATCACCTGAACAAATAATTGGATCCGTTACCAATTGTAATTTTGGCCCTTCTATAGTATAATAAAAAAGGTCTACGGAATCAGTAACTACACAGCCGTTCTCTTGTGTTATTGTAAATACAAAAGTCTCTACAGTATCTGGTTCAGCAGTAGGTTCTAGGCAATCCGTGCAACTTAAAGATGGAGAGTCATTCCATGTAAAAGTATTGCCTGCCAGATTATTGATAATATTTGCTGATAGACTTGTTGTTTCTCCTTCGCATAAAACCGGAGGTTCTACAATCTCTATTCCTGAAGCTTCCAGAACATCTATTGGATTCGATATTTGACTTAGGCATCCATATTCGGTTTCAACATTTAAGCTTATTTCGTAAGCAAGATTTTCTGCATATTGATGAGAGGGATGAGTGTCTGTACTCATATTAGTATCTCCAAAATCCCAGATATATCCTACTATCTCACCTACTTCATTTGAGCTGTTATTGACAAAATTTAAAAGCTGGTCTTGGCAGGTTTTATCAGCATTTATTAGAAAGTCAGCGATAGGTTGTGAGCCTACAATTATTGCTTCGCTAGCTATGATTTCATCTTTACAATTTTCAAGTTCACCTTTCAGCTTTATATCAAAAATTCCTGCTTTAACAATATTAAAAACTGGTGATTCGTCTTCATAATAGTATGTATCCAGATGGTTGGAAACTTCCCAGGTATATTCTATAGTAGGATCAGAAGAAGTACTAAGGTTCGTAAGAGTTATCTGTTGTGGAACACCACAAAAAGGATCTTTAGGATATTCCATGTCTAATTCCATGTCATTCACTACAATGGGATTGCCAGAAAAAGTTCTTATACATCCTGTTTCATTTTTCAAAAATAGCTTGGGTGTAAAGCTTCCTATTTCATTGTATTGGTAGATAACAGTATCTGTGCTTTGGTTAGCAGGAGGACTTAGCACTTCTCCGTTACCAAAATCCCATACATACTCATACTCACTATCTGAATCTCCTATAAATGTAACCGTTAGAGGCAAACAGGAGGAGTCTGAAGTCATAGAGAAATTTCCCTTAGGCCCAGTGATTTGAATATATTCAGGGATAATAAGTGTATCGGCACAAGCATCTCCTCTCATGGCAATAAGTATTACATCGAAATTATCTACACTGTTATATATATGAGATGGATTTTCTAGAGTACTCTGCCCACTGTTATCACCGAAGTCCCAAGTATAGCTATCAGCAAAGGAAGAATTATTTGTAAAATTTACAAGTAATGGAGGACAATCTGCTTCTGTGACATCAGCAGTAAAATCAGCAATAGGATTTATAACAGAAACTAGTTGTTCTTTGCATACAGTTCTTTCACAACCTAGAGCTTCTACTACAGTGAGACAAACCGTGTAGTTTCCTTCTGCCTCATATCTATGTTGGGGATCTTTCTCTGAAGAAAAATTGCCGTCTCCGAAATCCCACACATAACCGCTTATATCATTGCCTGTACTTAGGTTTGTAAAGTTTACAAAATCTTGCGTGCAAGAAGTCGAGTCAGCTTCAAAGTCTATAAAACTTCTAACACTTGTTATTTCAACATCTAGTAATGTATCTGTACATCCCCAAGAATTCATGATATTAAAATCGAGTAAGTAGTTGGTTTCTTGATCTATGAAAAAGCTAGTGCTGTCTTTAGTAGAAGTAAAAATCCCATCTCCTAGATTCCAATCCCATTGATTTATAGTTCCAAATAAACTAGTAGAGCCATCAGCAAATACGATCGAATCTGGAATACATACAACAGGATCTACTAGAGGAATAGCTACCACCTGATCTATATATATTGAATCATGGTAAAATGTGTCTCTACACTCATGTATATCTTCTATAATGAGATAGGCTTCATAAGCACCTGGTGTCTCATAATGTAAGATAGGTTCTGCTATAGTATCATTGTCTATATCTGCTCCATCTGTAAAGTAGTAATATAAAAATGCATCAGTAGATAGATCGGTAATATCTGTCTCTAGTTCATTGCATGCCATAGTAGTATCTAGAGCAAAGGAGGCTATCGGATCTGTAATTATGATAGAATCTGATTTTATAAAATCACACTCAGTTGTATAATTTTCAGTAAATAATTCTACGTAATAAGTTCCTCTCTCTTGGAGGGACACAAAAAAGGAATCTTGGAAATATCTTGTTGTAATATCATCTATTGTTACATCCCAATAAAAAGTATCTGCTCCTATGGAATTGTTTATCAGTTTGACATCATAAGGGTTTTCACAATCGTATCTAATCTCAAATAATGATACAGGTGCATTGATGTATACTGCATCTTCAAAAGTTACTGTATCACCTGGACAACCATTATGTAAGGCAACATGCTGTAAGTCAAAAAATCCTGTATCCTGATACATGTAATCTTGTATTTCTTCTCCATAGAATCCATCTCCACCATTAGGATTCCACCAGAACTCATTAGCATTATCTGAAGATAGATCTGTAAAGACGAAGATCTCAGATGCACAAGCGATCTCTGGGGTAAAACTAAAATCAGTTGTCGGTGGCGTCCCTGCTCTCACATAAGCAGGGACATTGACAGAGTCTATACAGCCTAATGCGTTTTGTGCAATTAGCTGTACGTTATATTGTCCCGTCTCTGTAACTGTGAAACTAGGATTAGGATCATTACTGCTTATGTTTAGACTAGGGCCAACCGTCCATTCCCAGGACACTGTATTATATGCGGAAACGATACTATCTGATAAAGAAACATCTAGAGGAATACAACCTGAGGGTCCAACTTCTGGAAGTAGTACTTCATAAGGTGCGATCGTTATTGTTCTCTCATAGCTAAAGATACAGTCGTTTAATACATATATTAATCTAAAAGTATAATCACCAAATTCTTCTGCTGTAAAGGAACCTTCGTTTTCGTCGACTTCTATAGTTTCATCTTCATAAAATATTCTCCATCTTACATTAGCATCTTGAGCTAAACTAGAACTAAAATCCAAGTCTGCTGGAATGGAACAAAAGTTATCCGAATCTATATTAATATTTACAATAGGTTCATCTATAACTGTTATACAATTAGGAAATGTATAATCGTAGGTGCATGAACCTACATAGATCGTTCCAGATATATCATAACAACCAGGGGCATTAAAAAAGAATTCTAGATTATCTGTTGTAACTAGATTACCTAGACTTTCTATCTCCCATACTATGCTATCGTAAGCTGAATTATTATCATTAAGTATACGTACACGATTACCGATACAAGGTTGATTTGGCGCTATGGTAAAATTAAAATCAGGATCTGTATTCACTAGTATATTGCTAGTAGTTTCTGCAACACATCCATTATTGCTTGCAGTTAGTTTGACAGAATAAGTACCATCTGTGGTATAAGTCATGTTAGGAGGTGTTGGCCCTTCGAAGGTGTCACCATTGCCAAAATCCCACAAGTAACTAGTATTGTTTTCTATATTATTATTGCTAAAAGAAACTATAAAAGGTAGTGCGCAATCACTTTCAGACTGATAGCTGAAGTCTATTGTAGGGGATTGTCTGACAGTTATAGCATCATTTTTAGTTACGATATTTGTACAACCTTTTTCATCAGTGATAAATAGACTCAGAGAATAATTGCCACCACTTCCATAGGTAGTATTGATGATTTGGTTAGGATCACTTGTCTGTATGATATTACTTGTACCTCCCACATCCCATGTCCAATTGGTAATGCTTCCATTTGGCGTGGTGGATAGATCATTAAAATTAATATCAGCTGGTGAACACAGTTCGTCTGTAGGGAAAGTAAAATCTGCTATTGGATTTGCATAAACATGAACAAAGTTTTCCTTGCATAAGGTTTCGGAGTTTCCTAGATTATCTTCAACAGTAAGGCATATGTCAAAAGAACCTACTGTATTAAATAATGCACCAGGATTTTGCAAGCTAGAACTAGCATTACCCAATGTCCATTGCCAATCCACAATATTGCCAGCAGTAGAAATGGACTGGTCCAGAAATGAGGCTTGTAATACCTCGCAACCTTCTGTTTCATTTACCGTAAAATCAGCAGTTATTTGTGCTGATCCTAGCTGGATAAAACTTAATAATAATAGTACCGTATAGAATTTTTGCATTTCTATTATTTTAATCTCTTGCTAATGAGAAAATACTATAAGGGATGTGTCTACTTATGTAATAGATAAGTACTTCTAAATATGTCTAGCGGGTATTAAAATAAAGGGGTAAATGTTCTTTAGAATATTATATGTCAATAGTGTGGAACTGGTGTATACCAGTTCAAAAAAAGGTTTTTTGGTCATCGTCTAGGGTATTAGATTAAACAAATATATGTCAAAAATACCGAATTAGAGCAAGGGGAACCAACTAAGTGTATATCAGGGTTTACCCTAGTTTATTAATGGATCATCTATTTTTCTATTTAGCCAGCGTTCTAGATAGCTGTAAACTAGCTTTTTCTGTGCATTCTCCAAAGTAGATATTCTAGTAGAATGATCTCCGTCTTCTTGGATAACTAATAGGGCATCTCTTTCTTTGGGTGGAATAAGCTTACAAGCAGACCATGGATCTAGTTTGCCATGTATGTAGATAATTTTTTCTCCATAATGATATAGGAATACACGTACATACTTAAGATAATCAGCATTAAATAAAGGATTAAGATCTAATGGCCCAAAAGCTTTGTGAGATAAATCTGAAACGTACTCTATATGATGACCAATTCCAATGGTGTCAAAACCGTAATACCCATTTTCTATCATGAACTGATAGAAAGAAGGTCTAAAATATTCTATAGTTTCATCTGCATAATAATCAAAGCCAACGATTTCATCTAAGAAATCAAAAATATTATTTACGTTATCAGCATTATTTGGGATTCGGTTACACTGATGTCCATCCTGCCAAAATAAAAAAGGAAATTCTAATATGCAGTATTCCACTGCTTTAGGAATATCTATTGTAGAGTATGCATAACTATTTTCTATTGCATAAGATTCTAGTTTTTTAATTAGTTTTTCTTTTTCCTTTAACGCAGCTAGTTGGAAACTTCTTATTTCTTTTCCGCAGGATTCTTCTCCCAGCGCTTTGATATAACTTTCACATCTTTTGTCTTCTGTTGCATTGGCTAATGGCGCAACATAGGTAAGGACTACATCTACATCTTTAGGATATTTACTTTTATATATAAGACTATTTGTGCCTCCCTTACTAATGCCAGTACAAATCCATTCCTTCTTGTAGATCTTACCAAATAGTTTTCTAATTCTATGGTAGTCAGCTGCAATTTGATCATTGGTAAGAAAGGTGAAGTCATAATTTTCAGGTTTGGACTCACCGAAAAAACGGTTCTCAACTATGAGCTGATTAGATATAAGTAGATCACATAGTTCATAGTATTGTGGATAGGCAGCATATCCTTCAGTTACGAGCAGCATTGGAGCATTTACATCATAATGCGCGAAGAATATTCTTTGTTTGAAACTTCCTTTACTCGGATCATTGTGATCTAATGGCTGATCTATCATGATGATCAATTCTTCGGAAAAGTGGTTTGCAGCCACTAATTTTTGAATGCTTATTGTTGGATCTATTTTGAGGAGTTTACTTGAGATGTCTTCTTGACATACAGCATAGGCAGAGACGAGAATATTCATTATGACAAGAGAACACAAATATTTTATTATAGCATTACGCATATGTACCATTTACAGAATTCATCTTATAAACCTCCACCTTTCTTTGATAGTTTTTATTTACGGAGGCTAATATACTATTTCGAAAATTATCTATCTGATCACTTTCCACTAAGTTAATTATGCATCCTCCAAATCCTCCTCCCATCATTCTGCTTCCGGCTACATATGGATAGCCTATGGTCCTTTCTACTAACTGATCGATAAATTCTGTACTTACTTGATATTGTTTAGAAAGCCCTAGGTGGGATTTTGTAAGAAGTGGACCTATAGCTGATATCTTCCCTAACTTCAATAGCTCAGCAACTTGCAAGGTCCGTTGATTCTCTTCTACAGCAAATGTAGTCTTCAGAAATTCATCTTTAGTTAATGCAGATTTTATATTATGGAGATGTTTTGGTCTCAGATCACATAAGGATTTGATCTCCTCTATATTCATTATTTTAGATAGTGCATTTTCGCAGGTTTTTCTTCTATTGTTATACTCGCTATTGGCAAGTCGATGAGGTGTCATACTATTTATTAGTACAAAAGACCATTCTCCTAGATCCAGTCTTATTTTTTCGTCTTGCATAGATTGGCAGTTAAGTAATAAGGCGTGATCCTCTAGACCATTGGTAATAGTGTATTGATCCATAAGTCCTCCCTTTACACCTTGGCCATATTCTACTTCGCTAGATATTTTGATAGACAATTCAGAAGATATTTTTACATCATGAACAATATCTAGTACCTTGAGAAATCCTGCTATCATCGCAGAAGAGCTCGATAGACCTGCTCCGATAGGAATGGAACTATTGATATTAATTTGTATACCCTTTTCTTTAATATCTGGGAAGTAATTTTTGAATGTTCGATATGTATTTTCTAAATAACCTATCCATCCACCATTAATGTTATAGCTACTGCTTAATTTTATATTGTGCTCTTCATTAAGATTTTCAGATCTTATAATGATATGTTTTTCAGTAAGTTCTTGCCAATCGAATTTCATATAAAGATTGCCAGCAAAGGGGAGAACATGGCCACCATTATAATCGATATGTTCTCCTATAATATTTACTCTACATGGAATTCTGATACTATTTGCTTCATACATTGTAAAAAGATATAAGAAAATTACTAAAACTGATGAAAGCTATTGCAGATAAGTAGGAAAAATATATATATTTGCAATCCTTTTAGAAGGGTCGCGTGGCCGAGTGGCTAGGCAGAGGTCTGCAAAACCTCGTACGGCGGTTCGAGTCCGTCCGCGACCTCAAC
>CAYYWZ010000082.1:3201-16396 GCA_964475415.1 uncultured Saprospiraceae bacterium | reverse complement strand
ATGTTCATAAGCTTTCTGTGTAGCTTCTCTTCCTCTAGGTGTCCGTTGTATGAAGCCTTCCATAATTAAGAATGGCTCATGTACTTCCTCTATCGTTCCTGATTCTTCTCCTACAGCTGTAGCTATGGTTGTAAGCCCGACTGGCCCACCTTTGAACTTCTGTATAATAGCAGAAAGAATTTTGTTATCCATCTCATCTAGACCATAGTCATCTACATTCAATGCCTCTAATCCATAGACAGCAATTTTCTTGTCTATGGAACCTGTTCCTTTTATCTGGGCAAAATCTCTGATCCTTCTCAGAAGTGCATTAGCAATACGAGGTGTACCTCTACTTCTCGAAGCGATAATATGCGCACCTTCTTCATCTATAGGAATTTCTAATATCTCAGCATTTCTTTTGATGATGCCTTTAAGCGTTTTGACATCATAATAATCCATATGACAGGTGATCCCAAACCTAGCTCGAAGTGGTGAAGTAAGCAATCCCATCCTTGTCGTTGCTCCTACGAGAGTAAATGGATTTAGCGTCAGCTGGATACTCCGAGCACTAGGGCCACTATCTATCATTATGTCAATTCTATAATCCTCCATGGCTGAATACAGATACTCCTCCACAACATTATTCAGCCTGTGTATCTCATCTATAAAGAGTACGTCTCCTTCTTCTAGATTAGTCAACAGTCCAGCTAGATCTCCAGGTTTTTCTAGTACGGGTCCAGATGTCAATTTAAGACTTGCCTCTAATTCGTTAGCGATAATATGGGACAGTGTAGTTTTACCTAATCCCGGAGGGCCGTGCAATAATACGTGATCTAGTGCTTCTTCCCTTAGTTTAGCAGCTTCTATAAATACTGAAAGGTTGTCTACTATCTTGTCCTGTCCACTGAAGTCACTAAACCTTATAGGACGCAATGCTTTCTCAAACTGCTTTTCTTCCGGAGTAAGATTATCGTCAAAAGGATCTAGGTTAGGATTCGCCATAAAATGAATATATAACATAAAAGTATAATAAGTCTAAGACTCTACACAGATAGTATGAGATAGAAGCTCAAAAGAGGTGATATTTTATCAAAAAGTGGCCATTTATAGCAATCTAGGAATGTATTAGTATGTAAAATTCTGTGGAAAGCAATTATTAAATTCTACCTTTGCGCCTACAAAATTAAAAAACAAGCATAAAAATGGCAGGAGAAAAAATAACATTAACTAGAAGAAATAAACTTAGCGTACCGGATAATCCTATCATACCTTTTATAGAAGGTGATGGTATAGGTCCTGATATTTGGGCAGCGGCTCAGAAAGTATTAGATGCAGCTGTAGAAAAAGCATTTGCAGGAAAAAGAAAAATTCACTGGAAAGAGGTTTATGCTGGTCAGAAAGCTCATGACAAAACAGGAGAATGGTTACCACAAGCTACTCTAGATACAATGAGAGAAAATCTTGTATCTATAAAAGGCCCGCTAACAACACCTGTAGGAGGAGGATTTAGATCGCTAAATGTTGCTATCAGACAGAAGCTAGATCTTTATGCTTGTGTAAGACCTGTAAAATGGTACAGAGGTGTACCATCTCCAGTAAAAAAGCCAGGACTAGTAGACATGGTAATTTTCAGAGAAAATACTGAAGACATCTATGCAGGTATAGAATACATGCACGGTACGGAAGCTAATGAAAAAGTAAAGAAATTCCTTATAGATGAAATGGGAGCTAAAGGGATAAGATTCCCAGATACTGTTTCTCTAGGTGTAAAACCTGTATCTGTAGAAGGAACTGAAAGACTAGTAAGAGCAGCAATAAAAGATGCTATAGCAAGAAAAGCTAAGTCTGTAACATTAGTACATAAAGGTAACATCATGAAATTTACGGAAGGTAAATTCAAAGAATGGGGTTACGAACTAGCTAAGAAAGAATTCGGTGCTACAGATTACCAAGGAGGACCATGGCAGGTAATCAATTCTAAAGGAAGAGAGATCATAATAAAAGATGTTATCGCAGATGCATTTTTACAACAGATCTTACTTAGACCTGCCGAGTATGATGTGATTGCTACACTTAATCTTAATGGTGATTATATTTCTGATGCACTGGCAGCAGCAGTAGGAGGAATAGGAATTGCTCCTGGTGCAAATATCAATTATGAAACAGGCATCGGTGTATTCGAAGCAACACACGGTACAGCTCCTAAGTATGCTGGACAGGACAAAGTGAATCCTAGTTCAGTAATTCTTTCTGGTGTTATGATGCTAGAATATATGGGCTGGAAAAAAGCGGCTAGAACGATAGAGAAAGGACTTAAAGGTGCTATCAAATCTAAGAACGTAACTTACGATTTCGAAAGATTGATGAAAAACGCAACACTTGTAAAATGCTCAGAGTTCGGTGATGAAATCATCAAGAACATGTAAGCATTATTTTTTTAGTGAAACGAAAAATTTTAGAAGAGCTACCTTTTGGGTGGCTCTTTTTTTGTTATAATTAGAAGATTGGGTCATGACCCATAGCCTTAGTTAATAAATCTTCAGAAAAACATGGAGTAATTATGCAGAGAAAGAAGTTCCGCATCCACAGGTCTCCGAGGCGTTAGGATTTGAAAAGGTGAAGCCTCTATTATTAAGGCCATCTAACCAGTCGATCTCCATTCCTAAAAGATATATAGCATGTGCTTTTTCTAAAAACACCTGCATACCTTCAATCTCGAAAGTCTGATCTTTTTCCTTCTGCTCATCGAATCCTAAGATGTAGGTAAATCCAGAGCATCCGCCACCCTTGACACCTACGCGAAGACCATAGTTATCAGGAACATCCTGTTCAGAACGAATACGCTTCAACTGCTTCACTGCTCCTTCAGTAATTTTGATCGGTGATTCTACGGTTGTGCTTACTTCTGCCATCTTGGTATAATATTAGTTTGATAATACTTTTTGCAAAGTTAATCTATCTGAGCTAAAAAAACACGCGTCAAGACACTTTTACTTTTTCAAACACTAGAAAATCGTCTTAGGTTGCATTGTGAATGACTTTTTCTTAGTGATGATTAGGAATAAATTCTAATTTAGGGGTACAAACGAGAATTGAGCTTATGTCTATACAAGAATCTACCATACTACTAGAAATTGCCAAGGCCGTCATAATCGGAGGCGCTATCATATGGGGTTTATCCATGATAACAAGGAGATATGCTTCGACTAAGATGCAAATGCGGGCTATGGAATTACAGAAAAAAGGTGGAAAGAAATCCATACCTATGAAGTTACAAGCTTATGAGCGCCTCTTACTTTTCTGTGAACGTATCTCTGTACCTAATCTCATATTCAGACTCAGAACTCAAAATATGAGATCTGATGAACTGATGCACGCTATGATGATCGCCATACAGCATGAGTATGAGCATAATCTCACACAGCAATTATATGTTTCTGATCCGCTATGGCAAATAGTAAGCCTAGCAAAAAATGAAGTTCAAGGACTAATTGCTGAATCTATGGATAAGATAGACATGAATCAAGCCACAAATATAACTGCTGATCAATTAATTGCGTATACTACTAAGTGGCCTAAAGATCCTCTCGAAACAGCAAAGCAAGCTATAAAACAAGAGGCTCATTCTGTTATAAAAAAATAAGAACTAATGTGTAAAAATATAATCCTAGGAATACTTATCATTCTCCAATTGTCGTGTGCTCAGAAAGTATATGTCACAGATATCGAAACTACGAACTACGAGGTTAATGATCAGCTGACTAGCGAAGATCCAGAGATTATAGCAATGATCAGTCCTTACAAAAAATCACTGGACGCAAAAATGACAGAGATTATAGGTGAATTAGAGGAGCAACTTGTAAAATCTAGACCCAACTCTAAGCTAGGTAATTGGTTTACGGATATACTAAAAGAAGAAGCTACTCTACTGACAGGTAAGCCTGTAGACTTCGCCGTACAGAATTATGGAGGAATAAGAGTTCCATCCGTAAGTAAAGGTCCTATATCAGTAGGAAAAATATATGAGCTAATGCCTTTTGATAACATGCTTATCGTATTAGAGTTAGATGGAAAAGCAACAAAACAACTTACGGATAAGATTGCTGAGCTCAATGGATGGCCTATAAGTGACGGACTTAGTTTTTCTATAGTAGATGGTAAGAGTGAAAATATCATGATAAGTAATAAACCATGGAACGAGGAGACAACTTATTATGTAGGCATACCAGACTATATCGCTAATGGAGGTGATGATTGTGATTTTCTGCTAGAATACCCCAGAGAAAATACAGGAAAGTTTATCCGAGAGGTAGTCATAGACCATCTAAGGAAAAAACAAAAAGCTGGGGAGAAACTTCTTGTAGATCCTACTAAACGAATAATGAATAAATAAAAAAACGTGTAGCACATGGCTTACTCTAGAAGAAAATTTATCACACATACAGGTATAACAGCAGCTGGAATCTTATCAGGCTTACCTGCTCATGCTGCAGATAATAAAAACCTAAAGAAACTTACCATACTCCACACCAATGATATGCATAGCAGGATAGAACCCTTCCCTATGGATGGCAGCAGAAATGAAGGTGCAGGTGGAGTTGCTCTACGATCAAACATGATCAAAAAAGTGCGGGCCGAGGAAGAGCATGTGATCCTTCTAGACAGTGGAGACATTTTCCAAGGAACACCTTACTTTAATTTCTATGAAGGAGAGGTGGAAATGAAATTGATGTCAAAACTAGGTTATGATGTGAGTACTATGGGTAACCATGATTTCGACCTAGGGGTAGAAGGTTTTGCAAAGCAGCTGAAGCACGCTAACTTTGAGTTTGTTATAAGTAATTATATTGTGAAAGATACACCTCTTGCGAGCAGGGTAAAATCTTATACCATTATCACTAAAAACGATTTACGTATAGGTATTTTCGGTCTAGGTATAGAATTAAAAGGACTTGTTCCTGAAAAGCTTTATGGTAATACCGTATATCTAGATCCCATTATAGAAGGTCAAAAAATGGCTAACCGATTACGACAGGATGAAAAGTGTGATCTAGTAATCTGTCTCAGTCATCTAGGATATAGATACAGAGATAATATAGTATCAGATATACACTTAGCTCAGAATACACATGATATAGATATTATTCTAGGAGGGCATACGCATACATTTATGTACCAACCAGATATCAGAAGAAACAACAAAGGAAAAGAAGTTATCATAAACCAAGCAGGATGGGCTGGTCTTATGCTAGGTAGATTAGATCTTACTATGGAAGTAGGAAAAGGGAAAAATTGTGTCAATTGTAAAAACACGTTTCTAAAATACACGTAAGTAAAAATACAAATTAGTTATTTTTATAACATGTAATACAGTTGATTTACAAGCAATTAAAACAGAAAAAAATAATTATATAAGTTACTGAAAATCAATAAGTTGTAAAGGGTTTATTTTTTTTTATAAAACTTACTTGATAGTTTTTTTAATTGGATTTTTTTTCCAAAATTTGTCTCCCCGCACACTTACTAAAACCAAATCCCTAGGTTATAGTAAAATAGGAAGTACATCACAAAGGCTGAGTACAAATAATAAACGAAAAACATAAAAGTTGTAATTCCAACTTTGTAATTTGAACCGACAAAGAGAAAAGAACATGTTAACAGATCATGAAGTTAAATGGGCTCAATGTATAGATATAATAAAAAATAATATTAATCCTCAAAGTTTTAAAACATGGTTTGAACCAATAAAAGCAGTAAAATTTGACAACAACATTTTAACCATTCAGGTACCAAATAAATTTTTCTATGAATGGTTAGAAGAACACTATATTTCTCAGCTAAAGCAAGCGCTAAATGTTGTGTTAGGATCCGAAGGAAGACTAGAGTATAAAATTGTTGTTGATAATCATCGTAAGCTTACAAGTACAATACCACAAAAAAAAGCAGAGACTTTTTCAGGAAATAATATACGTAACCCATTCGTAATACCAGGTATCAAAAAATTTAGAGTAGATTCTAATCTAAATCCTAAATACAGTTTTGATACATATATAGAAGGAGATTGTAATAAACTGGCAAGGTCAGCTGGTCTTGCTATTTCTAAAAAACCAGGTGGAACAGCATTTAACCCACTTGTGATATATGGAAATGTAGGATTGGGAAAAACGCACCTTGTACAAGCTATAGGCAACGAAGTGCTGAACAGGATGCCTACTAAGAATGTGTTGTATATCACTTCAGAACGATTTACAACTCAGATAATCCAAGCCATAAAAGATGCTTCTATCAATGATTTTATAAACCATTACCAGCATATCGATACCTTAATAGTAGATGATATACAATTCCTAGCAAACAAGACAAAGACACAAGAGATATTCTTCAATATATTCAACCAGTTACATCAGAATGGCAAGCAGATTATTCTTACCTCTGATAAACCACCTAAGGATCTAGAAGGTCTCGAATCTAGACTCATTAATAGATTCAAATGGGGGCTAAGTGCAGATATATCTGAGCCAGACTTCGAGACGAGATACGCTATTCTCGATGAAAAGCTAAAACAAGATGACATAGAAATCCCTCAGGATGTCAAAGATTACATCTGTTTCAATATAAAAGATAATATAAGAGAATTAGAGGGCGTTATCATTACACTGATTGCTCAGGCAACACTAAACTCTAAGGTTATCGATGTAAGTCTTGCCCAGGAAGTTATCAAGCAATTCGTAACGAATGTCAATAAAGAAATTTCGGTAAACAATATAAAACAGCTAGTTGCAGATCATTTTGAACTGCCGGTAGAAAAATTACATAGTAAAACAAGAAAGCGTTCAGTAGTTATAGCGCGTCAGTTATCTATGTATCTAGCAAAGAATTTTACGAATAGTTCGCTCAAGTCTATCGGAAATAATTTCGGTGGCAGAGATCACAGTACAGTAATCTATTCGCTCAAAGCGGTCCAAGACCTAATGGATACAGACTCTTTATTTAAGGATACGGTGTCCATGCTTGAGAAAAAAGTACAGATGAGCTTCAAAGCTTAGCAGTCCCAAAAACTGGTACAGAAATGGCCTTGTCTAGAATATAGACAAGGCTTTTCTTTTTATTTATTTTCTTTATCAGCAACTCTCATGAATAAGTTGAGCTACTACTCCTGTCCATCCCGTCTGATGAGAAGCTCCAACTCCCCGTCCATTATCTCCATGGAAATATTCATAGAAAAGGATAAGGTTATCAAAATGAGGATCTCTATACATTTCGGCATGCAGTTGATGGATGGGTCGATTACCCTTATGGTCCTTTTGGAACATACTGACAATACGTTGATTCAGCAAATCAGAAAGTTCACTTAGATTAATCTTCTTTCTGGAGTTATCAGGATCTTCTACTTTAAAATCATTTTTGTAGTAACTATAGTACTCCTTAAGTGCAGCGACAAATAAATAGTTCATAGGTATCCAAATAGGCCCTCTCCAGTTGGAATTACCTCCGAATAGATGCGTCTCACTTTCTGCTGGAGCATACTTTACAGAAAACTCATTACCATCGATTACAATTCTATAGGGATCAGTATGGATCTTAGAAAGTGCTCTGATTCCGTAAGGACTCAAGAACTCTCCTTCATCTAACAAGGCAGTTAATAATCGTTTCATCCTATCCTTAGGTACAAGTGATAAGATGAGGTCCTTATCTTTTTTATAATCCTCTATGACTTCATACTTATTATGAGTTCTTCTATAATTTACAAACCAGTTTACACCCTTACTAAAATTGGGAAGCGCTTTGAGGGTTTCTTTTTCTATATGCAGAACAGCAGTCATAGTCATCAATCCAACAAGTGACCGGACTTTGATCGGGATAAATGAATCATTTGGCAATACCAAAATATCATAAAAGAAACCTTCTTTTTCGTCCCAGCTTCCACCCCAGTCATCAGAAAGTTTATTTAAGGATTCTGCTATGTAAACAAAGTGTTCAAAATACTTAGTAGCCATATCTTCAAAACTAGCATCGTGCTTAGCTACCTCTAATGAGAGCTGTAACATCTTCAAGGAAAACATCGCCATCCATGCTGTACCATCTGCTTGCTCTAGATAACCATTGCCCGGTATCTCACTACTTCTGTCAAATACTCCGATGTTATCTAGACCTAAAAATCCGCCCTCGAATACATTATTACCATTTCTATCCTTACGATTCACCCACCAGGTAAAATTGATAGCCAGCTTATTCAGCATTCTCTTTAGAAAATTAATATCTCCTTTACCTGTTTTTTCTTTGTCTATTCTATATACTTCGTAAGTCGCCCATGCTTGTACAGGAGGATTGACATCAGAAAAAGCCCATTCGTAGGCAGGTATTTGTCCCTTTGGATTCATATACCACTCCTTAGTCATAAGCAACATCTGTTCTTTAGCAAATACGGCATCGATCAGAGCGATAGGTACACAATGGAAGGCCAAATCCCAAGCTGCATACCAGGGATACTCCCACTTGTCCGGCATAGAGATGATATCTTCATTATTAAGTGTCATCCACTCATGATTTCTACCATGATGTCTTTCTGCAGGCGGAGTTGGGTGCCCAGGATCACCTTTTAGCCAGGTTTCCATATCGATATTATAATATTGCTTAGACCACATCAATCCAGCAAATGCTTGTCGTTGGATATTTATTAAGTCTGTATTTTCTTCTTTTGTTAGTTCGCCATAAAACGCATCTGCTTCCTTAATTCTACTTTTAAATATTTTGTCAAACTTTGCTGTCAAAGGATTACGCTTAAAAGACTTTTTAGAAAATCTCAACTTGAAGCTTATTTCCTTTTTTCCTTGGACACTCTTTCGGTACATAGGAGCAAACTTGGTTCCCTTATTAATTTGTCGAGTTAGCTTATAGTCATCATTAATAATGGCATCATGAAATAAATCTTTTACATAAGGAGACTCATTTTCTGTACCAAATATGCGCTCCGTATTAGTTTCATTATTGGTGAATAACCACTCATCAGGATTTTCAAAATACAGGTGATAATCTCCTAGTTTAGGATGCGTAAGTTTTACAGATCCATAATTACTTTCGTCATCTTCTTTTTGTATAATATGCAAACCTTCCATCGCACCAAAGGACCAGAGATTACGTAGCCACAAGGTAGGTAGCAACCAAATATCATGAGCTTCATCAGCTCTATTTGCCACCATTATTCTAATCAGTATATCTTCTTCAGTTTCTTTAGCATATTCCGTAAAAACATCGAAGTACTTATTATCATTAAAGATTCCTGTATCTAATATCTCATACTCTAGACCATCTAGCCCTCGCTCCCGGTTGGTGTTTACAAGATCACTATATGGATAAGCCGCATGAGGATACTTATATAGATGTTTCATATAGGAATGCGTAGGCGTACTATCTAGATAATAGTAAAGCTCTTTGACATCTTCTCCATGATTACCTTCAGGACCAGTAAGTCCGAAAAGCCTTTCTTTCAGAATAGGATCATTACCATTCCACAATCCAATACTAAAACAAACTGCACAGTGTCTATCAGAGATGCCTGCGATTCCATCTTCTCCCCATCTAAAAACTCTAGATCTAGCATGCTCATGAGGAAAATAATCCCAAGCCGATCCGTGCGGACTATAATCTTCTCTAACGGTTCCCCATTGTCTTTCGCTGAGGTAAGGTCCCCACTCTAACCACTTCTTATCACCGTTATAAGTCTCCTTTAATCTTTTATCTTCAGCATTCATCTTAAAATGATTTTTCCTTATTTGTTATGAAAACCTAAATCAATTTCGCAGTTCGAATTTAGAATTTTTATAATATCTATTTTCGACCGTTGTGGAAATCTAGTCTTCGCTTATTTCATTACAATTTTAAGCTTTTTATATAATAGCTATGTAAATTGATATTAAAAGATTCCTCTTCTATAGATCTCCCCCGAGTAGAGATCTTTGTTATCTAGAAGCTTGTATTTATTAAACCTCTACCTATACATATAAGGTCATATTTCTTTATTACCACTTTTACAAATTTTTCTATCCGTTGATTCTATTCTAATAGGACAAAATATCCACCTTATTGGGCATTTCTAAATAAAAATATCTTTTCGTTTTCTAAAGATAGGCTTAATTTATCCATTTGATATTATCTTATATTAGCTCTTGCAAATTAATACATTTACTATTTTGTAGAATCAACTATTCAGTAAATATCTAAAGAGCATCAAAAATAGAATTGAGTCATATTCCTACCTAAGCTGTCTGATGATCAGCCTACTCTTAGTGGGGATTCAACTGACAACTATACTTACTAAGGGTGACAAACTTAAGGCCACAACTTTTGATGTTCTAGGCTACTATCTCTATGTACCTTCCTTCACTATCTATGATGACTGCAAGGATCTTGCTTGGTATCCAGAAATAGAAAAAAAATACAACTTACAAGGATCAGATTTTTATCAAGCTAGGAAAGCTGATAATGGGAATTTCGTATTTACCTATTATGGAGGTCTCTCATTATTCTATCTGCCTTTTTTCTTACTAGGACATATAATAGCTTTATTGAGTCATTTCCCTGCTGATGGATTTTCGTATCCTTATCAGCTCTGTATTTTTTTGAGTCCACTTTTCTATATCATTCCCACTATCTTTTTGTTACGTAGATTCTTACTGTTTTATTACAAGGACCTGACAGTAGCTATAGCTCTAACTATAGGTCTTGTAGCTACAAATTTTGTACAGTATAGCACGATCGATGGAAATCAGACACACGCCTATCTTTTCGTTCTGTATATTCTGATCTTATGGTATAGTAGAAAGTGGCATCTAGACCCTCAACTCAAAACGAGTTTTCTACTTGGACTTATAACAGGCTTTGCTATTTTTTGCCGTCCTACGGAGGCCATTATGCTATTTATTCCGCTACTATGGTTAGCAACTAGCTATAATAAATGGGAGCTTGTCAAAAATAATAAGAAACATATCGGTTTTGTCTTTTTAGGCGGCACCTTAGCTCTTCTTCCTCAGTTTCTTTATTGGCATCATGCGACTGATCAGTGGATATATGATGTCGGTAGTAAGTGGTATTTCCTATCACCTTATTTCAGAGTTTTGTTTGGATGGGAAAAAGGTTGGTTCATATATACGCCTGCTACCATCCTATTTGTTCTAGGCCTATGGTTTATAAAAGATAAAGATTTCAGAAAATCTGTGTGGACTTTTTGTTTTCTAAATTTATGGATCATTATGGCATGGAGTGATTGGCGATATGGAGGTAGTTATTCTTGTAGAGCCCTAGTTCAGTCTTACCCAGTGTTTATTTTGGCATTAGCTGGATTAGTAGAAGCAGCTATTTCGTCAAGGTACAGATATGCTTTATTTATACTAACGCCCATTTTAGTGATTGTAAATTTATTTCAACACTACCAATATAATGAGACGATCTTACATTACAAAGGAATGAACAAGTTGTATTATCAACAAGTTTTTCTAGACCTCTCCCCTAGCCCGTTGGATATAAGTCTTCTAAATTCAGATCTATATCTGTCCAATTATAGAAACTATCCTGTAGCGAAACAGTTTAAACAGGAAGATATACAATCAATAAATGGGAAAAATAAATTTGTTAATTATAAGATTACTCAAGATCAACATAAAAACAAATGGGCACTAGTAAATTTAGCTATCCTTACAAAAAAGGAATTTTGGAACTCTAATCTTATTATACAAGTCTCCCCTAGCGAAGAAATACTTAGCTTTCCTTTGTTCAATGCTTTAACTAAGGAGAAGGAAATTAATACCTACGAGTTTTTTATTCAGCTGGATACTTCTATTGCTACGAATCAACTAAAAATCCATATCGATAATGATGCTTACGCTGGTAGATTAGATAATTGGGAGTTGCAAGTTTTACAAGCTGAGTAGATATAGATCTTAAGTAATAATATTTTCTATTGGATATTCTTCCTTACGTAAGCGATCAATTTCTTGGGTTTTTTGTAAAAAGGTAGCGTAATGCTGAGACCTATCTTCTAAGAACATATAGTCCAGAATTTCTTGGAAAGCTTTATTGATCATTAGGGGGTTAGAATCTTTCATAGCTTCTAAATAAATAGCAGCAACTTTTTCTTTTTGCTGTATAGGTAAGGCTTGGACATTATAATATGCAGGTCTTTCTAAAATATTGATATAAAGATCTTCTGTCCCGATCATACCTAGAGAAAGACATTCGGCATATAAGTTAGGAATCGCTGCTACATTGAGTATAGAAATAGTAGGTGCGATTTTGAATTTAATATGGCCATGATTGTTTATACGCCTTCTATTTTCGACTATGGAATTCCAGACCATATCTTTTCGAATATATTCTCCTAGCTGTTGGCTAGCATCAATACTGGCTAGAATTTCTACGTTAGGAAAATGTTTCCATAATTCTAGAGCTCGATAGTTTTTAAAAGAAAGTTTAGAGAAATTCGTATTGTACCGGAGTCTAGCACTTGTTAGTTTATTGTCTACTAACCATTGTAATAATCTATAGTGCTCTTCTGTTACTAAAGGTTCTCCACCGGCAAAATAAAATTCTTGTGCATACTTTAGCGCGTCACCATTCTGAGAAATAAAATTATCGAAATCATGAATATTTTTTATGATTGCCTCCTGTCCCATATTTGTTCCTAGAGCTTTAGCATCTTTAAACCACTTAGAGCTTGCACCATGCCAACAGGTACGACATCTGAAATTACAAACATTGGAAAACCTGATATCAAAATAAACAGGATACTGCTGATGATGGCTTACATTCAAGTTAGGAAATTTTTCCAAGGTTTCCTGTCTAATACTTTTAGCGCCACTTGCTTCTAGTTTGTGACACACCTCACATCTTTTGTCAGTTTCTCCATTTAGAAATTTACTCCTTATCTCGTTAATAGCTTCACCATTCCATATATCAACTAGAGATGCTTCATTAATATTTCCAAATGGGATTTTGGCTACACAGCAAGCGTTAACCTGACCTCGATCACCTACATGAAAATGTATAAAAGGAAGTAAACAATAGGGCTTTTGCATTTAGGATAAAGATAAGGATTTTCTCTTTTTTTAATGATACATAAGGTATGATGGTATGCAGTGTCTCTCGGGGGAGGAAAGATATGCTGTCATCACCTACTGTTATGTCTAGGCTTTCATCTAAAAGTTTAAAGGTTTAAATT
>CAYYWZ010000082.1:0-3101 GCA_964475415.1 uncultured Saprospiraceae bacterium | reverse complement strand
AAATCTATTTTTTCATGAAGAATTCTTACTATGATAATTTCATTGTTTGTTTCTCTATAAAAAATGATGTGTCGATTTCCATTTAGCTTTCGGTAGTTCCCTTTTTTAAAATAGTAAATTGATCCAATTTGTGGATTTTTGGAGATTGTAATCATATAATTATACAATTCATCTTGATATTTTTCTGCTTGACTAAATCCCCAAGAAATTAATGTAAATTCATAGATGCTTTCAAGATCTTTTACTGCTTGTGGCAAAACCTTTAGCTTAAGCATCTATCTTGAATTTCTTCTGCATTCTCGATTTGAATTTATCATTATCAAATACAACAGGTTTTCCGCTTTCTTCTCCAATCGTTAAAGCTTTATTGATTGCTTGAATTTTTTTCTTTTCAATTTCAAGTAATCTTAATCCAGTTCTAACTACTTCGCTAGCTGATGAGTATCTGCCAGATTTGATTTCAGATTGAATAAACTTATCAAAGTGTTCACCTAATATTATTGAAGTATTCTTAGACATAAAAATAATTTTAATTAAATATACCATTTTCTGGTACAAATATCAAGTTATTAATTTGCATGGACACAACGGTGATGTGTATCCAGCGTATCCCGAAGGGTATGCTGTGATCACACGATGTTACATGCTGGCATTCCTTCTCTGCTTTGAATTAAAATTGAAAATAAGCCACCTTTAATAAAAAGTACTAAAGGTGGCTCATTGAATTAGTTTTGAAGATACTTCATTATGCTCTTGTAATATTTGTCATCCATTTCAATAGGAACGTCTATCGTTTTAAACTTTACCAAATATTTGTCATCTAATTTATTTATCCATTGAATTGAAAGACTATCATTGTTTGACTGTATTTCTCTCATGGCTTAATAATTTATAATCCTATTGCATAATAATAATCTCCAGGTATGTCTCGATATATCCCTTGAAGCATGATGCCTCCATTCTTATTCTTCACGTTTGTCAATAGATCATCCAAGTTATTCACTCTTTTCTTATCCACATGTGTAATTACAAATCCATCTCGCATTTGAGTTTGTTTACGTATTTTTCCTGGAAATATCTTCTCAACTAATACGCCAGATTTGATTTTAAGCTCTTTTTTGATCTCATCTGTTATTGGACTCAATTTAGCTCCAAATATTTTCAGAATCTCACCAGCTTCTTTGCTCAATTCTTCAGTATTTCCATCCTTGTTGTTTAACTTGACATCTATTGACTTTTCTTTCCCAGTTCGATTTATTGTGATGGTTACTGTTTCGCCTGGTCGATGTTGTGCAATGACTCCCTGAAGTTCTGGAGAAGAATTTATGTCAATGTCATTTACCTTAATAACAACATCACCAACTTTGATTCCAGCAGAAGCTGCTGCGCTATGGTTCATTAGACTGTCTATATAGACTCCTTTACGAACATCAAGTGATTTTTCATCTGCTAGCTTTCCATCAACAGTTTTTATCATAACTCCTAAAACACCTCTTTGAACAGTACCATACTCTATTAAGTCTGTTATGACCTTCTCTACAATGTTTGATGGAATGGCAAATCCATAACCTGCAAAACTGCCTGTTGGACTTGCTATCGCCGTATTAATTCCAACCAATCCACCGTCAAGGTTTACCAATGCTCCTCCACTATTCCCAGGATTGATAGCTGCGTCAGTTTGAATAAAATTTTCGACTGCATACTTGTCTTTGAGTATGTTGATGTTTCGACCTTTTGCACTGATAATTCCAGCAGTAACTGTTGAATTTAGACCCATAGGATTACCAACGGCCATGACCCATTGACCAATCTTCACTTTATCCGAATTTGTAAAAGGAACAGTAGGCAACCCTTCTGCCTTCACTTTTAACAAGGCCAAATCTGTAGATGGATCTGTACCTACTACTATAGCCTTATAAGTCCTATTGTCATGCAAGGATATTTCAATATCATCAGAATTATCAATTACATGATTATTAGTAATTATGTATCCATCTTCACTTATTATGACTCCTGATCCAGAACCCACTTTGGTGGGAGAATGCTCACGCCAATTTTTATTCCCATTGTGAAAAAAGAACTTTTGATGGAACTGATCACCAAAAAAGTCTTTGAATGGATCAGGGATTGTTCTAAACTCACTAGGGGAATTAGGTTTTGTAAATAGTTGGGTTGACTTAATGTGTACTACACCATCCAAAACATTTGTAGCTGTTTCATTGAAGTCTAATGGAACTGGATTTCCATCAGGATCTAATGAGAAAACTGCTTTTTGAGTTGGGATTTTGGTGACATGCTCAATTCTAATTGGATTAGTATCTTTTTCTAAATAATTTAATATTCCGAAACTTGAAAGGCTTACAATTAAAGCAATCAAGCCCGAAAAGATAACAGTTCTTTTCATCTTCAAAATTTTTAATCGTTATAAAATAAGTTAGAATGCCTTTACTTGACAGGAATCGTTACGGGAGATATTTCTTTAGCTTCCTCCTTTTTTTCTAATCTAATAGATAAGATTCCATCCTTATAATTAGCCTCTATTTTCTGATCATCCAAATCAGAATCATTGAGGTTAAATGATCTATCAAAACTGTTGTAATTGAATTCTCTTAAAGAGAAATTATCACCATTATTTTGTTTTATTTGACTTTCGGATTTACCAGAGATGGTAAGAATATTATTACTTAAATTGACATTAATATCCTCTTTACGCATACCCGGAACAGCCATTTGGATCAGGACATAGTCCTTTTCATGCACTATGTTGACTGCGGGTAAAGTAGTATGGAAGGATTTGAAATTTCGACCTGTCCAATCGAAGAGATTATTCCAATCGTCTTCAAAAAATCTTGAGACAGTCGGAAGTAAATTTGATTTTACTGGTAACATGACTTAAATTTTTTATGATTAAAAAAATAATTTCATTTAAAAATGATCAACCAATGTGCCATGCTGTTGTATGTGCCATTTTTACAGAATTTGACTGTCAAATTTTCAATTTTATGCTATCATCTTTGACATTTTTTCAGACTTACAATTTTCTCTAATCAGTCAAGTAGGTAAAGGGAGTTTCACCCTAAACCTCTCACAGAACCGTACGT
>CAYYWZ010000081.1:0-16524 GCA_964475415.1 uncultured Saprospiraceae bacterium | reverse complement strand
TCTTAATTTCTAAGTGGCAACTCGTTAAGTTTTTGCTTTGGTCTTAACTTGGCATATAAGTTATTATGTTTTGCTAAGCCAGCGCATCCCTTGTGTAAAATATAAATTGTGCTAATGTTCATGGATTTATAACTCTTGTGTTATTTCAACCATTGTCCCTTATAAGACGTAGAATTTTAAGAAAGTAACTTGTCTTATAAGAATGTTATCCTTTTATATGGTGGATAACGAAATATAATTGTTTATTCTTACGAGTAAGAATGGTTTTGGAGAATTATGTTCTGCGGTTGTATTATTAACCTTGAGTTAAGAAAAGCTAATGTTTTTATAGGTTAAATAGATTTGGTTCTATTCTTTTATTTGTCGATAAGATTGTTTTCCATAGCTATTCTTACTAACCCTGCACTATTACGCGCATTTAGTTTTGCTAGTAGACTACTTCTATGAGACTCCACAGTTTTAAGACTTATGAACAGTTGGTTAGCTATTTCCTGTGTAGTAAATTCTTTTACTATAAGTTGTAGAACCTCACGCTCCCTTCGGCTTATCTTAGGAAGATTATAATCCATCTTATTAGATGCCTTTCTCTTATTCATCAGACCTTTCATAATAGTCTGAGTGACATCTTTGCTAAAATATGATTGTCCTTCATTGACAACATTTATGGCCTTAAGTAATTCTTCTCTTCCCGTATTTTTTAAGATATATCCTTTAGCTCCGTTGTTGAGAATTTCTGTAACATAACTCTCTTCATTGAACATAGATATTGCGAGAATTTTTGTTTTGCTGTATTTTTCATTTACAATTTTAGAAACCTCTATACCATTCATACCTGGTAGATTGACATCGAGTAATATAATATCTACCTCATTATTTTCTAAAAAAGTAATTACAGAAGGACCATCAAAACATCTACCCATGACATGGATATCTTTTTCTCCTCTCAGAATTGATTCTATTCCATCAACAAACATGGCGTGGTCATCGGCTACTAAGATATTTATCATTTTGGTAAGTTTTGCTTCTGTTAATGGCATAATAACGGATTTAGTATAATATCAAGTACCTTATATAAGTACAATGTTTTTATCTCGCTGCTAAGATATCGTGTATTTCTGAATATAAACTAGGGTAAACCCCCAATTCTATAAATCGGTGTTTACAAGGATGTTTAATCCTCAGATTATGCTCAAATTTATATTATAATTATTGAAACACAGAATGCTGCAAATCGATAAAAACTTAGATAAGAAATTATAGAACTACGATAACTTTTGGTTAGTGGTTCTAATTGTCACAAGCTTATTTGTTAGTTCTTCTTATTAGAACTCTGATAAAGATAATAGTAATTTTTTAACTCAAGTTGTTAGAATATTCTTTAAGCCTTTAGTTTGGAAATTTGTATTCTGCAACTTTTTGACACAATGTAAGAGATGGAAAACAACATGGATAATTGTTTATAGTAAATTATTTTCTAGTCCTGTGTAAAGCAGGTAAAGTTCCGAGTCCAAAGTTTTTTTCTGTTAGTTATCTTGATTGTTTTCCGCTCAATCATTGTGTAGTAACTAAATAAAAAAAAATACCTACTTGTAGGTTTTTAAAAATAAATACTCATTGGGATTGACTATTGCTAAAAGAAAACCTTCATAAAGATGAAGGTTTTCTTTCTTTTTTTACGTACATAGTAATTGTCTTTTGCTTTATTGAGTTTAGATATAGATAGGAATATCACAAGCAAATCTTATTTTTACACATGCAGTTGGCGCTAATGTACTTTTTCTTTTTCTTCAATGTGGTTACAGATCAGTCATCTGTTAATCTAGATACCTCTTACACGGAAGAGATCCTTTTGGAAATGAGACAGACTTCTATAGATAGTAATGATGACAAGATGTTAGCTGATGTTTACTTTAAATTAGCAGAGTTAGAAGAAGATGAAAATGCTAATTTCGAACTAGCTTTTGACTATTTTACTAGATCGATGCAGTATTATAAGATTGTAAAAGATACTGTTCAAGAAAAAATTGTAATAGAAAAAATAGCAGATCATTATGTTCGTTCAGGCTTGGACAACGAAGCAATAGAATATTACAAAGAACTGCTCGAGTATTACGAGCTTAATAAAAATGACAGCGCCATTGCCTGGATCAGTTTTAAGTTGAGTCAGATAGAAAGAGATCAAGGAAGATTCGAAGAGGGTATAAGATATCTAGAAATATCTAACAGGCTCAATAGCAAAATACAGGATACCTTACTCAAGATAAACTACCATATCACCAATGTCAAGAATTATGAATTACTCAACGATATAGGTAATGCTGAAAAATCTGCCTTCCAAGCTCACCAACTTAGCACTGTCATAGATGATAAAGAGATGCTCAGTAAGAGTTTATACCAGTTAGGATATATCCAGAATAAAAAGTCTCTGTACCTAGAATCAGAAAAGTACCTTAAAGAGAGTCTACTTTACGAATCAAGAAGACCCTATAATCAGAATAAATTAGAAACCTTCAAGTTGTTAACTGATAATTTCGAGGCCTTAGAGGATTATCGAAATGCCTACTCCTATGCTATTCAGTATGATAAATTAAAAGACAGCATACTGAATAATGAGCGCCAGAAGGCAATTCGAAATATTACGACTAAGTACGAAACTCAAGCAAAAAATAAAGAAATAAAGTTGCTAGAGAAGGACAAGGAATATGTCCAAGAAAGAAACAATCAGCAGAAAAGAGCGCTGACTATTCTTACTGTAGGTTTTGGATTGTTAAGCCTAGCTATCTATTATATAATAAGATTCTACAAACAGAAAATCAAGTCATCAAGAATTATCAATCTACAGAAAGAGAAAATCAACCAGCAAAAATTTAGAGAGCTCGAGGATAACATACAGATAAGTAGTATGCAATCTATGTTAGAAGGCCAAGAAATAGAAAGAGAACGGATTGCTAGAGATTTGCATGATAGTCTTGGAGGTTTACTTTCTACGATTAAGCTACAGTTTGATAATGTCAGTTCTAAACTTAAGAGTGTAAACAAGAATCCAGAATATAATAAGGCTAATAATCTACTAGATACAGCAGTGGAAGAGGTGAGAACGATCTCTAGAAATTTACAACCTGGCGCACTTAAGAATTTAGGTCTTATACCTTCTCTAAAAGATCTTATCAATAGAGTAGATGGCGAAAACTATCCAGAAGTACACTTTCAGTATTATGAGTTTCCTGCTAAGCTGGATACTATGATTGCCTTATCTATCTATAGGATTATTCAGGAATTGCTTAATAATGCCATAAAGTATTCAAAAGCAAATGAGATTCTTATTCAACTTACTCGAGAAGATGATGAGCTAGTTATTCTTTTTGAAGATGATGGTATAGGTTTTGATCCCGATAATCTCAAGAGGAAGGGAATGGGATTAGAGAATATTAAAAGTAGAATCAACTATCTTAAAGGTACTATGAATATTGATTCTAGGATAGGAGAGGGAACTACCTTCTTAATTCACGTTAAAACTGCGCTAGAAGAAACAAAGCATGGTGAGACTTCCTAGTCCAGTAGTTAAGTTACAGTGGGAGGAAAATGATGCCTATAATATCTCCCTTTCTGTAAAAAGAGAAGATCTTATACATCCAATAATTTCTGGTAATAAGTGGCGTAAGCTAAAATACAATATCAAGTATGCTAAGGAAAAAAAATTTGTTGGTATATTAAGCTTTGGTGGTGCTTTTTCCAATCATCTTGCAGCACTTGCTTTTGCTAGTAGGTCAAATAATCTAAAAGCTATCGGAATGGTCCGAGGTGATGTTATAGATGAAAATAATCCCTCGATACAATTCTTGAAGCAAGAGGGCATGAGGCTAGAATTGATAGATAGAACTAGTTATAGAAATAAATCGGAGCCTAAATTCTTGGCCGAATTGAAGGAAAAATATAAAGATTTTTTTATTGTTCCGGAGGGTGGGAGTAATGCGTTAGCATTAGAAGGTGTTGGAGAACTTGTAGCAGAATTAGATGAGGAACCTATGGATTATTTATGTGTATCTGCTGGCACATCTTATACAGCAATAGGAATTCTTACACACCTTACACCGAGTAAAGTGAGAAAGGTTTTGGTTTTCAGTAGTTTGAAAGGTGATTTCTTAAAAGCGGAGATTGAGAAATATAAGGACAAGATTAAGGTCGATTGGGAGCTTATTACAGATTATCATTTTGGAGGCTATGCAAGAATAGACGAAGCCCTTGTCTCGTTTATCAATAAGTTTAGAACGGCCACAGAAATACCATTAGATCCTATATATAATGGAAAGATGTTTTTCGGAATTAAAGATATGATTCAGTCAGGGAAAATCGAAAAGGGCTCTAGTGTTATGGCTATACATACTGGAGGACTTCAGGGGGTAGTAGGTCACAATTATAGATACAGGGAGCGGAAAGAACTACTTATAGATGTATAAAAAAAAATACAGCAACTACTTGTAAGTTACTGTATTTGGTTTGATTTTGTATTTTGAGAGGCATTAAAATTCTCCGTATACATTTTTCACAAAAGTATTTTCTAGGAAATCATCAGGGTCTATCATACTCTGATATACAGCTCCTTTCCACTTACCTTCGAGTAGAAGTTTTGCAATACCACATAAGGGTGCTGCAGTTGTTGTTTGTATTGCTCTAAGTTTTTGATTTCCTATTACTTTAGGATATATTTTATAAGATTTTTCTTTAGCTCTTAGCCTACCATTTTTGTCTTTTCCTATTACAGAACTATATATTATTACTACATCATCTTCTACCGATGGGATATTATCCAGCATTGTTTTTTCTAAATGTTCTATTTTGTCAATCCCTTGCGGTGTAGAAGAGATTATTTCTCGGACCCAATTATAATGACCGACATATCTCAGTGTTTTGTAATCTAAGGACTGTACCTTTCCTGCTAATGCTTCAGGTAGATCTGCCGCACCTCCTGATGTAAAATCATCTTCATATCTTTCTCCATCTATAATAAGTTCTTCAGTTTCGGAAAGTGATGGTATATTTTGTTTTGTATAATCTCTTACAACTATAGCTTCTTTTACATATTCAGTGGCAACACCTATAGGGCTCCATGTAAAAGCATAAAAGTGTGGGGCGTTGGCATTTTCTGATAAGGCACCTACCTTCATTTTTATCGTAGAAACTTTGTCAACTTGATATTCTGATGTAAAGTCATTGAATAATTTCATCGCAAGAATATTGATAAATCCTGGAGCTAGTCCAGTTTGCAGAACAAATCCAGTATTTGCATCCTTGGCTATTTCTGAAACTTTATTGGTTTCGTCTACATATTCGGTAAGGTTAGCGTAGTGTAGTGTATTGTCCTTTGCCATTTGGGCAATTTTGGGTGCAAGGCTACCGGGTAGACAATCTAGTATAATATCTGCTTTTTGCAGGATTTCTGTCATTTCCGCTGATACTTCTGCTCCCATATGGAAAGCAGTGCATATATTGTCTTGGCCACAGCCTTGATGCACAAATTCGACTGAACTGTTAGCTGCATCCATATTTCTATCTCCAAAATATATATGACAATCAAAAGTTTTCTCTGCAGCAAGAATAAGCCCAACAGCTCGACCTATACCTCCACTACCTGCTATAATTATATGTGAATTCATCTTTATCTGTTTTACATTGATATTATAAGTTAAGAATCCCCCCCAATGGATATTGCTAATAAGAGATGTCTAATCATATGATCAGATAGCAAATCCTGTCTTATTGACATATAGTTAGGCAAATAAGGCCTTGCTAAATTATAAATTAATCTTGCCAATGGAAAATGTATTCTTTCGAAAAGACGCGTAAAGTGCTGAAAACTACACATTAAAAAATTATGTAATACATAATATGTTGTAAATCAGTAAAAAAAACTTTACGATTTATTTTAATATGTAGTTTTCTTTTCTACATTTGTATATCAAGACTAGTGAAATAAGGACTCTATTTTATGGCAACTAAGAAAACTAAGAAGACAACCCGCAAGAAAAAGGGAAAAGCAATTAATCTCAAGGATGAGAGAATTCCTAAGATCGTTGCAATTATATGCCTGCTATTTGCAATATATCTCTGTATAGCTTTTACCTCTTATTTCTTAACTTGGAAATTTGATCAGGACAAAGTTTTGCAATTTTCAGCATACCTGCTCTTTCAGAACGATATATCCGTAAGCAATTGGCTAGGAAGATTAGGCGCAATTGTATCTAATGCCTTTTTTTATTGGGGTTTTGGATTACCTTCTTTTGGTTTCGTGCTTATTCTTATACGTTTAGCCTATGACCTAATAAAGAAGAATCCTATTATCAAGACTTTTGATTTCGCAAAACATACGATACTTATTATTTCTTTTTGCTCCATAATACTTGAGTTTTTTATGTATAACTCAGCGTTTAGTTGGGGTGGAGCATTCGGAGAAAGTGTAAATATATGGCTAACTAACTTGTTAGGTAGGATAGGTTTATTACTTCTATTGTTCTTCATCATGCTGAGCACATTTATGTGGTTTGTAAATCCTCAAATAGAACTTAATACACCTGCCTTTGTCCAACAGTTAGTACCAAAGTTTAATTTTTCTAATATGTGGCCGTCCTCAGAACCGATTTCAGGTCCTAAGGTATCTAATACCTTAAGACCGAGGCACCACTCCGAGACCCAGGATATGGGTCACATGCCAAAAACCGAACCCAAAGACAAAGGTAGTTTAGGCTCCAAATTGGAGTTTAAGCTTCCTAATGTCTTTAAGAAAGAAAAAGAAAAACCGCTGCCGCCGACAGCTCCTATAATAATAGAGAATAGTGCGCCAGATGGCAAAACCTTAAATTTACAAGCTCAGCCGGACACTCCTGATAACCAAACTGATCTAGAAATTTCTGTCCCTGAGAAGGCAGCTAATTCTGAAGCTCCTGACCTTAGTCAGGTAAGCATCGTAGATCCTGCAACTGTTAAACCAGAGGAACCTTTAAGCATTCAGGAGGAAAATAAGGTTGAGCATGTGAATTTTGATCCTAAGCTTGACTTGTCTAAATACAAGTTTCCAAGTTTAGAACTACTTGAGAAGTACGAGGATCAGAAATTCGAAGTAGATAGAAGTGAACTGGAAGCCAACAAGGATCAGATTATTACAACCCTACTTAATTATAAGATAGAGATTACCAAGATCCGTGCAACTATAGGACCTACAGTAACACTCTATGAAATTGTACCTGCAGCTGGAGTAAGAATTAGTAAAATCAAAAATCTAGAGGATGATATCGCTCTTAGTTTAGCAGCACTAGGAATTAGAATTATTGCGCCTATACCTGGTAAGGGGACTATCGGTATAGAGGTACCTAATAAAAAGAAACAAATGGTTTCTTTCTATGAGGTGATCAAGTCCGATAAGTTTATCAATGCTAAGATGGATCTGCCTATTGCGTTAGGTAAGACTATTTCCAACGAAGTATTCGTAGCGGATCTAGCAAAAATGCCTCACCTTCTTATCGCAGGGGCAACAGGCCAAGGTAAGTCTGTTGGTATTAACACAATCATAATGTCTATCCTGTATAAGAAGCATCCTTCTCAGGTAAAAATCGTTATGATAGATCCTAAGAAAGTGGAACTGTTTCCATACAGTGCCTTAGATCAGCACTTTTTAGCATTTTTACCGAATCAGGATGAGCCGATTGTAACGGAAACGCAGAAGGTGATTTTTACATTGAACTCTCTTTGTATAGAGATGGATGAGCGTTACGATTTACTGAAAAAGGCGAAGGCAAGAAACCTAAAAGAATATAATCAGAAGTTTGTTCAGCGAAAACTTAATCCACAGAATGGTCATAAATTCTTACCATTTATCGTTCTTGTAATAGATGAGTTTGCAGATCTTATCATGACTGCAGGTAAGGAAGTAGAGATGCCTATTGCAAGATTAGCACAGCTGGCAAGAGCAATCGGTATCCACTTAATTATAGCGACGCAAAGACCTTCTGTAAATATAATAACAGGTACAATAAAAGCAAACTTCCCTGCGAGGATAGCATTTAAGGTAACTTCGAAGATAGATTCTAGAACAATACTAGATCAGGGAGGGGCAGACCAGCTGATAGGTAGAGGAGATATGCTACTTTCTGTAGGAAGTAACACAGTAAGATTACAGTGTGCATTTGTAGATACACCAGAAGTAGAAAGAGTGATAGAAACAATCTCAGAACAGCAAGGATTTCCGGAGCCATTCTATCTTCCAGAATTTAAGGGAGAGGAAGATATCAGTAGTGATGGGTCATCCTTAAAAGCTTCAGATCTAGATGATATGTTTATGGATGCCGCTAAGCTTGTCGTAGGAGCTCAATCCGGTAGTACGTCTAATATTCAAAGAAGGCTGCAACTTGGATATAATAGAGCTGGACGGATCATGGATCAGTTGGAGGCACTAGGTATCGTAGGTCCACCACAGGGTAGTAAGCCTAGAGAAGTATACGTATATACAGAAGTAGAACTAGATCAGATTATGGAGAGCATAATGGGTAAGAAGTAAAGATCTATTTCCAAAAAAATATATAAACAGAAGACCTAAGTAATCAAATTGCTTGGGTCTTTTATTTTCGGATGACCTTAGATAATCTATACGCTACCAGATTTCTGTGTTAACTCATGCGCCATAATCTCTACTAAGAAGTTGACGATAAGATCGTTGAACATAAGGATAGCCGCGAAAAGCACTAAGCCCATACCATTACCACTTAAGAACTTTATATCTAGTAATCCACCAACTAGCGCGATAACTATACCTACTACAAAGACAAGGGTCATAATGTCAAAATAATTCAAGGCCCGTAAAAAGTCCGTTTTTATAATTTTGGATTTTTCTAAATTACTTTTTTCTGATAACATCAAATTTGATAAAGAATGGTAGAATGAGTTTTCCTTAATAATTCCGTAGATCAGAAGAGGGAATAGGCTAATAGTTACACCTTTGTAAACCTCATTACCAGTATAGAAGAATGTAATGGCGCATAGAATCATAAATGCGATGTACACAAGCATCAATATCTTGTATAGTTTTTTTAGTTTGACGATCGTATTTTCTACAGAAGGATCCACAAGATTATTTTTTTATCATACAATAGCCGCTAATATAATTATTTATCTAGTTAGTGCTGTTTAGAAATTCTGTTTAGCTAATAATTAATAAACGAAAAGCAATTTCACTTGAGGTGTCATAAATGAGTGAGCATAAAAAAAGCCCAGTGAATAATCACTGAGCTCTATAAATTTTATTTTAGAAATCTACAATTCTGTAGTCTTCTTGCTTCCACATGTTTTCTTTCCTGCTTTGCTTGCACAACAAGCTTTCTTAGCAGCTGGCTTCTCAGCAACTTTTACATCACTAGCAACTCTTGTCATTGGATTAGATCCTACAAAACTCTTAGCTTCTGAATCATAAAATACTTCCTTGAAAGTCGTTTTTCCAGAAACATCACAAGTCTTAGATGTGTAGTATCCTACTGAACCAGAAATCTCACAAACTCTTCTCTCCACCGCTTCATCCTTTTCTGCAGCCATATCAGCTTCTGAACTTACTACGTCTGATGCAACCTTAGTTTCTGCATCCATTTTAGCACTCATCTGAGCTTTTGTACATTTCTTAGCACATTCTGCCTTGCTCATGCTTGCGCACTCTTTTTTACTTATTGTCTGAGCTGACATCATACTAGCAGTAAAGACGAAAGCGCAAAGGAACATTAATTTTTTCATCGAATATTTTTTTTATTGTTTAAAATCAAATCTAAAACGCAATATATCACTCCAAATTGTATATCCAAAATACAATTATTTCCACATATTTGCTGAGTTGACTTAAATTTTCATATTTCCTTAACACGTTTTTCATTAAAAAAGACCTTTTTGGGGCTACAAATAGGTGATATTTGTGGTAATTGCAGGCTTAGCATAGTTCTAGAACTTATATTTGTAAAAGCATTAATTCATCATATTCCACCTATGAAATATTACATATACTTATTTTTCGGATGTTTATTTTTCTTCAGTTGTAAATCTAATGATATAGTCTACACAGCAAATTCTGTCGAGGGAGAAAGAATTATTTTTGGAAATGGAGGAGGTTTTGCTGGAACGGTAACAACATACATGCTATTTGACAATGGTCAGATGTTTATGAAAGGTCCTCGTAAAGATAGCTTTGTTAGCCATCAGGTGATAGAGCAAAAACTCTGTGATCAATTATTTAAAAATTCTGAAACATTAGGACTTAAGGACATGACTGTAAACGACCCAGGAAACATGTATTACTTTATAGAGCTGGTAGGTAAAGAAGAAAAGAAAAAATTAATGTGGGGAGGAAATGAAGAAGTTGATCCTATGCTCAAAGCATATTATCAAAACTTGTTTGATCTGGCTAAGAGAAAATCTATTGTCAAAGAATAAGAGTAGCTTAAAGAAAATAACAATTAATTAAAAAATATTAATATAAATCATGATAAGATCACTCATAATCGTCATCATTAGTTCTCTATCATTTGCACTTTCTGGTCAAGTAAAGAATATAAAGGAAGGAAGAGTATATGGAGGTATACAGCAGATCAATACTTCTATACAGAAAAGTAGTTCCGAGTTGCCAACTATTAAGCCATCCATACTAGGTCAAGAAATTAAAGCTATAGACCTTAGTAATTTGAACGGTGCAAAGTTGAAAAGAACAGGAAGTTATATAGATGGCAGTCTTATTAATAACAATACTTTACTGAGCAATGAACAGAAGGTACAAGCTTATCTAGCATCTGCTACTACACTGATGAATATAGATCCATCTAGCAGTTCGTTTGTAAAACTATCTTCTACAAAAGACGATCTCGCTCAGGAACACATAAAGATGCAGCAACATGTAAACGGTATTCCTGTATACGGTTCTGAAATTATTTTACATAAGCATAAAGAAAAAATTATTGGTCTCAATGGAAAATGGACAGAGCGAAACGTTAATGCTTCTCAGGAGATTACACCAAAATTTTCTAAGTCAGCAACATATGCTAAGATCGAAACTATAAATCCTTTACATAAGAACTTAGATGAGGCGCAGATTAGTAAGGATTTTACCTACGACTTTTCTCAATGGAATACAAATTTGTATCTGTATCCCTCTACAGAAAATCAAGATGAATTAGTCTTATGCTGGCATGTAAGTTATTATCCACATCTAGGAGATAGAATAGAATACTTTATCAATGCTATAGATGGAACTATCATAAAGTCTTATAATTCTATATGTAAGTTACATGATCATGGATTAGAAACTATTGTAGATGGTCCGTCGGTTGCAAATGCTACTGATTTACTAAATCAAAATCGAGCTATCAATACTTATGAGGTAGGTCCTAACTTTTACATGATAGATGCATCTAGAGATATGTACAATCAAGTTCAGTCTGACCTGCCTAATGATCCTCAAGGTGTGATCTGGACAATAGACGCCTTTGACACCTCACCGCAAAATAATGACTTCTCTTATGATCATATACAATCTGTAAATAACAATTGGTCCAGTTCTCCTGAAGGAGTTTCTGCTCAGCATAATGCAGGTACTACCTATGAATATTTTAAGAATACGCATGGTAGGGAATCAGTAAATGGATCAGGAAGTAATATTATCTCTATAGTAAATGTTTCTGATGAGAATGGTTCTTCTATGGGTAATGCTTTCTGGAATGGATTAGCTATATTTTATGGAAATGGAGATAGCAACTTTTTCCCCTTGGGTAGAGCTTTAGATGTGGCTGGACATGAAATTAGTCATGGCGTAGTACAGAATACTGCTAATCTAGAATATTTCGGAGAGTCTGGGGCAATGAACGAATCCTATGCGGATATTTTCGGAGCTATGATCGATAGAAATGATTGGAAAATAGGAGAGGATGTAGTAAGACAATCTGCCTTCCCTTCTGGTGCACTTAGAGATATGGAGGATCCTCATAACGGTGCAGCTACTGGTAACTTCGGAGGAGGATGGCAACCTAAGCATGTGGATGAAAAATTTAATGGACCAGAAGACAATAATGGTGTACATATCAATAGTGGTATCCCGAATCACGCATACTACAGATTTGCTACAGCTATAGGAAAAGATAAAGCTGAGAGAGTATTCTATAGAGCACTAACTACTTACCTTACGAAGTCTTCTGTCTTTGTAGATCTAAGAAATGCTGTAGTAAGAGCTGCAGGAGACCTGTATGGAACAACAGAAGAGGATGCTGCCAAAAATTCATTCAACGCTGTAGGCATAGGCGAAGGTGCTGGGTCTAATAATCAAGAAGAAATAGAGGAAAATCCAGGTACTGATTTTGTAATACTTTCTGATGAAGAAAGAACAAAACTCATACTTGATGAGGGTGGCTTATATGCCACTGGAAATGGAAACAATATAATAGACCCCTTCGTAGAAGTCGGAGTTGCAAGTAAGCCTAGCATCACGGATGATGGAACAGAAATAGTGTTTGTAGGAGAGGATAAAAAAATCTATGTGATCAATATAGACTGGGATGCAAGTAGTTTTACACAAGGATTTATCAGTGAAGATCCAGTATGGCGAAATGTGGTTATATCTAAGGATGGAAGAAGGATAGCAGCACTTACAGATGATCTGAACAATAGAGTAATTGTTTTTGATTTTGTCCTAAATGCGCAGACAGATTTTGAATTATATAATCCTACATTTACAGAAGGTATAGAAACGGGAGATGTCAATTTTGCTGATGCTATGGAGTTTAATTTTACAGGTGAGTTACTGATGTATGATGCTGAGAATTCTGTAAGCAGTGCAACTGCTGGTACAATAGAATATTGGGATATAGGATTTCTAGAAGTATGGAATAATGCTTCAGATACTTGGGCACTTGGTAATGTATCTAAGCTGTTTTCAGCATTGCCAGAAGGTACATCTGTAGGTAATCCTACATTTGCAAAAAATTCACCATTTATTGTTGCGTTTGATTTTATAGAGGAGGATGCTAACTCTATATTGGGTGTTAATACGGAGACTGGTGATGTAGGGCTTATACGCGAGAATACTGGACTAGGTTATCCTAGTTTTTCACCTTCGGACGATCATATTTTATATGATGTTCCATTTATACAGAATGGAAATTTGGCAGGATACGATTTAGGTACAAGCAGAATGAATGTTGATAAGATTACTGCTAACGAAAGTACACATAATATAAGAAAAGAATTTGTAAGATGGGGCGTATGGTTCAGTGATGGTGTGCGTATACTTAGTGAAGTAGTAGATCTCGGAAATGGAGAGGTTAATTTAGAAATATATCCTAATCCACTCACAGATGAATTGACTATAAACTTTGATAAGGATCAAGGGGATCTATTGATAGAGGTATTAGATGTTATGGGATCTAAGCTAAGATCTTTTACAAATAATGCTGAACTTATAACATTAGATTTATCTGAACTTTCTGCAGGAACTTATATTCTGAATATGCGTAATGGAGAGACGGCTATAAGCAGAAAGATTGTGAAGCTATAATTGGATGTAAAAAGATACATAAGATCAAGGCGTAGATTGCTGAACAAATCTATAATAATAGGAACATGAAAATTCTAATTATCAGGTTCAGCTCATTGGGAGATATTGTATTGACAACCCCAGTGGTAAGATGTCTGCATTTGCAGCTTGGCGCAGAGATACATTATGTAAGCAAGCGAGTTTTTTCCGATTGTCTTAGCAGCAATCCTCATATAGAGAAGTTCTTCTATCTAGATGATAGTATTAATTTGCTTATAGAAGAACTGAAGAAAGAGCACTACGATCTAGTTGTAGATTTGCATAAAAATATAAGATCGAAGAAAATAGTAAAAGCCTTATCGCGTAAGACCTATCAGTATGACAAGCAGAGTTTCGAACGTTGGATGCTTGTCAATTTTAAGAAAGACTTTATCAAAGGTAAACATGTTGTAGATCGATACTTTACAGCTGTAGAAAAACTAGATGTAAAAAATGATCAACAGGGATTAGACTTCTATATAGATCAAACTGCGGAATCACTTTTTGACAGAATTACCAAAAAAAATAAAGAGATAGATATTGCAAACTATATTATAGTTGTAGCTGGTACTGCTCATTATACTAAGACGATTCCACAAGAGAAAATTATGGAGCTTATCGAGCATCTAAAATATCCTGTATTGCTAGTAGGAGGTTCTCAAGAGCTCAAATTATGGAAAGGTATTAAGAAAGCGGGAAAGAAGTATTTTGTAAACCTAGTCGGACAAACAAGCATAGCAGAGTCAGCACATCTAATAAAAAATGCCATTGCAGTTATAACGCCTGATACAGGTATGATGCATATAGCTGCTGCACTAGAAAAAAAGACATTAGTCGTTCTGGGAAGTACGACAGAAGAACTCGGATTTATGCCTTATATGCCTCAAAAGCCAGGTAGATATAGCATCGTGCAAGACTTGAGTCTGAAGTGCCGACCCTGCACTAAGATGGGAAGATCAAGCTGCCCCAAGAAACATTTTAATTGTATGAATAACCTAAAAACGGAGGCAATAATAGAAAAACTGGAATACTTAATCGATATTTAGGCAAAGAGTGAATCATTTTCGCTATTTCTCTTGTTACATAAAGAAAAACACAACTCATGACTTTTAACAACAATAAAAACCAAAGACCCCAGATCAACTTACCCGCAGGAAATATCTTTAAATATATTATTTATGGTTTCCTGTTGTTGTTCCTTTTTTCTATTCTTACCAGCACAACTTTTATGACGATAGATCCCGGAGAAAGAGGCGTTCTGTTTAAGCGTTTTGCAGGTGGATTACAGAAAGATAAAATCTATAAGCAGGGTTTCCATATCGTAGCGCCATGGAATAAGATGTATATCTACGATGTACGTACGAATGAAGGCTTAGAAAAGATGGAAGTATTATCTAAGAACGGATTGAATATCGTTGTGGAATTATCTTACAGATATATGCCTATGGGAGATAAGATAGGAGACCTACACGATGAGATTGGGACAGATTACCTTAGAAGAATTCTTGTGCCTGAAATTAGATCGGCAACAAGAGAGGTTATCGGTAAGTACTTACCAGAAGAATTGTATTCTACTAAGAGAGAGGCTATTCAAGATGAAATCTATAATAGAACAAGTGAGTCAGTGACGAAGAAGCATATTACTTTAGATGCTGTTCTTATTAGAGAAGTTGCACTGCCTGCCACGCTTAAAGCTGCCATCGAGCAAAAATTGGAAGAAGAGCAGCTAGCATTTCAGTATGAGTTCAAGCTAGACAGAGAGCGTAAAGAAGCAGAGAGAAAAATTATAGAGGCTCAAGCAAAGGCTGATGCCAACAAAATATTGAACGCTTCTCTAACAGATAAGATTCTTAGAGATAAGGGTATAGAAGCTACGCTAGAACTAGCTCAGTCCCCTAACAGTAAGGTCGTAATAGTAGGAGGTGGAGATGAAGGCTTGCCGCTGATACTGGGTAACTAAATCTAATTGATTGCCCTATTAAGTTAATAATGGACTTTTAAATAGAATGAAGTAAAACGAGTATAAGAATAATTTCTTATACTCGTTTTAATTGAAAAAATCATTTTAAAAATTAAAATAAAAACTAATAAAAATTGTTGTTTTTTTAATATTTAATATTTAATATTGGATATATTTATTAGAATCTTCAACAATCATAATATGAAATTCCTTGCTATATCTTTTTGTCTTTTCTTTTCTTTTCTTTCAACCCAGATAAATTCTCAAAGTCTACAACAGAAATTAGACGTAATTAAATATCACGAAAATAATGATTTTGAATTTATTGTTGATTCGGGTGAAAAAGTTTTAGAAGTTGGGTCAAGAATTTTTTTTCCGGTTATCAAAAAAAATGGTTTTATAAACTCTATAAATAACAACGAAATAGTTCTTGGAATTGCGGATATAGATGAATCTCTTATTATAAAATCTGTAGACTTGTATTATTTATTTGGCCTTGGCAGTTCAAATGAAATCTTCGAGAATTTTCTATTAGCATATTTTGAAGATGATAACTTACCGTTAAAAGAAGGATTGGCGATTCAAATATCACTTCAGAGCAATCCTGTTCATGCTGTTTATTACAACAAAAATGAATTATATATTGCAGATTTGAAAATTGGGGGAGGATTTTTTTCCGTCTCGAATTGTGGATGTGCATGCGAGTCAATCACACAATTAGTAGAAGTTTACATTCATGGAGAGTGTGTTCACTGCTATTGTGATAGTACTGGAGGAGGAGGAGATGGAGATGGAGATGGAGATGGAGATGGAGATGGAGATGGAGATGGAGATGGAGACGGAGAAACAAGTAATACTTCACCAGATTGGGGTATCGGCATTGATCCAACGAATTTTTGGGATGGTGGTTATGATGGTGATCCAACGGATGCATTTGATAATAATGAAAATAATGGCAATGGTGGCTCAAATAACGGCGATA
>CAYYWZ010000080.1:7433-16712 GCA_964475415.1 uncultured Saprospiraceae bacterium | reverse complement strand
CTCATTAGTTATTAAGTTGATGTCACATATTTTATCCTTGAAGCAGTCGATCATCTTAAGTTTCTAATATTTACAGAGAACAAAAAAAAAGCCATCTCTGTAAAAGAAGGCTTTTCTATTTTTTATGTATGATCTGATTATTTTACAGAATCCACAATAGCTTTAAATGAAGCTGGGTGATTCATAGCAAGATCAGCTAATACTTTTCTATTAAGACCGATTTCTTTTTTGCTTACTAAGTGCATAAATCTAGAATAAGATAATCCTTCTTGTCTAGCTCCTGCATTGATTCTAGCAATCCATAATCTTCTGAATGCTCTTTTCTTATTTCTTCTATCTCTATATGCATAGGATAGAGCTTTTTCTACAGCGTTTTTGGCTACTGTATAAACTTTAGATCTAGCACCAAAATATCCTTTTGCTGCTTTTAATATCTTTTTTCTTCTTCTTCTAGACGCTACTGCGTTTACTGACCGTGGCATATTACGTTAGTTTATAGTACATAGGGAACAATGTTCTTTGCCTATATACTAGTGAACAATTAATTTTTATTTACAAAGTAAAGCTTTGATTCTTCTTTCATCTCCAGGAGATGCCATAGTAGAACCTTGAAGGTGACGCTTAGCTTTCTTAGTCTTATTTCTCATCATGTGAGAAGTTTTAGACTGAAATCTCTTCACTTTCCCTTTAGCTGTAAGTTTAAATCTCTTTTTCGCACTTGAGTGCGTTTTCATCTTTGGCATAATAAATTACTTTAAAACGAAGCGCAAAGGTATGCTTTTAAGCGTAATTCGCGAACTTTTTTACTTCTTTTTCTTTTTCAGAGGAGAAATGATGACATACATCCTTCTTCTATCCATCTCAGGAAGGGCTTCTGCTCCGCCATACTCTTCTAATTCTGCAAGAAACTTAAGTAATAGAAGCTGACCTCTATCCTTATATACTATGGTTCTTCCCTTGAAATGAACGTAAGCTTTTACTTTTGCACCTTCCGTTAGAAACTTCTTAGCATGCTTAAGCTTGAAGTCAAAATCATGGTCATCTGTATTAGGCCCGAAACGTATTTCTTTTATAACCGTTTTCGCAGTTTTTGATTTTAGCTCTTTTTCCTTCTTCTTCTTAAGATATAAGAACTTGTTATAATCTATGATTTTACAAACAGGAGGATCTGCCTTCGGACTTATCTCTACTAGGTCTAACTCCAGTTGTTGTGCCCATTGCACTGCTTGGTGTGTGTTGAAAACTCCGGATTCTACTTCCTTTCCTGCTACTTCCGATATCGCATCGAAATTATCTCCTACTAATCGAATTTTAGATACATTGATGTTTCTGTTAATTCTAAACTGTGGTTTTACGACTCTTTTTTGAAATACTCTTCTTTTTGCCAAATGCTATTTTTTTGTTATTTAATTTTTATTTATTGCGAATATAATAAATATCGCTATTCCTTTATATTTTCTGTATTTACTTCACTGTCTGATGTTATCAGAATTCCATCCTTAGTTTTGTTAAGACTGGCCTTTAGCTTAGAACCTTTCTTAGGATTGTGATTAAGAATGTATTCAGCAAGTGGATCTTCAAGATGTTTCTGTATAGCTCTATTGAGCGGACGAGCTCCGAACTGTGGATCATATCCTTTTTCTGCTACATACTTCTTAGCACCAGCAGTTAACGATAACTTATATTCCATCTCTTCTAATCTCTTATACAGATCACTAAGTGTGATATCTATAATCTTAAAGATATGCTCCTGTTCTAGAGCATTAAAGATAACAACATCATCTATCCTGTTAAGAAATTCAGGAGAGAAGGTTCTTTTTAATGCTGTCTGGATAACACCCTTAGAGTGATCCTCTGATGCTTTCTGTCTAGCATCCGTCTGGAAGCCTACTCCTTGACCGAAATCTTTAAGTTGACGGACACCTATATTAGAAGTCATAATGATTAGTGTATTTTTAAAATCCACTTTTCTACCTAGACCATCCGTCAATTGTCCATCATCTAATACTTGGAGTAGTATATTATAAACATCAGGATGCGCTTTTTCTATTTCATCAAGTAAGACTACAGAGTAGGGCTTTCTTCTTACTTTTTCCGTAAGTTGTCCTCCTTCTTCATATCCTACATATCCTGGAGGCGCTCCGATTAATCTACTGAGAGAGAATTTTTCCATGTACTCACTCATATCTATTCTGATCAGTGCATCATCAGAATCAAATACTTTTTTCGCCAGAGCTTTTGCCAATTCTGTTTTTCCTACACCTGTTGGTCCTAAGAATATAAACGATCCGATAGGCTTAGAAGGATCCTTCAGTCCTAACCTATTCCTTTGTATCGCCTTGGTAATCTTAAGTACAGCTTCATCTTGGCCTATAATAGCTTTTTTAAGATCTTCAGCCATATTGACTAATTTCTTACTCTCATTTTGTGCAACCTTAGTAACTGGAATTCCAGTCATCATAGCTACAACCTCTGCTATATCCTCTTCATTTACAGGATATTTCTTAGTCTTAGACTCTTCCTCCCATTCTATCTTTCCTTCCTCTAATTTTCTAGAAAGCTTAGATTCATGATCTCTTAGATCTGCTGCTTTCTCATATTGCTGATTTTTCACAGCCTTATTTTTAGCCTCTTTGACTTCTTCGATTTCTTTTTCTAAGTCTTCTATATATTCAGGAACGTGTATATTCTTGAGGTGCGTTCTTGCTCCTACCTCGTCCATAACATCTATAGCCTTGTCTGGAAGAAAACGGTCGCTAATATATCTATTACTCATTTTTACACATGCCTTTATAGCATCATCTGAGTAGCTTACATTATGGAAGTCCTCATACTTAACCTTTATATTTTCTAATATATGGTAGGTGTCATCTACTGATGGCGGCTCTACTAATACCTTCTGGAACCTACGATCTAATGCTCCATCCTTTTCTATGTACTGTCTATACTCATCTAGGGTAGAGGCTCCTATACACTGTAGTTCTCCTCTTGCTAGTGCTGGTTTGAAAATATTAGAAGCATCTAGTGATCCTGTTGCTCCTCCAGCTCCTACTATTGTATGTATCTCATCGATAAACAGGATAACGTCGTCTGTTTTCTCTAGCTCGTTCATGATCGCTTTCATCCGCTCTTCGAACTGTCCTCTATACTTAGTGCCTGCGACTAGAGCCGCTAGATCAAGCATTATAAGACGTTTGTCAAATAAAGTTCTAGCCACTCTCTTCTGGATAATCATATTAGCTAAACCCTCTACAATAGCTGTTTTACCAACTCCAGGTTCACCGATAAGGATAGGGTTGTTTTTCTTTCTACGAGATAAGATCTGAGAAACTCTTTCTATCTCCGTCTCTCTTCCTATAATAGGATCTAGTTTTCCTTCTTCTGCAAGTCTCGTCACATCTCTTCCGAAATTATCTAATACCGGAGTTCTAGACTTACTGCTGGTTTTTCTTTTACCAAAAGCATCTCCTTGGTTTTCTTCTTCTAATGGCATATCTGAGTCCGATGATGATGAATAAATATCTGAGAAGCTAGAATCTTGTTCTTGCTTTACATATTCTAATTCCGATTTAAATCCTTCATAATCTACATCAAAATCTGTCAATACCTTACATGCGAAGTTATTCCCATGCTTCAGTATAGATAACATGAGATGTTCTGGATTTATCTCTTGGTTCTGGTGAAGCTTAGCCTCTAAAAAAGTTACCTTAAGCACTTTTTCTGCTTGTTTGTTGAGATTAATACTCTCAATAGGCGAATTCTTTACTTCATCGGTAAGACTTGTAGACCTTTTTTCTATTTTGAACTTGAGTTCATCTAGATCTACTTCTAGAGAATCCAGTACTTTCATCGCTAGGCTATCATTGTCCTGAATCATACCAAGTAAAAGATGTTCTGTCCCGATATAATCATGTCCTAACCTGATCGCTTCTTCTCTACTAAGCGAGATTATCTTTTTAACTTTTGGTGAGAATTTTCTATCCATGAAATATTTCTAAGTGATATATGAGTAAATATAAATAATAGTAACCAAACTATTACCTTAAATAATGTGCCATTGTATAAATAACTGCCATTATGACTAATTGTTTATTTAAATGGGCCTACCGACATTGTTTTAACGAATGATTAAGCATAATAATGGCGTTCTGTCATAATTTTAATGCTTTTCTTGTTTATTTGTTGCCATTACAATTTTTTTTTACCTCAAAAGGAATAAATTTGCACTGCTTATTATTAAATAAGTTATTTTACACTAATATTTTGACTTTTGAAATACACAGTAGATAAACAAGTAAAGCATTCAACTCTTCAGTTACAAGAGGATAATCTTAACTCACTTATTGCACCTAATTTGAAATCTGAATTTGTATTCCTTAGAAATGAAGGTGTCAGAAATCTGATTTTTGATTTAGGGTTAGTAAAGTATGTAGATTCTTCAGGTTTGAGTGCTATTCTTACAGCTAATAGACTTTGGAAGGATTACGGTTCTTTCATATTGACAGGTATCCATCATCCTTCTGTCAAAAAGTTAATCGAAATCTCTAGATTGGAGACTATACTAACGATTATACCTACAGTTCAGGAATCTATTGACTATGTCAATATGCAAGTCCTAGAGCAAGAGCTATCTAGCGAAGAAGAATAGTATGGCCTTAGACCTACTTGTTCTTGGGTCCAATGCCGCTATGCCAGCTTATGGTAGATTCACATCTGCTCAGCTTCTTAAAAAAGATTCCTCTTATTATTTAATAGATTGTGGAGAGGGAACTCAGATACGACTTTCTCAATATAAAGTTAAGCGAAACAATATTAAGGCAATATTTATTACACACTTACATGGAGATCATATATTTGGTTTGCCTGGTGTACTGACTTCCTTTTTTCATTTTCAACGAAAAGAACCTTTATTAGTTTATGGCCCTCCTGGAATAAAAGAATTACTGGAAAATATATTCAGACTTACGGAATGTCATCTCGCTTATGAAATAAATATTATAGAACATAGTCCTCATGGTCTTGAACCTATTTACAAAGATAAACATATAGAGGTTTCTGCCTTTCCACTTCAGCACAGAATACAGACTAATGGCTATAAGTTTAAGGAGAAGACGAATAGAAGGAAAATAATCAAAACAGAACTAGCAAAATATAATCTATCTGTCGACCAGATAAAAAGTATTATTGCGGAACAGGATATCCAATTAGTATCTGGAGAATTGATCTCTTATAATGACTTATTACATCCGCAGGAAGCACCTAGATCTTTTGCCTATTGTTCTGATACCATCTATGACGAGAATATTATCGATTATGTCAAAGGTGTTAATCTTCTCTACCATGAGACTACCTATATGGATGATTTACATGAGAAAGCAAGGCTTCGGGGACATAGTACGACACTGGAAGCGGCGAGGATAGCTAATCTGGCAGGAGTAGAGAAATTATTGATAGGACATTATTCAGGCAAATACAAAAATGTAGAGCCCTTATTAGAAGAGGCAAAGACAATTTTTCCTCATTCATTAAGAGCCTATGATGGAGAAATGATAAGTATTTAAAAATTTATGCAAGTTATCTTGATTTTATAAAAATAGAATTTATCTTTGCGCTGCTTTTAGAGCAAAACGATCGGTTAGCTCAGTTGGTAGAGCAACGCCCTTTTAAGGCGTGGGTCCTGGGTTCGAGCCCCAGACCGATCACTGAAAAGCCTCTTAGACTTTATGTTTAGGAGGCTTTCTTTATTTGAAGGTATTGGGTCACGATCCCTTGCCATTACATGTATGGTAAATTAAAAATCATTCAACAGCTTATATATCGCCTCATTTCTGGAGGAGACTTGTAGCTTAAGGAAAAGATTTTTCTGATAAGACTTTACAGTGTTCACGCTTATAAATAATTGTTCAGCAATTTCTTTGTAGGTGTTTCCTTCGTACATTTTAATGTAGACTTCGTATTCTCTTTCCCTCAGGGGAGATTTGATTTTACTGTTGATGGTTGCTAGACGGGGGATATTTTTTTCGCTATTCTCTGATTCGAATTTGAAAAGAGCAATTTCTATATTTGATCGTAAGTCTTTGTCTGTAAATGGTTTTACAATATATCCGTATGGCATCGTCTCTTGTACCTGCTGTAGAGTGTTGATATCTGAGTAGGAGGTAAGGAAAATGAAAGGAAACTTGTTTTTCTTTTTGATAACCTTCGCTAGATCTATACCATTGAGGCTTCCCTTTATATTGATATCCAAGATAGCAATATCGGCTTCTGCTTTGTTGATAATATCTAATGCTTTATCTCCGTTCATTGCTTTGGCTATCACTTGGTAGCCTAACTCCTCGAGGTTGTATTCTATTTCAGCAGCAATGAGTGCTTCGTCTTCTACAATAATGACTTTTTTCTTTTCCATATTGAGGTTTTTTATGAGGCTATTTTGTAGTCATTGAAATTTATTTGTATTTCAGCACCTTCTGCTGCATGATAAGTAATCTTTCCATCTAATTGTTCTGATAAGGTTTTAATTAATTTATTTCCAAAAGAATTAGAGTTTTCGAATGCCTGTGGATCGAAACCAGTTCCATCATCTTTTACGGTCAGAACTAATTGCTTGCTGTTTTCCGTAATCTTAATAGATAGATTTCCACTGTCCTTAGATACAAAAGCATATTTCAGGGAATTTGTAATCAGTTCATTTATGATTAGACCTAATGGAATTATAGAATCTATATCTAAGTATAGATCTTGAATCTCTAAAGATAGTTGGATCTTACTTTCATTTATATTGTAGGTATGAAATAATTCCTTACATAGATTATCTAGATATTTCTTTACGCTGATACTCTTTAGGTTGTCTCTAGAATATAGATCTTGATGAATGAGTGCCATAGATCGCACCCTAGATTTTCCTGCATTAATCGCCTCTATAGCTTTCTTGTCTTCTATTTCCTTAGATTGTAAGGTAAGTAAGCTAGAGACCAGTTGTAAATTATTTTTCACCCTATGATGAATTTCTTTCAGTAATAAATCTTTCTCTCCTAGGGTTTTTTCTATTACTTTATTTTGTGATTTTACCTTTCTAAATAATCTATAAAGGAGACCGCTTATTAATAAAACTATAGAGATAAACCCTAGACTTGTAAAAAGTAATTTTCTCTGACTAGAGAGTTGGACAGTTTGCAATTTGTTTTGTGTATCGAGAACTTGTATTTGTTGCTCTTTTTTCTCTCTGTCATAACTAGCCTCTAATGCAAGTACTTCTTTGTTTTGATCATTAAGGAAAATAGAATCTTTGAGCTGGTGATATTTTTCAGAATATACAATTCCTTTCTTTAATTGATTAGTTGACATATAGATATTAGACAAACCTTTATATGCGCTTAATATTAAAGAAGGTGTATTGCTTTCTGTAGCTAGATCTAGTATGTCGTTATATTTCTCGATTGCCTTAGGAATATCTCCTCTTAGCTTAAGTAGTTTTGCTTCTAGAAGTAAACTTGATTTTCCGATGCTTCCTATGTCGTGTTCTTTCTGGAGGGTAATGATCTTGTTATACTCAGATTCAGCTTGCTTATAGTCTTTACGTTTAAAGTAGATGTGACCAATTTTCGCTCTTGTTTCTAGAAGCTTGTCATAAAATTTTATATCCGTATAGTAGGAAATACTTTTTTCTAATTCAGCAAGAGCCTCATCTTCTTTGTTTTCGGAGAGTAAAATAATACTATTAAAGGAAGCAACTTCACCTCTGTATTTAAAACCTCTGGCCTCAGTCAGTTTTATGGCTTTATTTATATATTCTCTCGCTCTTCTTTTGTCATTCAAAAAGTCAAACAGTTGAGCAATTATAGATAGTGTCTGTGCTTTCGAATAATCCATCTGAGGATCTGCAGGAGTGAAATCTAATGATGTCAAAGCATGATCTAATGCTAATCGTTTCTGCTGTCTTAAAGATAAGAAGTTACTATACTGTCTATGAAAACCCATGATCGTCATAGAATCCTGAACAAGGGCAACTAATTTATTTGCCTCTCTGTAAAGGGAGTCTGCCAAGCTTCCATTTTCCAATCTATAAGAATTTCCTAATTTCTCTAAGGCTAACATTTTATTTCTTGAGTTTTTAGAAAAGGAAAGTATCTCAGTACAGAGTTCTCGCAATTCATTTTCTTTTTTATAATAAGAAAGTGCAGAGGCGTAAGAACCAAAGGATTCATCTTTTTGGAGTAAGGATCCATGCTTTCTATCCAGATCAACTAAGCTCTTGTAAGTATCTAGATAATTTTTATCATTATTTCTATAATAATAATCTATTTGAAATACATAAGCTTTCCTGTATGAAGTATAATCTTCTTCTTCAGAAATATTGTCTTTGATCCATTGGATATTATTAAATAATTGGATTGAATCATTAGTCTCTAATAAGCAAGTATTCCAGGTATTCAAGATAGCAATGGCTTCCTGTTCTTTCGGGGAGTCAAATTCTTGATATTTGGTTTCCGCATATTTACAGCATGCTTTATAGTCTTTTTTTTCTATCAGCTTTTCTAACTCTATGATACTTTTCTGTCCGAAGATAGATGGTAAAAAAAAGAGCGATAGCAATAGGTGACTAAGTATAATCCGCATACATTCTATTTGGCGATATCTATAATCAAGATCAGTGAATTTCTTTTTAAGCTAGCAAATTTCAGGCATTTATTCACCGTATCTTTAATAAACTTTAATAAACATATTTCCTTTTTTATAGGCAGAGCCGCCTGCTTTTCCAGCAGACGGTCTATCTCTTTTAATTCATTGTATATAGTTTCTATTTGTACATCTTCTTTAGCTTGTTCTTTTCTCTTATGCACAATTCTTAATTTTCTCATCTTATAAGTTTTAATTTTTAAATTATTGCTTTATAATTTTGTAGGTTATTCTTGCTTTAGATTCACTTGTAAGTAAGACTATATATAATCCTGATTTTAGCTCATTCATATTCAAGTAATGTTCTTTTGACATTGTACTACTTAGGCACTTCTGTCCAGTAATATTATACATTTCTATCTGTACTTCATCATGAGATTTTATTTCTAAAAACTCGTTGCAAGGATTAGGTCCTACGCTTATCAGATTGATTTCTTCATCTTTTGTCGATGTAGATTCACATAGATTTCCGATGCCGTCACTGTCATCATCTGCTTGATCAGGATTAGAGATCAGTGGACAATTGTCATCCTCATCTTCTACGCCATCATTATCATCATCGCTATCGCAAACATCCCCTTGCCCATCTTCGTCAGTATCTTT
>CAYYWZ010000080.1:4848-7333 GCA_964475415.1 uncultured Saprospiraceae bacterium | reverse complement strand
GTATCTTTCTGATCAGCATTACTTACTAGAGGACAGTTGTCTTCAGAATCTACGATACCATCATTATCATCATCTTCATCGCAAGCATCTCCTTCTCCATCGCCGTCTGTATCTAGCTGGTTCGTGTTAGCAATTTCCGGACAGTTATCTTCCGCATCAGGAATACCATCTAGGTCAGCATCATCTTGACATGCATCTCCTATACCATCATTATCTACATCTGCTTGATCAGGATTACTTGTCAGCGGGCAGTTGTCATCCTCATCATTGACTCCATCATTATCATCGTCGTCATCACATAGATTACCTATTCCATCACCATCTGTATCTGCTTGATCAGGATTGCCTAGATTAGGACAATTATCATCCTCATCATTTACACCGTCACCGTCATCATCGTTATCACATAGGTCGCCTATTCCATCACCATCTGTATCAGCTTGATCTGGATTGCTTGTCAGCGGACAGTTGTCATTCTCGTCATTGACACCATCGCCATCATCATCATCGTCACACGCATCACCTATTCCATCACCATCCGTATCTATTTGGTTGTTGTTAGCAGTAAATGGACAGTTGTCATCATCGTCATTTACACCATCGCCATCATCATCTTCATCACAGATATCTCCTAAACCATCTGAGTCTGAATCTGCCTGAGCAGGATTACTTGTTAGTGGGCAGTTATCATCTATATCATTTACACCATCATTGTCATCATCTTCATCGCAAGCGTTCCCTATGCCATCGTTGTCATTATCTGCCTGGTCTGTATTAGGTACTGAAGGGCAGTTGTCGTCTGCATCTGCAACACCATCTCCATCTGTATCATCTTCGCAAGCATCACCTACGCCGTCGTTATCCGAATCTGTCTGGTCAGGGTTAGCTGTAAATGGACAATTATCATTTGCATCTTCTACACCATCATTATCATCGTCCATGTCACAGCTGTCACCGATTCCATCATTGTCATTATCTGCTTGACTTGCATTAGGTATAAAAGGACAGTTATCTTCTTCATCCGTAATGCCGTCATTGTCATCGTCATCATCACATAAGTCACCTATATTATCATTATCATTATCAGCCTGATCTGCATTACTGGTAAATGGACAATTGTCTATTTCGTCATCTATGGTATCATTATCATCATCTTCGTCACAAGCATCTCCTACACCATCATTATCATTGTCAGCCTGATCTGTGTTTGCTATTAATGGACAATTATCTTCCGTATCATCTAGTCCATCATTATCATCATCTAGATCACATGCATCGCCTTCTCCATCATTATCATTATCTGCTTGGTCAGGGTTAGCGATAGTAGGGCAGTTGTCATTCTCATCGACAAATCCATCGTTGTCATCGTCTTCGTCACACGCATCTCCTATGCCATCATTATCATTATCTGCTTGATCTGAATTAGGCGTGTTTACACAGTTGTCTACATCATCTTCTATTCCATCACCATCGATATCATCCTCACAAGCGTCACCTATGCCGTCGCCATCTGAATCTGTCTGATCTGAATTAGGAATAGTAGGGCAGTTGTCCTCTCCATCTGGAACCATATCACCATCTGTGTCATCTTCACATGCATCGCCTATACCATCACCATCAGAATCTGCTTGGTCAGCGTTAGCTGTAAATGGACAATTGTCATCGTCATCGTCTAGGCCATCTCCGTCATCATCATTATCGCATAAATCTCCTATGCCGTCATTATCATTATCAGCCTGATTAGTGTTAGGGATAAATATACAGTTGTCATTCTCATCATCTATGCCATCATTATCATCGTCATCATCACAAATATCACCTGTGCCATCGTTATCATTATCTTCTTGATCTGGATTTGCTGTAAGTGGACAGTTATCATTCTCGTCATTGACACCATCATTATCATCATCATTGTCGCAAGCGTCACCTTCACCATCGTTGTCATTATCTGCTTGATCAGTATTAGCCGTCATAGGACAGTTGTCGCTAGAATTATTGATACCATCACCATCTGCATCTTCGTCGCAGACATTACCTATACCGTCATTATCTCCATCTGCTTGATTTGAATTAGGTGTAAATGGACAGTTATCATTGACATCATTTACACCATCATTATCATCGTCATCATCGCAAACATCACCTTCTCCATCATTGTCATTATCTGCTTGATCAGTATTAGCCATCATAGGACAGTTGTCCATATCATTATCTACTCCGTCGCCATCTGCATCTTCATCGCAGAGATTACCTATGCCGTCATTATCTGCATCTGCTTGGTTAGGGTTAGGGGTAAAAGGACAGTTATCATTCACATCAGGAATACCATCGTTATCATCGTCATCATCACAAACATCACCTTCTCCATCATTGTCATTATCTGCCTGGTCTGCGTTATTAGTTATTGGGCAATTATCTATATCATTGTTAACACCATCGCCATCTGCATCGTCATCACATACATTACCTATACCGTCATTATCTG
>CAYYWZ010000080.1:0-4748 GCA_964475415.1 uncultured Saprospiraceae bacterium | reverse complement strand
CCATCACCATCTGCATCATCATCGCATACATTACCTATACCGTCGTTATCTGCATCTGCTTGATTAGGGTTAGATGTAAAAGGACAGTTGTCATTGACATCTAGAACACCATCGTTATCATCATCGTTATCACACACATCACCTTGTCCGTCGTTATCATTATCTGCTTGGTTAGGATTGGGATCCATCGGGCAATTATCTACATCATTGTCTACGCCATCACCATCTGCATCATCATCACATACATTGCCTATACCGTCATTGTCGGCATCTGCTTGGTTAGGATTAGGAACATCAGGGCAATTGTCATCAGGATCATTTATACCGTCACCATCGGAATCAGGATCTACTGCTTGTTCCAGCGTGACTTGGAAACTCATAGTATAATCATCACATGTTCCTGCGCTATAGGTTGCATAATAAAGATAGGTTCCTTCGCTATTTCCAGAGATATCTGTAAACGTATTTGTTGATGGTGTGAAAGTTCCTAATGTAATACCTCCTGAAGAATTTGTAAATTCATTTCCTTCTAAGGTGAGCGACCAAGGTCCATCTCCAACATGAAAAGGATTGAATGTACCTCCAGCTTCGAGTGTGATCGGTTGTACAATGATTTCATTGTTTTGATCAAAATCATTAATGTTAAATGCGCCGTATGTATCTACAATAACACCATTGTTAACTAGAAAACCATTGGCTGTGTTATTTCCTCCATCATAATCACAATGAATGATGTAGTTGTTTTCAAATACCCCAGAAGACATGTTGAATAGTCCATCAAATTTATGATATCCACAAGGTAGATTGTCAAAACTAGATTCCGAATCTGAGTAGTAGGCATCGCCAGTTCCAGAAGAAACTATACTTCCTTCATTTTCAAATTCTCCTTCATTATCTATTGCAATTTCACCACTACCATGATCTATTAGGAAAGACCCACTATTGAGTAATGCACCTTGATTATATATCCCTGAATTAGTACAATTAGAAATCTCTACCTCTGCGCCTAATTTGATTTCAGTAATGGATCCTGCGTTAGTGTTTATCCCACTAAATCCTGATCCACTTAAGGTGAGTTCTGCAGCCCCAAAAACAGTTAAGGTCCCTGAAGTATTATGAATACAATTTCCTTGTATTCCAGATACTATAGTTACGATTCCATTAAGGTTAATATTTGAGGATTCTTCATTTCTTATCGCAGCGTTATCTACATTTTTTATAATGGTTTCACTAGTTGCTAAGGATGTAAATGTCCCTCCCCCTCTTACTCTGAGTCCATGGAAATTTGTATTATCTAAAAGGAGATTTCCCTCATTAGTAAGGAGTCCTCCATCTACAATTATTCCTGCACCTGTAATGTTTTCTACATCTAGATTAGCTCCTTGTTCTATGAGTAATGAGTTTTCTACAGTGATAGGTACTGAGGTATGTATAGGGTCAAAACCGCCCATAGGGTTAGCAGGGATAATTACCTCATCATCAGCATCTGCAACTCCAGTTTTCTTTGTCCAGTTTGCATTCTTGGAAGTTGCACTATCTTCACATCCTGTCCATACCGCGTAATTTGGGGAGTTGCCGATATATCCATTATCTACCGTTACAGTAAATGGTGCATTTCCCGCATTTACAATTACACCACTATTAAAACCTATAGTAGATGGAAAGTTATCTCCATCTCGATATATTACCCCTGCATTACTTAGGTCAGGTGCATTATAGGCTGTGTTTCCGCAGGTGATAACTGCACAAGGAGCATTGTTAAATTCACCGCCGATAGCAGCAAGAAATTCTATATTGAAAACTGCATCATCACCAGTTATTCCTCCATAATTCTCGAAAAAACCATCATTGAGAATTCCTCTATTTCCGACATTGCCCACCATAGAAATGATGTTATTATTTGTAAAGCTGGCACCGGGTTGATTTCTGATTCCTACCTTATCGATATCTGTACCTATTATAAATACTCCATTATTTGTAAAGTTGGAAAAATTATTAATCCCGTGTCCTTGTATGCCCGTTCCGCCAGAATCTGAAATTAGAATAGTTCCTTCGTTTATGATGGTAGCTTCATTCTGTATGCAGTTAGATATATCTTGAGCATTAATAACTAATCCTCCTTCATTTGTAAGGCTAGCATTAGATGTTACTAGTATTGCTCTTGCTAGTGCATTCACGCTACTATTGATCGTAACAACCGAATTGTTTCCAGAGATAATTACTTGGTCGTTTGCTGTGGGAACGGAATTACTATCCCAGTTAGAGGCTACATTCCAATCGCCATTTCCACCAGTCCAATTCATCTGGGCTGAAGCGGTAAAAGTAATAGTAGCTACTAAGCTAATAAGTAGGTAGAATTTAATTTTTAAAGCTAACATGATCTTTTATTGGTTTAATTTGTATCAAAATTAGCTTTAGGCAGTTTACTGTTGTCCACCCATATGGGTGAAAAATTGATTTTATGAATATGGCTTCAGATCATTGTCCTTTCTTAGAGATGAAATACATTTTTTCTACTACTTTTACTTTATGAATCAGAGGGACAGATATTTAACTATTTTTTGTAGAGTAGAAAGTATTAAATCGTGGGTAAGCATAGGGTTCTTTTTACTTTTAACTAAGGCTGCAATATCACAATCGGACAGTCTCTACCTCTCTCTACTAGATTCTGTAGAAATATCAGCCCCTAAGATTACGAAGCCTTGGAACGAAACAGCACAGTCCAGTTACAGATATAATGCAAGATATAGGGATCAGCAATTGCAGCTAAGTCTCAAAGAATCTCTTATCAATGCACCGAGTATTTTTGCCTCTAATGTGCATAATCGTGCGCAAGATCTGAGAATTTCTATTAGAGGTTTTGGTGCAAGATCGGCTTTCGGAGTTAGAGGTGTCAAGCTTATCGTAGACGGTATTCCAGAAACGACAGCGGATGGACAAGGTCAGCTAGATAATCTAAATCTAGGGATCGTGGATAGAGTAGAAGTTATCAATAACGGAGCGTCAGCCTTCTATGGTAATGCTTCGGGAGGTGTCATCCAGTTAGAGACCTTAGACGAAAAAATATTTGCAGAAAGAACTAGTTATATGGAGCTAAGTCTGGGTCTTACGGCCTATGGTGGATTACATCCTCAGGTGACTTTTGGCAAACAGTGGAAGGATTTTTCTCTGATTGCTCATGTCGATAGATATAGTGGTGATGGATATAGAGATCATTCTGCTTTTGAATCTAATGGTTTTCAGCTAAGGGCGATAAGGAAGAAGGAGCAATCTCGCTTAGACCTGATTCTTAATTATACAGACAGTCCTTTATCCCAAGATCCAGGTGGTGTAGATAGTACAACTTATTATGAAACACCTAGGGCTGCAAGAGATAGAAATGTAGAGTTCGATGCAGGAGAGGAGATCTCTCATGGTAAGGTATCTATTCGTTATCAGTATTTTTTAAATGCTACGGATAAGTTAGAAACTTATGTTTTTTTTGCTAACCGGAAATTTGTAGGTAGACTTCCTTTTGCCAATAGTGGCCTTATCGATCTAAACAGAAATTTTGCTGGCCAAGGGAGTTCTTTTGCTAAGAAAATCATATTGAAAAAAGCGGTATGGAAATTTAATCTAGGGTATGAGTTACAAGGGCAGTTTGATGATAGGGATAGATTTGTCAATGATCTAGGTGTACAAGGAGATCAAGTGTTCGGCCAAGAAGAGCAATTTGTAAATGCAGCGCCTTATTTTGTCAATGATCTAAGTTTAGGAAATTGGATCTTGAATCTTGCACTGCGATATGATTATAATCGTATCGAGATTACAGATAGGTTTCTTTCGGATGGTGATAGTTCAGGAGAGCTACAGCTCAATGATTTTAATTATTCTTTGGCACTTGCCTATAAGTTGCAATCATCAGCCTTACTTTTTCTGAATCTATCCACCAGTTTCGAAACACCAACGCTAAGTGAATTGTCTAATAATCCAGATGGAAGTGGGTTTAATAATGGATTACAAGCTCAGACGGCTAGACATATAGAATTAGGTGTCAAAGGATCTATTGCCAAGGCTGGAGATTATCAGCTTTCTACTTTTTATATTCAGAGTGAGAATGAATTATTACCCTTTGAGATAGCAGCGTTTCCAGGAAGATTGTTTTATAATAATACGGGTAGTACGTCTAGGAGGGGTGTAGAATTATCCTCTAGCTACAGGCTTTGGAAGGTGATTTCACTAAATGGTAAGGCGGCCTATCAGGATATAAGATTTGATGAATTTAGAATAGATGGGCAAGATCTAGCTGATAATCAAATACCAGGTGTTCCTAACTATACAGCTAATCTCCAAATGGCTTATAGCATAAATGATAAGCTAGAAATATTACTTAACTATAACCTACAAGGAGAAATATTTGCTAATAATCAAAATACAATATCTCAATCATCTAGGCATATAGTGGATCTGTCTGCTAAGTATAATTTGAGGTTATATAACTTTAGGTTTAGTCCTTACGTAGGGCTATCTAATTTGTTTAATACGCAGTATGCCGATAACCTAAGGATCAATGCATTTGGCGGTAGATATTTTGAAGCAGCTCCGGGGAGGTTTTGGTATGCGAGTATGAGGTTTACCTTACAATAAAGCTAGAGATAATCTATAGATAGATTATCTCCAGCTTTTTAAATTATTTTTTATTTTAGTTCTTAAATACAATAGTTCGGTAAGGAAAAAAGATCAATTATAAAATAAAAAGGTAAATGCAT
>CAYYWZ010000079.1:0-16923 GCA_964475415.1 uncultured Saprospiraceae bacterium | reverse complement strand
CCACATCCTCTGAGCGATTTGCTTTTCTTCATCACCCATTATTTGAGTATAGATTTGTGTAGTTTGTATCGAGGCATGACCCATCCATTTTTGAATTAGAGGCATAGCTACTCCCGTCATAGTTGCACGCACACCGAAATGATGACGAAGCCCCCTAGCACATGCATGTATTCCGTTTATTCTTGACTTCTTCATTATATCCGAAATGTAGTTTGTTGCAGTACGTCTTGAATACTCCCAAAGTTTAGATTGCGGTGTTTGGTCTTTGTAAGATTCGATATATTCAAATAGTTCTTCTTGGAAATATAGAGGGATTGGAATGAGCCTGTACTTACCTCTCTTTCTTCTTTTTAGACACTTAATAATGATACAGCTTTGAGCGTTATCTAGGTGAGCGATACGAACATTAAGCACCTCAGATATTCTTGCGCCAGTATAGTATAGTGTTTTGAAAAACAGCCCCAGAAAAATTTACTATACTAATTTTCAGTTACAGATTCGTTGTTGATTACTGAACGCTGATTGTACAGACATTACTAGGAACGTAACAGTGTACAATACAATCAATTATAAAGTCTTTATCTCTTATTAAGTGTCTTTGATAAATTATACTATTTTCTGATCCTCGTGTGTCGCTAATCAAGCATATACACACTAAACAAGCTATTCCCCTACCCAATCAATACCCTTACGCAATAATTCCAGCGTACGCGCTTCTTCAGAATTTTCTGCCGGTACGTGATTGTATTTCCAATTTACCAAAGGTGGTAAAGACATCAGGATAGATTCTATTCTACCATCCGTTTCTAAACCAAACTTAGTTCCTCTGTCCCATACCAGATTAAACTCTACGTACCGACCTCTTCTGAGTAGTTGCCATTCTTTATTTGCTGGGGTGAAGGCTTTCTCGCTATTATGAGCAACCATGTGATCGTATATAGGTACAAAGGCATTTCCTACTGCTTGTACAAATTCGAATATTTTGTCCTTACTGCGTTCTTCATTTCCAGTAAGTCGATCAAAGAATATACCACCTATGCCTCTCGTTTCTTTTCTATGCCGTACATAAAAATAATCGTCTGCCCATTTTTTATATTCCACATAAGCTCTATCATCTAAGACCTGACAAGCCTTTTCTAAAGTCTTATGAAAAAAAACGGCATCCTTATCTATAACATAGTGCGGAGTGAGATCGATACCTCCTCCAAACCAATAGGTACCATCTCCAGTTTCAAAATATCTTACATTCATATGTATGATCGGCATCCATGGATTATGTGGATGCAGAACAATAGAAACACCGGTAGCATAGAAATCTGGCTTAGCTAACTTGAGTGCGGCTTGGATACTTTCTGGTAAGCTACCTTCTACAGCCGAGAAGTTCACACCACCTTTTTCTATAACAGCACCTTCGATTACTCGTGTTCTTCCTCCGCCGCCGCCCTTACGTTCCCATAAGTCCTGATGGAAGCGACCTGTACCATCCATTCTTTCTAGTCCATTACAAATATTATCTTGCAAGTCCTTGAACCATTCTGTTATATATTCTCTATTTACTTTCACTTATTTTTTGCTTTACGAATTCTGTAGTCTTCTTAGCATTTCCGATATAGGCTACCTCATCGATTATAGTGATAGGCCTTTTTACAAGCGTATATTGCTCTAACAAGAGTTTTTGCAAGTCCTTTTCTGTGAGCTCATTTAGATCCAGACCTAGTTCTTTTATTTTTCTACTTCTCTTGTTCACTAGATCTAGGTAACTACCAGTTTGCTTGCATAAAAATTCCAAGGTAGTCGAATCTATCGGATTATCTTTCAGATCATATCGGTCAAAATCTTCAGGAAGTTCAACTGCTTTCATTATTTTGCGACATGTATCGCAGGTAGAAAGATATATGAATTTATTTTTCATTCATTTTTAATTTACTGCAAAAATAAAAATTCACATGCACTATTTAAAAGAATCAGAGCTGATCTTAAATTCTGATGGAAGTATATACCATCTTAATTTGTTACCTATAGATATTTCTACCACTATAATCACCGTAGGAGATCCTGACAGAGCTGATCTTATCGCCAGTTATTTTGACCAGATAGAAGTAGAAAAACACAAGAGAGAATTTAAGACCATCACTGGAACGATGAAAGGCAAAAGACTTACCGTAATTTCTACTGGCATAGGCACAGATAATATCGATATCGTGTTCAATGAATTAGATGCATTGGTCAATATCGATCTCGCAAATAGAACTGTCAAAGAGGAAAAAACTAAACTAAATTTTATACGAATAGGAACCTCTGGAACGATAAGATCTGATGTAGAAATAGATAGCTTTATACTATCCAAGTTTGCCATAGGACTCGAAGGTCTTATGCATTATTATGATTACAAAAAACTTGACCAAGATTTTCACAATTTTATAACCGAGTATTTTCCATCATCACCAATTAGACCCTACTTGACAAATTGCTCTGCTAGACTTTATGACATTTTTTCTGGACCCTTTTTCAAGGATGGCATAACCATTACTGCGGATGGATTCTACGGACCACAGAGTAGAGAAATCAGGCTTAACTCTAAGGGTAAACATATCATTGACAAACTAAAATTCTATTCTAAGGATGGATTGCAAACAACAAATCTAGAAATGGAAACAGCCGGTATATATGGTCTAGGAACTATGCTGGGACATGATTGCATCTCGCTAAATGCAATACTTGCAAATAGGAAACTAGGTCTATTCTCCAGCCAACCGCAAAAGAGTATCCAGCAATTGATAGAACATGCTCTAGCAGTAATTGTCGAAAAAATTTAAATAAAACTAAGGATCTCGGATCTACTACTTAGCAGCCTCGTGATCAGCAAGAAATTTTGCTAATCCGATATCTGTCAATGGATGCTTAAGCAAACCTAAGATAGCCTTCAATGGACAGGTTACAACATCTGCTCCATTTTTTGCAGCATCTACAATATGTAGAGGATTTCTTATAGAGGCAGCAAGAATTTCCGTTTCGAAACCTTGTATAGCATATATCTCTGCAACATTTCTGATAAGATCCATTCCATTCCAAGATATATCATCTATCCTTCCGATAAAAGGTGATAGATAAGTAGCTCCTGCTTTACCGGCTAGGATAGCCTGACCTGGAGAGAATACAAGTGTACAGTTTGTACGAATACCATTTTCTGTAAAATAACTGATAGCCTTGATACCATCTTTGATCATAGGAACTTTCACAACTATATTAGGCGCTATATCCGCTAACCTTTTTCCTTCTTCTACCATCCCATCGAAGTTCGTAGATATAACCTCAGCACTTACATCACCAGAAACAATGTCACAGATCTTACCATAATGAGCTATAATATTATCTTGACCTGTAATGCCCTCTTTGGCCATTAAGGAAGGATTAGTAGTAACACCATCCATAATCCCTAGATCTTTCGCTTCTTTGATTTGATCTAAATTCGCTGTATCTACAAAAAACTTCATGATATGAATTGGTTAGTTATAAGTATTCCCTTAAATAAAAAAAGAGGGAACACACCGAGCCGCTCAACCTCCTACCCTTGCTGCGTTTCCACCCTGGGGGAGTTCAGAAGGAGCTGGCCGTATGCCCCTCAGGCAGCAAAATTAAAGTAATTATTGTAATATCTGCATCTTAAGGCAAGAAAGATTTGAACTCTTTCCAATGTTCCTTATCGGGTGGCGGCGCTGTTAGTATAATATCTTGCTTTGTTACAGGATGTTGCAATTTCATTTGGTAGCAATGTAAGGCTATAGACTTATCCTTAAGCGACTGCTTAGCACCATACTTAAGATCTCCTAATATTGTACAATTATTAACTGAAAGGTGTACACGTATCTGATGTGACCTGCCAGTCTTAGGCATTACCTTATATAGTGTTCGATTTCTTTTTGAAGCTATACTTTCCCACGATGTAAAGGCAAGTTTGGCTCCTTTGCGAGCTTTAGGGTAAGACTGTACAATATTCCTATCTCTATTTTTCAGCAGGTAAGATTCGAACTCAAATTCATGGCGAGATTCCTTTCTATCCGATATTGCTAGATAGATCTTATCTACCTTATCGTCTTTGAAGGACTTATTTACACGAGTTAGTGCTTTAGATGTTTTTGTCAATATGAGTGCTCCACTAACCGGCCTATCTAGTCTATGTGCTAATCCGATAAAAACATTTCCTGGCTTATCATACTTCCATTTTACAAAAGCCTTCATAATATCTACGATACTCTTATCTCCCGTTCTATCCCCTTGAACCAAGATATTACTAGCTTTGTTAATAACTAGTAGATGGTTATCCTCGTGTAGGATTGTTTTTTCTATCTCCTTATAATTCATAATTAGTATGTCAAATTATAATAATTTTTTCGAATGAACATTACAATAGGTTTTTCTCCTTGCCCCAATGATACATTTATGTTTGATGCATTGATCCATAAGAAGATCGATACGCAGGGTATTACCTTCATTCCAGTTATACAGGATGTACAAGAACTCAATATAAAGTGTCTTAATGGAGAACTCGATGTAAGCAAAATCTCTTACCACGCCTTCAGTAAGATCTATCAAGATTATATTATGTCTACCTCAGGCAGTGCTCTGGGAAGAGGCGTAGGTCCCCTACTCATTTCTAAAACAAAATATAATAAAGACCAAGTGTCTAATCTGTCGGTAGCAATTCCTGGTGTCCATACTACTGCAGCTTTTCTGCTAGATTATGCATTTCCTGAATTAACAAACAAAACCGAAATGATCTTTCACGAAATAGAAGGTTCTATTTTATCTGGAAAAGTAGATGGTGGTGTTATAATACACGAGAATAGATTTACTTATGAAGAAAAAGGCCTTCACAAGATTATAGATCTTGGTTCCTACTGGGAAGAACAAACAAAACTCCCTATCCCCTTAGGTGGCATATGTGTAAGTCGAAATTTCTCATCTGATATGCAGCAAAAGATCAGCAGACTCCTTAAGGAAAGTGTAGCATATGCATTTGCTCATCCAGAAAGTAGTCGGGCTTATGTCAAACAATATGCTCAAGAAATGGAGGCTGATATAGTCAATAAACATATTACTACCTATGTCAATCCTTATTCGTTAGATATAGGAAAAGAAGGTAAAAGTGCTGTTATCAGGATGTTTGAAGAAATTATTGGAAAAAAAATCGAAGAAAATAATTTATTCGTGTAAAACTAAAATATTGACTTATAGTGTTTTATACATTATTAAAAATTAATATCTTTAAATAACTGATAAATAATAATTTACATATTGTAAATAAATATAATATGTCATATATTTGTACTGTGTGTAAGTTTTGGTTATTTAAATTGTAAAATTCGTTTTTGCTCGTGAAAAGTCACGAGCATTTTTTTTTGTCCCTACTCCAACGCTTAGAATAAGAATCAAATAAATGAAAAAGCTTACAGATAAAATTGCTGTAGTAACAGGAGGATCCAGAGATATCGGACGAGCAATAGCCATCAAACTTGCTAAGGAAGGAGCTAATGTTGTAGTAAATTATTATAACACTGAGGCAGGAGCATTGGAAACAGTAGAGGAAATAAAGAAACTAGGGCAGAAAGCAATGCTGTCAAGGCCGATGTTTCTAATATGGATGACATTGCTAACCTAAAAGCAAAAACTATCGAAGCATTTGGAAATAAGGTAGATATCCTTGTAAACAATGCAGGAGGTCTATTTGCTAGAAAGACATTCCAAGAATTCGATGAATCATTTTATGATCTTCTGATGAATGTAAATTTCAAGTCTACTGTATTTGTATCTCAAGCTTTCGAACCATTAATGGGTAAAGGAGGATCTATCATAAACCTATCTTCTCTTGCTGCAAGAGATGGAGGAGGAGGAGGATCTGCTCTTTACAGTTCTTCTAAAGGAGCGGTTACAACTTTCTCTAGAGCTATGGCTAAAGAGTTAGGACCTAAAGGAATCAGAGTAAACGCTGTTTGCCCAGGACTTATAGGAACGAAGTTTCATGATGACTTTACAAAGGATGAAGTAAGAGCCATGGTAGCTGCAAAGACACCTCTGAGAAAAGAAGGTGCTGCAGATGAGGTAGCGGATCTAGTAGCTTATCTAGCTTCTGGTGAATCATCATTTATTACAGGAAGTAACATTGATATTAACGGTGGATTAGCATTCTCGTAAAGAGAATAATATCCCTTTACCATAAAAGAAAATGAATATTCATTTCTATGAGTATGCATTTTCTTTTTAATTTTAATCTAATATCTATAACCTATCCTACTAGCTAAAAATATCCTTTAGACCATTCGTCATTATAATAAGGGAAAACACAAAAGCTCCAGCAAGAATAATATTAGTCAACAATCGTTTTTCTGGTAAGCCCGCATTTTTTCGGTTCCATAAGACAAAGAATACAACAACTACCAGCGGCAAAGCAAACACATTAAATACCTGCGTAAATATCTGCCCCTTGATAGGATTAAAACCAAATACAGGTACACTCAGCGCAAGGATACTTGCTATGCCTGTTACCAACTTAAATCTGTTTGATTTGACATCCAGCTTACCAGAAGAATAATCTCCTAGCATCAGCGGAACGATCATAAGACAAGGAAAAATAGAAGACAAGCCAGCACTCAAGGTTCCAGCATAAAATATACTTACTGCAAACCTTCCTGCAGATGGCTCTAGCGCTTTTGACATATCTAGAACATGATTTATTTCATGTCCGTTACCGAACAAACTACCACTAGCTACCGCCATTATAGATCCACTAATTGTGAATATAAGAACAGCAGCTATAATAGAATCATTTCTTTGTATAGTATAATCTTTCTTAGTCCAGCCCTTACCCTGAATAAATAATGGCCGTGACAAAAAAGTGGCTGCGGCCATAGTGGTTCCTACAAATGCAGCAATCAATATACCTGCGCCCTCCACCTCAGGTATAGTCGGTATAAGTCCTCTCACGATGTCAATGGGAAGTGGAAAAACAAAGAATAGGGTAAATATAAAAGACAAGCCCATCATAGAGACAAACAAGGCTAATACTTTTTCGAATATAGTGTAACTACCCTTAATGAGTAAGATATAAAAAATACCTATAATCAGAATGGCAAGACCTAATACCATCATATACTTATGCTCTGTAAGGCCTGGGAAATTGATCGACAGAATTTCGAAAACGACATTAGATGTAATTCCCAAAATCCCTATGAGGAGAGTTCCACTGCCCTATCCCGACGGCGGCAATAATGGCTATTGCTATGATCTTACCAAAGGGCAAATGCTTCCTTACAGCATAAAGTGCAGTTTCTCCAGTAGACAAATAATAACTTCCAGAAACATAGATTAGTACGCCTGAAAACAAGCAACTAAAAAATAGAACCCACAAAAGTTGCATACCAAAATCATTTCCAGCAACTATCATTGAGGTAACACTACCAGTACCTATTGTATAGCCTATCGCAAATATTCCCGGATATCACTATTAGCATTCAATTCTACCTGACTGTAGCCTAGGTGAAATGATAAAAGACAGAAGGAAATAAGACAGTATTTTATTACGGATATCATCTTTGGCGCTAATATAAGAACTATTTAGTTTTCCAGCCAGGACTAATTAAGAGATGTCTACAAAAGCAAAGAGAGCTTACATCTGTATGTGAGCTCCCTTCAACACCCTTAAAATATTGAGAATAATTTCTAAATTATTACAACACAAATATAAGGCCATTATTTACCTTATGCAAAATATGGAGACCTACAGAATGAACCTAAAATAACTACATATAGACTACATCTAAGGATAATTAGCTAATCCTAAAATCATAATGAGTCTAATCCAAATCCAATATGAAATAAAATTAAACTAGAGCACAAATAAAAAGTAGGAGCAACAAAAATGTGTTACTCCTACTTATTTATATTCTTTATTTGACAAATCAATTAATCCTACCCTCCTATTCTCCTAGGTTTTTTACTGCTCTTATTATCTTCTTTTTCTAAGGCTCTTCCAGTAGATGGTGTTGTAGCTGGAGTATTATTAGTACTTGTTGAGCGTGCCTGAGTATCCACAACTTTGAATAGCATCCCTTTAGTTAATTGATCAGTAAGCTCCATACCATTAAGAATAGATATCTCTTCTAATCTATCTGAAGGCATCCCATTAGAAGTAAGCGCATTTCTAAGAGTTGTATTAGAGCTTGCACTTACGATTTTTACTCTTTCAGGTTTTACATTAAGTTTAGATGGATCGGTCAGTCCGTTAAAACCTTTTGCCGTCTGCTGGAAAGAATTATAATAGCTATTGAAATCAGTTCTCAATGACATTCCATGAATTTTATAAATAATATTATCTCTCTGTATGAAGTAGGTAAGTATTCTTATGGGATCTCCTGTAGCCTGTCCTGCTTCATCTGTAGGTGTCTGATCTGATATCATAGCTATGGCATCGGCGCCATTTACATTTACTCTATTAGATTCCACAACTTGCAATTTAGCATTTTGAACCTCTGTCTGTGCTGCTTCATCTAAGCTAGCTCCTTGAGCTAAAGAAAAAATAATCAGCGCTTTACCATCGGTAGGTGCTATCTGAACCTGGGATGGAGAATTAGCTAGTCTCCATCCATTAGGATATGGAAACTGAAATTTGAGCTCCGGGTGATAGAATCTGTTATTTTCTGTAAAACCTTGTCTAGGGTCCTCTCCATAGACAAGACCATCTATCATTCTTAGATATTTATCTCTATTAACAATAAAAGCTTGGTTTTTAGTCGCACTCTGTAACTTCTCAGTCATCTGGTTAACATCTGTATACCTATTAGCTGGATTAGGGTGAGTAGAAAGAAAATCGGGTAATGATTGACCACTTGCCTCTGATAGTCTTGACAATGTTTTGAAAAAATCAGCCATCTTATGCGAATCATAACCCACCTCTGTAGAGTATACGACGCCTAATTTATCCGATTCGCTTTCATTATCTCTAGAGTACTTAAGAAAAAGTACTCCTATACCCTGTGAAGCAGCATCAGCAAAATTCCTGAAATCCTCAGAAAAAACAACTCCTGCCATCATACCTACCTGAGCCAACATAGACTTACTGTATTGCTTAGCTGAGTGTCTAGCAGTAACATGACCTATTTCATGACCTAGTACTCCCATAAATTCCGCCTCATTGCTAAAATGCGCTAGAATTCCTCTAGTAAAATATACATATCCCCCAGGCACTGCAAACGCATTGATCACTGGAGAATCCAGTACTCTGAACTGATAATCTAGATCTGGCCTGTGAGAGATAGCTCCCATTTCCTTTCCTTTCTCATTTATAAAATCTTGTATTACCTTATCATCGTACAACCCATAAGACGCTATTACTGAGGGATCATATTGCGCCCCCATAGCACTTTCTTGACCTTCTGACATGAGCATAATTTCACGTTTGCCCGTTACTGGATTTCTACTACAAGAATACATAAGTGTAATCATGAATAGTAGGCTAAAAATACGTATCAGCTGAGTTTTCATTCTTTGTAATTTTATTTTTAAACTAGGTTCTGCATGAACAATAAAGACAGTTATTGGATTAGAATGTATGAATAAAAATATAAAATAACATAATTCTACTGTAGAAGTCGTTATCAATATGTTATTTTACTACATAATATGATCTGCATCTAATAATAAATGTAGATATTTACTTCAGATATATAATTGTTAAAGTGAGAAAAATAGTTCCTTCAATATTTACTTGTTTAAATCTATTGTGCGGTTTCTTTGCGATCGTATCAGGTGATTTATTCGTAGGATCTATCCTTATGCTAGCTGCATTACTACTAGATGTCCTAGATGGTATGCTAGCTCGTATGCTCGACGTATCTTCTGATATGGGCAAAGAATTGGATTCTTTAGCCGATATGGTAAGTTTCGGATTAGCACCGGCCTATCTATATATTCTATTTAGCCCATTCGAAAGCTGGGTAAAGTATGTACCTCCTGCGATTTTTGTTCTAGGAGCGGCTATAAGATTAGCTAGGTTCAACATACTTCCTTCTTCTAAATACTTTAAGGGAATGCCCACACCTACTGCTTCCTTTTTTCTAATAGGTATTTTTCTAGCGCATCATTATGGTGATAACTGGATAGCAGATCGCTATGAGAGTCCTGCATTATATCTGATGACTCCTATAGTACTCACTGTTCTTATGAATAGTAAATTCACAATGTTTTCTATTAAGACTATAAACTCAGGTTTCAAAATGGATATTTTCTTTCCATTAATCTGTTTTTTATTTTTTATCATGCTTGTCTTGATTGATTTTCAAATTGCTTTTCCTTTAACAGTAGTTTTTTACCTTACTATGTCATTTATTTATAATTTTGTGGCCAAGAGGAGATAAAACTAATTGAACTAAATGCTTACTCTTACTGTTTTTATAAAAAATCACGAGAAATCATGGCAATATTTATAACAGACGAATGTATTAATTGCGGAGCATGTGAACCAGAATGTCCTAACAATGCTATCTATGAAGGCGGAGTAGAATGGACTATGGCTGAGGGCACAGGGGTAAGTGGAGAATATACACTAGAGAATGGTAAGATTGTCAATGTAAATGACAAGCAAGCCCCTGTAGAAGAAGACTTCTATTTTATATCTCCAGACAAGTGTACAGAGTGCATAGGATTCCATGAAGAACCACAATGCGCTGCTGTTTGTCCTGTCGACTGTTGTATACCAGATGAAAATAGAGTAGAATCAGAAGATGTGCTTCTTGCTAGAAAAGAAAAACTACATCTATAATTTTTACTTCTGAAATCTAAATTCTAGATACCTAACCAAGCTTCGTAATCATCCTCTTTTACGACTACATTTTTCTTTGCTGAAAAAGTCCCCATAAAAAAGGCTTTGATTTTATTTAATAATATGTTCATAGGATATGGATTTATACTATTAAGACGAAGAAAGACAACAAAAGGTTGCCTTTCTAAGAATTATTTTTAATTTTTTTCTTAATATATTAAAAGTAAATCTAATGTATAATATCCACATTTAGAAGTTCTTATAAAATTATTTTAAATGTCCCATAAATTTTCAGGGTAAACCCCTATAGAAATTAGGTGATTTAACTGATGGACGACATATGGTTTATCGTCTTTATATGTAACTCCAAACCAGTTAGAATCAGAATTTAGGACCTTAACTTTTGCAAATTCCTTAGCTTGCATATCGTCTAGAACTTCAGGAATATAAAATTCAGATTTTTCTTCATAAGCTCTCTCTTCTAAGAATTTCTTGAACATACTTTCTGCATAATCAAAGTAGGAAGGCATAAAGCCAAACATGTTCATCGATACAACAACATCTTCTGACAGCTCTCCATGTCCTTCCTCTGTAGGGTATCTTACTATTCCATCTTCTTCTCTCTTTATCTTCAGAGTCTCTACTATATCTTTCAAATTTTCATCCGCATCAACTGAACAAACTCCCCTATTCACAGTACCATATTCGGAAAGTGTATTCTTAAGGTAGTAGCCAATGATGCAGTAATTATTCTTATCTATGTTTTCTGGATTTGTCAAAAAATTATAAAGCAACTTATAAGCTGAAACACCATAATAGTCATCTGCGTTAATAATAGCAAAGGGTTCTTTGACAACTTCCTTAGCAACAATAACAGCGTGGGCAGTTCCCCAGGGCTTAGTTCTATCCTCTGGATATTTAGATCCTTCAGGAACTTTGTCTAGTTCTTGATAGACGAATTCTATCTCCACTTTGTCGCCTAACTTTTCTTTGAATATTTTTTCGAAATTTTCGCTAAATTTTTCTCTAATTATGAACACAATTTTCTTAAATCCTGCGTTTATAGCATCGTAGATAGAATAGTCTATTATCGTTTCTCCATGCGGGCCAAAAGCATCAACTTGCTTAAGACCACCATATCTGCTTCCCATGCCGGCAGCTAAAATGACTAATGAGGGATCCATATAGTATATTATTGTTTAAATTATTGAATTAAAAAATTATTGACCACAAGATAAGTCATAATATAATAATTATGCTAAAAGTTATAAGTTAATTATAATCAGTACGTTATAAATTACGATTTTTTATATGTCAATTTTATATAATTCAAAAAAAGTTATTAAATTTGTAGTCGATTTAGAAAGTGAGTGTAATGAAAAAGAAACTACCATTTTTATTTATCATAGGCCTTATAATTGTTTCCTGTACTAAGGATCAGATGCCTTTACTTATTGAGCTAGATAATGAGCTTAGAGCAAAGATCAAGTTGATATCCCCTGATGGGACAACTGATTTTTACAAACTCCCTAATGAGAATGATCTAAGTGTAATTCCTCAAGATGTAAGGAACCCCCTAACACCTGAGAAAGTAAATCTAGGTAAACTATTATTCTATGATACTGGATTAGGTCAAGATGCTGTTAAAGATTCTGGTATGGGTACATTTTCTTGTGCTAGCTGTCATATTCCTGAAGCTGGCTTCAGACCTGGAACATTCCAAGGCATAGCTGATGGCGGAAAGGGATTTGGTATCAATGGAGAAGGCAGGAGAAAACAATCTAACTATACAGAAGCTGAGTTAGATGTGCAGAGCGCAAGACCACTAAGCTTATTAAATGTTGCTTACGTTTCTAACACTTTCTGGAGTGGTAAGTTCGGATCTGGTGGTGTAAATGTAGGAACTGAAGATGTATGGGATATGGATGAAGAGGCAACGCTGAACCATTTAGGATTTGAGGCCATAGAAACGCAAAATCTTATCGGTATAAAAACACATAGGATAACGATAAATAAAGATATAGCTGATAATTTTGGTTACACTGAAATGTTTGACGAGGTGTTCCCAGATTATTCAGAAGAAGAAAGATATTCACAAGAGACTGCGTCCTTTGCTATTTCAGCATATATAAGAACACTCATATCGAACAAGGCTCCTTTCCAGAATTGGTTAAATGGAGAAAATGGGGCTTTATCCTATGATGAGAAAAAAGGTGGTATTCTGTTTTTTGGGAAAGCGCAATGTTTCCAGTGTCATTATGACAAGAATCTAGGATCAGAAGAATTTCATGCCCTAGGTGTGAATGACATGGATCAGATTCCTTCTTTCAATACTGCCCCAGATGATAAGAGAAATCTTGGACGAGGTGGTTTTACATTGAAGGAAGAAGATAATTTCAAATTCAGAGTACCTCAGCTTTATAATATGGAGGGAACAGAATTCTATTTCCACGGATCTAGTAAGAGAAATATCAGAGATGTTATAGAGTATAAGCTAGCCGCTCAAGCAGAGAACAGTAGAGTCGATCAGTCTCTGATATCTAACAAGCTGAATCCTATAGATCTTACTGAGGAAGAAATAAGTCAGTTGGAGACTTTCATAAGAAGTTCGCTTAAAGATCCTGATCTAACTAGATATCAGCCTGTAACAGTTCCTTCAGGTTTTTGTTTCCCTAATAATGATCCAGAATCGGTATTAGACTTAGGCTGCAACTAAAACAAGCTCTACACCGATCATCCAGGATATTTAGAAACTCCTACTATTTCTAAATATAAATCAAGTCATTCCCCTCTATAAAGCTATACCATATTATAAGGGTACTAATTATGTTGGTGTCATAAACGCATTTTTATTTTTGTTTATAAAATTGGCTATGATAATCAAAAATGGAAAATCTAATAATCAACTATCTCAAAACTAATATTGGAACCTTAAAATCTAGCAATATTTATACGTAACTAATGCTGAGAAATATCAATTGTAAATTTCTGCGCTAGATATAATTTGACAATAAACACTTATATTAGATTAAATGAATGGAGCTAGAAATACAGTTATTTAATAAAAGTATCACATCACAATTATGTATTCAAAGAAACACCCACAAATTCGTACATTATTATTCATGATAATTTTTGCTTTATTTTCCTCATTGGGTTATTCGCAATCAGTAGAAGTAAATTCTGATCAACAATTAGTCCATGAAGCAATCGAAGATTATGTTTTAGCTCTATACGAAGTTCAACCTGAAAGAATTGTCAGAAGTGTAGATACTACATTACACAAGATAGGATATTACGAATACGAAGGTGCATCTTATAATCACGTACCTATGACTTACAAGCAATTATATAACTTATCTTGCAGGTATCGAAAAAGAAAATGAGAAAAATGATGACTGGCAAAAACACCGAATCGGAATCGCAGTAAGTTATTGTAATCCAAGCAGTAATTATCAGTCGAATATTCCCGCGACAACTGACTGGGAAAACAAACTAAGATCAGCCTCAACAGATTTATATTCTATTGGATTTTCTGGGAGTTACTACTTAGATTTAAAGCCAAATTTGAGCTTATCTCTCGGTGTAAATGTAAGCAGAATCAGCGAACGATTTAATTCTACCTTTACTGAAAGTTCGTCAAGAACAATATCTCAGGATTCTGCTATATTTATCGTTAATGCACAGGGTCTTCAGGAATTTTATGCTGGAGAGCGATTAGAAACTACCATAAACAGCACAACCGTTCAACAATACAATCATTTTTACAACATCGGATTATCCTTAGGAGCTATGTATCAAAAGCCTATCACAGAAAACTTGGCGATATATGCAGAAGGAAGAGTCACCTATAGTCCATTTCATTTTGCAACTGGATATAGTGAAAGTCAAGCTAGCCAACTCATTAAACTAGATCAAAATCTAACTAATCAATTATTAGGAATATCAGCAAATATAGGACTGATGTATCAAATTAATGAAAAAATGAGTTATCAGTTAGGAATACTCTGGGCAGCAGATGTAAGCGATCGTTTCTCAAACTCAGATCTATCTCTAAAAAAACGAGACCTTGGGCTTAATATGGGTGTTCTTTTTAGATTTTAGTAGAGATTTTAACTTTAGATTAAATAAGGTCCCATAGAAGTAAAGTTTAAAACTAAGGAAGAAAGACTAATTGATCTTATAGAATCTATGTTTTTTATTTGTATTTTTTAATTTAATCAAATAGATAGACAACATGAAAAGTATACTTTTGACCCTAAGTAATTTATTACTATTGCATTTTATTGGAAACACACAAATTATACCTGAGTTTTCTCCTCTCTCAGGGAATGTGACATTTTTTTCGGAAATCACCGAACATCAAAATGAATTTTACCTTTTGAATTCATTCAATGATCCGGATTTTAAATTAAAAATTTATAAAATTTCACAGAATGCTGAAGTTTTAGATTCAATTAATATTAGAGAATCCGATGATGCATTTTTTTCTCTTTTAAAATCTATTGATGGTAAATTATACTTAGGAGGAATAAAGAGCGAGCCAAATTCTCAAAGGTATATAATCGCGCAGATAGATGAGGATTTGTCAATTATTGAAAAATATGAATCTCCCCTTTTTGATACCTTGATTTCTCCATCTGTAAATGGTGCTACGAGTGAAGGTGCGTTTAATAGACTTTTTGATTTTTCTGTTGTAGAAGATACCTGTTATATCATGGGAAGCTACGTTCTGTTTGATACTTTGAATAATTTTATAGGTACTCAACCTAGGTATTATAAAGCAGAATTAGGAGGGGATTCTTTAACTACCATAATCGATAGACCTTTCGATTGCGTTCCTTACAATATATTTTTGTTTGACAATCAGATGATCATACAAGGCTCGAATGGGGAAGGTCCTCCATTTATGCCACCTAGCATTGGTCTTTATGATGGAAATGGAAATTTTGTAGACGGTTGGGACTTTGATATGAGCGGTTCAGGTATATTCCCATTCGGTTCTTGTGGAGGAAAAATAGACGACAGATTATATTTTTCTTATGAGGGTGAAGATACAGCACTCGAAGGTTGTCCAGAAGTGACAGTTGCTTTAGATGTACGTGATTTGAATTTCAATCCTATACACCGGTTTAAAATAGAAGAATGCGATTATGCTTATTCTGGCAATATGCCATTTTGCAAAGGAGCAGATGGTTCGATTTATTTTCAAGCGGTATCTAGGATCGGCACTAAATTTATAGTAAAAAAGTTTACACCAGACATGTCGCTGATATGGTCAAAGGAATATGATTTCACATCTACGAATACTTTACAACTATTACCTATGAAAATGGTGCCTAGTGAAGATGGAGGAGTGATACTTCAAGCGATAGAAGATTATTCTTTTGTTAGACTCTTTAAAATATCAGAAGATGGTGATATTACTTCTTCTACTACAATTGGTAACCATAATGAATCTAGTACTCCAGTATTCTCACCAAATCCTTTTACAAATGAATTATATTTTAATGGAGATTCCGGAGCAACACTTGAAGCACTAATTTATAGTATGGATGGAAAGATAAGCAAAAGAATGATTCTAGACGACGGAAACTTAGATGTTTCGGAATTACCTATTGGTTACTATTCAATTATTGCTTATGATTTAAATGAAAAGAATAAGATACTTTACCGAGAAATAGTTCTTAAGATAAAATAGACTCTCTTTCGATTCCATGGATAATCTTGCTAGTTCTTTAAGCCGTTTGAGCTGACTAGAGTCCATGCTTGAATATTTCTTACGCCAGTTGTAGAATGTTGTTAATGTTATCCCTAATTCTCGACAGAGATCTTTAATCTCTCGTGGACCTTAGTACTCTTTCAGTATTCGAACAATCTGTTATTCTGTGAATCGATTCTTTTTCATATTTCAGTTAAATTTACATAGTTTTTAACTGTCCTGTTTTTGGGAAAGGTTACAAAAAGTAATATGTACAAAAGCACTCTATTTCTTTCTTATGATTGCCTACAGTGAACAAACTAGCATGTAACCACAAGATATAATGGCACTCATCTCTTCTCGTACTCACGGAGACGACACGTATAATTTTTGTATATACTTTAATTAG
>CAYYWZ010000078.1:16010-18585 GCA_964475415.1 uncultured Saprospiraceae bacterium | reverse complement strand
TTGTCATTTCTTACTTCGATACATATGCCTTTAACAAGCATGTCATTCGCTTGTATAAATATATGCTTATCCGCAATCATGCCCGTAAGATTTTGCCAGCGCAATTGAGACTCTGTTAAATAATCTATCTCCAAAGTATCTTCTATTGAGTTTATAGCAAAACTCATTTAAATAATTTTGTAGATATTTCCTTTTATCATGTGATGAATTCCTAGTATCCATCTTTTGGCATTTGCTATTGCTATATGAACCCACTCCAATGTTGTTTTAGTGGTTTCAGCATCAGACTTCTCTTGTGTGTGTACTTCGACATAATCACTGATATTCACATAACTGGTACTCTTATCACTGAAAACTAAAGTCTTTTCGTCTTTTGATTCCTCCATAAGATTATCAATCTCTTTGGCTTCATGTGAACCAAGAACTTTCATTTTGAAATATCTGCATTGTCTTGACACTTTCCCTGTCTCTAAATTTTCCAGTGGTGTAGACTCAGCTATCACCGCAACGTTGCGTTTGTTCTGAGAACCCCTGCCACGCTTAGGCTTAGAGCCTTTTCTTATACCATGGGTAAAATATCCTTCATCAAATTCTATCTCACCTCCCAGATTATACATAGTATCTCTACAACCCATAGCAGCCCGTATCTTATGCATCATTTCCCAAATAGGTTGATAGCGTTTATGACCAAGCTGCTTTTGCATTTCCTTAGCAGACATCCCCTTTTTAGTCATACTCATAAGAGCCATACACAAATACCACATCCGCAAAGGAAGATTGCTATTCTCCATAATCGTCCCGCTCCTGATACTTGTTCGGAATGAGCAATCTTTGCATTGCTATTGCCACTTATTTTTAAGCCAGTAATGGTTTGCGGAACTACATATTTTGCAGATAACTCCTTGCTCTTCTCTTTTAACCTTAAAATCATTTCTACAGCTTTCCTCATCAGGAAATTGTTCTAAGAAATTCAATATATTCATATCAACTTTTTGATACAATATCAATACTTCTGTGCAACCTATCTACACTTAGGTGTAATTGCGGATAAGCATTTTATAAATATAATCCTTACTATATATTCTTAATACAAGCATTAAAAAACCTAATGCTCCCTTCTCATCTCAGGCTTCATCTCTGTACAAAAGAATGGTGTTCCTGCTCTTCTTTCTGTAGGGAAAATTTCTCTGACGTCTCCTGACACGATAAGTCTCACACCCGTTCTTTTATATTCTTTAGGAAGATCACAGGGTTGTAGTCTTGTGTTATTATAAACAAACATAAATGTACCCGCAATTTCTTTAACCTCTACCGACTGATCATTTACCCTACTCGTAGTTTTTCTATCAGTATAACAATCTTTTGCAGCTTCTGTGCTTGGTTTAGTTTCCACTGTTTCCTTTTCAGTATCATTAATTACAACATTGTTTTTCTTTGTTGTAGAACAAGCTGAAACTAAAATAGCGATCGAAAGAATTAATATTTTCATGTTTAGTGAATTTTAATTTTTACTTAGATAAATCTATGATGCTAACATAATTTTAATTTCGTTAATTGCTGCGGGTATTCCAGCAGCATCCTTTCCTCCTGCTGTTGCAAAGAAAGCTTGACCTCCACCGCCACCTTGGATATGCTTAGCTAGCGTTCTGATCATATTACCAGCATTCAAAGATTTACTTTCTACAAGACTCTTACTTATGGTAAGCATCAGTTGTACTTTTCCTCCATCTTCTATTCCGAATAATATAACTGCATCTGTCAAGTCTTTCTCTAGATTAAATGCTAAGGTTTTTACAACCTTGCTATCGGAAAGACTTAGTCTTTCCGCTATAAGGTTTACACCATTTACAAGCTGAGCTTTTGACTTAAGATCTGATTGTAAGTTAGAGGCTTGCCCCATCAGCATTTTTTCAACCTTCTTATTCAGTTCTTTATTTTCTTCTATAAGATCTGCAATTGTTTTTTCTAGCTGACTAGAATTTTTGAACATAGACTTCACGTTATTTAGCTGTGTAATCTGTGTATTGACATAAACCTCGGCAGCATCAGCTGTGACCGCTTCTATCCTTCTTATTCCTGAAGCAATAGCTCCTTCGCTTATGATCTTAAAAAGTCCAATCTCTCCTGTAGCATTGACATGACAACCTCCACATAATTCTCTAGAGAAGTCAGGATCAAAAGTTACCATTCTTACGAAGTCTCCATACTTCTCTCCAAAAAGCATCATCGCACCAGCATCTTTAGCTTCGTTGATACTTATACTTCTGTGTTCCTCTAACTTTATATTTTCTCTGATCTTAGCATTGACAATTTGTTCTACCTGAGCTACTTCTTCGACAGACATTTTCTGAAAATGAGAAAAGTCAAAACGCAGTGCATCCTTCTTGACTAAAGATCCCTTCTGCTGCACATGTGTTCCTAGCACCTGTCTAAGTGCTGCATGCATAAGGTGCGTAGCGGAGTGATTATTTTCTGTAAGTTTTCTCTTCTTCTGATCTACAATAGCTTCTCCTGATTCCATAACATCGGAAGGTAACTTATCTACGATATGGATGATAAGATCATTTTCCTTTAC
>CAYYWZ010000078.1:0-15910 GCA_964475415.1 uncultured Saprospiraceae bacterium | reverse complement strand
TCTTTGACATCCAAGAAAGAATAATAATAACGTATCGCTCTTCTAAGAATCCTTCGGATCACATAACCTGCTCCGGTGTTACTAGGCATCTCTCCGTCAGCAATGGCAAAACTCACCGCTCTTATGTGGTCTACAATTACGCGCATCGCTACATCAGTCTTAGCAGCAGGATCGTAAGAACCATTATATTTTATCCCAGTTGCTTTTTCTATGTATGCAATAAATGGTGTAAAAATATCCGTGTCATAATTCGACACTTTACCCTGCATCGCCATACATAACCTCTCGAAACCCATACCAGTATCGATATGATTATCAGGAAGAGCCTCTAGGCTACCGTTAGCTTTTCTGTTGAACTGGATGAATACAAGATTCCATAGTTCTACAACCATAGGATCATCCATATTCACTAATTCTACACCTGGCTTCTTCGCTCTTTCTTCATCTGATCTTAGATCTACATGGATTTCTGAGCAAGGACCACAAGGACCTGTATCTCCCATCTCCCAAAAGTTATCTTTCTTTCCGCAGTCTAGAATCTTATCCTCTGGAAGAAAACGCTTCCATATATTAGCTGCTTCCGCATCTCTACCTAGACCTTCGTTCTCATCTCCACCAAAAACTGTCACATACAATCTATCTTCAGGCAACTCGTATACCTTAGTAAGGAGTTCCCATGCCCAGCTGATCGCCTCATCCTTAAAGTAATCCCCGAAGGACCAGTTTCCTAGCATCTCGAACAAGGTATGATGATAAGAATCATAACCTACTTCCTCTAGATCGTTGTGTTTTCCAGATACTCTAAGACATTTCTGAGTATCTGCGATTCTAGGAATCTCTATCTTCTTATTTCCAAGGAAGAAGTCTTTGAACTGATTCATCCCTGCATTTGTGAACATCAGGGTCGGATCATTCTTTAATACCACCGGTGCCGAGGCTACAATTTTATGAGATTTGGACTCAAAAAAATCGAAAAACTTCTGTCTTATATCTTCTGCTCTCATGTAAATTAATAATTTTTATACAACAATGTCTTTGTTTACAATTTTATACGTATATTAGAATTCTTTAATATGAGGATTTTACATATCTAAATTATCTATATAAGAAATTTTAAATTGTATCCTTTTTATTTTGTAAATCAGAGACAGAATCCTATTTTCGGCCTGTCTTGAAAATTTATCCCTGAACATACGTATTTATCAAGCAACAAAAGTAGTAATAATTGTAAAGAAATGGGCAGAGTAAAATACGTTTACAATAACAAGACGTTACAATACGAAAAGTTAGAAACGACCCCTAAGGATATTTTTGTGAAATCCTTAGTTTATACATCCTCCTTAATATTGACATCAGCTATCATATTCGGTATAGCTTATATGTACTTCCCTACGCCAAAGGAAAAATCTCTAGAAAGAGAAATTTCCCAAATGGAATACCAGTATTCATCATTGACAAAGGATTTTGAAAACCTTGCTGTGGATCTAGAAAGCATCCATAACAAAGATTCTGAAGTACATAGAATGATTTTCGGGATGGAGGCTATAGACAGCAGTGTCTGGGAAGGTGGTACTGGTGGACATAAGAAGTATCCATTACTTACCAAATATGAGAAGACAGGAGATATCCTAAGAAGCTCCCTAGAACTGGTGGACAAACTCAAAAGAAAAGTCGAGATTCAGAAAACATCATTAGATGAGGTTTATGAAATGGCTGTAGATAGAGATGATAAGTTATCTGCTCTACCTTCGATAAAGCCAGTAAGAGAAGACAAACTCAAAAGAAAAATAAATCACCTATCTGGTTTCGGAATAAGAATACATCCAGTTCATAAGGTGAAAAAATTCCATAAAGGAATAGATTTTACAGCTCCGAAAGGCACTCCGATACAGGCAACTGGTGACGGAGTTGTCAAAAGAGTAGAAAAGAAGAAGAGAGGTTACGGAAGAAATGTAACTATAGATCATGGTTACGGTTACGAGACGCTATATGCACATATGGCTACTGTAGATGTAAAAAAGGGAGAGAAAGTAAAGAGAGGCCAGCAACTAGGTACAGTAGGAAGTACAGGAACATCGACTGCTCCTCACCTACATTACGAAGTAAGAATAAATGGTAAGTGTGTAAATCCTATCGATTACTGTATGGATGGATTGACACCAAGAGAATATAAGGAGCTTGTTCTCAAGTCTTCTGAAGAGAATCAGTCATTCGACTAATTAGGATAATTATATAAACAAAACTAAAGAAGCGAGGTCTACATCATGCATTCCTCGCTTCTTGATTTTATTCTATTCTTAATCTAAATTCACACTTAAGTAAGTCAGAAATCTACCTCTCTGATAGAGGGTTTATCCTCACTATTATTTTTTTAAGAATTGTTATATGTCAAAATAATTCTAGATGGACTAATTGTTCTATCCATAACAACTTTGACATACTGTAGATTTAAATTAGTAGGCTTTAGTTCTTAAGTTTTCTTCTTAGAATTAAGGACTACTAAGTCTTAGTTTGTAAAAGTTATAGCTCAATGCTATCATAAAGTAATGCTACATAATCTAAGTTAAATTCTTGCTTATAAATTTCGTTCCCTATAAAAATTAAGCCTAAGCTAAATCGCCTATTGATTTAAAGGAGTACACAAACGAAAAAAGGCCTCGTCTAAAACAGACAAGGCCTTTCTTCTAATAATTTTGTGATTTATATCTACTTGATAACAATCATCTTTCTTGTGCTATTCCAGTTTTCTGTTTCTATAGAATAGTATAGTACACCAGAATTAGATAACTCATCTACATCTAATGCTATGACATTTCGACCTGCCTCGTAATTAGCTGTTTTTCTAAGTACTTCTCTTCCTGTAATATCCATAACTCTGAACAACACATTAGCTGATTCAGGAATATAGAATCCTATTTCAGTTCTTGTACTGAACGGGTTAGGTCTGTTCTGCTCTAGGTAGAATTCTGCTTCTTCAGCAAGCTCTATACCGTCTCTATAATCTAAGTTCAAGTTGTAGCTTATCTCATCTTCATCGTATATCTCACCATTAAGAATGTTATCATTCATTGATAATGCTTCTGATACCATACCATCATCTACAGCATCTAAGATCACATAGAACAGTGGAGTTTCCTCATCTAACTCTACACCGTAAGCAAGATCTACACTCACTGCTATCTCTCCATTTTCTGTCATCACTCCTGTATGCTTCTCACCTACTTCAATTCTACCAGATTCTAAGCCTACATACTCTACAATATCTTCATCTATTCCTAAGCTAAACTGGAATCCTATCGTTTCTTCTATACCTGATAGATATACAGGTACTCTTACTTTATCACCTTCAGTAAACTTGATATTAGATGCTTGCATCTTTCTAGCTTCTCTGAATTCTATATTATCATTTTCTCCAGTAAGGTTAGTAGATGCATTATAATTTACATCACCCATCTTGATTCCTATAAAGTCCATGTTATACATATTTGCATTTACATTAGATGCAGATACTGTAGAACTGAATGGGAATGGATTATTGTCATCACTAAAGCTATATGCTGCATCTACGAACTTCCACGGTCCCTGGTTATTAGGGAATTCATTATAGATACCTAATATAAGTTTTCTTAAGTTTACTAAATCTACAGCCGTTACAGACTGGCTACCATCGATATCAGCAGCAATCAATTTGTACGGTGAATTAAGACTCTGTAATCCTAAGATATGCTTCTGTATAAGTACTAGATCTAAGGTAGATACTCCGTTCATAGGATTATCATTCTTATCTGCAGCTAAGTTGAAGTTTGTATTAATCGGAACTTCTCCGAAGCTGAATATACCACTAGTATTTGTCATCTCTATAGGTTGCTCCGCTTGCGCTCCAGACATCTCTACTCTTACATTGTTCACCATTCTGTTATCCTCCGTTCTTATGTTACCTCTAATCTCAACAGAAGGGAAGGCATTATTATCACAAGCATCTCCTTGATTATCTTGTAATTCTACATATACCTCACAGTAATCCTGATTTCCTGCATCATCCGTAACCCACATCTGTAAAGTTATTGTCGCTTCTTCTCCATTAGGAATATCATCACAAGTCAATAAGATATATGTACTATCTATGTCAGGTGAAAAGGAGAAGTATAAATTTTCGCTACAATTATCAGTACTTCCTAGATCGAAATCGTTTGCCCATAATTCTACCTGACCATTGTTATTCATTACAACAGTTGTTATAGAAGTAAGACAATAAGGTGTAGGATTCTTAGCATCTTCTAATACTATTATCTGCTGACATACCGTCTGATTTCCACACATATCTTCCACGATCCACTTCACGTGGTGTGTTCCGAATGGGAAATATATATCACTTAGATCATTCGTATAATCTTCTTCATTTATAGATCCATCATGGAAGAAATCAACCTTGTAATGGAATATCAATTCTGAAGCATCTGTGCAGTCATCTGAAGCAGATTTCTGGTAGTCGATGTAATCAAAACATGGCCCGTATCCATCAAATCTTAATGTATCCACACAACTAGAGAAGGTCGGACCAACTTCGTTTTGTAGTTTCACGATCTGAGTATAATACCATATACCATCTTGTATTCCATTTTCATTAGGATCTTCTTGAGGGAAGTTTTCCTCATACTGACACCAGTCAATAACTGTCCAATCTCTAATTATTTTTGCACATGCATCTGGAACAAATGTAAATTCTTGGTCCTCATAATTAGCAGCAACTAAGCTACACTCATCATCGAATAATATAGGGAATCCATTATCCCCTAAATTCTCAGGATCTAAGTTTCCGAAACATTCCGTAACTGTTACATCTTCAGGCCATATGATATCATCATTAGGATCTAAATCATTATTTCTGTTGATGTAAAAAGGATCTGGATCGTAAACCCATATGTCTTGTGTACAAGTAGCAAACAATGTACTATTAGTAGCATCAGTATATCTGAACGTTCTCACTATATGCCCTACTCCACAGTTATTTACATCTCCTGCATCTGTATAGGTAGAATCAAGATCATTGCACTCATAAGTATTGTCAAATGAGGTAGGCCATCCTGATACATCTGGATGAGGTATGCCGTGCTCACAATTAGCAGTATAATCATCTGGGCAGTATAATACTGGAGGAAGTTTATCTTGAACAGTAACTTCTACCATACATGTATTTACTAATCCAGCTTTATCTGTTACTCTAAATTCTACCATATGAGGTCCTCCTATATCTTCACAACAGAACTTCACATACTCATCAAAATCTGGTAACGGATTAAGCATTCTTCTTACAGCAAAATTATCGATCATACAATTATCATTACTTCCATTATCAAAAGAAGTAGCATAAACTTTTGCACAACCATCTGCTCCTAGAGATACAACTGTAAACTCTATACAAACTGCAACTGGAGGCGTTCCATCGACAACTTCTAACTCACATATTTGCTCTGTCTTATTATTACATTCGTCTGTTGCAATATATTTTAACCAAACACAACCTTCTGGTAATCCTTCTATTAAGATAAAGTTATTTGCTCCATAAGTTACTCCTTCTGTTGTGTAGAAACCACCATTAGGCTCCTGACAGATACCATCTATCTTAGCTGCAACTAGATATTCTACAGTCCATGTAACATTATTACACTCTAATTCTGGAGTTGTTATTTCTGGAATAGGCACTACAAAATCTAGCGTACAACTATATGCATCTTGTATGTAGAATTCCTGCCCAAAATCAAACGGACATTCGAAGTTAGGTCCTTCATCATCTACTACTTTTATTATCTGATCATGGAGCAATACTTCTCCTGTACACCAGTCCAGTAGTTTCCATTCTCTTATTACCTTATAAGAAGATGGACATACATCTATTCTTAGATCTGTGTAAGTGAACTGTATATTCGGACAGAAAGAACCTGATGGATACGATGGTACACCTGTAACAGATACATCTGGATTTCCAAACTCATTAAGAGCTACATCTTCATAACAATCTATTGCTGGGAAATAAAAATCATCATAATCTGGTGGGAACCAAGCTAATGATAAATCTCCTCTTACAACATATATTTCTTGCGTACAAGTAGACGTGTTACCTGATGGATCTTGAGCAACCCAGTTTCTATTGATTATTTCCCAATAGTCACCAGTACACTCCGTCTGATTTATTTGATCATTATATGATAAGGTAATCGGACCACAGGCTCCATAACCATCTACTAGGTACTGATTATTTCCTAGGTTGGTTATAATACCTTCTAAAGGAAAATCAAGTACACCAACATTACTAGCTATATCTAATCTTGCTAATGTAAGATTACCAGTATTAACGCCTGAGTTGTTTATCGTAAGAATCCACATTCCTGAAGGTGATAAACCATCAAAGATTGTAAAATCTCCTTCTGCTTCGAATGCTCCAATAGCACCTAAGACACCAACTCCACACATGTTTTCTAAGTCTTCGTGCGTATATGGATTACCATTACCTAACGAAATATTAAGATTAGGTACATCACAACCTGCAGGATCTGTTAGTCCGCCAGGAGAAGTAAATAAACTTATAGAAGCTCCACTACTAGGATCTGTCAACGTTGCTGAAAGATCTGAAATAGTTGGGAATTCTAACGCAAGATCTATACTCACTGCTTCTAATACTGCTAGAGGGTGAGCATCTACAGGAATTAGAATATTATTAGCACCAACTCCAATAGGAACTGGAACAGTAGCTTCTATTTTTAGAAACTCAGTAATAGAAGATCCTGGTAAAGTACTCTGAGAACAATAAGTCGTATCTACGGTACAATCTAGCTCTGGAGCTATTTTATCCTCCACAAATACTTGTCCCCAACAGCTATTACCAGCTGGTGTAGTTACCGTAACAGTATAAGTACCAGGCGCGGTTATTATATTGCCTGATATACCACCTATCTGCACAGTAAATAAATCCATACATCCATATGGTCCTCCTTCTGTAATGACATCAGGTGTTATTTCAACCTGACAATCATTATCCAAGGAAACCTGGACTAGGTCGTTACATGCTACTGAACCAATCGCTCCTTCAAATTCGGAAACGACTACATCTACTGTACATTCTGCATTTCCATCACTGGTGGAAAAAGATACAGTAGTTGTTCCAATAGGGAAATCCGTAATTGCTGGATCGGTAGTCAAAGTACAACCTCCATTAACTGTTGGAGGTGTAATAGTTAACATTGCGCTACATTCTCCTTGGCCCGCTTCTAACTCTATCATCGCTGGAGGACAGTTAGTAAGCGTACATTGAGATGACAATGCTGTGTTGAATGAAAGACTAAAAGCCAAAAAGCTTATCGTCATCATCACATAGGTCCTCAAAATGTTAATACTTTTTTTCATAATAAATTTTTTTCGTTCAGATGTAAATCGGTTTAAAAGCGTGTTTTTACTAATCTGTTTTTTAAAATTTGTTTTTTTAATAATGTTTAAGGTTCTGTTTATCAATCTTTTATATAAAAACATAAATCTTAAACTGATTTATAACACATTCATTTAGATGTATAGGCAAACATTATACCATTCTGTAATATGTAGTATACCCTAAAAGCTTTAGTGAGATTTTTTTTTATATTGATAAATGTGGAATAAAGCAGAAAACCACCTTTAATGGATCTAGAAAACTATCATTGCCTTAATTGTGGTAAGAAAAAAGTCGAATTAAAAAGCTTTTGTAATAATTGTGGCCAGAAGAACTTGGGCGGGATACAAACAGTATTTACCTTATTATCTGATTTCTTATCCAATATCTTCAACTTAGAGTCCAAAGCGCTCAAAACCTTCTTTCATTTCTGGAAACCGGCTTTTCTGGCTAAAGAGTATATTTCTGGGAAGCGTAAAAAGTATATGAATCCTATACGATTCTTCTTAGTTTGTCTCTTTGTTTATCTCGCTATAGCTTCATTCCTTATTAAGGATCTCAATATTGATACTTTCGATCAGGCCTTAAATGATGAAGTGATGAAGTCAGAACTACTTGTTCAGTTTGACACCTTATCTAATCAATATATTATGGATGAAACTGATGGTATTGATTCTATAAGGCTTAAACTTTTTGAAAATATACAGTATCCAGAGAAAGATACATTGACAATTTTTAGAGACATAGGGTTTATAGGCAACTATGATATTCTTAAAAGAGATTTTGTACAGCTAAGTGGAGATTCATTAACTGCGAAGTATAATATAACTAGTAGGCTAGATGCCCTTACTATCAGGCAGGCTCAGAAAATTGCAAATTCCCCTGATGGAATGGTAAAAAGCCTGATAGCAAATATGCTATGGGTTGCTATAATTATGGCTTTCATAGGTGCTTTTCTGTTGAAACTGCTATACATAAGGAATAAGATATTTTATGTAGAACATTTTATATTGTTTCTATATGTTCTTGCTTTTTCATTTGTAGTAGGAGCTATAGAAATAGCATTACTACTATATTCTCAGCCTAAGTTAACTAGTATCAATATAGAGTATTTTGTACTAGCTGGTTCTATATATCTATGGATCTCTATGAAATTATACTATAAACAAGGATTTTTTAAAACAACTGCAAAATTTTTAGTTTTTGGAATCGTTTATCTAACTATTCTATCTTTTATAATCCTTGGTGTTGGCTTTGTCAGTATCTATGTTTTTTGATTATAAATGTTTTAATATCAATTAATTATATATTTTTAATTATAATTTTGATTTAACAAAACACGTTGGCGATTTGAAATTAAGTATAGAACTTACTAAATTATATTATACTATAGGAGAAGTAGCGGAAATGTTTTCTGTATCTACCTCACTTATACGCTATTGGGAGACAGAATTTCCATCCTTGAAACCTAAGAAGGATAGAAGAGGAGATAGAAAATTTACAAAAAAAGACATAGAACAATTAGAAGAGATCTATACACTTGTAAAAGAGAGAGGATTTACCTTAGAAGGTGCTAAAAAGGAAATTAAAGAGAATAAACATGTTGTAAATCCATCCGTAAGAGATAATGAGGTACTAGCTAAGCTTAAGAAAATAAGAAAGGGTATACAGGATCTACATGATTCTATCTAAGTCAATTAGTTCATCGCAATAATCGAAATCTTTCTCTGAATTAGAAGTCATAATGATAACTCTTTGCTCTTGTTTTACTGCGGTTAGGTTATTATAAAACCAGTCTTGTTTACTTTTATCTAGATAGGAGGTAGGTTCATCTAAAAGTAAAATAGGAGCCTCTGAAAATAAGCACAGCCCTAGACCTAATCTATGCTTCATCCCAGAAGAAAATTCTGAAATGTATTGATTTTGTTCCTTTTTCAAAAGAACCTTAGACAAAAACTCATCTTTCCCATACTTTATACTTTTGAACCTGGTGTAGTGATCAAACAACTCAGCTGGTGTAAAATGCTCTACCAACTGTGCAAAAGGTGCTGCATAAGCTATATGCTTGAACATATCATCCTCAGGAATTACCTTATTATCAGACCGAAACTCTACCTTACCGCTGCTAGGAACCAGAGCACTAGATACTAGGGTTAGAAGCGTACTTTTACCAGTACCATTAGCACCTTTAAGACCATATATTTTATTAGGACTGAATGTATAGCTAAAATCCTTGATCACCCATTCTACCAGAAATCTTTTAGATACCTTCTGTAAATCTATGATCATTGGTTAAGTGCTTGCTTGAATCCTTTCATTATGCCTCTATCAGCAGACTGGATAGATATGAGAATTTCTTCTCTATATGAGGTCGCTTGTATTGTTGCTTCTATTATTTGCATTGCCTTGGTAGTATTGTAGCCTTTGACAAACAATATTCTATATATATCTTGTATGTGATGAATATCTTTATTAGAGTACCCTCTTCTTCTTAGTCCTACGCTATTTACACCAACATAAGAAAGAGGTTCTCTTGCAGCCTTTATATACGGAGGCACATCTTTTCTAACTAGAGAACCACCACCTATCATGGAGTGACTACCTATATTGACAAACTGATGTACGGCACTTAGTCCACCCAATATCGCATACTTTCCTATTTCGATATGACCAGCCAGATTTACATTATTAGCTAGAATAGCGTGTTCGTTAATAATACAATCATGAGCTACGTGTACATAGGCCATCAGAAGGCAATTATCTCCGATTACCGTCATATTATTAGCCTTAGTACCTCTATTTATGGTACAATACTCTCTAATCGTAACGTTATTACCAATCTTTAACAATGATTTCTCCCCTTCGAATTTAAGATCCTGAGGAACCGCCCCCAATATAGCTCCGGGAAAAATTTTACAATTTGTACCCATTCTTACGCCATCTGAGATAACAACGTTAGGTCCAATGGTACAGTTATCCCCTATTTCTACATCATCTTTTATCGTAACAAAATTATCAATTGTTACATTCTGTCCGATTTTTGCATTAGGACTTATGTTTGATAATTTATTACTCATTTAGCTAGATTTCTTCTTATTATTTGTGCTGTTAGCACGCCTTCTGAAACAATTTTTTCTCCGACATAAGCTGTACCATTCATAGCGAAAATACCTCTTCTAACAGGACTCAATAATTCCATTTTCAATATTATAGTATCTCCAGGTCTAACAATATTTTTAAATTTCACATTATCCATTTTCAAAAAATAGGTGTCCCAATTTTCTGGATCATCTACTGTACTTAAGGCTAATATACCACCTGTTTGTGCGAGTGCCTCCATTTGCAATACGCCTGGAAAAACGGGGTTACCTGGAAAATGCCCTTCGAAAAAAGCCTCGTTTCCAGTTACATTTTTAACACCAACTACACTGGTCTCAGTTAACTCTAATATTTTATCTACCAGAAGGAAAGGATATCTATGTGGCAACCTTTTCTTGATCTCTTCTATGTCGTAAAGTGGGGTTTGAATAGGATCGTAAATAGGCATGCCCTTCAACTTCCTTTTTTTCATGAAGTATTCTTTCAGGTGATTCCCGAAAGCTATATTAGACTTATGTCCTGGTCTCTTTGCCGAAATTTTCGCTTTAAGGGGCTTACCTAACAAGGCTAAATCACCAATTAGGTCTAATAGTTTATGCCTAGCAGGTTCGTTTACAAAGTTCTGTTGATTTAATTTGAGATCTTCTATATCCACTTCAATATTGTGAAGGTCATATTTGTCCCTTATATAATCGAGATTATCTTCTTTGATATGATCATCAGAAAGAATAAGTGCATTTTTAAGACTTCCTCCTTTTATTAAACCCTTTTTTAATAAGCTGGTTATTTCTTCTAATTTGACAAAGGTCCTAGCAGGAGCTATTTGAGAAGCGTAATTTACATTCTTATGATAAATAGCCGATTGAAAATCTATAGCTTTGTCTTTAAACTCAATACTTATATCTAGGCTAAAATCATCTGAAGGAGAAGCGAAATACTCAGAATTTGTGTCCTTATCTACAAAATGAATTAAATCTTCTACTTCAAAATAAGTTCTTTCTTCATCTTGCTCCTCTACGCCCGCTTCTTCTATGAGCTCCATATAGGTCTTAGCGCTTCCGTCGAGGATAGGAATTTCGTTTCCTTCGACTTCGATAATTACATTATCTATTTGTTTACCATAAAGCGCTGATAATAAATGTTCTACTGTCAATATCGATGCATCGGCTTTTTTAAGAGAGGTACATCTTTCGCTCTGATCTGCAAATTTCAGATCTGCTTTTATTTCGCTTATTGCCTTTTCATTTTCTATTATCCTGAATAATATTCCAGTTTTTGTTGGGGCTGGGAGTATTTTTACCTTGGACTGTTTCCCTGAGTGTAGTCCTACACCAGAAAATGATATTTGATTAGCTATTGTCTTTTGATTCATGTTCTTTCTTAATAGAATTCACCTGGTTTTCTAGATCTTTTACTCTTTTGAGTAATTCTGGTAAGTTCTTAAATCCAGCATAAGATCTCAAATAATTATTATATTCTATAGCAGGATATCCGTATAATTTTGATCCTTCTTTTGTTACACTTCTGGTAACCCCACTCTGAGCTTGTATCTTAGTCATAGAACTAATCGTTAGATGACCTACAATACCCGCTTGACCTCCTACTTGACAATAATCCCCTAAGGTGGTGCTTCCTGCAATTCCCGCCTGTGCAGCAATTGCTGAGTTTTCACCAATTTTTACATTGTGAGCTATCTGTATAAGATTGTCAAGTTTTGCACCTTTTTTTATCAAAGTAGAACCTATAGATGCTCTATCTATGGAACAATTACTACCGATCTCTACATGATCCTCGATAATTACATTTCCTATCTGAGGTATCTTCTGATATCTATTATCTACAAAAACGTAACCAAAACCATCAGAACCAATAACAGTATTAGCATGAATGATACAATTTTCACCAATTATGCAATCATCTAACAATACAACGCCTGGATATAATATGGTGTTTGCACCTATTTTGGCATTTTTCCCCACATAATTATTCCCCATAATAACAGCACCTTCAGCTATAGCAGCCCCAGGCTGTATTACGACATGGTGACCTATATATGATCGTTCGTGTATATTAGAATCATCTCTCACAATAGCAGTTTTAGAGACCTTATGACGGTACTCGCTAGGGGGAGAAAAAAGTGTAAGTATTTTAGCCAACGCGTGATATACATCCTCTACTGTGATAGCAATCCATTTGATATCATCAGCTATAGGCTCATCTTTACCAACAATTACGGCAGAAGCAGATGTATTATTCAGTAAAGTTCTGTATCTATCATTAGAAAAGAAGGATATTTCACCTGGTTTAGCCTGATCTAAAATGTTAATACCTGTAATCTGATAATCTTGAACATGATGAGGTATATCTGCATCTAGTAAATCAGCTATTTTGCCAATAGTTATTCCCATAAAACAAAGTTAATAAAAGGTTTCTCGAATAAAAGTAATTTAAAAACTCTTCCTAGACAACAATTATTACATAGTCAAGCTATCTTTACGGACATATTTTGATAAAATGGTAAAAATAGGTACAAGGGGATCTAAGCTTGCATTATGGCAAGCAAATTACTTGCAAACCCAACTTGCGGAGCATGGTGTAGAATCTAAGATTCAAATTATTAAGACTAAAGGGGACAAAATACAACACCTTAGTTTTGACAAATTAGAAGGAAAAGGTTTTTTCACTAAAGAACTAGAAGATGCGCTGTTAAACGAAAAGGTTGATGTTGCTGTACATTCTATGAAAGATCTTCCTACAACTAATCCAGAAGGATTATGTATAACAGCCGTTTCTTACAGAGCTAATCCTACAGATAGTCTGCTTATAAGAAAGGATCTTGTGGATAATGGAGCTATCTATAAGTTGAAAAAAGGTGCAGTAGTAGGAACTTCGTCGGCTAGGCGAAAATGTCAAATATTGCATTATGCTCCTCATGTCAATGTTAAAGATATCAGAGGCAATGTGCCCACTAGAATACAAAAGTTACGAGATGGTGATTATGATGCTATCTTATTGGCCTCTGCAGGTATAGAGCGACTACAATTAGACATAAGTGATCTTGAGCATATAGAGTTGTTTCCTAGAGAGTTTATACCAGCACCAGCACAAGGTGTCTTAGCCTATCAATGTAGAGTGGGAGATGTAAATATTAGAAAAATATTTAGCAAGATTCATAACTCGGAAGTTTCTGAAGTTACGAATATAGAACGAAAAATACTAAGAATGTTTGACGGTGGATGTCAGTTACCTTTTGGTTTATATTGCTATAAAGATAGTATGGGATACTATCATGCTTATGGAGTAAGATCTGATACCTGGAACGGTCCTGCAACATATGCTCATATCTCTCAAAGTACGACATTCCAACTAGCTGAAAAATTATTTGAAAAACTAAAATAGAAACATATGTACATGGTCTTTGATGCTTCAGGCATTGCAAAACCTAAAAACTGGAAAGCATCATTTAGCGATACTTTTAGTTGGCCTAGAATGATCCATCTCTCATGGATAATATTAGATGATAAGTTGAAGCCAATTAAGGATTATGATTGCATCATAAAGCCTGAAGGTTTTGGATTTACTCCTGAGATTTCATCTTTTTGTAAAATAGATGAAGAAGATATTAAAGAAAAAGCTGCTGATCTAGATGAGGTACTAACACAATTTAATGATTCTTTAAAGGATGTTGAATATCTTTTTGCACACAACATGAATTTCAACGAAAATGTCCTTGCAGCAGAGTACTTAAGAAAGGGAATAAATCATGATCTATTCAAAAAAGAACGATATTGTCTTATGCATGAAAGTACATTCTATTGTAAAATACCTAGTAAGACTGGAGGATACAAATGGCCATCATTACAAGAGATGCACGCGATAATATTCAAACAAAAATATAGTCCTGCTAACAATGCAAGAGCAGATGTAATTGCAGCTTCTAGATGCTTTATCGCTTTGATGAAAGTAGGTGCGTTCGAAGATATTTTTGATGATGAATAAGAATATCTTTATAAGTAGAGTTCTAGAATCCGATTCGTTGTTTCAAAATTTAAAGAATCAAGGTTATCATATTCAAGATCTTTCTTTGATAGAAATTATACCTTTGCCCTTGGTAGCAATTCCTTCAACTAATTGGATTTTCTTTTATAGTAAGAATGGCGTTAAATGTTTTTTTGATCAATTGATCCCTTCTCAAAAAGAGAAGATAGCTAATCAAAAGATCGCAGTATTTGGGTCTAAAACAGATGCTCTTATAGAAAAATACCTAGGTAGAAATTCTGATTTTGTGGGCCATGGATCTAATGTTGAAATAATAAGTAATTTTATCACTCTAATTAACAAGGAAGAGACCATTTTATTTATACAAGCAGCTAATTCTAAAAGAACAATTCAGCAAGAATTACAAGAAGAAAGTTATTATGAAATCATATCCTACAAAAATAATAAAGCAGATATAAAGTCCCTAGAAGATGCTAAGCATAACATCTTTACAAGTCCTCTTAATGTTGAATATTTTTTCGATTTAAAAAAGCACGATAAATTTGCAAAGTACTATGTAATAGGCAATTCTACTTATAAGAAACTCTTGAACTATGTACCAGAAAGCCAGATAATAATTTCCAAAAACAGAACAGAAGAGAGCTTATACGACGCCATAAAAAAAGAATTAAATTACGTATAATTAGTAATTTACATATCTCTATTAATTATATAAGTTGAAAAGGGCAAACAAAAAAAAACCAATCTTCTAAAGAAAAATCTTTAAAGAGAACCAAAAATTCAATTTCTACAAATTGGAAATCTATAGGTATCATTGAAGTAATCATACTTATAACTTATATCTGTTTTAGTCCATCATTGAACAATGAATTTGTCAACTGGGATGACGATAAAACTTTTATAACAATGAACATGTCTTGAATATTAATGCTGAAAATTTCTGGTCTAAAACAAAAGCAATTTTCAGCACTAAGGTCATTGGAAATTATAATCCACTAACGATATGGACCTTTGGATTAGAAAATTATTTCATAAGTTTAGACAATCCATCTGCCTGGCATAGAAACAATATATTACTGCACTTACTATGCGTTTTACTTGTATTTCTTATAAGTAGAAAACTCGGACTAGGTTTACTAGCAGTTGGTTTAGTAGCTCTAATATTTGGCACACATCCGATGAGAGTAGAATCAGTAAGTTGGATTACCGAACGTAAAGATGTTCTATTTGCTAGTTTTTATTTTGCTGCTATTTATCTATATATTAGAGATAAAATTTCATCGAAATATTATCTAGTAATTTCTATCTATATACTATTTATTTTATCCTTACTTTCTAAAATACAAGCAGTATCACTACCTCTATCTTTAATTTGTATTGACATACTTTTAG
>CAYYWZ010000077.1:0-18857 GCA_964475415.1 uncultured Saprospiraceae bacterium | reverse complement strand
TAATCCTATAATAGAGATTGCAGCTTCATGGCTAGTCCCATATCTCCTTTTATTTTCACTTTACCACTCATTACAGCCATCATAGGATTCAAGTCCCCAGTCTTAAGCTTCATAAGGGTTTCTGAGCTAGTTGTAATGGTACAATCCGCATCCTTATCTTCAGTAGTTACTACATTGGAATCACCCGATCCATCTATATGGATAGCTTGTTCATCTAATATAAATTTGAAAGAAGAACCTAGTGGGGCAATATTATCTGCCTGTGCTTTTATCTGATCTAATATTAAGTCTAAACTCATTTTGTTATGCTTGTTTATTTTATAATCTTATACAAAGACTTCTACATCGTCTTCTACTATAGTTAATACTTCAGAGCTTAGTAAAGTTTCTTTTAGCCCCAAAGTTTTTGGCAATTCGTACTTATAGTAGAATTTCATTGTATGTATTTTGCTCTCATAGAAAGCTTCATCATAGGTCTTTCTTCCTGTCAAAAGTGCTTCCTTTGCTTTTGTAGCCAGTATTAACCACTGCCAAGCTATCACATTCGTGCTGAAAAAATCCATAAATACAGTCGCATCAGATAGGAACCGATCATATTTTCCACCCATTGCAAACTGCAACAGATGCATCAGTACGGCTTGTGTATCTTCCATCTTCTCTTTTAGTATCTCCGCATAAGGTTTCAAATCATCATAAGTCATAGCAGCCTTAATATCTGCTTCTATCTCTTTAGTAAGAAATTGCAGGGCTTGTCCATTCTTCATGGTTACCTTTCTTCCCAGAAGATCGAGCGACTGGATACCTGTTGTACCCTCGTATAATGAGGTAATTCTTATATCTCTGTAATATTGTTCTAACGGAAAATCTGTACAAAATCCATAACCTCCAAATATCTGTAATCCATTATTAATAGCTACTCTTCCCATCTCCGAAGGATAAGTCTTCGCAACAGGCGTCAGTAATTCTAGAAGATCATGATAGTACTCTCTTTTATCTTCTGGACCAAACTCTGCTAGATCCTGATATTTAGCACAGCTGAGCAATAAAGAAAGAGAACCTTCATTGATCGATTTCTGCAGCTTTAGCATTCTTCTTACATCTGGATGATTGATAATCAGTGTAGGTTCGTTGTTGACATCTTTTTGACCCTGATTATTGATCTTTCTACCTTGAGGTCTCTCTTTTGCGTATTGTAAAGAGGCATAATATGCTGCAGTTGCTGTAGAAGCTGCAATCAGACCTACATCTATTCTTGCACCATTCATCATCTGGAACATGTACTTAAGACCTTTGTTCTCCGAACCAACTAACCATCCCTTGCAATCATCGGCTTCTCCAAAAGATAAATGCGTTGTGCAATATCCTCGCTGACCCATCTTCTGAAAATCTCCCGCCGTTGTCACATCATTAGACTCTAATGATCCATCACCTTTTATTCTGAGCTTAGGAACAACGAATAGGGATATTCCTTTCGTTCCTGCCGGTGCTCCTTCTATCCTGCCAAGTACTAGGTGAACAAAATTTTCACAATACTCATGATCGCCACCTGAGATAAATATTTTCTGACCCACTATCTTATAGGACCCATCTTCCTGAGGTACCGCAGAAGTAGAAATGTCAGATAATGAACTTCCCGCCTGTGGCTCTGTAAGACACATCGTTCCACCCCATGCTCCAGATAGCATTTTAGGAACATATAAGTCTTTGAGTTTATCATTTCCGAAGGTTACAATAAGATTAGCTGATCCCGCTGTGAGTCCCATGTAACCTGTCAGACTATTATTTGCGCATTCTACAATATGGCTAGAAGCAATATACATCGAGTGTGGAAGTTGCATCCCTCCATCATCATAGCTAAAAGTGGAACCTAGCCATCCATTTTCTCCGGCTTTCTTCATCACCTCCCCTACTATAGGGTGCACGATAATCTTACCATCTTCATATCTTGCAGGATCCTGATCCATTTCCTTGAAGGTAGGATAGAAAACCTGATCTGCCCATGATTTAGTAGAATCGAGTAGTATGTCAAAACTTTCTTGGTCGTAGTCAGCAAAGCGTTCTAGATTGCATAAACTATTAACATCTAGAACATCTTTTAAGATAAATCTCAAGTTGTCCATGCTCATATATTCTGCCATAATGCTATTTTTTGGTTTGTAAAAATAAACTCTAAGTTAAATTTATAAAATAAAACGCTCAGTTCCAATATTGTAGTATAATAATTTTTAGGTTATTTCTCTTGTGTAACTTGTATAAAAGACTATAAAACGTATTATATAGATACTAAATTGATTCCCATAAATTAATATCATATAATGCGTATATTGTTATATTATTTGTCAATTATAGTTCTGTATATAGATTTTAAAAATTGATTTATTCCCTACTTATTGACTTAAATATTAACTCAGAGTTAAAAAATATAATGGATAATTCTTCTGATATTCCTAAACCCATTTCCTGTGATCTATATGATCATCTAGAGATCTGGTCTATGAGGCAGCAAGTAATTACCATTACCTATAAGGAAGATGATCGTACTTCAGATTACACTGGAAAAATAAAAAATCTAGTTACTAAGGACAAAATAGAATATCTGATCACTGATAAAGATATAGTTATTCCTTTGCATCATATTGTAAAAATCGAAGATTTAGTTTTTGATAGTAGTTGTGCGTTTTGATCTGATAGTTGGTAAACTATTTTTAGATTTTGACCTATTTTACGATCCCAGTTTTTACATTCTGAACGACTTTTTTTGCTCCTACTTTATTAGATCTAATTATCCTAGCCTATCTATCCAGAAATTTTTATGTCAAAGTAAGAATTACAGCAACCTAATATTCTTGGCCGGCTAACCTATTCTTGTCAATTATCAATTGCGATAAGTACAACCATCAGAACATACTTTTCCTGATGAGAGGACAAGCAAAATTTTTACCAAAAAATACTCCAAAAAAGATCTCAAAAATGGGATTTTTACATCAAATTATAGCAGAAAAGTGACTACTACGCGGCAGTTCTACTCCAATGTTAAGCACAGATTAACAGCCTCTTTCCTTAATTAATATTAGGATAACAATTCCTTAATTCTCACCACATCTTATAGCTCTAGATTTGCATTGATTTAAAATTATACTTAGCAACCGAAAAAAAACTTTGTAAAATGAATATTAAGAATCTCGTAATCGCACTTTTCTGTGGAGCTTTTATATTTGTTTCTTGTGGAGAGGATGACCCGTGTGAAGGTGTTAGCTGCCCTGAAGGACAAACTGCAACAAATGTAGGATCTGCTTGCCCATGCTTAGTAGATATCAATGCTGATCCTTGTGATGGCGTTACATGTCCAGACGGATTTGTACCAGTAGCAAACGGAACTTCTTGTGATTGTACTGATAATCCAAACGCCATAGGTTCAGTAAATGTTACTGGATTATTAGAAGGTACAGTAAGTTGGACAAAAAATAATATTTACAATCTAAATGGAAAGGTAGTCGTAAGTGATGGTGCTACCCTAAACATAGAAGCAGGAACAGTGATAAAAGGCGCTGAAGGAACAGGAAGTTTAGCTACCGCTCTTATCGTAGCAAGGGGTGGTACACTTAATGCAAATGGAACTGCAGAGGCTCCGATCATTTTTACCTCTGACCAAGATCAAATCATGCCAGGTTCTATCTTAAGCCCAAATCTAGATGAAACTTTTAATGCCTTATGGGGAGGTCTTGTGATTTTAGGATATGCACCTATTTCTGCAGGAACAGGAGATACAGAAGCTCAGATAGAAGGAATTCCTGCTGATGATTTATTTGGAAGATATGGCGGAGATGATCCTGCAGATAACTCTGGCTCTATTACTTATATCTCTGTAAGACATGGAGGAACACTCATAGGTGAAAACAATGAAATAAATGGTATTACGCTAGGAGGTGTAGGAAATGGGACAACTATAGAAAACATAGAAGTTGTTGCTAATCTAGATGACGGTGTAGAATGGTTCGGCGGAACAGTTAATGTAAGAAATGTAATCGTTGCTAACGGTGAGGATGACGGATTAGATATAGATCAAAACTATTCAGGTACTATCGATAATGCTGTTGTTATACAATCAGGAGCAACTGCAGGTGATAATGCAGTAGAAATAGATGGGCCAGAAGGTTCTACTTATACAGATGGCTTTTTCACTATCAATAATCTTACGCTTATCGATGAAGATGGCTTATCTGATACTGCTGGAGATCTAAAATCTAAAGCTCAGGGAACCATTACAAATGCTTCATGGAGAGGATTCACAGATAATCTTAAGATCAGACAATCTTGCGAAGACGATTGTATGACGACAAAGTCAGACACATACGAAAACTTCATAAACGGAACGATAAGCATCGCAAATAGTGAGTGGGTAGGAACAGCGACAATCGCAGACTGGACAACAGTATATGGAGATGTAGACTGTCCTGGTGAAGAGCCTTGTATTATTAGCGATGTACAACAACAAGCGATAACAGACTTACTTATAGCTGGTGATAACAAAATTTCAAGTGGTGCAACTACAGGAGCAGATCTATCTGCATTCGATGGTTGGTCTTGGGCTTCAGCTAATGGAAAACTAAATTAATATCAAAACAAACTTAAAAGAAGCGGTCTACTTAACTGATCGCTCTTTACTTATTAAAAATCTTATTTAAATTAAAATTGCAATGAAACTAAGGATTTACATTCTTACATTTTTCTCCCTTTTTCTCGTACTCAACTTATCTGCTCAAACAGGTAATGTGAGAGGATCTATGACAGATGCTAGCACAGGAGAAGCTATTCTTTTTGGTAACGTCATGGTCGTAGAGACTTCTACAGGAAACTCTTCTGACCTAGATGGCAACTATTCTCTTTCACTAGATGAAGGTGTTTATACCCTAGAATTTTCTTACCTAGGCTATACAACTCTAACCATTACAGATGTCAAAGTTGTGGCTGGAGAAGATACAGAATTACATGTCAAAATTACGGAAGACACACAGGTCTTAGATGAGATTGTTGTTACAGCAACTCAGATAAGAAATACAGAAACAGCCTTGCTAGCTATACAAAGAAAAGCTACTGGCCTTTTAGATGGTATTTCTACTCAGGCGATCAAAAGATCTGGAGACAGCGATGTAGGATCCGCAATCAAGAGGGTAACTGGCGTATCTGTAGAAAATGGCAAGCACGTTATCGTAAGAGGTCTAGGAGACAGATACTCTAAGACGATACTTAACGGTATGAGTGTACCAGGACTAGATCCAGATAGGAACTCTGTACAGTTAGATATCTTCCCTACTAATCTAGTAGATAATATCATTGTTTATAAGTCTTTCTCTCCAGAACTTCCAGGAGATTTTACTGGAGGTATGGTTAATATCATTACGAAAGATTTTCCAGAAACTAAAACTTTTACAGCTTCTGCAAGTGGTTCGTATAATCCTGATATGCACTTCAATAATAACTTCATTACTTATGATGGAGGAGGTACAGATTTTCTAGGATTTGATGATGGTACTAGAGCGTTACCTTTATCTAGTAATTATCCTATCCCGAGCATTACAGACGGTAATGAAAACCTTAGCACGCTAACGAACTTATTTAATCCTACGATGGCAACTATGAGAGAAAGAAGTGGGATGAATTACAACCTAGCAGCATCGTATGGAAATCAGATCAACCTTAGCAGTGTAGACATAGGTTTTACCCTGGCTGCTAACTACAAGAATGAAACTGAGTATTTTGACAATGTAGTTTATAATACTTTTTTCAAAGATCCAGTATTAAGTCAAAATGAGCTATTACCCGATGTACTTATACAAGGACAACTAGGTAATCAAAACGTACAATGGAGTACACAAGCAGGAACGGCGCTGAAAACAAAAAATCATAAGCTTAGCCTTAGTGCTCTACATAGCCAAAACGGAATAAGCAGAGCAGCTTTCTTCGATCAGACAACACTAGAATTTGGTCAGGCTATTGTAGAAAAACATAACTTAGAATACACAGAAAGGTCGGTAACCAACTTCTTAATGAGTGGTAAACATTCCTTCGGATCTGGCAATCTTCAGGCTAACTGGAAGTTATCTCCTACTTTCTCTAATATGTCAGAACCGGACATTAGACTTACAGCTTATGAGACGACTAATGATAGATATGAACTGAACAGAGCTACAGGTGGTGGTATAACAAGAACTTGGAGAGCCATGGACGAGACTAATTATGCAGGTGCTGCTAATCTAGTCTACAAATTCGAAGGTCTAAAAGGACTGAAATCAAATATTAAATTTGGATTTGCTGGCGTTCTTAAAGACAGAGATTTCGAAATATTAGATTATGTATTTCCTATACGTAAAAGAGGTACTATAGAATTTACAGGAGATCCTAATGAAATATTTACAGAAGAAAATGTATGGACTCCTGAGAACGATAATGGTGCGTATGTAGAGTTTAATTTCGAACCAGCTAAAAGCTATAATGCAAGACAAAATATCCTTGCAGGTTATCTAATGAACGAACTACCGCTTTCAGAAAAATTTAAAGTTATCTATGGCGCTAGAGTAGAAAAAGCGGATAACTGGTATACAGGTAGAAGACAAAACATTGTTAATCCAGATACTGATTTGTTTGAAGACAGAAAGGTATTAGATGATCTAGATATCCTTCCTTCTCTTAACATGGTTTACATGCTATCGGAAAACAAGGATGAAGGAAAGACTATGAATCTTAGAGGATCTGCAAGTAGAACCGTAGCAAGACCTTCTTTTAAAGAAAAATCTATAGCTCAGATAGAGGATAGAATTTCTGGTAGAACATTTATAGGAAACATAGATCTAGAAGCAACTAAAATAAATAACGCAGATCTTAGATGGGAATATTTCTTGCCGCAAGGACAAATCTTTTCTGTAAGTACATTCTACAAAGCATTCGAAAACCCTATAGAGCTTACAGCATTCGATGCAACTTCACCTAACAGTTTCATACCTAGAAATGTAGGAGATGCCACTGTATATGGTCTAGAGTTTGAAGTAAGAAAAAATCTATCTTTTATCATGCCTGCATTGTCCCCTATTAGCTTAAGCTTAAATACAACTGTAGTAAACTCTGAGGTAAACATGACAGAGGAAGAGATAGCAGGACGAACAATAGCATTAAGAGATGGAGAAACCCTAGGAACTACAAGAGACATGGTGGGTCAGTCACCATATCTTATTAACGCAGGTATAAATTATATCGATATAGATAGAGGATGGGAAGGAAATCTTTCCTTCAACACACAGGGAGAAAGATTATCTATTGTAGGAATTAGTAATGTTCCTGATGTATACGAAAAGCCATTCGACAGTCTAAGCTTTAAGATTTCTAAGAGACTAGGTGAAGATAATAGCTGGAAATTAAGTTTCGGTATGCAAAATATACTGAATGCTGAAAGACAGAGAGTATACAAAGCATTCGAAGCACAAGATGAACTATTCGAATTGTTCCAACCAGGAAGAGCATTTTCTTTTGGTATATCTTATACTATGTAAAAAATAAAGTAGAGCCTAAGCTCTACTCTAAGTAGCAATTTTAATAAATAGGATTATTCCTATAGGCCTCGATTTGGAGAAATCGAGGCCTTTTTTTATGTCTTTTTCTCAAAGAGAATCCTATCCAATGTTAACTGAATGTTAACTTACTATTGATTTTTTGTAAACAAATGCCTATCTTCACTGTAGATTAAAGGTATAACACACTGAATGTCAGCAAAAAATCTTAATATATTTACCGTTTTAGGAATTCTAATCTTGGGATTATTTTCTCCCCAGCAGCTTATATCTTCTACTGTTTCTAAAAAAAATACGTTTCCATTTCAGATCATAAATAGCCTCATTATTATCGAAGCCGAAATTGATGGTAAAGAGGGTCATTATATACTCGATACTGGAACAGATGCAATTCTATTAGATGGAACTCCTAAGCAAGCTGTTAGCAATATAGTCACACCTACCGGAGATATTTCTACACAAGAAATCAATCTACCTAGTCTAAGAGTCGGTAATTTTATAAAATATAGTGTAGACGCGCATATAGTAAGTTTACAATCCTTGAAATCAGAATTAGGAATAGATCTATCAGGTATTATAGGTGGGAAGTTTTTCATGCCACAGACGCTGATTATGGATTTCAAGAACTCTATAATAACTATATCATCAGAGATAACTGCTTCTGAAATAGAGGGAATGAATACGGAAAATATAAGTCTGGAAAATCAAGTTCCTATTATAACTGTAGATATAGAAGGTACATCTTATCGTTTTGCTCTAGATAGTGGAGCTACTGCTCACTTTGCTAGCAAGGCTATTATAGACCTTATTGACAATAAGAAAATATCTAAAAATCCTACTGACATATGGAGCGTTCAAGAAGGAACTGTAAATAATTTTTCTTTTATCGTATCTACCTTTTCATTAGGTAATGTCAAATTTTGTGGACACCACTATATTTCCTACAATCTAGATCATATCAATAAGGAATTACTAGAACCCATAGACGGGATTTTAAGTCTATCGGAAATTGCACATGAGAAAATCATCCTTGATTTTCATAACGAGAAGCTATACTTTTAGCAGACACATTCCCTTCTTAGATTAATTCTTAATGGAATTACTATATTTTATTAGTAACTTAATGATTATAATATATATATCATGAAGAATTACCTAACTATTCTCGCAGTTATTCTATCTATTTTTCTGATGGCTTCTTGCTCACAGCAATCCTCTAGAGCTGTAAATATAAACAATAGAAATAGTGATGCAGATGTTACAAGTTATTCTAACCTAGCAGATTTTCTTAGAAAGAAAACCAATCTAGATATTCGATCAAACGGAGACGGAGATAATGTAAAAATATTAGTCAGAGGCATGAGTACTATGACAAGTGGAACTAGCCCAATCTTTATAGTGGATGGTGTGAACATGGGGACTAGTTATTCTAGAGCTAACCAGGCTGTAGACCCCTCTGCACTACATAAAGTAAAAGTTCTAAAGAGTCTAGCAGAAACTACTATTTATGGACTACAAGGTGTAAATGGTGTCATCGTTGTCAATACAAAGCAAATGTGAATCTAGTTAGATAATGTAAATTAATTGACATTAAAATCAAACTTCCTTTTCTTACAAATTATCCCAAATCACTATGGCTTTAGTCCCAACTGTAATACCAAGTTATTTCGGCAGAATAAAAACCGTACTCAGTAAGGCCCTGAAAATATTTATCCTTAGCTTCCTCATCTTCATAGGTCTTGTAATACTGAAAGGCATTCTTAAAAAAGATGAGACTGTTATTCAAGCTATTAATGCACCAAAAGAATTTTCTGAAGCTGGCTATAATGGTTTCTATATTGCCAATAGAATGAACGAAAAGATAGTAGACTTACTAGAAATAGGAAAAAGTGTAAGAGATAATTCTACAGCACTCAACGTAGATGAGAATAAGGATATCGATATAAGTGTTATGGGTATAGGTATATCTGCAAGCAATATTATCTATCATCTTAGAGATCTACTGGGTATTCAGACTAATTACATATCTGGTAATCTTACAGATATGGAAAACGAAATGCAACTCTTCTTAAGGATTGCAGAGCCTAGTACCTCACGTACTATTTCCGTAAGTTACCAAGATGAAAATAAGAATAAGCTTTTTGACTCGCTGATAGTAGAAGGTGCTAAGTTCATCTTGTCGGTAACAGACCCATACCGACTTGCTGTCTACTATGATAATGTAGGTCAAACTGAGCAAGCGCTAAATATCATCAGGCAACAAGCTATAGGAAATGATGAAGATAAAAAATGGGCTTTTAACCTATGGGGTAACATAAAAAAAGACCTAGATGGTCCAGAATCTTCAATAGAATATTACAAAAATGCACTAGAAATAGATCCTTCTTTTGATCTAGCTAATGTAAACCTCGGCTGGTCTTATTTTTCTATCGATTCCTTTGATAGTGCTATCTATCATTTTAACCAATGTATAAGATATAATCCAGCTTACCTAGCAGCTTATACTGGAATAGCAAGAAGCGCAGTCCAAAAAGAAGACTGGGAGCTAGCAGAAAACACTTATAAAACCGTGATGCGGAACCATCCTGAAAACCTAGATAACTATGGCAATTATACTGATTTTCTTATGCGGAAAGGAGATACTATCGAGGCGACAAGAATTTTTAAAATAGCTAGCGAAGAAGCCAATCAAGGTAGCGAATACCACCTATTCCTAGCCGGTCATTCCTATTTTAATAAAGATGTACAAATGGCGGAATACCATCTAAAGAAATCTTTAGATTATGATCCAGAGAATATTATTTCTCTTCAGTATATGAGTAATGGTCTAAGAGAGATGGGCAACTATAGCGCTGCTTATCCTTATTATCAGAAGTTAATTGCTATTGCCAAAAGGAATAAAAAAGACCAACCTTGGCTACTTTCCAATTCCTATAATAGTTATGCAATGTTGTTATATCTAGATAATCAGATAGACTCGTCTAAGATCTATGCGCAACGCGCTATAGACTTAACTCCTCAGTATAATCTACCCTACTCCACACTTGCAGAAGCTTATCTTATGGAAAATAATATTGATGGTTTTGTAGTAACTATACAGAAAGCTATCGAAAGAGGATTTCCCTTAAATGAATACATGGATAAGGCACCATATAAGTATGTAAAAGATCATCCTAAGGTTATGGATCTCTTGGAAAAATATAATAAAAATATTGCTATAAATGGTTGATTTTTACTAGCAAGAATTACCTAAGGGAATCCAAGTTTTTATTTGTATATACTCTACAGATCCAATTCCCTTACCCAGATGTTTCTAAAACGAACCTTATCTCCATGATCTTGTAACCTCAGAGATAATTTTGCAGGATGTATAATAGGAGTATGATCTCCTATATAAGCCGTAGGTCCAGAAATCTCTACATTGTATTGAATTAACACACCATTATGGAAGACCGTACAATTTCCTTTTTCCGTCATCTTTCCTCTAATATCAAATTTAGGAGCCTTGAAAATAATATCGTATGACTGCCATTCCCCTGGTGGCCGACTAGCATTAACCATAGGCATGGATTGCTTATATATAGATCCAGCTTGACCATTAGCATAGGTTTCATTTTCATAAGAATTAAGTACCTGTACCTCATAAATCCCCATTAAGAAAATACCGCTATTACTATATAGCTGTCCTTCTTTTTCTATATCCACAGGAGATAACCATTCGATATGTAACTGCATATCTCCGAAGACTTGCTTCGTTTCTATAGCTCCAGAACCTGGCTTCACCTCGAAAGCACCGTCTTTTACTATCCAGTCTGCTGGTTTATTTTCTGAAGGCTGCAAAGCGTGGACCATTGCCTGTACGATTTCTGATGTTGCCCCCTCATTTAGAAACTGAGGTTTCCTCCACAAATCTAGATTACTTCCATCAAATAATATTATGGCATCTGATGGCGGAGAAGTATTTGTGCCAGCAGTAATTTTAGTTGGCACTGGCTCCCAAACCTCCGTTTTTTCCCATGGCTTAGTTTCCTGAAGAGCGTCCCAGTCAATGGTAGGTATATCCTGAGCATATACGGATATTACTAGTACCGTAAACAATAAGACGCAAATAGTTTTCCTCTTTTTAATCTCCATAATAATGTCGGTATTTATCCCAAGATATTAATTTACATAACAATACTACCAACCGTCTTACTGCTATTACTGAATTATTTATAGTTTTGCGCCTCTATTAACAGATATGTATCGTTAGAGAATAAATACTAAAATAAATGAAGATGAAAAAATATATATTTTTCTTGTTTGCCTTAATGATCATTTCATGCGGAGATGATGATTGTAATTTGGACAGACTTAACTTTCCTAATATGTGCGATGGACCAACTGATAATGGAGGTCTAACGGCGGATGAATTATCTCTCGCCTATATTGCGGATAATGGACTGACTGCTGAGAGGACTGCTTCAGGTATGTACTATATTATTATCAATGAAGGTAGTGTAGAAAAACCTGCAAGCACGGCTACTGTAAAGGTGGACTATTCTGGATACTATAGAAACAATTGTGCTTTCGATGGTGCAAATGATATAGATTTTCCTCTAACAAATCTAATTGCAGGATGGCAAGAAGGTATCCCTTTAGTTGGGAAATGTGGAACCATAACACTGATCATTCCTCCTAGCTTAGCTTATGGAAATAATCCAGGCAATGGAATTGCAGCTGGTGAGCCATTGATTTTTGAAATCAACTTGCTAGACTTTTAGATTGTGCAAATAAGAAGTCTTCTTTTTTCCCTAGTAGTTCTTATGTCAATGGGTTGTAATAATCCGACGACCAAGCCTGCAACAGAAAAAAAGAAGACCATAGCATTAGAGCAATCGAGTCCGTACAATAGACCCTTGCAAAAAGATGCTTATAATGTAGCCTTCCTTGTCATGGATGGAGTCTACAATACAGAGCTTACTGCCCCATATGATATTTTCCAACACACCATTTTCAGAGATGGTATCAAGCCGATGAATACCTTTATAGTTGCTGATCGACTCACGCCTATATGGACATTCGAAGGCATGAGGATAGTACCTGATTACAACTATCTAGAAGATGGTGTCCCTGATATAGACATACTAGTTGTACCTAGCGCAGAACATCATCTAGATAGTGATCTAGAAAATGAAGAACTCATAAGCTGGATCCAATCAGTGGATGAGAAAGCACAATATATCACCTCTCATTGTGATGGCGCTTTCCTACTGGCTGAGGCTGGATTACTTGATGAAGTAGCCAGTACAACCTTTCCTTCTGACATAGATAAAATGAAGACTATGTTTCCCGAATTAGATATCAGAGATAATACATTGTTTGTACACGATGGAAAATATATCACCTCAGCAGGAGGAGCTAAGTCTTTCGAGGCAGCATTATATCTTTGTGAACTATTATATGGCAAGAATATAGCAGAAAGTCTAGCTGGAGGTTTAGTGATCGACTGGGATATAGAAAATGTGGACCACATCATAGTACAGTAAGCATATTGTAAATTTTTTAATTCCTCTTATGTCAAATAAGCTAAATATCATAGAAGTATCCTTAGACTATTTAGAAGAGCTAGTCCCGCTTTTTGACCAGTATAGAATATTCTACAAGCAAGTTTCTGACCTTCGCGCGGCAAGAGAATTCTTGACAGAGAAAATAGAAAACCAAGCATCCACTATTTTCCTTGCTCACTATAATGATTTACCTGTTGGTTTCGTGCAACTGTATCCGAGCTATTCTAGTGTATCATTACAAAAACTTACTATACTGAACGATCTATATGTAAACGAAAATTTCAGATCTAAAGGCATAGCAACTGCTCTACTAAAAAAAGCAAAAGAATATGCAAGAGAAAACAATTCTAAAGGACTTGTCTTAGAAACAGCAGTAGATAATCCTGCGAAAAAATTATATGAAAGATTAGACTGGAGTAAGGAAGAAGGATTCCTTCACTACTTTTGGAAAAACGAAAAATCCCTTTAAGAATATTCTTTGACAAGTGCTTCGCATGCTTTTTGAATCATCTGAAAAACACGTTCGAAACCACCTTCATAATACGGATCAGGTACTACCCTATTTTCTCCTGGATATAGATAGTTCATAATCATCTTCACCTTAGTCCGTTGATCATCGCTCTGCACAAGTTTCAGGACATTGTTATAATTAGATGCATCCATAACTAGAATTAGATCATAGTAATCTAGATCCTGTTTGACTAATTGTCTACTTCTCTGATTATTGATATCTATCTGGTGTACTTTCGCCTGCTCTATAGAACGTGCATCTGGAAGTGCCCCATCATGCCACCCACTAGTACCTGCAGAATCTACTTCCCACCCTAGTCCATTATCCATTGACATTTTCTCTAAAATTCCATGAGCTAGAGGAGACCTACATATATTCCCTAGACAGACCATCAAAACTTTCATACCTCTATTTTACGTTATAAAAAACTGTTAATGTCAAAGAATAATTCCCAAAGCTTAAACTTATGTATTAACTTCCTCTTAATAGCATGATGTTTTACCATCCTGTGAGTCAGATCAATAAAAAACAATCTATGATATCAATACAGAAGCTTACAATAGTTATCTCGCTACTAATCACCTTTTCCTATACTAACGCTCAAATCTCGTTCAGTGATGGCTCTTGGGAGGAAATACAAGAGAAAGCCATGGGAGAAAAGAAGTTCATCCTCCTAGATGGATACACCGAATGGTGTGGTTTCTGTAAAATACAAGATGAAGAAATTTTTGCAAGAGAAGATGTAGGCGAGGTAGTAAACAAACATTTTGTACCTGTAAAAATAGATATGGAAAAAGGTATAGGTCCTAAGCTATCCGCAAAATTTAGAGTATCGATGTTTCCTACCTTACTATTTTTTAATCCGCAAGGTCAGCTCGTAGAAAAACAAATGGGTTATAATTCCGACCCAGATGAATTCATCAAAGACCTACATCAAGTATTAGCGATAAAAGAAGAGAGAAAATTTGCTTATAATTCTAAAGATTTGGAAGCAGCTTTTCCAGATTTTTATACCAACTCATTTATACGAGGTACAGAAAGAAAGGAAAACATTTTTGAAATAGCTCATGACTATCTGGATAATACTGTAGATATATTTTCTGAAGAAGCATGGTCTGTCATGTTACGATTTGGAGCTTCAGATAAGATAAATGATGCCTTTCTAGAAAATTACGATACCTATAAAAGCATGTATGGTATTGTAGAAGCTGAATATTATCTGAGTATTCTTCTTGACCAAAAAATAAAAACTGCCGCTGAACAGAAAGATAGAGTAACCTTAGATAAGTGGCTAAAGTTCTGTGAGGAAAAATCTACAGATAGAGAAATCAGAAATCGTCTAGAAATACAATACTACCGCGACACAGAAGATTGGGAGAAATATGTAAACTTAGTAGATAAGATTTTCAAAGAACATGACTACGCACAACTGGACTATATAAATCAAGTTTCCTGGAATATCTATGAACAAGTAGATGCCCAAGTAGCTATTACCAAGGCGGTAAAATGGATGGAATATGTGATAACAAAAAGTAAAGACTATAATCACTGGGATACCTATGTAGCTTTATTACACAAAAACGGACAATATGAAAAAGCTCTAGAGTATGCAGACAAAACTATCAAATTGGGAATAGAACAAAAATCTGATGTGTCTGCAACCAAGGAATTAATAAAAAGGATTCGTCTTGAAATAAATAATCAAGGAAGTAAATAATGCACTGTATATTAAATGCACTGTATATTAAGTTACTGATCTAGATCTAGTTCTTCATAAGACATACCGTAAGCCTGATCTATCCACTCCTTATATACAGGGTTATTATCTAGGGCTGATTTATTACCAATGATAATCAGGTTATCTTTAGCCCTAGTTATTGCAACATTGAATTTTCTATCCACACCTTCAGATGAGATAGAACTTACAGAGCGTAATTGAAAAGTTCTATTTACGCACATACTAATAATGATATGATTTCTAGCACCTCCTTGATATCGCTCTACCGTATCTACACTGTAATCATTTCTAGAAATACTAGCTTTGCTCATAGATTGTAAGATCGTTGCTATCTGCGCTCGATATGGTGTTATAACTCCTAGCGTATTCTTATCCATTCTCTTATCCAGATTCTTATAAATTTCTGAATACATCCCTAGCAAATAAGCTACTAATTTTGCTTCATATACATTCGTCTTATGTGTAAGCTCTTCGTCTATAGGCGTATCTATAAATATGACTCTATTCTCCCATAATCGCTTCATCATTCCAGACAGCCTATCGTCTTGTTGGTCTTCAAATAATCTTTCTAGAAACGGTAGCGGCTTCAGTTCATTATTATAAAATTGCTCTGAAGGAAAGGCAACTAACTTCTCATGCATCCTTCCTTGGAAATTAAGTAAGCCATAATTATCCACCCATTTTTTTCTCTGACACTGGAGAATAAGTCGTTCAAAAAGAGAAGCATTAGTGTAATGTAAACCCAAGCTACTAGACAACTCTTCAAACTGTATTTCCGAATCAACCTTCCCCTGAACAACAACTGCAGGTAGTTGTTTGTGGTCTCCTATAAGAATAAACTTTTTTGTTTTTTGCAAGATGCCGATCAGCATAGGCTCCAAAATCTGTGAGGCCTCATCAACAATGATCGTATCAAATTTTTTCAGTAAAAAAATTTCTTGCTTTCCGAGTATAGAAGATACGGTAGATACAATAATATTTTTTTGCTTTAGCAATGCGATCAATTCAGATCTAGAATTCTTATGCGCAGACTGAGCAACTAATAATCGATCCACATATTTCTCATTCGTGCTATATCTAGAACCTATCCTTATATAATCATCTTTGCTCTCTTGACTGATAGCTTCTACTGCTGCGCAGATCTCATCCACTGCTCTATTCGTATAAGACAAGAGCAGAATAGGCTTATCATTCTTCTGGTGATAATATCTTACTAGCTCCCTTATCATGAGCGAAGTTTTGCCCGTTCCAGGTGGTCCCCATAACAAAAAATAATCTTGTGCAGAGATCATCTTTGCAAAGAGATCGGCTTGCTGATCTGTTAATCCATGGGGGGTATATTCTTGCCGTGAGATGCTGCTTGCTGGTTGCTGCAAAGTAAGTATCTTGTTTCTATAGTTAGAATCGGCAGAGATAAAGGCAAATAGATTTCTATACATAGACATAAACCCTGAGTCTAGTAAATCAGGTTCTATATTCCAAAATTTGTTCTGTGTAAATATCTGCTGATTCGTTTGTTTATTTCTCAGCCTCAGTCTGATCTGTGTTTCATTTATTTCTAATACTGTACACTTAAATATCTGATTACTTAGTGGAGAATTATTTCCCTCATTATATGGATAGAGAACAGTAATATCTCCCTTTCTAAATTTTGACAAATTATTTGTCCATTCTGTCTTTACAAATAATATATTTGCATCCTCAGAGGCAGAATTATTTTCTGCAATACTCAGGTGGCTAAGGATTGTAAAGTTTTCTCTCTTCTCTTCTATATTATCCAACCATAAGGTAGCCATACCATTGGTCTTATCTACTCCATGCTCTCCTACCTTGGCCAACATATGTTCAGTGGCGATAAACTTAGCGAAGGTTCTGAAATATTGGATCTCTAATTCACTTAGAGCGCTTAACTTTTCGTGGAAAAAACTTAGATCCCTTTTTACAAAACCATCTAACTTAGGGTTATTAGGGTTTAACAAATTTCTAAATGCCAGATAATAATGGTCATCATCTAGGTGTTGCAAAATACGCTCAACTACTAATAGGTTGTTACGCATTCTTATGGCATCCATTTGCTGAGACTTTATAGCAGGTGCAAACCTAAGATGTTTTTCCTTTTCTCCAGAATATAAGATATAGTTAGTAGGCTTAATTTTATTAGAGAAACAAGACTTTATGATTAAATCATATAGCAGGGTCTGGGTGTAATGATTTACCCCTAGCCCATATACGTTTGCTCTATAAGCTTTCCCACTCTTGAGCTCTATGATATCATTTTTCTTTTTGTCATTAGATACTCTAAGTACATCTAGTCTACCTTGTAATCCATAATCTCTAGATAAGAAGGTAGGCTCTGTATAAGTCTCACTCAATTCTATATCTTGCTTTGGAAATTGTACGTTGACCACATTATGTATATTTCTAAAATGCTGTTTGGCTTTTTCTATTATCTGTTTGACCTTATCGTCATCGTACATAGAATATGCTAGAGGATCTAGCATAAATACTTTCTGCATACAGGTATTGTAAGAAATATCTGGATTAGCGAGAAGGCAATCTAGAAAATAATTAGCTACATTTCCAAGCAACAATGCTGGGCTCTTCTCTACGGGAAGAAATTTTCTCAACACATAAGACTGTGGTGTATCTCCCTTAGGCTTGAAACATTCTGAAACTGCTGTAACATCAACTAGAAAGTTAGGATAATATACTAGTGCTGTAGGATGTAAAATTTGCTTATCGACTTCGATATTTACATCTAGAAGATGAAGCTCTACAGGGAAGTCTATATAGGAAGCAGTGTTATTGAGCTGTTTGTAAAATAACTCATCCCGCCGAGCATCCTCAAAGGAGATCTTATATTCTATCTCCGGAAAGATATCATCGATAAAAATAAAATCAGCTTCATCTTTATACAATAGACCTCTAAGTATGGGAGCAAATTTATAGTCGGGCTTCCTTCTTATAGCATAGATATCTGGTAGATGTACACTCGTAGCGAAAGAACCGCCAACATCCATAGTGTAATGTATCAGCACCTCAGTACAATATCTTGCTAAGGCATATAGATCAGTGATATTATCTACATCTGATATAGAGGCGGATATTCGTCTAAACTGGTGGAGGTGGTAAACATACTGACTAGGAATAGCATACTTAGCTGTTACAAATGATAACCTAGAAAAAATCGTTGTAAAGTGTATCTGTTCTACGTCTGTAGCTTCTTCTAGTAAAATGCTGAACAACTGGACTAACTCCTTGACTTTCTGTAAGGCAGTATAGTTAGGTCTAGAATCTATCTTATCGAGTTGCTTTAGGAAAATTGTAGCCTTCACAGAATTATAATTGTTAAACGGTGCTAAAAAAAGTTTTTTATGAAATGAAGTACTAAAAAATGCTGATTTTCAATAAATAAATTGGTAGTGAAATAAAAAGTATCTTATAACTTGGAACTAAAATTAATAGTTTTAATGTTTTGATGAGTGAATATAAGGAGT
>CAYYWZ010000076.1:0-18994 GCA_964475415.1 uncultured Saprospiraceae bacterium | reverse complement strand
TATTAATAAATACATTCGAAATTCTGCTACTTTTTTGAATAGTGTTTGCTACCAACTTTCTATGAATAACAATTAATAAATACCGTCTAGCTTTAGTCCAATAATTGGTTAATTTTACAAGATGGATTTTAACACTACATTTCTACAGTATCTAATTCTTATAGTAAGTACCATTATTGTTGTTACAGTGATCACTTATGTATTAAGAAAGGCTCTAGATTTCCTCATCAAAAAAAACAGCACACAACTTAATGCTGATCCCACAAATTTTATTTTTCTTAAAAATTCTATATCCTATATTCTATATTCGATAGGACTATTTTGGATCTTTCATAAGATCCCATATTTCAATGCTCTAGGTAATGCTCTCTTTGCAGGAGCAGGGGTACTTGCAGCTGTTATAGGTTTTGCCTCACAAAAAGCATTTTCTAATATTATTGGCGGCCTATTTATTCTGATCTTTAAGCCATTTAGAGTTTCAGACTTTATCGAAATCTCCAATAATCGCATAGGTATTGTGGAAGAAATAACCTTGAGACATACTATTATCAGAGATTTTGAGGCACGAAGAATTGTTATCCCTAATAGTCAGATTAGTGATGAGACGATAATCAATAGCAGTATAACTGATGAGAAGATAAGAAGACATATAGAGGTAGGTATTTCTTATGATTCTAACGTGGATCTAGCTATGAAAATAATGAAAGAAGAAATACGCTCTCATCCCATATGCATGGATAACAGGACTCAAGAGGACAAAGTATCAGGAGTTGAAATTGTTCCCGTAGTACTCCTAAGTCTAGGAGACTCGTCTGTAAATCTTAGAGCTTATGTTTGGACGAAGAATGTAGTTGAAGCCTTTAAACTAAAATGCGATGTTCTAAAAAGTATAAAATCAAGATTCGATAATGAAGATATAGAAATACCTTTTCCTCATAGAACGCTCGTCATAAAAAACTCAGACTTATCCCAACTTATAGATAAAAATGAAAAAGCTTAATCCAAAATCAACAACTAAAACTAAATCCAAGCTGGGTTTAGCTCCTGGAGCACTAGTTTTTACTGGAAACAGAAAAGTCGAAAAAGTCCAGCTGCATCATTTAAAATATAACAACAAGGAGCACAAAGAATCTTTACTTGACAATCACTCAGAAATTATATTAGAAGACAATAGCAAATTTATCGATTGGTACGACTTAAGGGGAATACATGATGAAAACTTGATATCAGAAATTGGTAAAGCATTTAAGATTCACCCTATTGCTCTGGAGTCAGTTCTAGACATTTACAGTAGACCAAAGTATGATGAATATCAATCTGGCATACTAATACTTATAAAAGCTATTACTTACAATAAAGAAAGCAAAAAGGTCAAACTAGAACACATAAGTATATTTTTTTGTGAGGAACTTTTAGTTTCTTTTCAGGAAGATCATACTGATGTATTTAGTAATGTAAGAAATAGAATACTGAACCAAAACGGCAGAGTCAAAGAAAGAGGATCTGACTATCTTGCTTTCGCATTAGCTGATTCTATAGTAGATAACTACTATGTTGTCCTCGAAGAAATTGGAGACAATATAGAAGTCCTCGAAGACAATATTTTGGACGGTGAAGAGGTTCAAATAAAAGAACGTATACATCATCTAAAAAAACAAGTAATCTTCATTAGAAAACAAATTTCTCCATTAAGGGAAGCCATAAGCAGGTTTAGTAAATCTGATAATAAATTGATCGCTGATTCTTCTCAGCTTTTCGTAAGAGATCTTTACGATCACACCATTCAGATTATGGATATGATCGACACTCATAGAGACATCCTGAATGGCTTGCAAGATCTATATATTTCAGAGATATCTAATAGAATGAATCAGATCATGAAAGTGCTTACCATCATAACAACACTATTTGTTCCTCTTTCCTTCCTTTGTGGTCTCTATGGAATGAATTTTGATAATATTCCTGAACTTCATTTAAAAGATGGCTACTTTATTTTACTAGGTGTTATGGCTACAATAGTCTTCATATTATTAGCATGGTTTAGAAAAAAGAAATGGATTTAAATTTTATAAGATTTACTGTATTATAAAAAGCCTTTTATCAGAATCAACTAATTATAAAGCCCCTAGCTAACGAATCAATGTAATATCTCCTGCTAAAATCTTCGTTTGCCCCAGTCTAAAAATAGAAGCCGTTTAAAGATATAAGAATTGTATTTTTGGACTACAAAAATAGATAATACAATTTCTACGTTAATCATCCTAAAGGGTGATTTTTATTATTAAAACTGAATTATACATTTATCGTTATTTTTGTGAATCAGGCTGAGTTAAGTATGTATTAGCTTGAGAATTTATAATTGCCCGAAGAATTAACTTTCTCCTTAATAAATTTAAAAATTTTATAACTTAAAGATCCTACTCTATTGTGTATCTTTCCGCATATTAGAATGCAAGATGTTTAGACAAGCAAGTTTAATTTTAACATGAGACGAATCTTATCATATGGTCTTAGATTCATGATATTAATAGTTGTTTTATTTCTATTAGCCATTCTATTGCTTCAGACTAACTACGCTCAAAATAAAATATCTAATCTCGTTCTAAATAAATTCTCAAAGAATTACAATGCCACTTGGAGTATAAATAATATTCATGTCAATTTTTTTGATGAGATAACGGCAGAAAAAATTCTATTCTTAGACCAGAAAAATGACACCTTACTAGCAAGTGATAAGCTTCATATTGACATAGGATTCTTTTCCTTATTTGACAAAAAAATAATTATTGATGATATTACCTTTCAAGGTCTCAAGTCGCATATCTATACTGATGGGTCTGATGATGTTTACAATTTTGATTTTCTCCTTAGTTCTAATGAGGTAACAGAAGATTCTGAGTCACAAGGTGATCCATGGCAAATAAATATTAGAAAAGTAAACTTGACAAATCTAGCGTTTAGCTACAATAACAACTCTATAGATTTCGCTCTGAGACAAGAAAAATTTACCTTAATATCCGATGAGTTAGATATAGAAAATAAAAATCTCTCCTTCAGTTCTATAGCATTAGAAAATGGAGAAATAGTTTTTGTAAATAAAGATACTGAGGAAGATCCCAAAGAAAGTTTTAGTTACATTCCTGATCTGGGAATAAACATACATTTAGATAAGATAAATCTCAGTAATCAATTAGCTGATTACAAAGACAATAATTTCATTTATGACAATATAAAACTATCTCTAAATACTGAAAATGTTACATTAAAAGATTCTAGCTTAATTGCCTATATTAATGCCCTAGATTTCCATCATCCAGATATTCTGAAAAATGCTCATATCGATGGCACATTAGAAATTAAGAATAAAAATATACAACTAGATCAATTAAATTTTACATCAGAAAAAAATAAAATAATTGCAGAGAAAATTTCCTATAATGGAAAGTTAGATAATGAAATAGAGGCCTCCAAATTAGATCTGTATCTTACTGGATCGTTTATTGACGACTTTAAAGAACTCCTACCCTCAAGTATCAATCCTATATCAGGAACACCGATTACTGCTAATGCTAAGTCAATAAAATATGGCAGCGAAGCTATCCAAGCAACCAATCTTAAATTACGTTATGGTGATGTAGTACAATCCCATCTAGAGTTAGAGGTGAAAATCTCCGGAAATAATTCTGCTACGAGTATATCTTCTTCTCTAGAAAATCTAGAATTAAATATAGACGAGTTATCAAAGGTATTCCCAAATTTAACTATCCCTGAAATTTTACAAGGATATAAAAACACTATGCTACAGGGTGAAATTAGTGGTGATCTGAAACAGTTATTCCTAAAAAACACCTATCTCAAGATAGATGATCAACTAGAAACTAAATTTTCTGGCAGCCTACATAATCTAGAAAATACTGATAACCTCAGATACAATCTACAACTAGAATATATAAACACGGACATCCATTTTTTCGATCTTGATAGCATAGATATTGTCGATCTAGAAAGCCTAGGTAAATTAAACTATAAGGGTGACTTAACGGGAGATCTACAAGGCATCGATACTGATGGCACCCTAGCAACGGATATAGGAAAAGCAATTCTGGACCTAATGATTGACTTCCCTTCATCAGACTCTATACTAGGATACAAAGGAGATATAAATCTCATAGAAGTAGATATGGCAACTTTTCTCAAAAGGGATGACATAGGGACATTGACACTTAATTCTACTGTCGATGGGAAGGGAATTGCCTTAGATGAATTAGATGCAAATATTGTAGCTTACATAGATCATGTAGAATATAATGGTTACGACTACCAAGATGCAATCATAAACGGACGCATCAGAGATAGAATTATAATATCTGATCTAAGGATAGAAGATGTAAATATAAACCTAAGTTATAATGGAACAGTAGATCTAAAAACTGATCTATATGTTATTGACATCGAGACAGAAATAGACACCATCGCACCACAGATTCTTGGACTCATGGATGAAGATCTTAGGTTCAGTGGAAATGCAAAAATCAAAATGGATCTTCCTTTGCAAAATGGAGAAACTGCATCATTATTTCTTGACAATATATATGTAAGCAAGGAAGGTAAACATATACATGAAGATTCAGTACAAATAGAACTTCAGAAATCCATAGACACAACTTACCTTTCCGCCACTAGTAATTTCTTAGACATTAATGCTCAAGGGATCTATAAGATAGAAGATTTATGGAAAGGGTTCCAGCAAACTATCAACCATTACTACCCTATTACTGAGATCGAAGGATCAGAAAAGACGACGGGTTTTGTAAAAGGAAAAGCTGTACTCAAAAATTCAGAGGTTATTAACTTTTTTGTGCAAAAAAAATACTTTTATACCAAGGGCGCCACATTAAATTTCGACATTGATTTCCCTACAAATAATATAGATGCTAATCTACTTGTTGATAGCTTAGTAATAGATAACCATCATGCGGATTCTCTATATACAAGTATCAGGAAGTCTGATAATAAACTCGTAGTACAAACTAATGCTACCGCTACATATCTAGCTGATAAATTTCTAATACAGAATCTACAATTTACAAATGAGCTAACAGACAATCTTGTTAGGTCAACACTTATAACTGGTGATGAAAATCTATCTGAACCAGAATTATTTCTTTCTACTTTATTATCAAAAGAAGATAAGGATATCCAACTTGTATTGCAAGACAACCTTATTTTCAATGATACGAATTGGGAGGTAAATGGAGAAAACAATATCTCTTATATTGATGGAAAAATACTAGTCGACCAGTTAGAAATATCAGATTCCAAACAAGCGATAGCTATAAACTCAAAAGATACGACAGGCAACGATTACAAAATAGACTTTACTAATTTCGATGTAAATTCTATTGTGCAATTATTATATAGTGATACGGTGCAATTATCTGGTGTCATAAATGGATATATAGATATAAAAGATGCAAGAAACAATCTGTTCTATCTAGTACAGTTAGATATGAATGATATTGTTTATGAGAACACGCCAGTAGGAGATATAGAAATAAGAGCTACAGAAAACCCTTTAGATGGGTTTATAAATTCAACTATTACTGCAACTGGGAGGAACAATCTAGTCGGTCGTGGAACCTATGATCCTAGTGTAGAGTATCTCGAACTAGAAATAGATATCGAAACCATAGAAGCAAGATTACTGGATTTATTCCTTTACGGAACCATAGCTAATACCGATGGAAAATTATCTGGAGATTTAGTATTGCGAGGACACAAAGATCATCTAAAAATAGATGGCAACATCAAAACCGAATCACTAGAAAGCACTATCGTCTCTAATAATACTAGGTATAATTTTGGTAACCACGAAGTCAGTTTCAACGAAAATATTATCGATATAGGAGAACTAATTATACGTGATAAAGAAGATAACAGCGCTAATATTGTAGGGCTGATCTATCATGAATTCTTTGATAATTTCGTATTAGATCTATCCATAAAAACTGATAAATTTCTATTTCTTAATTCTACCAGAAAAGAAAATCCAGTATTATTTGGAGATGTATATTTAGAGGCAGATGTAAATATATTGGGTCCTCTAGAATTAATGAAAGTAGACGCAATTGCAGAAACCAAAGAAAATACAAGCATTACACTCTCTCCATTTTCTGAAACAGAATCACTCTTACAAGATGATTATATAAGCTTTGGAAAACCCGAGGATTTCGAAATCAAAAATTTAGACAACTTAGTAAATAGTGCTAGGAAATATCCTTTCGATGTAAACCTTCTATTAGATGCAACGAATGCTGGCTCCATGACTATAATTGTAGATCCAATCTCAGGTGACAAACTAGAAACTAAGGGTAACGGAAACTTAAGGACAAAGTTTAAACCCGATGGTAGTCAAGAAATCTTCGGATTGTATAACGTAGAATCAGGAACCTATTCTTTTTCTTACGGTGATTTTGTTGCTAAAAATTTTACCATAAAGGAAGGAAGCACTGTGAAGTTTGTAGGTGATCCGCTAAATGCAGAATTAGATATCACAGCAATCTACAGCGTATACACCTCTACCTATGAGCTTATAAAGAATGAAGTCATACTCGACGAAAATGAAATCAGCGCTTCTAAAAAAAGGACAAACATAGAAGTGTCGCTAAGGTTATCAGGAAAAATATTATCTCCTGAAATCAGTCTAGACATAACTACTGCCGAAGATAACACTGGACAAATTCTAGCAGCTGTAGAAAGAAAATTAGCTGACTTAAGAAATAATCCTAATGAACTCAATAACCAGGTTTTTGGACTTATCATTTTTAATAGCTTTTTCATGAGTAGCAATAGTACCAACTCACTGGGTGGTGTAGGAGCTGGAATAGCGCTAAATAGTCTGAGTAGCTTAATATCTAATGAACTCAATTCTCTAGCTAAAAATGCAATAAAAGGAGTAGAGATAAATGTTGATTTTAATAATTATAATTCTCAATATCTAAATGAAGGGCAAGGAGGAAATGTTACAGAACTAGGACTAAGTGTGTCAAAACAATTATTTAACGACAGACTAAGTGTGCAAGCTGGAGGAAATTTAAATTTAGAATCTGATAATAGCGAAAGTAATTACTCCTCTTTGGTAGGTGATTTCATTCTAGAATATAAGCTGACAGAAAATGGTAACTATCGAGTACGTGTATTTTCCAAAGGTGATTATGACAGATTACTTAATGAGAACTCTAACAAAAATGGTGTAGGTCTAATTTTTAGAAAATCTTTTGACTCCAAGATAGGTAAGAAAAACAATGAGTAAAGCTAAACTTACATATAGCAAAATGACCGTCCTATTCCTTTGGATTCTATGTACCTCTAGCTGTAGTGTTTCTAAAGGACTAGAAAAAGGCGAATACTTATATAAGGAAACTCAAATTACGATCAAAGATGAGTCTAAAATAATGGGCGATCCTCACTTGAAAAAAAATCTAAAACTACTCCCCAAAATAGGAACCAGTTTTGGTTTTCTTAATGCAAAGCTAGGCTTATACAACATATTTAAAGAGTCTAAAGACACAGGGTTCAAGCATTGGGTAAAATATAAACTTGGAGAAAAACCAGCCATTTACAATGAGAATCAGATAGGTATTACAGAAGCAAAACTAAAGTACTTTCTAGATGGCAAAGGATACTTCAATTCTAAGGTAAAATGTACATCAGAAAAGAAAGATACCATTGCAAATGTATACTGTGATATAGATCTAGGAACAAGATATACTATAGACAGTGTTGCTTACCCTACTGACACACTTTTCGAACAACTAACCTTTTCTAATTTACTAAAATACATAAACTGGAATAACAAAGGGTACTACGATAGAGACAAACTATATTACTACAGAAACTATATAGCTCAGGCTGCAAATGATCAAGGATATGTAAATATGGGTATAGAGCATGTCTACTATTATGTAGATACGACTATAGGAAACCACAAGGCAAATCTCTATCTCGAGATCCTACAACCTTCTGATAGTACCTATCATAAACGTTATCTACTTGATGAAATAAATATCTATCCTAATTACTCCTTAGAAGATGTAGAAAAAACCGATGCTAAAAAACAAAAGATAAGTAAGGGCATAAATATCCATGAGCGGAATTATTATATTTCTCATGCCTTACTTGACAGACTAATCTTAGAAAAACCTAAAGGCTGGTACAATAAAAAATTAGAATCTAGATCGCTCAATAGACTTCTAGATCTTGGACTCTTTAAGTTTGTAAATATAAAAAACGAGGCCAATCAAAATGATTCTATACCTCGTATAAAACAGTCCATCTTTCTAACACCTACTCTAATGCAAAGTGTATCTGGCGAATTAGAAGTTAATAATAGATCAGGAAATTTTTTCGGAATAGGAGCATCTGTAAGCTATCTTCATAGGAATATATTTAATCATGCTGAAAATCTAAAAATAAGCTTGGCTGGACAGCTTGAAAATCAGTTTGGAGATGAACTAGCTATCATTAATTCCTCTGATTTTAATATCTCAGCAGAACTTAGTTTTCCTAGAATCATCATTCCTTTTATCAATATAAGAGAATCGCTAAACTATATTCCTAGAACTATAGTAAACTCTAATTTTTCCTTTCAAAGAAGGGCACAATTTTATACCATAGAAAGTTGGCAAGCTAAGTATGGAATAAGATGGAGAGAAACAGAAAAAAAGTCACATGAGTTTTTCCCTATCAATATCACTCAAGTAGGCGTTTCTGATAAATCTGATGCTTTTCAAGAAATTCTAGATGACGATATAAGACTAAGGAGATCTTTTGAGAACGTGCTTATTGCTGGACTACAATACAAATATACCTATACCGACCAATCAGGAAATGCGGATAGAAGATTTAGATATTTAGAATTCGAGATAGAAACTAGTGGTAACATATTTAGTTTATTCGGGAGTGGCAAAGATGTAAACAGTAAAAAAATTCTCGGTATTCCTTTTGCTCAATTTTCAAAATTTACACTAGATTATCGTCAGTATTTCCCCTCAGGAAATTCAGTAGTAGCTACACATTTTGTTTTGGGTCTTGGGCTTGCATATGGAAATAGTGATGAACTCCCCTACATAGAACAATACCTAACTGGTGGCTCTAACAATATAAGAGCGTTCCCACTAAGAGGTCTTGGACCGGGCAGCTTTGTACAAGATCCTCTTACAGAAGAAGACCCAACTATAAGTCAGTTTATAGATCAGACAGGAGATATGAAAATAGAAATGAATGTCGAGTATAGGTTTCCACTCATTAGTTATCTCAAAGGAGCATTTTTTGTAGACGCCGGAAATATTTGGCTTATTGATAATGAGGTATTACCAGAAGGTAATTTCAGATTTACAGATTTTTATGAAAATATTGCCATAGGTGCAGGTATAGGTTTACGTTTAGACTTTGATTTCTTTCTTATTCGATTAGATACCGCTTTCCCTCTGCGAGCTCCAGTATTCCAACAGGGATTTCAGTGGAAAGTAAGAGAAATAGATTTCTTTTCTGGAGACTGGAGAAGAGAAAATATCCAACTTAACCTCGGAATAGGTTACCCCTTTTAATCTTGCTTATTGTTTTTATTTCACTTTTTAATCAATCTTTAATCATAAGGTATTATCTTTCGACCTAAATAAATATTATGAACCATGTACTCTTAATTTCTAACCTTATAAAAGAAGATTCTTCTGATCATGTGACTTATGCAGCGAAATTTTGCAAGCACTATAAGGCGAAGCTACACGTTCTCCATATAGGTAAGAATCTAGACCCTGTCCTTATTTCTTCACCTTACTATTATGATAGTTTTAAACTAAACTACCAAGGGAATATAAAACAAAAGGTCTCTACTAAGTTCAGAGAACTGACTAGAGACATAATAGATTCTGAATGGGTAGATATAAACATACATCACGGCAATGAAGAAATGGTGCTAAAATCTTTTCTTCATAATAATTTTATAGATTTTATTATTACAGACAATAATCTTTTCAAAGAAGATCAGGATATCACTAAGATTAGAACATTACTTTTCAATAATATAAGCACTCCACTTCTAGTCATTCCAGAATACCAGGTATTTTCTGCTATTAGGAAATTTAATTTTCTTACTAACCATACTAAACAAGATATAGAAGTTTTAAAATCTCTACATTCTAAATTCCCAAAAGCTGGCATAGGACTTACTCATTTGAGTGATGAAAATATCTCCACGGAAATTAAAGTGAAAAATGAAAAATGGTTTACTTTTGTAAAATCTGAAGTCAAGAAAAGTTTACAATATCAAGTGATTAATCATTCCATACATTCCTATATAGATCACGAAAAAACACGAGAAAACTTAGAGTATAACGCTTTCGTTTTTACAACTCACAAACGTAATTTCTGGAAAAGATTTATAGATCCAAGTACCACAGTGGGCTTACTGCAGAAACTAAAAACACCTGCTCTTGTATTTAAGACTGAAGAATAATATCTTATAGAGTTAGTTTTGTTCATTAATAAACTCTCCTGAATAAAGATTGAGACGCCAGATCTATAAAACTAGGTCTATCTAAAGATTTAACCTATCTTTATTTTATTACTCTAAAAGTATGACTGTAACAACTGAATTACTAAATAGATCAGGATCTGCTTGTGAATTATGTGGAGATGATTCAGGATTATTTGCCTATATCGTTCCCCCTAGATCAGGAGAAGCTATTACTGAGCAAGTCGCCCTTTGCAAAACTTGCTTAGATGGTATAGCAAACAATCTTAGTGAGTATAAGGAGCATTGGAGATGTCTCCAGGATAGCATATGGAACCCGACACCCGCTGTACAAGTTACTGCCTATAGAATTTTAAAATCGATGGAGAATGAATCTTGGGCTCAGGACCTAATCAGCACTATGTATATGGATGATGAAACACGAGAGTGGGCTGAAGAAGAACCGCACAATAGTCAATCTCGTATTATACATAAAGACAGTAATGGAAACATACTAGAAGCTGGCGATACAGTAACCTTAATCCAAGACTTAAATGTCAAAGGAGCAAATTTCACCGCTAAAAGAGGAACTGCAGTAAGACGTATTAGACTCGTACATGATAATGCAGAGCATATAGAAGGAAAAATAGATGGACAACAGATTGTTATTTTAACCAAATTTACTAAGAAGTCTAACTAAAACAAGGAAAAAACTATAATGTGGTTTTCAACTTATTTATGTTACTTTAAATTATAAATTAAGAATATAATACTAAATGCTTTACAAATTCTCCAATACTAAACTAAATTCCCTTTTTATCCTTACAGATAATGTGCAAAGGGATACTGACGCATATAATAATAGAAACGATATTATAAAATTTCTTTGGAACAAAGGAACTCAATCAGTTCGATTATCTATAGATGGTATAACTATTGAGTTAGAACCTGATCAACTTACAACTGTAACTTATTTTCACAAGGTTACTTATCTAGAAAAGAATAAGCCTTTAACTGGATTAATGTTTAATAGAGAATTCTATTGCATAGCAGATCATGACAAAGAAATAGGATGTAATGGGATCTTATTCTTCGGAACACAAGATCTACCTCTAATTACGCTCAACCCAGAAAAGAAAGAACAATTGAAACTCTTGTGGGCTGTTATCATAAACGAATTTAAAGAAACGGATAATATTCAGGGGGAAATGCTCCAAATGCTATTGAAACGTTTTATTATACTTTGTACTCGACTTGCAAAAGAACAACTGATTACCACAGATCTAAAAGATACGCAGATAGATACTATACGACAATATAATGTTCTCGTAGATATTCATTTCAGAGAAAAAAGGAAAGTAAAAGACTATGCAGAATTACTACACAAATCTCCAAAAACACTATCAAATCTTTTTGCTATTTACAACCAAAAATCACCGCAGCTTATTATACAAGAACGAGTTGTACTAGAAGCAAAGAGACTCTTAGAATTTACAGATAAACAAAATCAGGAAATAGCTAGTGATCTAGGCTTTGATGATCCTGCACATTTCTCTAAATATTTCAAAAAAATAGCCCAAATGACACCAACTAAATATAAAGAAAAAAAGCTAGTTAGGTAGAACACCAAAAATTATCTTCTATAAAGATGAATTGGAATTACTGGTCACTGCGCCCCCTCTTATCGGATTTTTTCATTCTTCTTATAACTTTATTAAACTTATTGTAGATATTGCTTATGTCAAAGTGTAACCTACTAGTCACAGGATTGTCTCTACGCTGGAATATCAACCCATTTACATTGAAATATTTATAGGGTTATTTATATTTATAGATATTCAACACGGGTAACCCTGCTTTCAGATATATAATGATAAAAGAGAAAGACCTCATACTCGAAAATATAGTCGATGAAGAACTCATCAACTATGCTACCGGTAAGCATAGAAAGAAAGTTCTTGCTATCATCTATGATAGATACGAAAAAAGAATATTCTTCAAAGCTTATTCTATGCTGCGAGACAAACAAGCGGCTAGAGATTTAACCCATGATATCTTTATAAAAATATTTCTAAACCTGTCAAAATTCAAAGCTAATTCTCGGTTTTCTCTATGGATACATTCCATATCAGTAAACACTTGTCTTAACTATATCAAAAAAAATAAGAACATAGTTGTATCAGACATGGAAGAGTTCCAGGAAGAAAAAATGCTCACAGTACAGTCTACGGATCAAGATAAGATTATAGACGAAATAAAGGTCAAACAACTGTATCATCTACTAAGTAAACTCAAAGAAGTAGATAGGCTATTATTTATAATGAAGTATGCAGACGGTTTAACTATAGCTGAAATCACTTCTATATTAAATTTGTCTACCAGCGCTGTGAAAATGAGACTTAAAAGAACAAGAGAAAAAATATATAGCTTATATTTAATTCACTATGACAACAAAAATAATTGATCGATGAAGGAAAAAAATATCCAAAATCAATATCAGAAGAAGATCAATGAATTGATCCAGCAGTCAGAAAGTGACCACGAATTAAAAAAAGAAGTCATGAGCACTATATCTAGAATAGATAGCTTATTAGAAATTATTGACTTGTTCAGTAATAAGTTTGTAGTTTCTAATGCAACCATGCTCGATGGGATGTTTAAAACTAAAAACAATATTCAAAAAATGTGACCATTTAATTTTCTAATGGTCTATATGATAGATAAAACAAAAACATACTGCTACAACGTTGTTTTTGTGTGGTGTTATCTTTTACAATTCCCCTTACTTAGAAAATCTAGGTTCATTCACCATTTTGAGCTGGTTTAAAGATGTTATTATTTGTATGTTGGCAAGGTGGGATCATCCTAGATCCCTCTTGCCTTTTTTTTTGGCTCTAGCAAAAACAAAAATTGGAGAAAAGCTGTAAATTAGATTCGCCATTGTGTGACTTTTCAGGGAATTCATGGTCTCTTATTTACAATGCAAATATTATTTAACAAAAATTTAAGTTAAAACATGGAATATATCAACAATCTTGTAAACAGTCTATCCTCGCAAATGGGAAATGTACTACCTACTGTAATTGGAGCTCTTGTAGTTCTTATATTAGGTTTTTTCGTTGCGGGAATATTGAGAAGGATTACAAAGAAATTATTAGGTAGAACTAATATTGACGAAAAAATAGGCTCGAAAGTAGGTTCATCTATGAGAATAGATGATTTTGTAGCTAAACTAGTTTACTATCTAGTAGTCATATATGCGCTACTTATCGTACTTAATCTTTTAGGGGTAGATAGTGTCTTAGAACCATTACAAGGCATGGTAGATAAGTTTGTAGGTTTCTTCCCTAATTTATTAGCAGCAGGTATTATAGGTTATGTAGGATATCTTATAGCAACTATCGTTTCTGAAGCTACTGGATTTATTTCTGACAAAGCGGAAAGATTTATACAGAAAAACGGTATAGATATGGGATCTTTAAGCATAGCTAAACTAATCAAACAACTCGTTTTTATATTTATATTCATTCCTATATTAATACTAGCTCTAGATGCACTAAAACTTACGGCAATATCTGAGCCTGCTAAGGAAATGTTGCAATCATTTATGAATGCAATTCCTAAGATTTTAACAGCAGGAATTTTATTAGGTGTATTCTACATAATAGGGAAATATCTAATCAATATCCTTACAGGAATCCTGAAAAGTTTAGGACTAGATACTTATGCGGGTGAATTAGGTATAAATAAATTTACTCAAGGAAAATCTTTTAGTGATACCTTAGGTTCTATAGGACTATTCTTCATAATGTTCATGGCAACAATAGCTGCAATGGAGAAACTAGAACTTACAGCAATTAGTGACATCATGAATACTTTATTTGCGATGGCTGGAAATGTATTCTTTGGAATTATTATCCTAGGAGCTGGAGTACTTATCAGTAACATGGTTGTGAAGACAATCGACTCCAGTGAAAATGCATGGTTGATACCAATCGTAAGATTCGCTATTATTGGGCTGTTCTTAGCATTTGGTCTTCATACCATGGGTATAGCTGAGAATGTTGTAACACTAGCTTTTGGACTTACACTTGGTGCTATAGCAGTTGCATTTGCTCTATCCTTTGGATTAGGAGGAAGGGAAGCAGCAGGAAAACAAATGGAACACTTCTTCAAAAAAGTGAGAAAAGAAAATTAATCTATAATTACAGATTACTTAGAGATGGTACTATATTAGTGCCATCTCTTTTTATTTCACCTAAGTCCAAAAGGTCAAAACATCATGGAAAGCCTAGAAAACTGGTCAGAATTATTTAGTCAATCTCTAATGTCTATTGGCCAGAATATTCTTGACTTTATACCCACACTATTCGGCATTATACTTATCATTCTCTTTGGATGGCTATTTGCTAAGCTGGTATATTTTATCATTACCAAGTTTCTCAAATCCATTAGTTTTGACAATAAGGCTGAAAAATTTAAGGCTTCAGAAATTATAGAAAAAACAAATCTGAAATTAACCCCTACTAAGTTTGTAGGTAAATTTGTCTACTGGATTATTCTACTACTCGTTTTTATGACAGCTAGTGACGCACTAGGATGGACGACTATAAGCAATGAACTATCTAAGTTTATTTCTTTCCTACCTAAGATTGTAGTTGCGATTACTATTTTTTTAATCGGAAGTTACATCGCAGGTTTTATTAGAGATCTGATTTTAGGTGCAACATCATCTATTGGTTTAAGTAACGGAAAAGTATTAGCTGTAATAGTATATTACTTTCTTATTATTCTTATTACACTTACAGCTCTAAGTCAGGCTGGCATCGATACTAGTCTCATTTCTTCTAATCTATTTATTGTCATCGGTACACTCTTTGTTTCAGCAGCCATATCCTATGGTTTTGCTTCGAGAGACATCTTAAGAAATATTCTGGCCAGCTTTAATGGGAAAAACACTTATCAAGAAGGTATGATCATAGAAATACAAGAACACAAAGGTACTATTGAGCATATTTCTAGTTCTAACTTTAGTATCAGACTAGAAGATGGAAACGTTCTTATAATCCCATCTTCTCATTTTACAAATAGTCATGTAAAAATTATTGTACCTAAGGAAAAAGTTTAATAATACTAATTGTGAAATTGATTTATCAATACTATTAGTTATGCTTTCTGATCTAATAATATTACCTTTGTATAAAATTTAACAAACTGAAAAAAATGACACTTAAACAACTGATTAAGCTTGAGGATAAAGCTAAAGAAGTATGGGTAATTTCTCCAGGACTTCATTACGATACAGAGAACAAAAACTTCTCAGAATTAATTAGTGTCAATTTGGGTCAGAAGACCAAATATAAATATATTGTTCCCGCTAATTCTACCATAAGGAAGAATATGGAGGTGTACAAAAAGCTCTATAAGGTTACAGAAGAAGAATTGAAAAATAATTTCTTAATATTACCTGAATCGGAGTTTAATCCTTTTATTACTGAGAGTGCAATTTATAATGCTTCTACTGACTGTATTGCCGTAGCTGCACCTGCATTAGAGGATGGTAATGATGTTATTAAGTTCAATAGTGGAACTGCAAAGTCTATGGCCAAAGCGTTCAAATCGCTATGGAAAAAGTACAAAAGAACTAATCCTTAGTAAAAATACAAATTTCTAATTCTTAGATTCTTCTGCTAGCTCAAAAACACTACATATATACTTTATAGATGTATACTTGGTATGTATATATTTACCTTTTTATAAGGGAAAAACTTCGCTTTTATGTCCTTATTTTAAGCTGATCAGAAAGTTTGTAAATGTTTAAAGTTTCAGCTAAGCACTAAACAGACGTTTACTGAACTCTCTTCTAGCAAGATTTACGTAAGAAAAGTTTATATATCTGTCTGTATTTCAGCATATTAATCCCTAAGTGCATACAATACTACTTATTGCAATTTTCTAGTTAGTCTTTAAGCATATTTTACGCTGAAATAATAAAGATTACCTATCTTTGGGGTCAATAATCTAATAACCCCGATTAAATTATTGTTCACCCAATGAGTTTTATGAATATTATATTTTATAAAACTCTTATAAAGTTGAGAATGCCCTTAACACGCTTAATTATAGAAAAGTGCTATACTTTTCTTTCAGAGATTTATGTGTCTACATTCGATAGATGCTATTCCAACATATATAAGTTTGTACACTGTCATAACTCAATGTAAAGGCACCATAAGCTGCCCTTTATCAATTGTAATGTAGAATTTTAACATACATATTTTTTTACACCTTTAATTTAATAACACTTATGAAATTTTTGAAATCCTTACTATTTCTAATAATGGCTTTCTCTAGTGTTACGTACTTAAGTGCTCAAACAGGAACAGAAGATGCTTCTCTTACTGCTCCTGATATTGATCCTAATCCGCTAGATAGCGGAGGTAATGGTACGTTCGTGTTTACGATAAATAACGTAAACGGGTTTTATCCTGCTACAAGTGGGATAACACTTACTATAGAAATGTTCCTTATTACCCCTGAAGCTGGGGTTGCGTCCATTTATGGACCAGGTGCGGACCTGTTTAGCTGGACTTATGATGCAGCTACTAATACCTACAATGGTGTCCAGACTGGCACTATCGGGACTTTATTTTCCGCTAATGTATTTGTCGATTTTGACGTTACAGGAGATTCTACTGAGCCTGAATCACTTAATGGATTCGAAGCTCGAATAGACAACCTACCTGTAGACGGAAACACTACGAACAACTTTGCCTCTTCTTTCACTTGGACTGAACCAGTTGACGGAGATGTTATAGGTCATCTATATCTAGATGAAAATAACAATGGCGTACAGGATGCTGGGGAACCGGATCTTCCTAATGTAGATGTAATTGTTACAGATAGTAACGGTGACATGCAGACTGTAACTTCTGATGCAAACGGTGACTGGTCTGCTACTGTTCCTGCGGGAGCTACTACTGCTGATGTAGATGAGACAGATGCTGACTATCCTGCTGGTTCTACACAAACTGAAGGTGACGATCCTTCAATGGTAACTGCAATAGCTGGAGAAACTGTTGATGCAGGTATAGATGGTTATTACTTGCCTGGTGATGTTTTCGGTCATGTATATTTTGACGCTAACAACAATGGTGTACAAGACGCGGGAGAACTTGATCTTGCTAACATTGATGTTATTGTAACAGATAGCAATGGCGATGTACAAACAGTAACTACGGATGCTAACGGTGACTGGACAGCTACTGTTCCTGCAGGAACAACTATGGCTGATGTAGATGAGACAGATGCTGATTTTCCTGCTGGTGCAGTACAAACTGAAGGAGATGATCCTACAACTGTTACTGCTATTTCTGGAGAATCTGTTGACGCAGGTATAGATGGATACTATGTACCTTCTGAGGTATTTGGTCATCTTTACTTAGACGAAAATAATAATGGTATGCAAGATGCTGGGGAACCTGATCTTGCTGATGTTGATGTTATCATTACGGATGTAAATGGTGACATGCAAACGGTAACTTCTGACGCTAATGGTGACTGGTCTGCTCCAGTTCCTGCGGGTACTACTACTGCTGATGTTGATGAGACTGATGCTGATTACCCTACTGGTTCTACACAGACTGAAGGTGATGATCCTACAGTTGTAGAAGCAATTCCTAATACGCCTACTGATGCAGGTAATGATGGATACTACACACCTACTGAAGTATTCGGTCACTTATACTTAGATGAAAATAATAATGGTATGCAAGATGCTGGGGAACCTGATCTTGCTGATGTTGATGTTATCATTACGGATAGCAACGGTGATATGCAAACGGTAACTTCTGATGCTAACGGTGACTGGTCTGCTCCAGTTCCTGCAGGTACAACTACTGCAGATGTTGATGAAACTGATGCGGATTACCCTACTGGTTCTACACAAACTGAAGGTGATGATCCTACAGTTGTGGAGGCTGATCCTGATATGCCTACTGATGCAGGTATAGATGGTTACTACACGCCTACTGAAGTTTTCGGTCACTTATACTTAGATGAAAACAATAATGGTATGCAAGATGCAGGGGAACCTGATCTTGCTGATGTTGATGTTATCGTTACAGATAGCAACGGTGATATGCAAACGGTAACTACGGATGAAAACGGTGACTTTACTGCTCCAGTTCCTGCTGGAACTACGACAGTAGATGTTGACGAAACTGATCCAGATTACCCTGCTGGTTCTACACAAACTGAAGGTGATGATCCTACAGTTGTAGAGGCTGATCCTGATATGCCTACGGATGCAGGCAATGATGGTTACTACACACCTACAGAGGTTTTCGGACACTTATACTTAGATGAAAATAATAATGGTATGCAAGATGCAGGGGAACCTGATCTTGCTGATGTTGATGTTATCGTTACAGATAGCAACGGTGATATGCAAACGGTAACTACGGATGAAAACGGTGACTT